>JVKM01000064.1 GCA_001072465.1 Xylanimonas cellulosilytica | reverse complement strand
GTGAACCAGACGATGTCGGAGTGGGCTTCCTTCAGGGTGAAGGTGCCGACTCCGTCGATGGTTGTAGATTCTCCTAAGTGGAGTTGTGGGGAGTGGGCGAAGTTGTCGATGTCATTCCCCCTCTGTGCAGCCAGGCCGAAGTCGCCAGTTTCTACTCCCATGTTGATCTCGCCTCCAGCAATGAAATCAACCGGTGCCCCGTCCGATAAATGCCCTAACAGTTCTGGTGGCTTGTTGGGATAACCTCCCACCAAGTATTGGTTGTCGCAGGAAATGAGGGTGCCTGTTTGGAATCGTTTCCAGGGCCAGGCGTAGGCGATGTGTGCGTAGGTCCAGGGGATGACGAACGCCAGGACGAGGACGGCCACGACGAGGGCGCGGATGCGTGTGGGTCTGTTGCTCATGGGTGTGCTTCTGTGGTGATGGGCGGAGTCATCCGTGATTTTGTTAGGGCTCATCATGGAAGGTGAATGCGGGGTCTGGGTCGAAGCAGAATGTTGCTTTTCCTGGGTTGGGGGTGAACCAGACGATGTCGGAGTGGGCTTCCTTCAGGGTGAAGGTGCCGACCCCCTCGACGGTGGCGCTGTCGCCTCGGTGTAGGTCTATGGCCTGGCCGATTAAGTCGTAGTGGTCGTAGCCAGTGAGCGCTGATACGCTGAAGGAACCGCTCTGGCGTCCCATGGAGACTTTTCCTGTTATGCCAACGAAAACGAGGCGCCCATCGGAGAGCGTTCCCAATTTCCAGGATCGTTGCTTGTCGTATTGGGTGAGGTAGTACTTGCCGGTGCAGGCGTCGCCTGTGGATTGTTCATTCCAGGGCCACGCGTAGGCGATGTGTGCGTAGGTCCAGGGGATGACGAACGCCAGGACGAGGACGGCCACGACGATGGCGCGGATGCGTGCGGGTCTGTTGCTCATGGGTGTGCTTCTGTGGTGATGGTGGTTGCCAGCATGCTGTCAGAAGTAGGGGTTGACGGTAAATGTCGGGTCTGGTGTGAAGCAGAATGTCGCTCCACCGGGATTGGGGGTGAACCAGACGATGCGGGAGTGGGCGCGTGAGAGGGTGAAGGTGCCGACCCCCTCGATGGTTGTAGATTCTCCTAGGTGGAGCTGTGAGACCCGGGCAAAGTTACTGAAATGGTTATTGCGCTGCGATGCTAGGGAGATTCCGGCAGACTCGACTCCCATGTTGATTCTTCCCGTGGAGCCGAAGAATATGGGGGTCCCGTCTGGCAGGAAACCTAAAGGAGGCTCTGACTGGCCCGGTCTAGAGGTAATGGAGTATTGGTCGTCGCAGGAAATGAGGGTGCCTGTTTGGAATCGTTTCCAGGGCCAGGCGTAGGCGATGTGTGCGTAGGTCCAGGGGATGACGAAGGCCAGGACGAGGACGGCCACGACGATGGTGCGAATGCGTGTGGGTCTGATGCTCATGTGTGTTAGGGCTCATCATGGAAGGTGAATGTGGGGTCTGGGTCGAAGCAGAATGTTGCTTTTCCTGGGTTGGGGGTGAACCAGACGATGTCGGAGTGGGCTTCCTTGAGGGTGAAGGTGCCGACCCCCTCGATGGTGGTGCTGTCGCCGCGGTGGAGATCCACAGCGCCTCCGAGGAATTCGTAGTGTTCTTTGTCGGTGCGTGCTGACAGGCCGAAGGAACCGAGCTGGCGTCCCTTGGAGACTTCTCCGGAGATGCTGATGTAGACGGCGCGTCCGTCGGGGATGGTTCCCAATTTCATGGATCGTTGCTTGTCGTATGGGGTGAGGTAGTAGTTGCCGGTGCAGGCTTCGCCTGTGGATTTTTCTTTCCAGGGCCAGGCGTAGGTGATGTGTGCGTAGGTCCAGGGGATGACGAACGCCAGGACGAGGACAGCTACAACGATGGCGCGGACGCGTGCGGGTCTGTTGCTCATGGGATACGCCCAACGGTGACATCGCCAAAGTTTGCGTAGAAATCTTCCCAGCTCATCGTGAAGGTTGCTCCAGTGTCTCCTGTGCCTTTAATGCTGCGATTGTTAAGGCCCCACGGATTTGTGAGGGTGACGCCGTTCTCGTCTGCTCCAACCACCGTATATGCATGTTGGGAGACAATCTGAATTTTCTCGTGACGCCCGTCGGGGGTGGTGACGGTCGTGTCATGTGTGAACATACTGGATTCTGCGACAACGGGTCTCTCCGCTTTGATGCCGTTGACAGCAGCTTCTTTCATGGCGCCTCGATCAAATCCACCCTTAAAAGTCGGTGTGGCGTTCTCACCGGAGATGTCTTTCATTGTCCAAGCGCTGAAGCTTCCTGATGCTCCCCACGAGGGGAACTTTTCTTGCGTTCCCCCCATGTGCGACTGAATGAAGGCCTTTTCGAAGATGGAAGCGATGTCCGCCTGTGTATCGTTTCCGTTGCCGTGAACGAGGACGTCCTGCACGAAGACGCGTTGTTGGCCGCCGTCATATCCAGGCAAAGTGACGAAGAATCCGTCGGCTATACCGTTGGAGTCGTAGTGTACAGTGACGAGGCTCGATAAGTACCTGCGTCCTTCTTTGGTCTGGTTGTAGGCGTTGAGCGAGGCGAGCAAATGACAGTCGCCGATGCGTCCTTGATCAATGTTGAAGAGGGGGAGCGATGGATCCGCCAAATGTGAAAAGATATCTGAAAGCTCTGAGTCGCTTAGGGGACGTGTATCTCCATAGTCGAGCGTGTGCTCGAGACCATGTGATGTTTCATTATGAATATCCTCCGGAGTGAAGTAGAGGGCTTCTCTGAGAATAGCGGCCGTATTCAACGCTTCTTCTGACAGGGTATGTTTCGCATCGTCGTAGGATTTCTGGAGATAAGCTAGTTCGCCCTCAAGCTCAGCGTGTTGACTTGATCTGGTTTCTGGGGGCATTGCTTGGTATTGCTCCCACAATTCGTCTGCTTGGGCGCGAATGTTGTTGACTGAGCTGATAACCCACTCCAGGGTGAAGTAGTAGCTCTTCAAAGCGTCGGCAGCCTGGAGGCAGCCATCTTCCCAAATATTGATCTCTTTTTGTTCTGCTGTTGCACTGCGGATAAAGGCCTCTTTAGCGAGTCCCGTCCAATCTTCACATGTACTGATAGCCTTGGTGAGGCTGGTGCCCAAATCGCGAATATCTCGCCTGCGATTTCTGATTTCGTTTTGGCTTGACCAAATTGCGCCAAGGTCTCCCGTTACTGCGGGGAAACGCTGTGAAAACTGTGTTGACATGATTGCCTCATTCCTACAGCTTGGCGCGAAGGGCTGAGAAGAACTCCGCTGCTTCATCGTCGGTGTCTTCGGATGCTTGTGCGGTGGCGTGTAGGCTGTCGGAGCATCCACTGAGCCATGTTCGCGTCGTTTGGCCGCGCTTGTTGTACATGGAGACGAAGTAGACCAGCGCTTCCTGCACGACGGTGTCTCCGCAGTCGAAGGAATCATCGGACTTGGAGAGCTCCAAGTCGGACATTCTGTCGACCAAGCGGCTCATTTGTACTGATGCCTCTTGGACATCCGCAGGATTCATCTGAAAATCGCTCATGGCATCCTCCTTGATGTTGTGCTTAACAGACGGACTTTAGTGGGGGAGAGCACAATATGCAAATCTCGGGTGAAGGGACGATGTGTGTTGCTGCGCTGCCCAGCTGGACGTCAGACCGTGGCACCTCCTGTTGATCCGTTCGGCGTCCGTACTGTGTCCAGGACGTTACCTCTGGGCCTGCGGTGGTCTCTAGCCTTCGGAGGCTTACTGTTGGCCCTAACCATTGTGAGTTGGTGTCGCACTCGGCCACTGTTCCTTGGTGCCCGAGCCTCCCTGTCGGGTGCCGTGGTGCCCGACGCTGGGGCCGATGTGGGGGTTTTGCACTACACGAGGCCCTCTGACAGCGTGTCGCCGGCGTGTCGCGCCCTCGTGTAGTGCAATTCCCCCCGCCTCACTGGCAGTCTGAAGGCCGCAGCGCCCAAAACGCAGACCACCTCGCTGAAAAACGGTGAAAAAGGACTGTTTCAGGTGAAGTGGTCTGTGTTTTGGGCGCTCCCGGCAGCGCGAACTGCTCACGCTTGCATCGACAGGAACGTAGATGGGTACTCATGTATGCCTTGGTGAGGTCCTGGCCTTTCTGCTGCGCACGCGTCGGAGCTCCTGGCCGGGGTTCTGGTGAAGCAGCACGAGTTGTGCGCTCGAAGGGTAACCCTTGAATGTGCGCGTAAACCCCTTGATACGCACGTAAACCGCTCAACATGCGTGTGGGCGGCGCTGCCCACGCGCAGATCATCGGGTTAACGTGCGAGGTGTTGGGCCCACACGCAGATCATCGGGCCCGTGTGCGCCAGGGGCCCGCGCACGGGGGCGATGCAGTAGTCACATCAACGAGATGCACACGACCACCTACAACAGCGCGCCCGCGACAAAGCTGAAAAGCCACCACAAAACCAACACGTTTTGTCGTTTAACCCCAGAAGCCAAGAAAGCAACGAAAAAGCGTGACACCTTCGTGGTGTCACGCTGGCGGGGGTGGGGCGCGTGTCGTTCACGCGCCCCGCATAAGCTCAGGCGTGAGTGCGAGCGATCGAGAGAAGAGCGGGCGAAACGATCAGCGCGGTCAGAGCGATGACGATCGCGAAGACGACCGACGCGACGGAAGCGACCTGAAGGGCAGCGAACACGCCGAGGCCCGCGAGGACAACGATCAGGGCGATGAGAACGGAAGCCGAGGCGGTGGCCTGGGACATGGTGGGGGCGGTTTCAGCCTTGACGATCTGGTTCATGGGGTTCTCCTTATGAGTGTCTTCGCGCGGAAGCACGAAGCGCGCCCCGCACGCCAGCGTGTTTGTGAACCTGTTGGTCCGTGCCGCCCGGGTGGGCGACGGCATCAAAAAAGGGGGCTGACTCGTGGTCGCCCCCATTGGTGCAGCACCAATTCTACGCGGATTCCACCGCTCGGTCTATACCGCACAAGCCCTTGTAAGGCATGGCACAACCATTGCAAAAAGCTGTTAAAGCATTGTTTTATCAACAAAAAAGACATGCGTGAAGATCAGTAGAGAACATGTCACTTCGTGCAAGTGTGCCCGAGTGGGGACTCCACCCGGGCACACAGTGTCACTCGGCTCGTGCCACATTCACAGCTTGGAGGCCCTTTGGTCCTTCAATCGCCTCATATTCGACCTTCTCGCCCTCTAGAAGAGTACGGCGCCCAGATTGGCCGATGATGTTTGAATAGTGCACGAAGACGTCGCCGGATTCGTCATCAGGAGTGATGAATCCGAAGCCTTTGGCGTCGTTGAACCACTTGATGGTCCCGGTAGCCATGGGCCCTCCTTCGTGTTCGCCCCAACGCTGGGGCACCGTTCGGCCCCGTCTGCGGAGTCGACATGGTCCCGTCGCCCTGCCCGGCATCGATGCCCCCCGGACTGGGCGTGCGGAATCACAGTTATACGGTACCGCACTCGTGGCGAAAATGTGGCTGACCTGCACAATCGTGACGAAGTAGTTTTCCGTGTGACGACGCTACTTATCTCCACTCAGTCGAACCGGAACGATCGCCTGCACATCCTCTCCCTCGAAGGCGACGCTGCCGATCGCCACGTCCACCCCGAAGACGCTCGCAAGGGTGTCCGCGTTCATGACGGAGGACGCCGGACCCACCACGGCCTCGTGCGTGGAGGAGAAAAGCGCGACCTGGTCCGCGACGCGCAGGGCGTGCGCCGGGTAGTGCGTGTTCATGATGACGGCGAGGCCTCGGTCCCTCACAAGGCGCTCGAGGAGCCCCAGGACGATCAGCTGGTTGCGGAAGTCGAGGCCGGTCTCCGGCTCGTCGAGCACGAGGACACGCGGGTCGGCGACGAGGGCGCGGGCGATGAGGATCATCTGGAACTGGCCGCCCGACATGGTCGCGCAGGGCATCTCGGCCAGGTGGGAGGCGCCCACCTCGTCGAGGACGTCGCGGGCCATGCGTTCCTCGCGCGCTCCGGGCTGGGCGAGGGTGCGCATGTGCGGGGCGCGCCCGACCATCACCATCTCGAGGCCGGTGAGCGCCACGTTGGATGCGTTGCGGGCCTGCGGCACGTAGGACAGGACGCGGCCCAGCGCGCGGGTCGACATCGACGAAATGGGGGTGCCGTCGATGAGTGTGCGCCCGCTGTCCCACTTCTGCAGGCCGATCATGGTACGCAGCAGCGTCGTCTTGCCGGCGCCGTTGGGCCCCAGGATCGCCAGGAGCGAGCGCTCGGGCACCTCGAAGGACACGTTCGTCAGGATTGGGGAGGGCGCACCCGGGTACGTGAAAGTCGCGTTTTCGACGCTGATCATCGCGCTCCTCCCGTCCGGCGCAGCAGCACGATAAAGAACGGGGCACCGATGATGGCCGTCAGGATCGAAATGGGGATCTCCGAGGCCGACAGGGAACGCGCGAGCGTGTCGATGACGATCATGAGTGCCGACCCGAGCAGCAGCGACACGGGGATGACCGCGCGGTTGTTCTGCCCGCACAGCATGCGCGCGCAGTGCGGCACGAGCAGGCCAACCCAGCCGACCTGGCCGCACATCGAAATGACCGAGGCCGTGATGACCGTCGAGGCGACGATGAGGATCGCGCGCATGAGGGAGACGTTGACGCCGGCTGAGCGGGCCTCGTCCTCCGAGAGGGAGAGGATGTTGAGTTGCCAGCGCAGCGCCACGATGACGACGACGCCGGCGATGATGAAGGGCGCTCCCAGCGCGATCTGGTGGTAGGTGACCGCGGCGAGTGAGCCCATGAGCCAGTAGGTGATCTCGGGAAGCTGGCTCGTGGGGTCGGCCGTCAGCTTGAGGAGTGAGAGGACCGCGTTCGCCAGGGCGGAGACGATGACGCCGCCGAGCACGAGCGTGATGACATTGAAAGAACCTGTGCGCGTGCGTGAAATCGCCGTCGTGAAAGCCATCGTCGCCAGGCCCGCGACGAGCGCCGCGGCCTGCACCCCGATCAGGTTCCAGTCCAGCAGCAGGGCGATGACCGCGCCGACGCACGTGCCCGCCGCGACGCCCAGGGTGTCCGGCGTGGCCAGGGGATTGGAGAAGAGCGACTGGAACGAGGCGCCGGCAACCGACAGGCCCCCGCCGATCAGGATCGCCACGATGATGCGCGGCGCTCGCAGGTCAAACACGACGGAGTTGACGCGCGGGGGCACCGCCGGTCCACCCCAGAACCGCGCGCGCAGCGCCGCAACCACGTCCTCCAGGGACACGGAAAAACGGCCGATCAGCATGGCTGCCACCGCGCACACGACGATGAGGGCGATCAGCGTGGGGACCACCCACACGCGCAGTCGCCCGTTCCTGGTCAGTACAGACTTCATGATGTCCTCTCCCCGACGCGCGTCGGGAGTAAAGCGCACAAGGGACCCCGGCCTCGTCGATAGGGGAGACGAGGCCGGGGTCAGGTATCAGGACGCGGCGTCCGGGTTGATGATGCGCTGAGCCTGCTCGTCCGTGAGCGTGAAGTTGTACATCTTCTGGTAGTAGTCCTTCGTCATCGACACGAGGTCAACGTCGGAGAACTGCTCCGGGTACAGGGAGGCGCCGATCCAGTTCGCTACGATCGGGGAATCCGGGTTGGGGGTGAACCAGTTCCACATGCCCAGGCCGGTGGAGTAGACGCGGCCGGACTTCACGGAGCTGAGGGTGGACAGGTCCACACCCTCGACCGAGTTCGTCAGGACGGTGTTTGCCGTCATGTTCGACATGCCCTTGCCGGTGACGAGGAGGACCTGGGGGTCCCACGTGAGGACCTGCTCGAAGGTGACGGGCGTGTGCGAGGTGTCGGTGTCGCGCGTGACGTTCGTGTAGTTCAGCGAGTCGGCCCATTCGTTCGTGAACCAGCCGTCCTTGCCGCCCGCGACCGCGAGCTGGCCGTCGGCCGCGCCCATGAGCACCATCGTCGAGACCTTCTGGTCCTCGGGAACCTTCGCGGTGCGCGCGCGGGCGTCGGCGACGAGGTCCTTGCCGAGCGCGATCTTGTCGGCCATGTGGCCGTCCTCGTTGAAGACGTCCTCGAGGAGCTCCATCCATTCCGCGTAGGTCTCCGAGGGGTTGCCCAGCGTCGTGAAGCCGACGGCCGGGATGCCGGCCTTGCGGAACATTTCGCCGTGTTCCTTGTTGAAGGCGTTGTAGAAGACGACGTCGACGTTCAGGTTCAGGAGGGCCTCGGCGTTGAGCTCGCCCTTGTCGTAGTAGCTGGTGTCCACCTGCATCATTTCGGGCGCCATCTCGGCGGCGATGGTCTGGCTCATGGCCTTGACGCGGGCGGCGCTCATGCCCACCAGGTAGGGGGCCTTGCCGTCGAAGTAGGCCAGGTAGGTGGATTCGATCGGGATCTGGTCGATGGCGACGCGGGTGATCTTCTCGGGCAGGACGACCTCGTTGCCCGCGTGGTCGGTGATCGTGCGCGTCGACGAGGCCGAGGCCTCCTGGGTGGTCGCCTCCGATTGGGTGGTGGTGGAGCCGGAGCCGCCCGCGCAGGCGGTGAGGGCAAGGGTGGCGGTGGCCAGGATTGCGGTCAGGGTAGCGAGGCGGGTTTTCATTGGGTCCTCTCGTGTTTTTGGGATTACGAGGGAGATGCTACACAAAATTAGGTGTTCCTCACAAGGGTGAGTGCGGCATTATGACACGGTGTTTTTTCCTTGGGGTTGTGCAGAGGTTTTCGTGGTGTCGATGTGTGTTTCTTGGACGCAGATGAGCATGCTCGTTTTTATCCTGGTGTCGATAGGTAGATGTGCGTAGAAGGAGCATCATGGCTGTGGAGCTCGATCTGGAGCGCGCCCTCGTCATTGGGGTCGCGTCCAGTGCCCTGTTTGACCTGGAAGAGTCCGATGCGGTGTTCCGTGAGCAGGGGGAGGAGCGGTATAGGGAGTATCAGCGCGACCATCTCGATGACTTCCTCGAACCTGGCGTCGCGTTCCCCTTCATTCGGCGCCTCCTCGACCTGAATGACCTGTCGGATCGTGAGCGCCTGGTGGAGGTCGTCATCCTCTCGCGCAACGACCCGGAGACCGGGATGCGGGTGATGCGTTCCGTCGCGAGTCACGGTTTGGATATCACGCGCGCGATCTTCATGCAGGGCCGCTCCCCGTATCGCTTCATGAGGCCGCTGCGCATGTCACTCTTCCTCTCCGCGAACGAGGCCGATGTGCGCGAGGCGATCAGCCTGGGTTTCGCGGCGGGTCACGTCGTCGGGCACGCCGTACCGGACGATGGGGACATGGATCTGCGCATCGCCTTCGACTTCGATGGCGTGCTGGCCGACGATTCGGCCGAGCGAGTGTTCCAGAGCGGGGGTCTGGAGGAGTATCAGGAGAATGAGAGTGCCCTGGCAGAGGTGCCTCTCGACCGTGGGCCGATGGCCGATTTTCTGGAGAAGATCAACAGGATTCAGGGGATCGAGGACTCGAAAAGTGTGGATGATCCGCAGGGGTACCGGCGTCGGGTCCGCGTCGCCGTCGTGACGGCGCGTAGTGCCCCCGCCCATGAGCGCGCGATCAACTCGATCCGCCAGTGGGGCCTGAGCGTCAACGATGCGTTCTTCCTGGGAGGCCTCCCGAAGGGCCCCATGCTGGAGGTGCTGCAGCCGCACATCTTCTTCGACGATCAGCGCCGCCACGTGGAAGGCGCTGCCCTCTCAACCCCGAGTGTCCACATCCCCTTCGGAGCACTCAATCGGGAGTAGGTGATGAGGTGTGTGTCGGTCGCTCATAGCTCATCCTGCTTTGCTGGTATCCCGGCCCGGCGGTCGCAGATGTGGGCGGGGCCTGGGAGACTAGACGCATGAGCTCATCCGCGCGCGATGCCCGCCGCCTCACTCCCGTCGAGGTGGCGACTGCTGGCGCGCTTTCGGGCCTGGCTGTCACCTTTGGCCTCATCGCCGCGGTCACCCCCGTCTTCCAGCTCTTCTTCCAGGTTGCCACGGCCGTCCCCCTCGCCATGGTCTCCCTCAAACTGCGACCCCGAGCTGCGGTCGCAGCCTTCGCCTCGACGATCCTCCTCGCCATCGCCGTCGGCGGCGTTGCCACCGCTGGCCGCTCCTTCCAGGCCGCCCTCGTCGGCCTCATCATCGGCTTCCTCCATAAGAAGCGCGCCTCCTGGCTCCCCGTCTCCGGTGTCGCCGCCGGCCTCGGCGTCATCTGGGGCGTCGGCACCGGCATCGCGTTCTGGGTGCTGTCCGACCTGCGCACCCTCGGCCTTGAGAGCATCCAAAAGACCCTCAATGGCTTCCTCAAGCTGATTGGAAACATCCCCCACTCCGGCGGCTTCGTCGACGCGGGGCATCAGCTCGGCCAATGGTTCGTCGACTGGTGGTGGATCTGGATCCCCGTCACCCGCTTCATCGGCGTGGCCTTCCTGGTCCTCGCCGCACGGTGGCTCCTCGGCGCCATCCTCAGCCGCATCTCGCTCGACGCGGGCTGGGACCCGCTCCTGGACGCGACCGCCCGCTCGGCGGACCCGCGTGAAGAGGCCGAGGCCTCGTCCCCCCTGCCCCTCACCCTCACCGACGTCGACTTCACCTACCCGGGCGCCGACCACCCCGCCCTGCGCGGTGTCACCCTGGGCTTCGAGCAGCCTGAATTTACGGTCATCGTCGGACATAACGGCTCGGGCAAGTCCACCCTGGCCCTCCTCCTCGCAGGTGCCGAACCCGGCTCGGGCGTGCGTGAGGGCGGTGGCGTCCTCGGGGCTGTCGGCGGTACCGCGCTCGTGGGACAGCGCTCCGAACTCCTTGTTCTCGGACAGAGTGTCGCCGAAGATATCACCTGGGGTATGAGCGCGGAGCATATCGCCGGCCTCGACCTCGATGAGCTGCTTGAGCGCGTCGGCCTCGCGGGCCTCGCCGATGCCGACCCGCGCTCGCTCTCCGGCGGGCAGCTTCAGCGCCTCGCGCTCGCGGGCGCCCTCGCGCGCTCCCCGCGCCTGCTCATCTCCGACGAATCCACCGCCATGATCGACCTGGCCGGCCGCGTTGAGATGCTCGACCTCCTCGCCTCTCTACCCGCGCGCGGCATCGCCGTCGTTCACATCACCCACGACCCCGCCGAAAGCGCGCGCGCCGACCGCGTCGTCACGATTCGTAGCGGGCGCATCGTCTCCGATCAACGCGCGGGGGAGGGGAGTGTTGCCGCGGAGGGGCTTCGCATCGACGAGGCCGGGGATCCTCCCGCTTCCTCCGGCCCCGATGCGCCGACTGCGTCGTCTGTGGCGGGCGCGCCCGCCCTCATTAAGGCCGCCCACCTGTGGGCTGACCGTGTCGCCCACACCTACGACCTCGGCACCCCCTGGGAGAAGCCGGTCCTGCGCGACGTCAGCCTCATCCTCGACCCCGGGCAGGCCATGCTCATCACCGGGGACAACGGATCGGGAAAGACGACGCTCTCGCGCGTCCTCACCGGCCTGCTCGTCCCCACCTGGGGGCGGGTCACTCTCGGCGGGCGGCCCATGGAGCGCTGCGTGGGCGACGTCGCCCTCTCCATGCAATTCGCGCGCCTCCAGCTCCAGCGCCCCTCCGTGCGCTCCGACATCCTCGCCGCCGCCGGTCATGGGCCGCGCATCGGCACCGGATCTGTGCATCGCAAAGGGGCCATCAGTCGCGAGGAAGGCGACCGCATCGTCGCCGAGGCCATGGAACTCGTCGGCCTCGACCCCGCCCTCTCCTCGCGCGGCATCGACGACCTGTCCGGCGGGCAGATGCGCCGCGTTGCCCTCGCCGGGTTGCTCGCCTCCCACCCGAGCGTCCTCATCCTCGACGAACCTATGGCCGGCCTCGACGCGGCCTCGCGCGACCTGCTCATCTCCGTCCTGGACGAGCGGCGCCGTGCAGGATTGTCCATCCTCGTCATCTCCCATGACCTCGAGGGCATGGACTCCCTGTGTGATACTCGAGGCCATCTCGCCGAGGGGGTGCTCTCATGATGGAACCCCACTCCGCCTGCGGAGCGACCGGCCCCGGCGGTGGCGCCAGCGAGGGCCGCTTCTCGAGGACCCCACCCGGCCTCGGCGAAGGGGCCCCGCGCCCGAAGCCCCGGCGAAGCGCGGGCTTCCCCCTGCCTCGTCCCCTGCCCTGGTCGACGCCACTGTCGCGCGCCTGGCCCGGGACCCTTATCGCCTGCTGGACCGTGCTCACAACGTGCGTGATCCTCTCGCCGCGCTGGTCGACGCTCGCGATCGTGGGAGGCCTCCTTCTCCTTGCCTCGCTGATCGTTCGCCTCCCCCTCGGTGTTGCACCGCGTCCGCCCATGTGGTTCGTCTCCGGTTTTATCGGCGGCTGTCTCGGCGCCTGGTTGGGGGATGGACTTGAGCTCTTCCTGCGTGTCTCCACCCTGGCGTTCGTCGTCCTGTGGGGGTCCGGACTTATCGCCTGGGTGACGCCGACCGCCTCGCTAGCGGCCGCTCTGCGTTTCTTCCTGCGGCCGTTGCGGCTCCTGGGGGCGCCGGTTGATCAGTGGTCGCTCGTCATGGCCTCCGCCCTGCGAGGCCTGCCGATGCTGCGAGATCAGGCGCAGGCGGTGCTTGATACCGCCAAGCTGCGCCTCGGGCAGGATATGGCGACGCTGTCGCTGCGCGGTTCCGCTCGCCTGAGCGTCGACGTCATTACTGCGATCCTGTCGGCCACCTCCCGTGGCGCGGCCGAAACCGGGCGCGCGATGTCCATGCGTGGGTCCATTGAGGCCCAGGATGACGCGACTCGTGGGGCGCGCGTGCGGCTCGGGTGGGTGGATGCCGCTGTGATCGTTGCGAGCCTGTTGGGTGTCGCTGGCATCGTTGCGTGCAGGTTGATGCTGTAGTGTGCCGGTCGGATCTTTCGTTGTGATAGTGGGGTTTCGTCCAGGTTGTGCGGGTGCTTGTGCCCTGGGTCATACGGCGCTGATTTGACGCGGGGGGTGTGATGCCCCTATTCTTTCTGGGTACGCGCGAGTGGCGGAATAGGCAGACGCGCACGGTTCAGGTCCGTGTTCCAGTGATGGAGTGGGGGTTCAACTCCCCCCTCGCGCACGATGAAACCGCAGATCCTTCGGGGTCTGCGGTTTTTGTTTTCCCTGCTTGCGGCGGCGGTGTCGCCGCTCCTGTTTTCTCGTGTTGCTTGTGGTCCCACGGGGTTTCGGGCGCCGCGTGGGACCGGGCTGCGCCGTGGGCGGCGGTCCGCCCGAGTGATGATGTTGCTTGTGGCGCCGCTGGTGTTCCGGGCGCCGGAGGGCCCGGCCGCCCGCGAGGCTAGGGCCTCACTTCGTTCGGCGCCGCGCCTCGAAGCCCGCCCGTGCCCTCCGGTCCCTCCGGCGCCCTCCACACCAGTGGGGCCGGGCTGCTTTGTGTGCCCGTGGGCGTCATCGGGGTCTCGCGTGTTGAGTTTTTGGGGTGCTCGGGTGCGTGTTGTTACAAACGTCGTCAATCCGAGGGCTTTTTCGCTGAAAATGGCGGTTTTTGGGCTTGGATTGACGACGTTTGTAACAGGGGTTCTCACGAGGTGATTTGAATCGCGTTGGTTTGACGACGTTTGTAACGTCGGCCGCCCACTGGTCGCCCGGCCAGGCCCTGCCTCCGCCCATGGGTACCGCAGTCTGGCCCTGTAGGCCAGCTGGGCCGGTCGTCTGAAACCGTCGTCGCCTTTGCGGGCGTCGGCCGAGCCTCGTCTGAAACCGTCGTCGCCTTTGCGGGTGAGAAATGGGCGTTTTGGGTGTGTTTTTCGGTTGCAGTGGTGATGGTGGTTTCAATGGTCGCTGTTTGGGGGCGAGCAGTGGTGATGGTGGTTTCAATGCCGCTATGTTGTTGCGCCTCATGCGCGAAAAAGTTCGCCCTGCGTGGTCTGATGGTGGGCGTG
Organism: Xylanimonas cellulosilytica; assembly: GCA_001072465.1. Classification (GTDB taxonomy): domain Bacteria; phylum Actinomycetota; class Actinomycetes; order Actinomycetales; family Actinomycetaceae; genus Pauljensenia. Next base: position 21,027 of record JVKM01000064.1, on the reverse strand, counting down.
AGCGCGAAAAAGTTCGCCCTGCGTGGTCTGATGGTGGGCGTGAGCGCGAAAAAGTTCGCCCTGCGTGGTCTGATGGTGGGCGTGAGCGCGAAAAAGTTCGCCCTGCGTGGTCTGATGGTGGGCGTGAGCGCGAAAAAGTTCGCCCTGCGTGGTCTGATGGTGGGCGTGAGCGCGAAAAAGTTCGCCCTGCGTGGTCTGATGGTGGGCGTGAGCGCGAAAAAGTTCGCCCTGCGTGGTCTGATGGTGGGCGTGAGCGCGAAAAAGTTCGCCCTGCGTGGTCTGATGGTGGGCGTGAGCGCGAAAAAGTTCGCCCTGCACGCTCAAAACACCCCACAATCGGCGTTTTTACGCTTGTTGGGCGAGTTTTTTCGCGGAAATGCGGCTGGAGGGGCCGTGCTGGGCGAGTTTTTTCGCGCCAATCGGCCCTGCGCCAGGTCTTGTAGGCGACGCGGTGCACTTCAGGCTGGCTGCGGTGGGGGTTTTGCAGCATTAGAAGCTGGTTGGCTGTGTGTCGTCGGCGTGTCGTACCTCTAGTGACGCCATTTCCCCCGTTTGGTGGCGGCCCGGCCGCACCGAGCGCCGCAAGCGCGCGAGCGCCCTCTCGGCGGACTTCACCCCGGAGGGCGCGCAGGCGTTCTTCGACTACCACCAGCAGCAGAAGGAGATGGAACATGAGCGCAGCGCTCGACAGGCTGAAGCAGCAGAACGAGCCCGAGTAGTCGCAGCAGCAGCTCGGCAGTCCGGAGATGATGGAGCTGTTGACCTCGATCCTCGCCGCCGTCGAGGCGCAGAACACGAGGATCGCCACGCTGACTGAACAGCAGAAGAAGCTCGCGGGGTTCGTGAAGGTCATGGACGAGGAGACGACGAGGCGGCTGGAGCGGATCATCGCCGCGACGGCGAAGCTGGCGCGAGAGGTGACCGTGATTCCCGAGGGCAAGCGCGCGGAGCGCGTGCGGCAGCCCCTGCAACTGGACTATTAGTCAGCTATCACTGTATAGTTCAGCGCATGCTGACTATTGCTTCGCGCCTCGACGTCATGAACCGGCTCGGCCGGGCCATGGCCGACCCGACGCGTTCCCGGATCCTGATGTCCCTGCTTGACGGCCCGAGCCACCCCGCGGTGCTCTCGCGCGAGCTGGGGCTGACCCGCTCGAACGTGTCCAACCACCTGACCTGCCTGCGCGACTGCGGGATCGTGGTCGCCGAGCCCGAGGGCCGCCAGACTCGCTACGAGATCGCCGACCCGCACCTGGCCGCAGCGCTGACGGCACTGGTCGATGTGACCCTCGCCGTGGACGAGAGCGCGCCGTGCATCGACCCAGCCTGCTCGGTGCCAGGCTGCTGCGCCGCGAGCAGTTCGGGGGACGCCTCGTGAGCGCCGCCTGCGGCTGCGACGAGCCGACGACCAGTCCCGCGGACGAGGCAGAGGAGGTAGAGCGCCCGTGGTGGCGTGATCCCGGCCTGGTTGTGCCGATCCTCTCCGGCGTCGCGTTCGGCACTGGCCTGGCGCTGGAGTGGTCGGGGCTGCACATCGCGGCGCTGGTCGCGTTCTGGGCGGGCCTGCTGCTGGGCGCGTACACGTTCGTGCCCGGTGCGATTCGGAATCTCGTTGTGAAGCGCAAGCTCGGGATCGCGCTGCTGATGACGATCAGCGCCGTGGGCGCGGTGATCCTCGGCTACGTCGAGGAGGCGGCCGCGCTGGCGTTCCTCTTCTCGATCGCCGAGGCCCTGGAGGACAAGGCGATGGACCGCGCCCGCGGTGGGCTGCGCGCGCTGCTGAAGCTCGTGCCGGAGACCGCGACCGTGCTGCGCGACGGGACCTCCGCCTCGGTCCCGGCCAGGGAGATCGCCGTCGGCGACGTGCTGCTGGTCCGCCCTGGCGAGCGGGTCGCGACCGATGGGCTGGTCCGCTCGGGCCGGTCGAGCCTGGACACTTCGGCGATCACGGGTGAATCGATCCCGGTCGAGGTCGCGCCCGGAGAAGCGGTGTCGGCGGGCGCGATCAACAGCGCCGGCGTGCTGGAGGTCGAGGCGACCGCCGCGGGCACCGACAACTCGCTGACCACGATCGTGGAGCTGGTAGAGCAGGCCCAGGCCGAGAAGGGCGACCGAGCCCGGATCGCTGACCGGATCGCCCGCCCGCTGGTGCCCGGCGTGATGGTCCTCGCCGTCCTCGTCGGCGTGCTCGGGTCCCTGCTCGGTGACCCGGAGACCTGGATCACCCGCGCCCTGGTCGTCCTCGTCGCGGCCAGCCCCTGCGCGATGGCGATCGCGGTGCCCGTCACCGTGGTCTCCGCGATCGGTGCGGCGACCAAGTTCGGCGTCGTCATCAAGAGCGGGGCCGCCTTCGAGCGCCTCGGCGGTATCCGGCACCTGGCCGTGGACAAGACCGGCACTCTGACCCGCAACCGGCCCGAGGTAACCGCCATCGTCGCCGCCCATGGGTTCGACGATGCGCAGGTGCTTGCTTGGGCTGCCGCTGTGGAGCAGCACTCGACACACCCACTCGCCGCCGCCATCGCCGCCGCGGGCCGGGGAACCCCCGCCGCGCAGGACGTGGCCGAGGAGGCCGGGCACGGCATCGGTGGCCTGGTCGACGGCCGCAGGGTGGCGGTGGGCAGTCCGCGCTGGATCGACGCCGGTCCGCTCAAGGCCCGGGTCGAGGACCTGGAGGCCGAGGGACAGACCTGCGTGCTCGTCACCGTCGACGGCTTCCTGGCCGGGGCGATCGGCGTCCGCGACGAGCTGCGCCCCGAGGTCCCCGAGGTCGTGCGGACCCTGCGCGACCAGGGCGTCGAGGTGAGCATGCTCACCGGCGACAACTCCCGCACCGCTGCTGCGCTGGCGAAGCTGGCCGGGATCGGCGACGTGCACGCCGAGCTGCGTCCCGAGGACAAGGCTCGCATCGTCGCCGGGTTCTCGGAGACGTCGCCGACCGCGATGATCGGCGATGGCATCAACGACGCGCCCGCCCTGGCCGGGGCGACCGTGGGCATCGCGATGGGCGCGACCGGCTCCGACGCCGCGATCGAGTCCGCCGACGTCGCCTTCACCGGCCACGACCTCGGCCTCATCCCGCAGGCTCTGTGCCACGCCCGCCGCGGCGGCAGGATCATCAACCAGAACATCGTTCTGTCCTTGGCGATCATCACTGTGCTGCTGCCGCTGGCGATCACCGGCGTGCTCGGCCTGGCAGCGGTCGTCCTCGTGCACGAGGTCGCCGAAGTCGTCGTCATCGCCAACGGACTGCGGGCTGCGCGTGCCCGCAAGCAATAGGTGTTCCGTCCAACGCCATAACTCAGACATGCGCTACGAGAACCCCCTCTACCTCGCCGAGGAGGCCGCAGCCCTGGACCTGATCGCCGACGGCCACACCGCCCTCGACGCTCATTAAGCAGCTGAGCCAGGACCGCGCCCTCGCGGAGGCCGACACCCTCCTCCTGACGATCCCCAACCAGCTCGGATTCGAGGAAAACTGGTCGATTATCCGCAACTTCGCGGAGTATGTGGCCCCCGCGCTCGGGTGGGAGCCGGCGAGTCCGGGCGTCCTCCCGACGGGTTATGACATCGACGAGGTCGGGGCCGAGTAGCCGGTCCCGTGCGGTTCGGTGACTGGGAGTAGGCGACTCGGTTATCGCATCTTGCCGGCTGTGATCGGGAGGGATGTGTCAAGAGCCGATCAGCGCCTCGTCATTAAGCCGGGGTGGGGGCATTGAGAAGCCCCACCCCGGTTTCCCTTTTTGTGTGTGCTGGCATACACTGGTCGGACACTATCCACGCAAGACGATGAGGTCTTCACATAATGGCTCGACGCTCCAAGGGCGCGGTGTCAATCAATCCGCGCTCCGCTCAGAACATGTCCACGCGACCGGCAGATTTCTCGAAGAAGAAGCAATCAATCAGCCCGGTCAAGGTATTCGGCGCCGTAGCGGCGCTGGCGTGTATTGTGACCTGCCTGTTCGTGCAGTTGCCCGGCCTCGACGTGGCCGGCACGCGCATGTTCGGCATCTTCCTGGCGGCGATTCTGCTGTGGGTGACGGAGGCGGTGCCGCTCGCGGGCACGGCCGTCCTCGTCATTTTCCTGGAGGTCCTGTTTATTTCGGACCACGCGCTGCTGAGCGTGGGCGAGGGCGCCCCGGCATACACGAAGTTTTTTGGTGCACTGGCTAACCCCGTCATCATCCTGTTCCTGGGCGGCTTCATGGTGGCCGACGGTGCCGCCAAGTACAAGCTGGATCGCGCCCTGTCGGCGGTCCTCCTCAAGCCCTTCATGGGCAAGCCGCGCCTGACTGTCATGGGCGTCATGCTGATCACCGCGATCATGAGTATGTTCATGTCGAACACGGCGACCACGGCGACGATGTTCGCCGTCATGATGCCCGTCATCATGGCCCTGCCCGAGGGCAAGGCGCGCACAGGTATCGCTCTGTCGATCCCGGTCGCCGCGAACGTTGGCGGCATGGGCACGCCGGTCGGTACGCCCCCGAATGCGATTGCCCTGGGTGCGCTGGAGAACGCGGGCGTGAAGGTGACCTTCCTGCAGTGGATGCTTGCGGCTGTCCCGCTCATGCTGGTCCTCCTGGCCCTGTCGTGGGCCTTTATCGCGTGGCGCTACATCCCCAGCGACGCCAAGTTCGACATCGACACGTCGGCGCGCTTCGAGAAGTCGCGCAGCGCGATCATCTTCTACTCGGTCGCTGGCCTGACGATCCTCCTGTGGATGACGGAGTCGCTGCACCACATTTCCGCCAACGTCGTTGGCTTCCTGCCGGTCGTGGTCCTCCTGATGACGAAGGTGATGAGCGGGGATGACCTGCGTGCCCTGGACTGGCCGGTCCTGTGGCTGGTCGCGGGCGGTATCGCGCTGGGCTCGGGCGTGGCCGCGACGGGCCTCGACAAGTGGATGCTCGGTTCGATCCAGTGGGCCTCGATCCCCGGTATTCTCCTGATCTTCGTGCTGGCCCTCGTGGGTTGGGTGACCTCGAATGTTATCTCGCACTCCGCGTCCGCGAACCTCCTGATCCCCATGGGTATGGGCCTGGCGACGACGGTCTCCACGAGCGCCGCCGAGATCGCCATCGTCATCGCCCTGGGTTGCTCGCTCGGCATGTGCCTTCCGATCTCGACCCCGCCGAACGCGATCGCGTACTCGACGGGCACGACTCCCACCCGCGAGATGGCGATCGTCGGCATCGTCGTGGGCGTCATCGGCATCATCCTCCTGGCGTTCATCGCGCCGCTGACCTGGGGATTCATCGGGGTGATGTGACGTGTCCGGGGACGAGGCCATGGTCGGTTCGGGGGCGGCGCGCCCCCGGCCGGGGCTGGCCCACGGGTGGACGCGGGGGCCCGCGGCGGAGGACGCCTCGGTGCTGGCTCGCACGGATGTGCGCAGCGGCGGGCACCGAGCCGGCTACCCGATTCACATGCTGGTCGTAGGCGACGACTCGCGCTCGATTGCCGCGCCCGTTACGAGGGATCTAGCGCACGCATTCCCGGGCCTGTGCCTGGATCGCATCGACGGGATTGAGGACCTGGCCGCCTACGAGGCCAGCCTGAACCCGGGCGACCATGTGCTGATGGGCCTGGTGACCTCCGAGGTCGACGATATTGATGCGCTCATTGACCGTGCGAGGACTTTCCCGGCGCTGCAGCGCATGCAGTGGGTGGTGGTGACGGATAAGCCCGAGCACCGCGACCTGGCCCGGTGCATGCAGTCATGCGCGCTCGCCTCGGTCCTCAAGTCCCCGTGGACGGTTCCCCTGCTGGCAGGCCAGGCCTATTCGACGATGGTGCGATACCTGCAGGGGTGCGGCTATTCGGATAGGCAGATCCGCTCGCTCATCGCTGATCCGCCGCCTTTCGCCGTGCAGGGCCCGCTCCTGGAGGGCCTGGACCGCGACGAGCACGAGGTCGTCATGGAGCTCCTCGCCGGCGTCGAGCGAGTGCTCGGCCAGAGGCCTCGGCTCATCGTTCCCGAGGGGATACAGCTGGTGACCCAGGGCGAGCCGGTGGGCGCCGTCTACCTGGTGCTCGACGGGCAGGTGTCGCTCCACAGGGATTCGGCGCAGGGTGAGGTCCTGGCGCACCTGGCCTCGTCGGGCCCTCTCATCGGCCTCGTGTCGTTGGCCCGCGCGGAGGACGCGTTCTTCACGGGCGAGACGGCGACCGAGGCGACGCTCGTGCGCCTGACGACCGAGCAGCTCCAGATCGTCATCTCCGAGGACCCGTCGATCGGCGCGACCCTGACCGCGCTCGCGATCCGCTCGCTGACGCGCCGCCTCATGCGCGCCGAGGACCTCCACCTGCAAAACGCGATGCTCGCCGAGGACCTCGAGGCCCAGAAGGAGGCCCTGGCGGCCACGCTCGAGGACCTGCGTGCCACCCGCGCCGAGCTGGTCGAACGCGCGCGCTTCGCCATGCTTGGCGAGCTGAGCGCCGGCATCGCCCACGAGCTCAACAATCCGGTGACCGCCCTCGTGCGCGCGGCCAAGCACCTGCATGAGGATGTCGACGCCGCGCTCGCGGCACCGGCCACGGCCTCGTCGAGGGAGGCGATGGCCCGCGCCCTCACCGCACCGCCGCGCTCCACGTCGGTTGAGCGCGCCCTCATGAAGGAGCTCCTGCCCGTCGTCGGTGACCGCACGCTCGCGCGTCGCCTCGTGCGCGCGGGGATCCAGGGGGCGGACGGCGCGCGTGCGCTCGCGCAGATCCCAGGCGGCATCGACGCGTACGAGGCCGGGGCGCGCCTGGGCGGATCCCTGCGCTCGGTGCTCGCCGCGGGCGACCGCGTCATTGAGCTGACCCAGTCCCTCAAGGGCTACGCGCGCCCGGACGCCGAGGACCTCAAGCCCGTGGACGTGCGCGAGGGCATCGACGACGTCCTGCGCCTCACCGCCCACAGGGTGCGCGGCATTCGCATCGACTGCGACTACGAGGACGTGCCGCCCGTGTGCGCGCATCCAGCGAAGCTGCAGCAGGTGTGGACGAACCTCATCGTGAACGCGGCCGAGGCCATCGAGGATGAGAACGCCGACCTGGTCGCGGCTGCCGAGGCCTCGGGTGGCGTGCCCGAGCTGCCCGCCCGCGGCGAGGCCGACGCCCTCATCCGCATCACCGTGCGTCCCACGCCCGAGGGCGTGAGCGTCACCATCCACGACAACGGCCCGGGGATCGACCCGGGAATCGTCGACAAGATTATGGAACCCCACTTCACCACCAAGGCGGGGCGCGTCCGATTCGGGCTGGGCATGGGCATGTCCATCGTCCGAAGCATTATTGCCGATCATGGGGGAACCCTCACGATCGACTCTCACCCGGGATCCACGATCATGCGGATCTCGTTGCCCGCCCAATCACACGAGGAGGAATCATGACCCTGACAATCCTGTCCCTTGAGGACGAAGCAGACGTGCGCGACGCACTCGAGCGCGATCTTGAACAGTTCTGGGACAAGATCCGGCTCGAAGTCGCCGAGGACGTTGACGACGCGTGGGCCGTCATCGACGAGATCGTCGAGGACGGGGACGAGCTGGCGCTGGTCCTGTCCGACCACCGCCTGCCGGGAAAGTCGGGCGTGGATTTCCTCGTGGAGCTCATGAAGGATGAGCGATTCGGGGCGACCCGCACGGTGCTCGTCACCGGCCAGGCGGACCAGTCCGACACGATCCGCGCGGTCAACCAGGCGGGCCTGGACTACTACATCGGCAAGCCCTGGAACCCCGACGAGCTGCGCTCGGTCGTGCGCGACCAGCTCACCGAGTACGTCCTCGAGTCCGACGTGGACCCCCTGCCCTACGTGAGCGTGCTCGACGGCGTGCGCATCATGGAGGCGATCCGCTAAACGGCAGACACAGGGCCGCCGCACAACCAATGACGGTTGCGCGGCGGCCCTTCACGTCAGAAGTGGCTTGGTGAGTGAGGCTGTTCAGGCTTCCACAGTGGCAGCGACCGCCAATTATCGGGCGTGCCCGTTGCTCGCAGGGGAACGACGTCGGTGGCGGGGAATGTAGCGAGAACCGAGGGGAGGGCGTTCCCTTCCCCCAGATCCATTTCGCGGATTAGGTACTGGATCAGCGTGAGCTGGTCGAAGCACTTGTTCCTATTCGAAGACAATCCGATGATTCCGACTTCTTCTGCCCGGTGAGGGATTGTCGGTCTGTAGGGAAGTGAGCGATTGAAAAGTCGGCTGTGGTGCGCTGATATGTTTCGAATGACTCGCAGACAGTTAAGCCACGAGGATAGGACTGAGGGTGTTAGTCGAACCTCCGCCGCTACCGCACGTTGGATTTCTTTGGGGAGAAGATCAAAGAGTGTCTGGAGTGGACCCCAGTTAAGGATGTGAACGGCGCACCATATGGGAAGAGTGCCGCAGTAGTTGTCTTTGTGATGCTGAACGAATGTCTCGGTTGAGCCATTCAACGACTTTTTGTAGATGCGAAGCCAGTCACTATACTTTTTCTTTTCTTTCTGTTCTTTATTGTTCCAGGCGTTGCTACCAAGAGCTTCTGGGTGGAGATGCAGGAGGGGATCGACCTTTCCGACTTCATATCCGATGAGCGCCCGGAGCGATACCTCGATGTGTGTCAACGCGTTGAATACGGCGCAACGCAATCGTGTGTCAAACTCGTAGAGTTTGAGGACCTGATCGAATGTTGTTCCTTCCATGAACTGGTTGGATCGCCATTCAGTCGTGTCGTCGGGAGCATGTTTTCTGAATGGGTATGAGTACCCCGACAGTCGGTAGTAGCCGATCCTTTCTAGGGCGTGCCGTGCGATCTCATCATCGTCGATGATCATGCCCCGACAGCGTAGGAGTTCTATCTGTTCGTCGATGGACTTGAAAGGTTTAGACATCTGTGTCCCCTAAAAGAAGACCGGCTCTGGATCCCGAAAGGGTAAGAGCCGGTTCTGATGGAGACAATGCTATCACTGTCGTTTGCTGCAATCCACACGTCACAAGGTGATCGGGGCCTCCAAGTCTGAAACTGCTGTGCTGCGCGGCGGCCCTTGTTGTCTCTGTCAGCCCTGGGCCTGCTGGCCCGGGTCGTTGCACATGGTGATGCCCTCGAAGCCGGCGGCGCCCAGCACCTGGAAGATCTCGTCGAGGAGGACCATCGGCTCGGCCGTGCCCGCCGCGAACTCGGGGTGACGGATCTCGATGGCGGCCATCCCGCGCGGGTCGGTCACCGGCTCGGTATCGAACTTCTGCGACAGCAGGCGGTTCGCCTCCTCTAGGTCGGCGGGGGAGCCGAACGCCCAGGTCACGGCCTTATTGCCCGCGCCTGTGGGGGTGCGCTGAATGTACATGCGCGTCATGAGAATGTGGCGGCCGTGGCGGGGGAATACGTCGCCTACGCGGGTGAACAGCGCGATGTCCGCCAGGTCCCCGCCCAGCGATGAATCCACGAGCGCGTAGGCGTAGGCGCCGATGCCGCGCAGAGTGAGGGCGTCCGCGAGGAGGCCCATGACCTCGTCACCGAAGGGTTCGGGCTGGAAGTACACGCCCTCGCCGACCTCCGGCGCGTCCGGGCCGAGCAGCGTGATGTCGAAGCCGGCGTCCGCCAGCGCGTCCCGCACGAGCGCAACGTTGTGCTCCGGGAAGGGGTGCAGCGCGGCCGCGTTCGCGGCGATGCGCTCGATAAACACGTAGGTGGAAAAACCAAGCTCAGCCATGCGCTCATTGTAAGCGCGCGACAAGCACAGCATGCGACGAGGCCGTGGCGCCCCGGGCGGTTGAACGCGAGGGGAAGCCCGGCCTCGTCAATGACGGAGAGTCAGCGCAGGCACAGGCCCTGTTCGTGGAGGACCTCCATGATTGGGGAGACGTGCGCGCCACCCACGCCGATGTTGGTGGCGACCAGGTGGGTGAAGGACTCGAGGCGCGAGCCCGAGCGCAGGTCGTAGTACTCGGTGACCTCGCGGTCGTAGTCGGCCAGCGTCTCCGTGTAGGACTCCACGCGCGGGTACGTGTTCTTCGCAGTCATGACAGACAGAGGCATGCGCGGCTTCTGGCCGGGTTCCTGGTCCGGGTGGCCGACGAGCAGCCCGACAATCGGGAAGGTCAGCTCCGGCAGCTCCAGCGCCTTCACGACGGAGCGCGGATCGGCGAGGATCGAGCCGAGGTAGACGGTGCCCAGGCCCATCGACTCGGCGGCCACGACCACGTTCTGCGCGGCCAGGAGCGCGTCCTCCAGCGCCGTGAGGAACAGGTTGATCGACCCCAGCGCCTCCGAGGAGACGCCCTGCTCGGCGCGGATGCGGCTGTTGCGGTACAGGTCAGCGACGAAGATGAACAGGTCGCCCTTCGTGCCGCCCACGTAGGGCTGGCCGGAGGCAGCACCGATCGCCTCACGCACCTGCGGGTCGGTGATGTGCAGGACCGTGCAGGACTGCAGGAACGAGGAGGTGGCGGTGTGGCGAGCCACGTCCATCAGCGTGGTGACCTCGTCCTCGGTGAGGGGCTGGTCCTTGTAAGCGCGGATCGTCCGGTGGGCGAGCTGGCTCGCAATCGTCTCGTTTGTCATGCGTTCATTCTACGATTGGGTGCGTGAAACAGATAGAGCCTTTCGGTCCTTTTGCGCTGGCAGCAAACGTCACCCCCGTCGCCGTCCCCTCCCCGGCTGGCGAGCTCAGTGGCCTGCTGACCGGCCCGAGTGCCCCCGCCCTCGTCGACGGCACACCTGCGATCTCTGCCGTCTCGTCCCCGGGTGGCGCGGGGGAGAACCGCGCGCTCCTCGTCCCCGGCTACACGGGATCCAAGGAAGACTACTCGACCGTCCTACCGTTCCTCGGGGAGGCGGGCTGGGACGTCCTCGCCTACTCACAACGAGGCCAGGGCGGGTCCGCCGCGCCCGCCGGCCTGGGCGCGTACGGGATGAGCGACTTTGTCGGTGACCTCATCGCCGTCGCCGAGGCCTGGGCCGGGACCACGGGTCGCGTGCACCTCGTGGGCCACTCCTTCGGAGGCATCGTCGCGCGCGCGGCCGTCGTCAAGCGCCCCGACCTCTTCGCCTCCGTCACCCTGTTCTGCTCGGGTCGCGCCGTCTACGACTGGATGAACACCCTGCCGATCCTTGACCCCCTGCCCACGGGTCCCGGCGCGCGCCAGCAGGTGCTGCGCACCTACTTCCCGGACATGAACTTCGACGAACCCGGCGTCGGATGGGCGGAATTTCAACGTATCCGCGCGCTGGATACGGCCTCGGAAAACCTGGTGGGCATCGCCCGCATCCTCTCCCAGCTGCGCCCCGACACCCCGGCGCTCGCGGCCACGGGCGTACCCGTGCACGTGCTGTACGGGGACCAGGACGAGATCTGGCCGCCCTCGTGGTACGCCGAGGAGGCCGCAGACCTGGGTGCCCGCGAGAGCATCATCCGAGGGGGTACGCACAGCCCGCAGCTGCAGTTCCCGCAGCAGTGGGCGGAGTTTGCCAGCTCCTACTGGGCGGACGTGGAATCGGGGGCGCTGGTCTGGTCCATGTGATGTAAGAGGCTGTGACATCGTCCCAAAACGGGCCTTGTGATGCATATCTGTGAGGATGGATGCTTAGTATTGTGTTTATGAACAAGCGTTCCATCCTTACTGCAGTGCTGGCTCTCGGCCTGGGCGTGACCGCCCTGACCGGCTGCGCCACCGATTCCGATTCCGCTCACTCCTACGTGACCCCGAAGGATGTCAAGACGGTCGAGCGTCCCATCGCTCAGATCGACGACAGCGGCATCAAGGTCCCCGAGAAGCGCGACCTGAAGATCAAGCTGGCCGAATCCGACAAGGCCGCCAAGTGGAAGATCGAGGTCTCTGACCCCACCGCGCTTGAGGTCGGCAAGTCCGAGAAGAACGTCGTCACCCTGCACCCGCTGCGTGCGCTGGGCGAGGAAGACGACCCGATCACCGTGACCCTGACCGATCCGGACGGCATCAGCACCGAGATCACCGTCGTCGTCACGCCGGGCGCCAACTGATTCCATACTGACAACGCACAGGGCCCAGGATCTGAGGATCCTGGGCCCTTTGTGTTGCCTCGTGCGGGAGAGTCGAAGCCGGGCGCCGGGGTTGCCGACGCCCGGTTCGGCGCTCAGTGCAGAATACGCGCCAGGAAGTCCCTGGTGGCCTGCTCGCGCGGGTTGTCGATGACCTGCTCGGGCGGGCCCTGCTCGACGATCTGTCCGTTTTGCAGGAACACGACGCGGTCGGCCGCCTGGCGGGCGAAGCTGATCTCGTGCGTCGCCATGAGGATGGTCGATCCCTGCTCCTTGATCTCGCGCACGAGGTCGAGGACCTCGCCCACGAGCACCGGGTCCAGCGCCGCCGTGATCTCGTCCAGCAGGAGCAGCTCCGGGTGCGTGGCGAGCGCGCGTGCGATGGCGACGCGCTGCTGCTGGCCACCCGACAGGCGATCCGGGTACTCCTTCGCCTTGTCCTTCAAGCCGATGCGCTCCAACAGCTCCATGCCGCGCTCGTGCGCGCGATCCTTCTCCCAGCCGTGCACCTTGCGTGCGGCTAGGGTCACGTTGTCCAGCACCGACATGTGCGGGAACAGGTTGTAGTGCTGGAACACGACGCCGATGCGCGCGCGGATCCGATCCGCGTTCGCGCGCGGGTCCGTAATGTCCTCGCCAGCCAGGAAGATCTGGCCGTCGTCCACCCGCTCCAGCAGGTTTGCGCAGCGCAGCAGCGTCGACTTACCCGAGCCCGACGCGCCCAGGAGGACCACGACCTCGTGCGCAGCGACGTCCAGGTCCAGGCCGCGCAGGACGACGTTATCGCCGAAGCGCTTGACGACGCCGACGGCGCTTAGGACCGGGGTGTTGTTGTCCGAGGTAGGGGAGGCATCGTTCATCGTGGGAACCGACATCAGATGGCACCTCCCATTTGCTCGCGCTTACGCAGTCGGGCCGTGTACCAGTCCGACAGGCGAATGAAGGGGAACGACAAGATGATGAACAGCAGGCCGGCGACGACGTAGGACGTCATGTTGTAGGTCTTGGCCTGGACCATCTGCGCCGAACGGATCGCGTCGACCGCGCCCAGGACCGAGATCAGGCCGACGTCCTTCTGCATGGAAATGAAGTCGTTCATGAGGGCGGGCGTGACCTTGCGGATCGCCTGCGGCACGATGATCATCCGCAGCGTCTGCCCGTGGGACAGGCCCAGCGAGCGGGCCGCGTAACGTTGGGAGGGGTGCACGGAGTCCAGGCCCGCGCGCAGCACCTCGGCGACGTACGAGGAGTACGTGAGGATCAGTGCGACCGTGCCCAGGAACGCGGTCGGGATGCGCGTCGTCGGGTTGAGCGCCGGGATACCGAAGCCGATCAGGTAGAGGACGACGAGGAAGGGCACGCCTCGGAAAATGTCTGTGTACGCGGCCGCCAGGAAGCGGATCGGGAAGAACACGGGACCGGCCAGCGTGCGCGCGGCCGCCAGCAGGGTTGCGAAGACGGCGACGCCCAGCACCGCGATCAGCAGGATACGGATGTTCAGCCACAGGCCGGCCAGGACCTGGGGGAAAGCCTCGACGAAGTACTTGCCGTTGAAGAAGGTGTTACGGGTGGCCTCCCACCCGTCGGAGTTGACGACCACGGCGATGAGGACTCCCGCGACCACGATCGTGGAGGCCAGGGAGATGAGAATCGACCGGACCGTCTGCTTGCGCCGATAAGCGCGACGGCCACGCTCCACCGCCGAAACGGTGAGCGTGGCCGCCGCGTTACTCGAGTAGTCACTCATGAGTGTGGGGCCTCACTTGAGGGTGGGCACGTTCTGTGCCTTGTTCAGCCACTTTTCCTGCAGCTCGGCGAGCTTGCCGGACTCGGCCAGGCGATCGACCGCGGCGGAGACCGTGGGGGTGAGCTTGGAGCCCTTGGGCAGGACGATGCCGTATTCCTCGCCGCCCGTCGTGTCGTCGAACTGGCCGATGATGACGCCGTCATCGATCTGCGCGGAGACCATGTAGAACGCGGTCGGCAGGTCGACGACGATTGCGTCCACGCGGCCCGTCTGCAGGGCCAGAACCGTGTCGTCGGAGGAGTTGAACATCTGCAGCTTCTGGGTCAGTCCGGCCTCCAGGTGATCGGAGGCGAACTGCTGCGACGTCGTGCCGGCCTGGACGCCGATCAGCACGTCCTTGAGATCCGCGATGGACTTCGCGTCGGCGGCCGGGGTGCCAGCCTTGGTGATGATCGCCGAGGTGGTCGTGTAGTAGGGGGACGTGAAGTCGACGGCATTCTTGCGTTCGTCGGTGATGGAGAACTGCTGAATGTTCAGGTCCCAGTCCTTGGCGCCGGGGGTGATCGACGCGTCGAAGGTGGCGCGCACCCACTGGACGTTGTCGGCGCTGTAGCCGAGTTCCTCGGCCAGGGCGTAGATGACGGCCGACTCGTAGCCTTCGCCCGAGGTCGGGTCGTTGTCCAGGATCCACGGCGAGTAAGCGGGATCGGAGGTGGCGACGGTGAGCTTGCCTTCCGTCACGGTCGGCAGGGCGCCGGGGCCGTAGGTCTGCTCGGCGTCGGCGGAAGAAGAGGAGCTCGTGCCGCCCGTGCAGGCGGCCAGGCCGAGGGCCGCGACGGCGGCAACGGCAGCGAGGGAACGGACAGAGCGGCGCATGGGGCCTCCCGGTGACGTGGGGTGATCCCGCCTTGTGGGCGGGTCTGACTCGATGAGAGTATCGGTGCCCCGAAAATTGCGCTGGCATCGTTTCGCTGCACGAAACAATGGAACGAGGCCTGGGCTGGGAAAACGTTGGAATCGTTGGGGTTTCGTGGGGTTGGGGGATGGGACACAGTGCCGCGCGGGCATGCGAAAGGGCCGGGCCGCATCGGCCCGGCCCTCCCGTCAGGTCACTTCTGGAACTTGTCCTTCAGTTCGGTGACGGCCTCGGTTGCCTTGTCCTTGGCGGCCTCGGCGGCCTCGGTTGCCTTGTCCTTGGCGACCTCGAGACCCTCTTCAGCCTGCTTCTTCAGATCTTCCAGACCCATGTTTCCTCCTTGGAACAACACGCCCGTCTTGGTTGAGCGTATGGTCTCACCCTATACGCGAACGTCGGTGCTCGCGCGTTCAGGGCACCCAGCGGCGCAATCGTTCCCTGAGCGTCCGAGCCGTCGGTCTTAGGCCCCTTCGGCGAGCTTCCAGTCGTCGAAGGTGAACTCGGGGGAGACGACGCAGGTGGCCAGTGCGTAGTCGCCGCGGGCGAAGGTGCGCTGCCAGGTGCCGGCGGGCACGAGGACCTGCACGGGGTTGCTCGCATCGGAGGCCTCGGTGCCCGCCGGAGAGCCTAGCGTGACGATGCGCGGGTCGGCCTCGGGCGCGTCGCCACTGCCGCCCAGGTGCACCTCGAGGGCTCCGGGCCCCGACCAGATCCACAGTTCGTCGGAGTGGACGAGGTGCCAGCGGGCCTCCTCGTCGCGGTCGAGGAGGAAGAGGATCGCGGAGGCACTGTGGCGGCTCCCACGCGGCGTGTCCACGCGCTCGGGCGCGGTCCACGTGCGGCGGTAGTGGCCGCCCTCGGGGTGGGGCGCGAGACCCATGGCATCAATCAGCGGGGACACGTCGGTCATTCGAAGCTCCAAACGAAGGGAAAGGGAAGCGGAACGAAGAGGAAACGAAGGCGTCAGCGCGAGGCCGAGTAGCGCACGCGCCCGGACACGACGGTTTCGATGACGCGGCCGGCGCCGTGGCGGGCGACGGTATCGATGGTTTCCACGATCGAGGTGACGGGCACGTCGATGACGCACATGTCGGCGACCGCGCCCGACTGGAGCTGTCCCAGGCGATCAGGTCCGGTCGCCAGGCCCATCGCCGTGGCACCGCCCAGGGTTGCGGCCTGCAGGAGGCGGCGCGCCAGGTCCTGATCCTCGTAGCCCTGAGCTCGCGCCAGGTCGAAGAGGAGGGCGACGTCCTCGAGCAGGTCGAGGGACGGGGAGGAGGACAGGGAGTCCGTGCCCACCGCGATCATGTTGCCCTCGGCGAGGTAGGCGCCGACCGGCGGCGCGTCCAGGCCGATCACCCGGTTCGAGCGCGGGCACAGCGCCACGGCCGTCTGGCGGGCGCGCAGTCGCCGGCGGTCATCGGCGCGCATGTACACGCCGTGGGCGACGTGGCAGTCGGGTCCGAGGACACCCAGCTGGTCGACGAACTGCGTCGAGGAGAAGCCGCCTCCGCGCGAGCGCATCGCCGTGAACGACGAGGAGTGCTCGCTCTTCCACAGGTCGGCCAGTGCGGTCGTGCGCGTCTCGGACCATTCGGCCTCGGAGTGGGACTCGCCCAGGTGGATGTGGATGCGCATGCCGCGACGCCTGGCCATGTCCGGCAGATCCAGCAGCGGCTCGGCGTCGAGGGAGTAGGGGGCGTGCGGGGAGATGCCCACGGCCGGAGGGGTCGGCATCGCGTCCAGGGATGCGGAGACCTCGCGTTCTCCGCGGGCCCGCCACTCCTCGTTCGACCAGCTCATGACCTCCCAGTAGGCGACGCCGTGCAGGCCCGCGTCGTGCAGGGCCGAGGCCGCGGCTGCGTCCGTCACCACGTCGGCGGCGGCGGTCGTGCCGCTGGCCAGGAGCAGGCGCGCACCCGCGGCCGCGTCGCCTCCCCAGTCCAGGCCACCCGCGTCGTAGACCTCATCGAAGGCGCGCGCCCAGTCGTCAAAACCTCGGTACTGCCCCGCGCCCACGGACGCCATGCCCGTGTACTGCAGGTGCGTGTGCGCATTGACGAGGCCGGGGAGCAGCACGCCGTCAAAGTGGCGTTCGGTGAAGGAAAGGCCGCGCTGCGTGAGCGTTTCGATGACCCAGTCGCGCGCTCCCACGTGCTCGATGCGCCCGTCGCGCACGGCGAGCGCGCCGTCGAGGATCGAGGGGGCGGTGATCGGAATGACCATGCCGGCGGACCAGACGACCACGTCGCTCATGGGGGGCCTTTCAGTGGGGGACGCTGACTAACAGTGTAGAAGTGGGGCGGGCGCACCCGCCCGCCGGTGGACGTGAGCTGCGACTACGACAGGGACAGGGCGGCCAGCGCCGCCGCGGCCACCGCGTCGTCGGCCTCGCGCGGCAGGTCGTGCAGGCCGGGAGCAAGCTCGCCTTCGTGGGTGAGGAGCTCGCGCAGGGACGCCAGCTGCACGCCGAAGCTCATGTCCATGATCTCGATGGGGTTTCCCTCGCCCGCCGTGTAGTTGATGCCCTCCCCGCGCTCGAGGACCCGCAGCGTCTTGTCGGAGGGGCTGGTCAGGGTCTGCACGTGGGGATCGCCCGACTCGGCCATGACCCAGGAGGCGGCCACTGCCTCGTCGATGGACACCTCCCCGTCGACGCCACCCGCGACCGTGACGATCGCACCATCGGGCGCCGCCTCCAGCGCGCTCAACGGGATCGTTGAACGCTCGCCCGTCGCGGAGATCAGCATTCCGGCGCTCGCGGTGGCCTCCTCCAGCGAGGCCACGGCGAACCCGTCCATCGACGCCTGCAGGGCACGCACGGGGTCGAGCTCGACGACGGTCACGCGTGCGCCGAGCGCCGCGCCGAAACGCGCGCAGCCGCGACCCACGTCGCCGTAGCCGATGACGATGACGCTCATCCCCGCCACGGGCGCGCCGACGCCGCGCGGGTCAATGAGGTCGAGGATCGTCGTCCAGCACGACTGGCCCGTCCCATAGGCGTTGTCGAACAGGGTCTTCGAACGCGCATCGTTCGAGGCCAGGACCGGAATGCGCAAATCGAAAGAACGCAGGGGGCGCAGCCCCGAGGTGGTCTCCTCCGCCGCGCCGATCAGCGCGTCCAGGACGCCCGGGCAGGCCTCCGTGTCGTGCGCCAGGCGGATCAGGTGGGAGCCATCGTCCAGCAGGAATTCGCTGCGCTGGGCCAAAAACTCGCGCGCGAGCTCCCACTCGCGCTCGCGGGAGGCGCTCGAGTCCGCGAACACGGGGATGCCGGCCTCGCGCAGGCGGGCCGCGACGTCCTCGCGGGTCTCGGATGCCCAGCCGAAGACGCTCACGCGCGCCCCGGCCTCGGAGAGCATGAGGGCCAGGGCGGCCGTTTTCGGCTCCAGGACGAGGGAGAGTCCCACGCTTCGGCCCGCCACCAGGGGAGCCAGGGCGCGTGCCGCCGCCTCGGTGACCGGCATGTGGGTGCGCGCCCACTCGATGCGTCCCTCGTCGCCGGGGCCCGTGATCGTGCGCCCGTCGGGGGCGATGACGGCGCGGAAGACACCTCCGGGCGCCAGGACCGTGATCGCCCCGGGCGTGGGGGCCGCATCCTCCTCGAGCGCGAAGACGACCGGGGGCGAGGCCGGGGTTCCTTCGGCCTCGGCAATCGGGCGCACGTGGGCGCCGAACGCGCGTAGCAGGGCGGCCAGCGTCGGGTCATCCGTCGCGAAGGAACGCCCCGCGATGAGCATGTTCGTGGCCCGCGCGTAGGCGCGTAGCAGCAGCTGGGCGGCGAGGGGATCCAGGGCGCGGTTCATGCGTCAAACGTAGCAACTGCGGCGTTGATGTCGGGGATGAGCCAGGGGGCGACCAGGGCAGACCCTCATAGAATCGCGCGGGGCTGCGGGTCTATCGTTCAAACATGACACACGACACGGCGGGCCTGGTGACCCGAGCACTAACGAAGACATACATGCGCGGGCACACGCCCGTTCACGCCCTGGCGGGTGTTGATCTGACCCTCCCGCAGGGCACGCAGGTGGCGATCATGGGCCCCTCGGGTTCCGGTAAGACGACGCTCCTGCATTGCTTGGCGGGCGTGCTGCGACCCAGCTCCGGGTCGATCACACTCGACGGCGAGGAGATGACGACCATGTCGGAGCGTGTACTCTCCGACCTGCGCCTGCGTCGCTTCGGCTTCGTGTTCCAGGATGGCCAGCTCCTGCCTGAGCTGCCCACGGAAGAGAACATTGCGATGCCCCTCATGCTCGCGGGAACGCCCAAATCGCAGGCTATTTCCCGGGCCCGCGAGATCCTCGCAAACCTCGGGCTCGACGGAGCCGGCCCCTACCGCCCCGGCCAGCTCTCGGGAGGACAGGCCCAGCGCGTCGCGATCGGTCGCGCGCTCGCCACCGATCCCTCGGTGATCTTCGCGGATGAGCCCACGGGCGCTCTTGACCAGGCAACCGGCGGCGAGGTCATGTCCCTGCTGACGAGCGCCTGCGCCTCCACCGGGGCATCCCTTGTCCTCGTCACCCACGACCCTGCCGTCGCCGCGCGCCTGCCGCACACGATCCACGTGCGCGACGGCCGCATCTCCCTCGAGGCCCGAGGCAGTGGCGCCCCCAACCAGGGGGTGGCCCGATGAGCGCCGTGCGCACCGCTGCCGGGGCGCTCCTACGGTCGCGCGACCGGGCGACGAGTGTCCTCACGGTCGCTGCCTTCGCCCTGCCGCACGCGTTCCTGCTCGCGGTCACCGGCGGCGTTATGGCCTTCGGGGCGAGAGCTGCCGTCGCGGCCACGTCCGCTACTGCCTACGATCCCTCAAGCCTCGATGGGATGGCGTCCTTCTACGTGATGCTTGCGTACTTCGCGGCCACCCTGCTCATCGTCCCCATCATCTCGATGGGGGCAGCGGCCGCGCGCCTGGGCATGAGTCGGCGCGAGCGCGACCTCGCGGTCCTGCGCCTCGTCGGCCTCGCGCCGGGCAAGACGAAGCTCGCCTGCATCCTCGAAACCTGCGTGTTTGCGGTTGTCGGCGTCATCGTCGGCTCGATCCTGTACGCCGTGACGCTGCCCGCGTGGGGTGCGCTGTCCTTCCAGGGCCGCCCGATGGGGGCCAGCGAGATGTGGGTGGGGGTTGTGGCCCTCCTCGTCGAGGGGTTCGCCATGATCGTCCTGGCCGCCCTGTCCTCGTGGCTGGCCATGCGCAAGGTCGCGATCACGCCCCTGGGCGTCGCGCGTCGCACGCAGGCGGGCCGTGTGAGCGCGGTCGGCCCCGTCCTCGGCCTGGTTCTCCTCGTGGTGTGGCTGAGCGTCGGCACCCTCGCGATGAACCTGGGAACTGCTATCGGCATGGCCGTGTTCTTGGGCTTCATGGGCGCGATCTTCCTGATTGTCAACCTGGTGGGCGTCTGGTCGATCAGCCTCATGGGTCGCATCATGGCTCGGGCCTCGCGCAGTCCCCAGATGATGGTGGCGGGGCGTCGTATGGCCGACGACCCGCGGGCCGTGTGGCGCTCCTTCGGGGCGGTTGCCCTCGTTGGGTTCCTCGTGGGCATCATGTATCCGGCGAGTGATTCGATCTCGATGAGCGGGGACAGGACCGATGAGGTCGCGCTCATCGTCATCGGCGACATCAACAGGGGCATGCTGCTGACCTTCGCGATCACCCTCGCGCTGGGCGCCGTGTCGACCGCGGTCAACCAGTCGATCCGCGTCCTCGACTCCGCCGACCAGGTGCGCGCCCTGTCCTACATGGGCTCGCCGCGCGGCTTCATGGACCGTAGCCGTCGCCTCGAGGTCGCGATCCCCGCGTTCGTCATGATCGTTGGCTCGATGCTGCTCGGCATGGTGTTCATGTCACCGATGCTCGCGGCGGGCGCCGGAAAGGGTGTCCTCATTGCGCTCGTGTCCGCCCTCGTCGGTGTTGTCCTCATCGTCGTCGCCTCCGAGGCGACCGTGCCGCTGCGCCGCCGCATCCTGTCGGGTGTGCGCGAGGGGCGCGAGTAGTCCTCTCCAGCGTTTACGCATGTCGTGGCCCCGGCCTCGTCCTGAACTGCCTCCCGTTTCTTGGACATCGAAATTGAAGTCCAGGGAATGGGAGGCTTTTCGTGTCTGTGGATCTGGGGTTGAGGCATGATCGTTTGCTTCGGGAGCAGGCGGTGGAGATGTTTGAGAGGGGGTGTGGCTATGGTTTGACCGCCAGGAGGCTTGGTGTGTCTGCTGAGACTGTGAGAGAGTGGCAGAAGATGTACCGCGTGATCGGGAGGGGCGGGCTTCTTGCCATGGGAGTAAAGCGGGCCAAATACGACTATGAGACCAAGGTCGCCGCGGCGAGGGCCGTGGTTGATGGTGGGATGAGTAAGCCTGAGGCGATGGTGCGTTTTGG
>JVKM01000063.1:6698-105541 GCA_001072465.1 Xylanimonas cellulosilytica | reverse complement strand
TGGAGGGGTCTGGGTTTTTCGGACCGTTTGTTTTGAGAGGGTTGTTCTGAGTAGTCCCGGCTGCTTGTGGCCGGGCAGAATGGATGACCATGAGGAAGTTCTCGAAGCACACGCCTGAGCAGATTGTCGTGAAGCTGGAGAAGGCCGAGGCGTTGCGAGGTGAGGGCATGAGTACGGCCCAGGCCTGCCGCGTGCTGGGTATCAGTGAGGCGACGTTGTGCCGGTGGCGTCAGCGTTATGGGTCAATGAATCGTAGTGAGGCCAAGGAACTGCGTGAGTTGCGTGAGCAAAACGCGCGCCTCAAACAGTTGCTGGGCCAAGCAGAGCTAGAAAAGGCAGCGTTGCGAGAGCTGGCGGAGGGAAACTTCTAAGCCCGGCGCGCAGGCACGAGGCTGTGAGCTACCTGGTTGGCCAGGGGTTTTCTCAGCGCCTTGCATGCCGCGTTGCCGGGCTGTCCCGGTCAGCGTATTGCCGGGCCCGCGCGGCGGGCGGGGCGAAAACGCTGCGTGATCATGGGCCTGTGCGCCAGTGGATGAACGATTTTGCCGCCACGCATCGACGCTGGGGCTATAAACGCGCCTGGGCGCGGGCCAAGAGTGAGGGCGTTGTCGTGGGGCGTGATACGTTCCGGCGCTTGTGGCGCACCGAAGGACTGCGCGTGCGCCCGCGCAAAGCCCCCAAGCCCCGCACTGCGCCGCGCCTCCAGCGCCTGGTCAAGGCTAGTACGCCGGGGCAGGTGTGGGCCATTGATTTCCAGTTCGATTCGGATTGGAGGGGGCGCGTGTTCAAGGTCTGTAACCTCATCGATGAGTTCACGCGCCAGCACCTGGCTTTCCGCGTCGAGCGGCGCATGGGAGCCGCCGACGTGATCGAAATGCTTGACCTGGCTGCCCTAACCCATGGGGCACCCCAGGTGCTGCGCGCCGATAACGGGCCCGAATTCATCGCCGCCGCCTTGGGGCGCTGGGCCAACGAGCACAACACGCTCCAAGCGTTCATCCCGCCGGGCCAACCCTGGCATAACGGGTTCGTGGAGTCCTTGCACAACCGGATGCGTGATGAACTCCTGGAGGACAACATGTTCGAAGGGCTTGACCATGCGCGCGCCCTGATCGGTGCTTGGTCCCAGCGCTACAATGAAGAGCACCCCCACAGCGCGCTGGACTGGCTCTCACCCAACCAATACGCGCGCCAATGGGCACAACACCACCAATAACAACCAACAACCCTCAAAACACCCGGTCCACAAAACCAGACCAGGCCAGCTGCATTTACCGCGACAGGGCTTGTTGGCCAGTGGCATTGCACTAGTTAGCGCAGCGTTGCACTGGATAGTAGGCAGTGCAATGCCCTCCTATCTAGTGCATTGCTGTCGTATCTAGTGCAGTGCTGCGCGGCCTGGGCCTGTTAGTTGTTTGCGGAGGACGTTGCGACGTCCGGTTCCATAACGATGCCTGTTACCGATGAGGCGGTGCACCCGATCCGTAGGCATTACACCCCTTCTGATCGGGTGTATCGCGACGGATCGGGTGCGGTGCCACGGATCGGGTGCAGCGCTGCACGGCTGGGCCCAGTTGGACGCCGGCATGTGCAGTGTCAGCGAGGAAACCCGCGCGCTAGCTTGTTACCGATGAGGTGTTGCACCCGATCGGGAAGATTCAACCCCTTCTGATCGGGTTGAATCTTCCCTAACGGGTTGAATGTTCCCGATCAGGTTGAATCTTGCCGCGCCCTGAGGCCTCAAACAGGGGAGGGGCCCAAGCCTCTCGGCTCGGACCCCTCCTCATGTCGTATCAGTGCGACGCTTACAGCCTCACTCGCCGCCCTTGCGGCGGCGGATGCGCTTGCGGGCGCGGGGCGCGCGCTCAGAAGAAGAACCAGCCGAACTGGAATCGGAGTGCTGCGAGTGCTCGCCGCGGCCACGGCCACGCGTGCCGCGGTCGGAGCGGCCGCCCTTGCCAGCGTTCAGCGTGCGATCGCCGTCCTGGGAGCCTCGACGCGACCCGCGCGAACGCGACCCGTCGGAAGAGGCACCACGCGACGAACGCCCGCGGCCACCACGCGAGCCACCACGCGAGCCACCGGAACCCGAACGCGAGCCGCCACGGCCTCGTCCCTCGGAGCGGGGAGAGGAGCCGCCCAGGTCCTCGAGGACCTCGGCGTCCAGGCCCGCGCGTGTGCGCTTGGCGCGCGGCAGGCGACCGGTCGTGCCCTCCGGGATGTCCAGGTCGGTGAACAGGTGGGGGGAGGTGTGGTAGGTCTCGAGCGGATCCGGCACACCCAGGCCCAGGGCCTTGGAGATCAGCGACCAGCGTGGCGTGTCGTCCCAGTCGACGAAGGTGACGGCCGTGCCCGAGTTGCCCGCGCGGCCCGTGCGGCCGATGCGATGGATGTAGATCTTCTCGTCTTCGGGGCACTGGTAGTTGATGACGTGCGTGACGTCGTCGACGTCGATGCCTCGCGCGGCGACGTCGGTGGCGACCAGGACGTCGACCTTGCCGTTACGGAAGGCGCGCAGCGCCTGCTCACGAGCGCCCTGGCCCAGGTCGCCGTGCAGCGAACCGACCGCGAAGCCGCGGGCGGTCAGGTCCTCGCCCAGGCGGGCGGCGGTGCGCTTGGTGCGGCAGAAGATGACGGTGCGGCCGCGGCCCTCCGCCTGGAGGATGCGGGCGACGACCTCGACCTTGTTCATGGCGTGAACGCGGTAGATGACCTGCTTGACCGTGTTGACGGTCTGGTTCTGGTCGTCGGGATCCTGCGCGCGGATGTGGGTCGGCTGCACCATGAAGCGGCGGGCGAGGGCCACGACGGGGCCGGGCATCGTCGCGGAGAACAGCATGGTGTGGCGGTTCTCAGGGACGCGGCTGAGCAGCGTTTCGACGTCGGGCAGGAAGCCCAGGTCGAGCATCTCGTCGGCCTCGTCGAGGACGACGGTCTCGACGCCGGACAGGTGCAGGTGGCCCTTGCGCAGCAGGTCGATGAGGCGGCCGGGCGTGCCCACGACGATGTCGGCGCCACGCTCGAGAGCCTCGATCTGGGGCTCGAAGGCGACGCCACCGTAGATCTCGACGATGCGGGTCGACAGGTACTTGGCGGCCTCGCGCAGGTCCTGGGCGACCTGCTTGGTGAGCTCGCGGGTCGGCAGGATGATGAGCGCCTGCGGCTTGTTCGGGTTGAGCAGGTCCTCGTAGCCCTCTTCGTCGGGCGCGATGACGTCCTCGAGGACGGGGATGCCGAAGCCGAGGGTCTTGCCGGTGCCGGTCTTGGCCTGGCCGATGATGTCGTGGCGGTCCAGCGCGGGGCCGAGGGTGAGGGCCTGGATCGGGAAGGGGTGCGTGATGCCCTTGTCTTCGAGGGCGTCGACGATCGGGTCGGTGACGCCGAAGTCGGCGAAGGACTTCTTGTCGAGGTCCTCGCCCTTGCCGGAAATGTCCGGGGTGGCCTCTTCGACCTCGGGGGCTGCGGGCTTGATGTTGCCGAGGCGGACGACGCCTGCGGAGTAATCGACGGACGAGGCCGGGGCGGCCTTCTCGGTGGTGTCAACGTCGGTGGTGGGCACAGTTGCCTCAGTGCTCGTGTTGGTCACGATCTACCTTCTCTCCCGGGCTTTTCCGGGGTTGGGGTCGGTGCCGATCGCGCATTATCTGGCGCGGGGATTCTCGTCCGCGCGTACGTGTTATGTCTCAAGAATGCGACCGGTCTTCCGGTGGTCACCTTTCAGTGTAATGGTGTGTGAGGAGTTCGCGGGGGAGGGGCTGGTCACAGAGACAGGCACTAATCGGGAAGAACAGGGTCCCATGCGCCGGGCCGTGGAGCTTGTCAGGCACTATGCTGGAGTCATGGCACACGAGTTTGAATCCGTCCCCGCCGACGACGCCGAAGTCCTTGGTATTCTCGCCTATTCGTCGCTCGCGTTTATGACGCGCCTGGCGAAGGACGGCGAGCAGGCCCCCACGTTCGAGGCTCACGTGGAGCATGCGCGCATGGCCGCGCAGTGCTTCAAGCTCTACCAGCAGCTGGAGGTGTGGAGTGCGCACCGCCGCTTTGATCTGCTGGCGGCCGGTGATGCGTTCTCGGGCGCGTACGACGATCTGGATGCGCGCACGCGTCCGACGACGTTCGCGGAGCGCGCTGTCAAGACGTTTATTACCCGCGGCATGCTGGGCGACATGCTGATCCGCGTCGCGCAGGTGCACGGCCTGTTCGAGGGCATCGAGGACGTGTGGCCCTTCGAGCAGGGGCACTGGGTGCGCGCACACCTGGGCCCGCAGATTGAGGCTGACGAGCAGCTGTCGGCGCGCCTGTCCCTGTGGGGTCGCCGTGTGGCGGGCGAGGCCCTCGGCCTGGTGCGCGCGACGCTGTTCACCTACCCGTCGCTGGCTGCGTCCCCGGAAAACGTCGATGAGATCACGGAGTACGTGATTAAGCGCCACGGGGAGCGCATGAAGGACATTCACCTGAAGGCCTGAGGCCACAGGGTATAGACGAGGCCGGGGTTCCTCGGGCGGTATCGCGACCGCTCGGGTTCCCCGGCCTCGTTCGTCTGGGCGCGAATCAGTGGATCGCGAAGCCGACGCGGCGCTCGGTCTTGGCGGCGATCTGCACGTATGCGAGGGCGTGGGCGGGCACGATGGTGCGCTGGCCCTTGGTGTCGGTGAGGTCGAGGACGCCGTTGGTGGCGGCAAGGGCCTCGTGAACCTTGGCCATGAGCTCGCTTTCGGTCATGTCGACGTCGAGACCGAGCTGACGCGTGTTGTCGCGGATGCCGATGAAGATCTCCATGATGACTCCTTGCTGGTAAATATCGTCATGGCCATCATATGTGCCGCAGATGTGGGTGGGGTCTGCGAGTATTGCGTTATGAGCGAAATTCAGGTCAGGTTGCGCAGCCGCAGCGCCGATTGGTGGCGTCTGCCGGAGCTGAACGCGCGCCAGCGTGCGGTTGTGGACGCGGTGCGCTTGGGTGACGTGATTGCGCGCGGCGCCCCGTCCTCAGGCCGCTCGACGTGTGCCCTGGCCGTCTTCGAGGAGGCGGCCTCCCAGGGCCGCTCCGCGCTTATTCTCGCTCCCGATCGCACGCGCGCCGACGTGCTGACCCCGCGCGCGCA
The DNA here is from genome assembly GCA_001072465.1 of Xylanimonas cellulosilytica. Taxonomy (GTDB): domain Bacteria; phylum Actinomycetota; class Actinomycetes; order Actinomycetales; family Actinomycetaceae; genus Pauljensenia. The sequence goes on along the minus strand of JVKM01000063.1, from coordinate 100,433 downwards.
GGCGCTTGGCCCGGATTCGGTGCGCCCGGTGCGTACCCCCGCCTCTTTTGCCTATCAGGTGGTGGCTACGTGGCGCACCCAGCGCGACGTGCCGTTGGAGGGGGTCGAGCTGGTGACGGGCGCGGCTCAGGACCAGATGCTCGCCGAGGCCCTGGAGTCCGTGGAGGCACCGTGGCCCGAGGACATTGGCCCGCAGATGCGCGCGATGCCGGCGTTCCGCGCGGAGTTGCGCAACCTGGTGGCCCGCGCGGGCGAGGCCGGGATGGACGCGTCCTCCCTGTCCGAGGCCGGGGCCCGGTTCGGCCGTCCGGAGTGGCAGGGCGCGGGCGCGATCATTGCTGCGCTGGAGGAGGGGCCCGAGCGTTCCCCGGAGTATCCGCTCACCCTGCGCGTGGACCTGTCGCGTATCCAGGCGCTCGCGGCCGATCTGATCGACGCGTGGGAGCAGGACGCGCCGAAGCGCGGCGTGCAGGCGCCGTGCCCGGTGCCCGACGTGGTGATCATCGATGACCTGCAAGATTGCACGCCTTCGACGCTGAGGCTGCTGGAGGCCTGCCGCGACGCGGGTGCCCGGATCGTCGCGTTCTCGGATTCCGACGTGGCCGTGGCCGGATATCGCGGCGGCGAGCCGCACCTGGACCGCAGGCTTGCCAGTGCTCTTCGTGTTGAGATCGCTGAGCTCGGCCAGGTCTACGACATGTCCCGCGCCGTGCGGGAGCTGGCGCGCCAGGCATGCGCGCGTATCGCACAGTCCGGATCGCCCGCCCGGCGCGAGGCCGCAGTTGGTGACGACGCCCCGCAGGGGTGTCTGGTGACCCACCTGGGTGCGACGCCCTCGCAGATGGGGGCCCTCATCGCGCGAGCCCTCAGGTCCCACCACCTGCACGACGGCATCGACTTTTCGGACCAGGTCGTCATCGTGCGCAGCTCCTCGATGGTCGCAGAAACCAGCCGCTACCTGGCGCGCGGCGGCGTGCCCGTCGCGGGCGGCAGTCGCGCCTTCGACTTCGCGACCCAGCCGACGACGCGCCTGCTCCTGGACCTGGTGACCATGCCGACGGGGCAGAGCGACACGGACGTGGCCGTGCGCCGTGAGCTCGCCGAGCGCCTCCTGCCCTCGCCCCTCGTACGCGCCGACGCCCTCGCCGTCCACCGTCTGCTGCGCCGCCTGAACGCTGCGCGCGCCCAGGCTGCCGAGGAAGCGGGCGACGAGTCCGCGCCGATCCCGCTGACGGCTGCCGACCTCGTCAGTGATCCGCAGACGTGGAGGACTGCCATCGAGCAGGCCGAGCAGGCGGGCGGCAAGCGAGCCCGCGCCGCCGCAATGCTCGCGCGCCCGCTCGAGACCGCCGCGCGCCTGTGGGAGCTTGGGATGAGCGGCAGCGCGCGCCCCCAGGAACGCCTGTGGTCCCTCTGGGAGGCGTCTGGGGTGGCCAACGAGTGGCGCTCGCGGGCCATCGCGTCGGATGACTCGTCGGGCTGGTACGACGATCAGCTGGACGCCGTCGTGGCACTCCTGCGTGTGGCCGACGTGTGGGAGCAGCGTAACCCCGCCGGCTCCGCCGTGGGCTTCGCATCGGAGCTGCTGGCCGGCTCGGTCCCTATCGACACGATTTCGCGCGTGGGCGTGCGCCCGGGCGGCGTCGAGGTCCTCACCCCCGCGCAGGCGATGGGGCGCCACTGGCAGGTCGTTGTCCTCGCGGGCCTGCAGGACGGGGCCTGGCCGAACCTGCGCCTGCGCGACCGGATTCTGCGCGCTGACCTCCTTGCGGACGTGGGTGCGGGCCGCGTCGCCGTGGGCGAGGATGGGCGCGAGGAGCTCATCGACTCGACGAGGGCAGCTCGGCGCGCGGTGATGGACGACGAGTATCGCCTCTTCGTCGCGGCCGTGACGCGCTCGCGCAGCATCGTGCACGCCGGTGCGGTGCGCTCGGAGGACGCCGCGCCTTCGGTCTTTTTCGATCTGGTTGCGCGCCTGGCGGGCACGCATCGAGAAAACGACATCGTGCCGGTGGATTCGGTCGAGGCACCGCTGTCCCTGTCCGGTCACATCGCGGACCTGCGGGCGCGTGCGGCGAACCCTGACGATCCGGCTGACGCTCAGCTCGCTGCCACCCTATTGGCTCTGATGGCGCGCGAAGACGTGCTCTCTGCGCAGCCGCAGCGGTGGCTGGGTGCGGGTGGTACGCCCACGACTGATGAGGAGTACACGGGTGAGCTCACGCTGTCTCCCTCGCAATTCGAGCGCGCGCTGGCGTGCCCGCTGCGTTGGTTCCTCACCACCATCGGAGCTGATGGCCCATCGAATGCGGCAGCCAGCCTCGGCACCCTGATTCACGCCGTGGCCGAGGAGCACCCGCACGGCACGCCGGAGGAACTCACCGAGGTGCTCGAGGCTCGCATCGAGGAGCTGGGCTACAACCTGGACACGTGGGCGGGGCGTGTCGCCGACCGGCACGCCCGCGACATCGTGAATAACCTGGCCTCCTACCTGGAGGGTATTCCCGGACCTGTTGAGGTTGAGCAGACGGTGTCCGCTCAGGTTGAGGGTGTGACCATTCGGGGGCGCATGGACCGCCTCGAGCATGTCGACGAGGGGGTGCGCGTCACCGACCTGAAGACAGGAAAGAGCGGATATTCGGCGAAGACCGTCCCCGATAATCCGCAGCTGGCCGCCTACCAGATGGCCCTGCTTGCCTCGGGCGAGAGGGTCGCGGGAGCGCGCATCGCCCTGCTTGGCGACGATAAGCCGAAGTATTTCGATCAGCCGCGCCTCGAGGGGCAGGCCCTGGAGGATTGGCACGACAAGATCCGCTCAGTCGCGGTGGATGCGCGAGGCCCCTCCTTTGAGGCGCGTCCCTCGGATACGGCCTGTGCGTACTGTTCTTTTGATCGGCTGTGCCCGGCACGTGAGCGCGGCCATAAGGTGGTGGAGTGACGTGGGAACGGACAGTGCGATGAATCTTGGTGCCCTGCAGATCCAGGCAATCGTCGACGCGACGAAGACGCCGACGCCCGAGCAGGTGCGCGTGGTCGAGGCTCCGCGCCGCCCGCTCCTCGTCGTCGCGGGCGCGGGGTCGGGCAAGACCGAGACCATGTCGATGCGGGTCCTCTGGCTCCTGGCTAACCACCCGGACCTGACCCCGTCATCGATCCTTGGCCTCACCTTCACGCGCAAGGCCGCCGGCGAGCTGGGGGAGCGCCTGCGTGAACGCATCCGACTGCTCTCTCGCGAGATGCCGCAGCTGCGTGAGCGCCTCGACGAGGACCCTGTGGCCCTCACTTACAACTCCTTTGCGGAGCGCATCGTCTCTGAGCATGGCATGCGCATCGGGATCGACCCGGATTTTTCGATGCTCTCCGAGGCCGGGGCGCTCGACCTGATGACTCAGATCGTTGAGTCGTGGCCCACCGATCTGGATGATGAGCTCACCCCGGCCGGCGTCGTTGGAAAGGTCCTGCACCTCGCGGGCGAAATTGCGGAGCACGGCTACACGGTGGAGCGTGCGCGTGAGGTTCTGGAGGAGTTTGGGCGTGAGCTTGAGCAGGTGGGGCGAGGGAACGAGAAGTCTCGTAAAGCGATGGATGTGAACTCGCGTCGCATCGCCTTCTTGGGCCCGATCGCCGCCTACCAGCAGCGCAAACGCGAGATGGGTGTCCTGGACTTTTCCGATCAGCTGGTCCTGGCGACGCGCATCGTGCGCGAGGCACCGGCGGTGCGCGCGTCCCTGCGCGAGGAGTTCCGCGCGGTCCTGCTCGACGAGTTCCAGGACACCTCGGTCATCCAGATGGACCTGCTGTCAATGATCTTCGCAGATCATGCGGTCACCGCAGTGGGAGACCCGAATCAGGCGATTTACGGCTGGAGGGGGGCCTCGGCCTCGTCCCTGGAGTCTTTCCTGGAGCGTTTCCAGACGGGCGTGCCCGACGAGGGGCAGACGCTCACGCTGTCAACTGCCTGGCGAAACGACGTGTCGATCCTGGACGCTGCGAACAGGGTGGCGGCGCCTCTGCGTGAGGTGCCCTCCTTCCAGGTGGGCAAGCAGGAGCTCAAGGCGCAGTCTCCTGTTCTGGTTCCCAGGGGTGGGGCGGGGCCCGGAGCCGTCGACATTGCTTTCACGCAGGATTACGACGAGGCGCTCGGCGCGATGGTCGATTTCGTGCAGCGGGTGCGCTCGCAGCCGGTTAAGGACGGCAAGCGACGCAGCGTTGCCGTGTTGAGCAGGCAGCGTCGAGATTTTCCGTTCATCGACGATGCCCTGCGTGAGGCTGGGATCCCGACGGAGATCGTGGGCCTGGGTGGTCTGCTCGATCAGCCCGCCGTGCAGGACGTGCGCGCCGCCTTGGAACTGGCATACGACGTGGAGGCATCCCCGTGGCTGGCTCGTCTGCTGGCTGGTATTGACCTGGGTGCAGCCGACCTGATGGCGCTGGGCGACTGGGCGCGTTTCCTGGCACGTCAAGAGGGCGTTCACCCTCATCAGGCAGTTCTGTTGGATGCGGTGGATTCCCCTCCGAAGCCCGGGTGGGCGGCCGAGGGACATCCCGCGATCAGCGAGGAAGCGGTGCGCCGCTTGCACCTGCTGGGTGATCGCCTACGTCAGGTCCGTGAGGGGGTGGGGCGTTCGATCACCGAGCAGGTCGAGCGGACGATCCTCATCATGGGCACCCTGGACGATGTGATCGCGGATCCGCTGTCGATGGGTGGGCGTGCGGCGCTCGATGAGTTCATTTCTGTGGCTGCAGCCTACGAGCAAGAGACTCCGGGTGCGTCCCTCGGGTCTTTCCTGGCGTATCTGGACATGGCGGAGAAACGTGAGGACGGGCTGGATGCTCCGCTGGGCGAGCCGGACCCGAACGCCGTGCAGATCCTGACCGTCCACGGCTCGAAGGGCCTTGAATGGGATGGGGTTGTGGTGTTTGGGCTGGCCGATGGCTCGTTCCCCCTGCACAAGAGCAAGAGCCGGTCGTGGACGGATGATCCTCCCGCGAACACGGCGTGGGTGACCGATGCCGGCTCGTTGCCGCATCCGTTGCGAGGGGATCGAGCAGATCTGCCGCCTTTCGAGTTCGACGTTGAGGGGGCAAATAATCCGTCGACTGCCTTCAGGAAGTGGCTGGAGGGCGAGTACGGTGCTTCCCTCGGGGAGCATGCGGAGCGCGAGGAGCGTCGCCTGGCCTACGTGGCCATGACGCGTGCGCGCAGCGCTCAGCTGTTGGTGGGCTCCTGGACGTCCGAGTTCAATAAGAAGGTGACGCATCCGTCGCGCTACCTGATGGATGCCAGCGCCCAGCTCTTCGAGCACACGCCTGGTGTCTCGTCGGGTACGGTCGGTGCCATCGAAGACCCGCAGATGTGGTCCAACGGGCGGTGGCGTGACCACGCCGTGAAGTCCTCGGTGGGGGAGGGCAGGTGCTTGATGATGCCTCTCCCTCAGGCCGAGGAGGGTAGTGATCAGGGCGCGGGTGCGCGGGTGTTCGAGACCTTCCCGCAGGAGCCGGGTCCCTCACGTCAGCGCGTTGCGGCTGCCGCTGCGGCAGTGCAGGCTCAGATCGACGCGATGCTTCAGGATCAGGACGTGTACGAGGCCTTGGCTCAGCTGGGCGAGGATCCGGCGGTGCGCGATACGGTCGCACTCATCGAGGAATATCACCTGGGGCTTGAGACGCCGGTCGTGGACCTGTGGGCCGAGCGCGTACCCGCGACGTCTGTGTCGGCCCTCCTGCAGGACGCGGATGAGTTCGCGCGAGATATGCGCCGACCCATGCCTGCCCGCCCCAGCTCGTTCTCCGCGCTGGGCACGGTGTTTCACGCGTGGGTGGAGCGCGAGCTTCACCTCGCGAGCGCGGATCCGGCCTCGGAGATCACCGCGGGCAACGAGGTGGGTGCGGGTGAGGATGCCGCGCTCGCCGGCGGTGACGACGCGGCGGACGAGGCCCTGCTGACGGACGGTGAACGCGAGCGCCTGGAGCGGCTGCGCGCGAACTTCCGCGCCTTTGTTGCGAACGAGCTGTCGGACTACCGGGCCGTCGCGATCGAGGAGGCCTTCTCGGTGGAGGTGGGTGGCGTGTCCGTCCAGGGGCGCATCGACGCCGTGTTTGAGCGCGTGCGCGGCGATGGTCCCCGATTCCTGGTCGTCGACTGGAAGAGTGGACGCCCGGTGACCGCCACGACCAAGCCGGACAAGGTCGCGTACTTCGTGACACAGCTGCGCCTGTACCGGCGCGCGTGGGCTGCCCGCATGGGCGTGGATGCGTCCGAGGTGGGCGCGATGGTCGCCTTCCTGGCGGGTCCCTCGCACCACACGCTCGAGAGCCTCGAGGCCATGCTGGGGACGGGGGCGTCGTCCCTGGACGATGCGCTGCGGCAAGTCCTGGACAATTAAAATCCCTGTTTAATCCAACTGAAGGGGTGACAGGTAGACAAGAGTTTGTCGAAAACGGTTGAAAAGCCTGTCACCCGTGTGCTGTGAGGGCTTCACAGGAGAGTCGGGCTTAATCGCCAGGTGTGATGAATTTTAAAATATGGCTTGTGTGCCCTGTTCAGGGGCTGGTACAGTTGTCCTGTCAATTTCAATGACGAGAGACGGCACTTTCGGGAACGTTCCCGGACACGCGTTACAGAGAGGCGACGCGTTTACTGGAACCCCGGTGCCCCTGACAAGGAAGGAGCGCAGCGTGCGCCCCACTATCTCCAAGTTCCTCGCACTCGGTGCGACCGCCTCGGCCTTCGCCCTGCTCGCAGGCGCGTGTGGCTCGGGAAGCACGTCGTCCAGCGGTGGCTCTGGCTCCGACCAGGTTCACCAGATGTACACCTGGGTCTCCACGGACAACGACCGCGCCCAGTGGCAGTCCTTCGTTGACGCGGCCAAGGAGAAGGACCCCAACTTCACCCTGACCTTCGACGGCCCGGCCTTCAACGACTACTGGACCAAGGTCAAGACCCGCATGGTCGCCTCGGACGCGCCCTGCATCCTCACCACGCAGGCCGCCCGCGCGCAGGAGCTGTCCGGCCTGCTTGAGCCTCTCGACTCCTACATGGAAGCCGCCGGCATCAAGGCCTCCGACTACAACGCTGCGATGATGCAGGGCATGACGGTCGATGGCAAGGTTCTGGCTCTGCCCTACGACGCTGAGCCCGACGTCCTGTACTACAACCGTGAGATGTTCGAGAAGGCCGGTCTTGCGGCCCCCTCGACCTCCTACACGACCGAGCAGTTCCTCAAGGATGCCAAGGCCCTGACTGGTGACGGCAAGTACGGCGTCGCCGTCAAGCCGTCCCTCCTGGGCAATGCCCCCGGTGACTTCGGCATCGCCTTCGGCGGCCAGGTTTCTGCGGACGGCAAGAACACGCTGACGGATCCCAAGTTCGTTGAGGGCGTCCAGTTCGCCTTCGACCTGGTCCACAAGGAGCAGGTCGCGGTTGCCCCGAACGCCGCCGACAACGATGGCCCGGCCCAGACCGCCTTCACCTCCGGCACCGCCGCGATGATCGTGGATGGCCCGTGGATGTACGGCTCCTTCGAGAAGGAGCTGGGCGATAAGCTCGGCGTCGCCGTTATCCCGACCCCCACGGGTCAGCCCCGTGCGGTTATCCAGGGTTCCGGCTTCGGCATCGCGAAGTCCTGCCCGGACAAGCAGGCTGCCTTCAATGTTCTGAAGGAGCTTGTGACCCCCGAGGTCATCGGCACCGTTGCTGACAAGCAGGGCACCGTCCCCTCCGTCGAGTCCGCGATGGACAAGTGGGCCGCCAACAAGCCCGCGGATAGCGCCGAGGCTGTTCGCGTCCTCCTCGAGAATGGCACCCCGCTGGTGACGACCACGACGTGGAACCAGATCAACACGTCCTTCCAGCAGTACTCGCCTGAGGGCTTCCGCGGCACCAAGACCGCTCTGGATATCCTCACCGATCTGCAGAACTCCGCTGGCTGATCCCAGCTCACCATGAACGAGGCCGGGGCGACCTTCTCGGTTCCCCGGCCTCGTTTCGTGGGTTTCTTTCCGTTAGCGCTAACGGTGGCGTGAGCGGGACTGTGGAACCCACCGACATTCGACGGAAAGGTGTGCATAGCTTATGAGCGTTGACACTGTGAAACCCGGCCGCGAGGCGCCCTCGGGCGCGGCGGGCGCGGGGGAGGCGAAGGCCTCCAAGCGCGGCAAAAACTCCGCGCGCGCTGAGGGTCGGCGGGGCGATGGCCTGCGCGCCCTCGTCTACTTGTCGCCCGGAATGGCGGGCTTCCTTCTCTTCATCGTCCTGCCCCTGATCGCGTCCCTCGTGATCTCCTTCTACGACTGGTCGATCTTCGGAGGCGGCCGCTTCGTCGGAGTGGAAAACTACCGGCGCATGCTTAGTGGCGAGGACCCGGCGTTCTGGACGGTCATGCGCAACACCGTCGTGTTCGCCGCCTGCTACACGGCGCTGAACCTGGTGATTTCGATCGGCCTGAGCTACTGGCTCCAGCGCGTTCCCGAGTGGCTCAGTCGCGTCCTGCGCGTTATCTTCTTCATCCCGGTTGTCACGCCGATGGTCGGGAACGCGCTGATCTGGCGCCTCATGCTCTCCGACAACGGCGTGGTCAACTCGGCCCTGGCCGTCTTCGGGATCGAGCACATCCCCTTCCTGAACCACCCGGCTCTCGCGATGGGCTCGCTGCTCATGATGAGCCTGTGGCAGGGGCTGGGCTACAACATCGTCGTGCTCACGGCAGGCCTCAACGGCCTGAATACCTCGGTGCTCGAGGCCGCGACGATCGACGGCTGCAACGGCGTTCAGCGCTTCTTCAAGGTCGTCTTCCCGATGATTTCCCCGACCGTCTTCTTCTGCACGGTCATGACGATCATCGGCGCCTTCAAGGTCTTCGCTCAGCCCTACTTCCTGACGCTGGGCGGCCCGGGCGAGGCGACCAACACGATCGTGCTGGCCCTGTACCGCAACGGTTTCTCTTTCGACAAGCTCGGCTACGCGTCCGCAATGGCGTGGGTGCTCTTCGTGATTGTTATGACGGTGACGGCACTGCAGTTCGCTGGCCAGAAGAAGTGGGTGAATTACGATGCATAACAAGAAACGTCTTTCCACGATCATTTCGGTTGTCCTGCTCGGGATCATCGCGGTCGGTTTCCTGTTTCCCTTCGTGTGGATGGTCGCGACCTCCCTTAAGCCCACAACAGAGGTCTTCAGCCTGAGTCCGACCGGCAGTCGAATCGCCTGGGATAACTATCCGTCTGCTCTTAACTCTATTCCGTTTGGCCGAGTCGTCCTCAACTCGTTCATTGTCTCGCTGGCAGGCGCGGCCCTCGTGGTCGTCGTGTCGGTCCTGTCCGCCTACGCGTTCGCGCGCCTGCGCTTCAAGGGCCGCGATCACCTGTTCATGCTGTTCCTGGGCACGCTGGTCCTACCCCAGGAAGTCCTCGTGATCCCGCTGTACATCGGTATGCAGCGCATGGGCCTGGTGAACTCCTACTTCGCCCTTATCGTGCCCTTCGCGTTCGGCGCGTTTGGGGCGTTCCTGATCCGTCAGTTCCTCATGTCCCTGCCGCTCGAGTTCGAGGAGGCGGCTCGTATTGACGGCTGCAGTGACTGGAAGATTCTGACGAAGATCCTGCTGCCCCTGCTCAAGGCTCCGATCACGGTGGTTGGCGTCTTCGCGTTCATCGACTACTGGTCCGCGTTCCTGTGGCCCCTCATCGTGGTCAACGATTCGTCGCTGGCGACGATCCCGCTGGGCCTGCAGATGTTCTCGGGTGAGCGCGGCACCGACTGGGGCCCGCTGATGGCCGCGGTGACGATGACGACGATCCCGTCGATCCTGCTGGTCGTGTTCCTGCAGAAGCAGCTGGAAAAGGGCGTCACCCTGGGCGCCTTCGGAGGACGATGACGAACATGAGCGAAACGATGACCGATACCGCGCGCTGGAGTGCGCTGTCCCGCCCGACCCCGCAGTGGTTCGAGGACGCCCCGCTGGGCATCTTCGTCCACTGGGGCCCCTACTCGGTCCCCGCGTGGGCCGAGGACCACGGGGAGCTGGGCGTCGAGGAAGACTGGGAAGCTTGGTTCACCCACAATTCCTACGCAGAGTGGTACTTCAACACGATCCGTATTCCGGGGTCCCCGGCCGCGCAGCGCCACAAGGACCTGTACGGGTCGGCCTCGTACGATGCCTTCCTGGACGCGTGGGACCCCGACGCGTGGGATCCAGCTGAGTGGATGCGCCTGTTCCACCGTGCCGGCGCCGGCTACGCGGTGCTGACGACCAAGCACCACGACGGCGTGACCCTGTGGGATGCCCCCGAGACGGGCACGCGCAACACGGTACGCCGTGGACCGCGCATCGACCTCGTGGGGGGCTTCGCGGATGCCGCGCGCGACGAGGGCCTGCGGGTTGGGCTGTACTACTCGGGTGGGCTGGACTGGCATTACCGCCCCCACCGCCCGATCCTCTCCGAAGACGACTGCAAGGATCTGTGCCGTCCCAAGGATGCGGAGTATGCGCGCTACTGCTTCGTGCACGTGCGCGACCTGATCGACCGCTACCAGCCCGACGTCATCTGGAATGACATCGACTGGCCGGACGAGGGCAAGAACTTTGGCCCCCACGGCCTGGGTACGCTGTTTGAGTACTTCTATGCGGCGCGCCCCGAGGGCGTCACGAACGACCGCTACGGCGGTGTTCACGCGGACTACCTGACGAGCGAATACCAGCACATGGGCGACTCCGAGACGAGCGGCAAGCCGTGGGAGAACTGCCGAGGCGTCGGCCTGTCGTTCGGCTACAACCGCGCCGAGGGCGAGCACCAGTACCTCAGCGGCGCGGCCGCCGTCCGCCACCTCGTGGACGTGGTCTCGCGCGGCGGTCGCCTCCTGCTCAACGTGGGTCCGCGTGCCGACGGCACGATCCCGCGCGAGCAGCGCGAGTGCCTCGAGGGCCTGGGTGCCTGGAATGACCTGTACGGATCGGAGCTGCGCGGCGTGCGTGCGCTGTCGGCCAACGACTTCGAGGCCGTCACCGCGCAGTCCTCGCAGGACGAGGCCTGGGTCCGCCTTCTCGTTCACGAGGACCACGTCGCCGTGGTGGCGGATGCGTCCGTTACGCAGGTGTCGGGTTTGCCCAGCGGATTCGACTACTCGCGTTCCACGGCTCTGACGCCGGGCGCTGCGTGCTCGTGGGATGGGCAGAGTCTGACCCTGCAGGCGGGGGAGCAGCCTCCGAGCGATGCTCGCGGCGATGCCCTGCCGTTGGTCATCACCGTCCCACGGGCGTGAGACGAGGTTGTCGGCGCGGGCCTTCAGGCTCGCGCCGACAACTTTTTTATGCGAGCAGCGGCACCGTTGCTGCGCGAGGGCGTCCCACGTGAGCGCCGTCAGCGTTGACAGATCCATCGAGGCCTTTCGTGGCTCGTACAGCGACAGAGGGGTGGAAGCGAACGAGTCGCTTCCACCCCCATATGATTCGCGCGGGAAGTTGAGGAACCGCGCGATGCTGCTCACTGACCCAGCAGCGTGCCCTTCACGTAGTCGCGCGCGATGTGCGCGTACTCGAGCGGAGGAGCGATCTTCGGATCCTGCTCGGCTTCAACGAGGATCCAGTCCTTGTAGCCGTGCTCAACGAGGAAGGTGTAGGGCTCGGTGAAATCGATGGTGCCGTCGCCGGGGACCGTGAACATGCCGGCGAGGAAGGAGTCGAGGAAGGAGCGCTTGGCCTCGCGGGACTCTTCCAGCTTGGAGGGGCGCACGTCCTTGAAATGCACGTGCTTGATGCGGTCGATCGCGCCGCGCAGTAGGCCCATGACGTCGCCGTCGCCCACGAATGCGTGGCCCGTGTCGAAGAGCAGGGAGACCTTGTCCGGGTCGGTCAGCTCGAGCAGGCGCAGCGTCTCGTCCTTGGTCTGGACGACGGTGCCCAGGTGGTGGTGGTAGACCAGGTCAAGGCCGTACTCGTGGGCGATCTCGCCGAGCTTGTTCAGGCCCTCGGCCAGGACCGGCCACTCCTCGTCCTTGAGGACGGGCTTGTTCTCGAAGATGCAGATGTCGCGGATGCCCTGCACCGAGCCGGTCTGCTCGGAGACGACGACGCGGGTCGCGCCCAGGAACTGCAGGTACTCGCAGGTGGCGCGGAAGTCTGGGATGACGGCCTCAACGCCGTCGCGAACGATGAAGCTGGAGAACCACTGGGCGACGATCTTCAGGCCCGCGGCGTCGGCCTTCTCCTTCGTCTCTTCCTTCGAGGGGTACCAGCCGGCGACCTCGGTGCCAGCAAAGCCGGCCTCGGCGAGGTCGTCGAACATGACGTCAATGGTGTTCCATTCGCCGACCTCGGGAATGTCGTCGTTACGCCACGCAATCGGGTGCATGCCCCAGGTGATGCCATTGGGGTCGTTGATCGCGGTTGCGGGATCGTAGACGTGAGTCATTGCAGCTCTCCTATGAGTCGCGGTAATAAGCATCGGCGAATTATGCCGGTGTCACTATTCTACTCAATCTCGTTTGATTGTCCAGACAAAGATGGCGGCTTGGGAGATTTCTCAGGAGGGTTTGTCAGTGCTGAACGCACGCCCATACGTGGCTGTGGCTGGCGGGAATTGTCGCGGCGGTTCCCAAGGTGGTAACGCATGCTGTAAAGGTCAATGCACTGGATAAGACAATCCCGGTGGGACGCGAGGCGTCCCACCGGGATTATTCAGCCGAATGTCAGGCCAGCGACACGGGCTTGCCGGTCTTCGCCGACTCCGTGGCGGCCTCGGCCAGGCGCAGAGCCTCGATCGCATCGTCGATGGATGGCGTGGGCTTGGTGCCTGCGACGACCGCGTCGATGAACTCGGTCAGCTCAATGCGGTAGGCGTCCGCGTAACGCTGCAGGAAGAAGTCCAGGTACGGCTCGGCAGCATCCGTGACCTCGGCATTGGACAGGCGCACGGTGGTGGCGCGGATGTTGTCCGCGTTAAGCGTGCCCGTCGAACCCTGGGCCTCCAGGCGCTGGTCGTAGCCGGCCGAGCACTTGCGGTTGTTGACGATGGTCGCGACGACGCCGGCGGCGTTCTTCAGGGTGACCACGGCGGCGTCGAAGTCGCCGGCTTCCCTGATCTCCTCGTTGAAGTTCTGGCCGAAGGCGTGCACCTCGACGATGTCGCCCAGGAAGAAGCGGGCCATGTCGAAGTCGTGGATGGTCATGTCGCGGAAGATACCGCCGGAAACCTTCACGTACTCGGCCGGGGGAGCGGCAGGGTCACGCGAGATGATGAGCAGGTTCTCCAGATCGCCGATCTTTCCCTCTTCGAGCTGGGCGTGAACCGCGGCGAAGGAGGGGTCGAAGCGGCGGTTGAAGCCGAACATGACGGGGACGGACACGGCGCCCAGCTCGTCGCGAGCGGCCTCGACGTCCTTCATGTCCAGGGCGATCGGCTTCTCGCACAGCACGGCCTTGCCGGCCTTGGCGGCGGCGAGCAGGTGGGGGATGTGCAGCGGTGTGGGCGAGCCGATGACGACGGCATCGACGCTTTCGTCGGTGAAAACGGAGTCCACGTCGGTCGTGTGGCGGGCGCCGTAGACCTCGGCCAGCTTCTGCGCGGCGTCACCGAAAGGATCTGCGACAATGGCGAGGGTGGCGCCGGGGTGGGCGGCGATGGTCTTGGCGTGGACGTGGCCGATGCGGCCGGCGCCGATAACGGCGATGTTGAGCATCTTTGCTTCTTTCTAGATGGGAGGGGTGTGCTGGAGAGCAGAAAAACCGTGACCGGTGGTGGCCCCACACGCGACGTGCGGGGCCACCGGGTGGATCACGGAGCGGGCATAATGACGTCGCGCACCAGGGCGTCGAGGTCAGCGTCTGCCTGCAGGAAGCCGCGCAGGGTCTTCACGGTGGCGCCGAAGGTGTCGAACTCCTCCGGGGTCATGCCGTCGGGCTCGTAGGCGCGGACGAACTCGGGGATCGAGAGCAGCGTCTTCATGATGTCCTCGCGCACCGGGATGTCCATGCGCTCTTCCACCTTGTAGTCCGAGTCGTTAATGAGCTTGGCCCACTTGAACGGCGGGGAGACAACGACGTCGCCGCCGACGAACTCGGACCAGTGCATGACGTTACGGAACGCTGCAGAGAGCATGCGGGCGCGCAGGCCGCGCTTGCGGAACTCCTGGTAGGCGCGCTTGAAGGCGGCAATGCCTGCCCACTCGAGGTGACCCGGATCCAGGAACATCTCGTCGCGCGCGGCGACCTCCTTGATCCAGTCGTCGAGGCGGCCCACCATGAGGGTGACGACCGGGCCCATCTGGGAGGTGTCCTTGCCCTCGGCCTCGCGGCGCTTGAGGCCGCGCTCGATGGCCTCGCCCGTGGTGACGGCCTGTGCGACGGAGAAGGAGACCGTCACGTTGACGGACACGCCGCGGTAGGTGGCCTCTTCGATGGCCTCGATGCCCACCGAGGTGGCGGGGATCTTCACGATGATGTTCTTGGCGAGGTTGTGGAACTCCTCGGCCTGGTCGGCCAGGGCTTTGGCGGAGCGAGCCAGGCGCGGGTCCGTCTGCATCGACAGGCGACCGTTGCGGCCGTTCTCGGCCTCGAAAATTGGCTCGAGGAGTTTGGCGGCCTCGAGGGACAGCTCGCGCACGACCTGCCAGCCGATCTCGGACTCGGTGGCGTCGGGCATTTCCTTGGCGAGCTCCGCAATGCGGGGCAGCCACACGTCGCGACGCTGGTTGATGCAGGTGTAGGCGATGGTCGGGTTGCAGGTAGCACCAACGCCGCCGAAGGAGATGGACTGCGCCAGCTCACCCGGATCCGAGGAATCGTTCCATAGGGCGGTGGGGGTGTTACGCGCGGCGTCCAGAAGGGGGCCGGGGGTGTACTCGATGGACATGGCGGGAAGCACTCCTTTGTGATTGCTTTCGACTTTCTCCGTCGGAAATAAGTCTACGGCGAGCGCTACTGCCTGTCAACAGTTTGTTAGGACAAAGTGTCAATGCTTTGTCACTGTGCGAAAAGGCTGGCCTCGAAGGAGTATCGCGATGCTCGGTAGATGTGGTCGCCGTACTCCACGATGCGTCCCGAGGGGTCGTACGTCGTGCGCTGCGTTGTGAGCAGGGCCGCGCCGCGATGCTCGGACAGGAGCTTGGCTTCCTTTGTTGTCGCGCTGCGGGCGCCGATCACCTGGCGGGCCGAAGCCAGGGTGACTCCGCGCTCGCGCATGAGGTCGTAGAGGGAGCCGGACTCGAGCTCTTGCATGGTCGGCGCGATGTCCGTCGGGATGGCGTTGGTGAGTACGGCGATCGGCTCGTCGTTGGCAAAACGCGTGCGCTCGATGTGGACGATCAGGGTGCCCTCGGCGATCTTGAGGGCATCGGCTTCCTGGGCGTTGGCCGGGCGTGCCTCGTAGCGCTGGATCGTCGTGTGGACCTTGTGGCCGGCGTCGACGAGGTCGCGCATGAGGGAGGTGAGCTCCATGGGGCGGTGGACGTGACGTGGGGACACGATTGTGCCGACGCCGCGACGGCGCGTGAGCAGGCCGCGATCGACCAGGCGCTGGAGCGCCTGCCGTGCAGTGGGGCGGGAGACATGCAGGCGCGCAGCCATCGACAGTTCGTCCTCCAGGCGCGTGTCCGCAGGTAGGGCGCCGGAGTTGATGAGCTGTGCGATGGGCTCCGAAATCTGGAAGTACAGCGGCACGGGGGAGGAGCGATCCAGCGTGATGTCCGGAACGTAGGGGGTGTTCTCCGAGGCGGGCGATGCTTTGGACATGTCAAACCTTCGTGTGTGGCGCGACAGTGGTACTAAATATTTAGGGTTACATAGTATCAGCGTTGATGTAAAGGGCGGGAGCGACGCGCTGTTACATATTGTATGGACAAAGTTTGACGATTGCCTGTCGATAGTGCATCCTTGGAACGTCAGGCTTGCGGGCCACCCCAATGGAGAGGAAGGAACAACGATGTCCCTTGAACGCCGCTATGTCGACATTCTAACAATGGGTCGTTCCGGTATCGACATTTTCCCCCTCCAGGTCGGTGCCCACCTCGAAGATGTCGAAACCTTTGGAAAGTTCCTCGGTGGCAGCCCGACGAACGTCGCCGTCGCCGCCGCACGCCTCGGGCACCGCGCCGGCGTCATCACCGGCGTGGGGGACGACCCCTTCGGCCGCTTCGTGACCCGAGAGCTGGAGCGCCTCGGCGTCTCCTCCGACCATGTCGTCACCGTGCGCGACTTCCACACCCCCGTGACCTTCGCCGAGCTTTTCCCACCCGACTCCTTCCCGCTCTACTTCTATCGAGAACCCAGTGCCCCGGATCTGGAGCTGGGGGAGGACCAGGTGGATTGGAACGCCGTTGAGCGCGCCGGAATCTTCTGGTTCACCGTGACTGGCCTCTCGCGCGACTCCTCCTTCGGCCTGCACCTGCGCGCCCTCGATCACCGCGACCGCTCCAATGGCGTGACGATCCTCGACCTCGACTACCGCTCCAACCTGTGGAGCGGTATGGCCCAGGCGCGTTCGCGCGTCGCAGCCGTCCTGTCCCGCGTGGACGTCGCCGTCGGTAACCGCCAGGAATGCGAGATGGCCGTCGGCGTCTCCGATCCCGAAGGAGCTGCCGACGCCCTCCTCGAACGGGGCGTCAAGCTGGCGATCGTCAAGCAGGGCCCCAAGGGGACCCTCGCCAAGACCGCCGACGAGCGCGTGTGGGTCGACGCCTGGGACGTGGACGTCGTCAACGGCCTCGGCGCGGGGGATGCCTTTGGAGGCGCGCTCATCCACGGCCTCGTCGAAGGATGGGACCTTGAGCGCACGATCCGTTACGCCTCGGCCGCGGGAGCCTACGTGTGTTTGCACATCGAATGCTCGACAGCGATGCCCACGTGCGAGCAGCTGCACGCCTTTGTCGAAACGGGGGTCGTCTCGTAACCCACCCGAATCGCCCCAGCCTCGTCCCCCTTTTCACCCAGCGGCACCGATGCCCAACTTTCAGGAGACTACGATGACTCTTCCCGACATTTACGTTCCCGCCGGCTCCTCCGGCCACGGCAATTTCACCGTCGACATTGATCCCCAGCGTGCCGGTTGGGCCTTCTCGGGCCTGCGCGTCCTCGTTCTTGAGGCCGGCGCCTCCCAGGTCGTCGAAACCGGCGAGGCTGAGCTCCTCGTCCTGCCCCTCGCCGGCGGCGCAACCGTCGAGGTCGACGGGCAGACCTTCGAGCTCGAGGGGCGCCGCAGCGTCTTCTCCGGCGTCACCGACTACCTGTACGTCGGACGCGGCAAGACCCTGACGATCACCTCCGCCCAGGGCGGCCGTTTCGCCTTCCCCTCCGCGATCGCCACCCGCGACATCCCCGTCGCCTACTACCCCAAGAGCCAGGTTCGCATCGACCTGCGCGGCGCCGGCGACTGCTCGCGCCAGGTCAACAACTACTCCCTGGCCGTCGAGGGCGTCACCACCTCCCACCTGCTGGCCTGCGAGGTCATCACCCCCGGCGGTAACTGGTCCTCCTACCCGGCCCACAAGCACGAGCAGGACTCCGAGGACGAGCGTGAGCTCGAGGAAATCTACTACTTCGAGATCGAAGACGGCCCCGAGGGGTCCAAGGGCTTTGGCCTGCACCGCACCTACGGCAGCCCCGGCCGCCCGATCGACCTGTGCTGCGAGGTCCACGACGGCGACGTCGCCCTCGTGCCCCACGGCTACCACGGCCCCTGCGTCGCGGCCCCCGGCTACGACATGTACTACCTGAACGTCATGGCCGGCCCGAACGAGGACCTCGTGTGGCTCGCCCCCGACGATCCGGCGCACCACTGGATCCGCGCGACCTGGGAAAACCAGGAAGTGGACCCTCGTCTGCCCATGAACAAGTAAGAAAGCCCCGAAAGGACTACCCATGAGCAAAGAAGCCTACAAGGGAACTGTGCGCCTGACGGTCGCACAGGCAATCATTCGCTTCCTGTCCAACCAGTACACCGAGCGCGACGGTGTCGAGCACCGCCTCATCGCGGGCGCCTTCGGTATTTTTGGCCACGGTAACGTTGCCGGCATCGGTCAGGCCCTGCTGCAGAACGAGATCGCGCCCGCCGAGGGCGAGAACCCGATGCCCTACATTATGCCCCGCAACGAGCAGGGCGCCGTCCACGCGGCCACGGCCTTCGCCAAGACGACGAACCGCCTGCAGACCTGGATGACGACCGCGTCGATCGGCCCCGGCTCGCTCAATATGGTCACGGGCGCCGCGACGGCGACGACCAACCGCCTGCCCGTCCTCATCTTCCCCTCCGACCAGTTCGCGACCCGCATCCCGGACCCGGTCCTCCAGCAGCTCGAGGACCCGACCTCGCTCGACGTGACCGTCAACGACGCGTTCCGTCCCGTGTCGCGCTTCTTCGACCGCATCAACCGTCCCGAGCAGCTGATTCCCTCGCTGCTGAACGGCATGCGCGTCCTGACTGACCCGGCCGAGACCGGTGCCGTCACGATCGCCCTGCCTCAGGATGTTCAGGCCGAGGCCTACGACTGGCCGGTCGAGTTCTTCGCCAAGCGAGTGTGGCACGTGCGCCGTCCCCCGGCCGAGCGCGCCGCCATCGTGCGCGCGGTCGCCAAGATCCGCGCCGCCAAGCGCCCCCTCATCATCGCCGGCGGCGGCACCATCTACTCCGAGGCCTCGGAGGAGCTGCGCGCATTCGCGGCCGCGACCGGCATTCCGGTCGCCGACACGCAGGCCGGTAAGGGTGCCATCAACTGCGATCATCCCTGTTCCGTGGGCGGCGTCGGCTCCACCGGCGGCGACTCGGGCAACCACCTGGCCGACAAGGCTGACCTGATTATCGGCGTGGGCACGCGCTACTCCGACTTCACCACGGCCTCGAAGACGCAGTTCAAGAACCCCGACGTCTCCTTCGTCAACATCAACATCGCGCCCTTCGACGCCGCCAAGCAGAGCGCCGAGATGGTCGTGGCCGACGCCCGCGAGGCACTCGTTGCTCTGACCGAGGAGCTGGCCGACTACCGCGTCGACGAGTCCTACACCGCCGAGATCGCCGCCGAGCGCGAGGCCTGGGCTGCCAAGGTCGAGCAGTGCTACCACGTGGGCAACGCCCCGCTGCCCGCACAGACCGAGGTCTTCGGCGCCCTCAACGAGCTGATGGGCGACGAGGACGTGGTTATCAACGCCGCCGGCTCGATGCCCGGCGACCTGCAGGCCCTGTGGCAGGCCAAGACCCCCGTCCAGTACCACGTCGAGTACGCATTCTCCTGCATGGGCTACGAGGTCCCGGCCGCCATGGGCGTCAAGCTGGCGCGTCCGCAGTCCGAGGTCGTCTCGATCGTCGGCGACGGCACCTACCAGATGCTTCCGATGGAGCTAGCCACGGTTGCCCAGGAGGGCATCAAGGTCATCTACGTCTTGCTGCAGAACTACGGCTTCGCGTCGATCGGCGCCCTGTCCGAGTCGCGCGGCTCCCAGCGCTTCGGCACGAAGTACCGCCAGCGTGGGACCGGCTCGCACCTGGAGGATACGGACACGATCGCTGGCGTGGACATCGCGGCGAACGCACGCTCGTGGGGCATCGACGTGCTCGAGGTCCACACGATCGAGGAGTTCAAGGAGGCCTACAAGACGGCCGCTGCCTCGGATCGCGCGACGATGATCCACATCGAGACCGACCTGATGGGCCCCAACCCGCCCGGATCCTCCTGGTGGGACGTGGCGATCTCGGAGGTGTCCGTGCTCGAGTCGACGCAGCGTGCGTACGAGGACTACCGCAGCGATCGCAAGCCGCAGCGCCACTACCTGTGATGAGCTGAGTGTGTGAGGGGCGGCCCCTGAATTGTCCGGGGCCGCCCCGCTCACGTATGCCTCGGTGCGTAGTAGCCCCGGCGTGAAACGCCTCGTGAAACGCCTCGTGGAACGGCGCGCTGGCTGGGGCGGGGAGTTGGCGATGGGGCGTGTCCAATAGACGGGACAATTCGGTCCCTGTTTGCGCTGATGTTGCAGATGTCGCGACATAGGTCCTAGGAACATGCTACACTTTGTCCTAACAAAGTTGTTTCGCCATTCGTGGATGAATGGGAAGAAAGGTAAAACCAATGACAATCAACCTGTGGGTCAACGGCGAAGAGTACGTCGCTCACTCTGAGAAGACTATCGACATCGAAAACCCTGCCACCGGCAAGGTTGTCGACCAGCTCGCCCTGGCCGACAAGCATTGCCTCGACCACGTCGTCGAGATCGCCCGCAACGCGCAGAAGGAATGGGGGCGCACCGCCCTGGCCAAGCGCGTGGACATCATGTTCAAGTTCCGCCAGCTCGTCATCGATCACCAGGATGAGATCGCCGACGCCATCGTGCGCGAGGGTGGCAAGACCCACGGCGATGCCCTCGGCGAGATCGCCCGTGGCCGCGAGACTGTCGACTTTGCGTGTGGCATCAACGCCGCCCTCAAGGGTGAGTTCACCGATCAGGCCTCGACTGGCGTGGACGTGCACACCCTGCGTCAGCCCGTCGGTGTCGTCGCCGGCATCTGCCCCTTCAACTTCCCGGCCATGGTCCCCATGTGGATGCATCCGGTTGCCCTGGCCACCGGCAATGCCTTCATTCTCAAGGTTGCCTCGACCGTTCCCAGCGCCTCGCTGATCATTGCTCGCCTCTACAGGGAGGCGGGCCTGCCCGACGGCCTGTTCAACGTCATCGCCGGCGACCGCCACCTGGTCACCGACATCCTCACTCACCCCGGCATTGATGCCATCTCCTTCGTTGGCTCCACCCCGGTCGCCCACATCGTGCAGGACACGGGCGTAGCCCACGGCAAGCGCGTCCAGGCTCTGGGTGGCGCAAACAATCACGCGATCGTCATGCCCGACGCGGACATCGAGTTCGCCGCGCAGCACATCAGCGCCGGCGCCTTCGGCGCTGCCGGCCAGCGCTGCATGGCCCTGCCCGTGATCGTTGCCGTCGGCGGCGTCGAGGAGAAGCTGGTTCCCGCGATCAAGGCTCGCGCTGAGAAGATCGTCGTCGGCCCCGGCACCGACCCGGCCTCCGAGATGGGTCCGGTCATCACCCGTTCCTCCCAGGAGCGCATCACCAAGTGGATCGACGAGGCCGAGGCGAAGGGCGCGAACATCGTCCTCGACGGCCGTGGCTACCGCCCCGAAGGCGAGGAATACGCGGACGGCTTCTGGCTGGCCCCCACCATCATCGACGGTGTGGATCGCAACCTGAGCGTCTACTGCGAAGAGGTCTTCGGCCCGGTCCTGGTCGTCGTGCACGCTGACACCTACGAGGAAGCCATTGAGATCGTGAACTCCTCCGAGTTCGGCAACGGCTCCGCGATCTTCACCTCCGACGGTGACACGGCCCGCCACTTCGTCGTCGATGTCGAGGCCGGCATGGTCGGTGTCAATGTGCCGATCCCTGTTCCGGTCGCCTACTACTCCTTCGGTGGCTGGAAGGAGTCGCTGCTGGGCGACACCCACATTCACGGCCCCGAGGGCGTGCGCTTCTACACGAAGGCCAAGGTCGTCACGACCCGTTGGCCCAAGCGTGGTGAGAAGGTTGGTTACGTCGGCATGAGCTTCCCGACGAACGGCTGAGCTTGACAGTCTCCTTATGGGGGGTGGGCGCATTGCGTCCACCCCTCCTTTGTATGTGGCTTTGTCGTAACAAACTGTTTGGCAGCGCCGCTTGAAATCATGAATATAGCGCGTTAAACTAAGTGAGTCAGCAAAGTTGCGATACTCGATCGAATGTTTGTTAAGTCAAACGCGAGATCTGGCAAATGCTTGACCACTGCCGAAAGGGGGTAGTGGAGAGTGTGTGGCCAGTCGATG
Source organism: Xylanimonas cellulosilytica (assembly GCA_001072465.1). Taxonomy (GTDB): domain Bacteria; phylum Actinomycetota; class Actinomycetes; order Actinomycetales; family Actinomycetaceae; genus Pauljensenia. The sequence goes on along the minus strand of JVKM01000063.1, from coordinate 78,646 downwards.
CACAGGGACGATGTCGTCAAGCAATCAGTGTCGAGATCCCAGCGATTCCACGATCGTGGGCGAGGTATCCTTGCTCCCCGGGAGTGGGACTTGCTCAGCCGTTAGGCCGACCAGGGTGAAGCGCTCTTCATCCGTACAGCTCCAAAGAAGAAGCAATAGGAGAAACATATGTCAAACACTCTAACGATTGACGACTACACGCCCGATAAGGTGCGTGACCTCGTCGCGACCACCCCGGCCTCGGGCAAGAAGTGCTCCCTGGGCGCCATCGCGGCCGTCGCGACGCTTGGCTCGCTCCTCTTCGGCTACGATACCGGCGTCATCGCGGGCGCCCTGCCCTACATGTACATGCCCGGAAACGCCGGCGGCCTGCACATGACCACCTTCGAAGAGGGCTGGGTCGGTGGTCTGCTGTGCATCGGCGCCGCCGCCGGCGCCTTCTTTGGCGGTCGCCTCTCTGACCGCTACGGCCGCCGCCACAACATTACTCTGCTGGCCATCGTGTTCCTCTTCGGCGCCATCGGCTGTGCGATCGCCCCGAACATCTGGGTCCTGTACCTCGCTCGTGTCATCCTCGGCTTCGCCGTCGGTGGAGCCTCCGCGACCGTTCCCGTCTTCCTCGGCGAAACCGCGCCCAAGCGCCTGCGTGGCGTTCTGGTCGCCACCGACCAGATGATGATCGTCTTCGGCCAGTTCCTGGCCTTCTCCATGAACGCCGTCATCGCCCGCTGGCAGGGCGGCCCGACCGTCACGCTGACCGGTGACGCCGTGGACGCGTCTGGCCACGTGCTCGGCCAGGCTGGAACCTCCGTCGCGTGGGAGACGGTTAGCGCCGCCGTCAACATCGCCGAGGTCACCAGCGCCGGTAATGGCCTGACCTGGCGCTACATGCTGATCCTGTGCTCGCTGCCCGCCATCGCGCTGTGGGTCGGTATCCGCATGATGCCGGAGTCCTCCCGCTGGTACGCCGCGAACCTGCGCATCGTCGAGGCCATCGGCTCCCTCAAGCGCGTGCGTGACGAGAAGAAGGACGACGTCGCCGGCGAGCTCAACGAGATGCTCGAGGTCCAGCGCGCTGAGTCCAAGCAGGAGAAGTGGTCGCTCTCCCAGATCCTCAAGGTTAAGTGGGCCCGCAAGCTCCTCTACATCGGTATCATCCTGGGCATCGCCGACCAGCTGACCGGCATCAACACGGCCATGTACTACACGCCGAAGATCCTCAACGCTGCCGGCGTTCCCATGGAAGACGCCATCACCCTGAATGTCGTCTCCGGTGGTATTTCCGCGATCGGCTCCGCCGTCGGCCTGTGGCTCGTCGCCCGCTTCGCTCGCCGCCACGTTGGCATGTACCAGGAGCTCGGCATCACGATCTCCCTGGCAGCACTGTCCGCTGTGTTCGCGATCTTCATCAGCCCCTACCTGGACGCAGATGGCAACATCTCCGGCGCCCCGAACTTCGCCCCCTGGCTGGTTCTCGGCATCGTCTGCCTCTTCGTGTTCATCAAGCAGTCCGGCACCGTGACCTGGGTCCTCGTCTCCGAGATCTACCCGGCCGCCGTCCGCGGCAGTGCCCTCGGTATCGCGGTGGGCACCCTGTGGCTCGCCAATGCGCTGGTCTCCGTCATCTTCCCGCCGCTCATGGCAACTGTCGGTGGGGCAGGCACGTACGCCATCTTCGCGGCCATTAACTTCCTCTCCTTCCTCTTCTACTGGAAGGTCGTCCCCGAGACGAAGTTCCACTCGCTGGAGGAGCTGGAGCTGAAGTTCCAGAAGGATTACTCCTGAAACGCAGTGATCTGAACGCGTGAGCCCGGTGGGGCGGCTTGGCCGCCCCACCGGGCGCTCGCGTACCATCGAGACAAGGAGAGGTGATGGTAAGAGGTGCAACGCGCAACGCGAGCGGTGCGGCTCGTCCGCCGGTTGGTCGCGGTGAGGCACGTATGCGCGCATTCGCCTACCTGACGGGCATCACTATCGGTCTCATCGATGGCGTCCTGGCCATTCATGTCTGGTCTGCGGGTTTCGCCCACGCCATCGGCTTCTTCATTGCTGCCTTATCGCTCCCATCATTGCTGTCTGCGATCCTCACCCCGCGTCTGTCCGAGCACATTGGGCGTCGTATCCCCAATTGCGTGGGAGCCGTGACTCTTGCCGCGGGTTCACTCGTGATCGCCTCGACCTGCGCCGTCGCGGTCGGCTCGGAGGGAACTGCGAGGGGCGTCGTCGTTTCGTACTGCATCGGTTACGCCCTCCTCGGGCTGGGCTACGGGGCGCTGTGGTCGCTGCTGCCCCGCACGGCGCACGAGCTGTCCCTGCGCGGTCACGCCCGCCTCGTGCCTCGTGCCAACTCCCTCCTCGGCGTTGGCGGGGGAGTGGGGATCGCCCTCGGTTTCGTGCACGGAGTCGGGCCCCTCCTGCCCTCTGTGACGCTCGTCGGATTCTCTCTCGCGCTCCTCATCGCTGCCTCGCTCCTGCCAGAATCTCCCGCCTGGTACGCCTCCAAGGGGCGCGAGGTCGACGCCTTCCTCGCGCTCAAATCCCTGCATGGCGCGCTCGAGGCCTCGGTCGAGATCGATCACGTGCGCCTCGACGCGGAGATGGCGCGCGAACAGCACCCCCTGCGCCTGCGTGACGTCGCGATCCCTCAGGTGCGTTCTGCACTGCTGACGGCCCTCGCCCTCGTGTGTGTGCAGGAGGCGCCCCTCGTCGTTGCGATCATTATCTTTACGCCGGCGCTGCTCGCCGGTGTGGGGGCAGTTGGGTGGATGCAGCTGACCTTCGCCGCTGGCGTTGCTCTTATTGCGCTGGCGACGCTGACCGCTGTCAGCCGCGTTGGTGCCCATCGTTTCCTGCGTGCGTCGCTGGGGTCCGTGGGGGCTGTGCTGTCCTCGATGATTGGTGTCGCCGTCTTCTCCGTGAACGGGGAGATTGGCCCTGTCGCCATGCTGATCGTTGCCCTCCTCATGATGGCCGCGCAGCGCATCTGGATCTACCCCGCATGCCACGGCGCCATTGACCCGCGTATTCCACCGTGGCTGGTCACCTGGCAGCGCCAATCCGTCATCACCCTCAACGTGGTGGCGCGCACCTTCGCACTTATCCTGGGCGGCTTCACAGTCTTCCTTCCTGGCGGCGTGGCTCTCGGCGTCTACTTCGTCCTGCAGTGCATCGCCCTGATCCTTCTGCTGGTGCGCCTGCCTCGCGAGTGTGCGGAGTAGGGGGCCTCGGCCTCGTCTATGTCCGGTCATTACCCTCACCTAGGCCATTTGTCCTGACAATTGCCGTGCTCATTGGATATCATGAGAGTGTCCGTGATCAACGAAGTACGCGGCATCCAACCACTACGAGGTGAAGCCCATGAGCACCGAAACTCCCGTTATTCCCGACACTATGCGCGCGGCCGTCCTGCGCGACTACGACAAGGGCCTCCAGGTCGAGACCATCCGCACGCCGCGCCCCAAGGCCGGTGAAGTCCTCATTAAGGTGACCGCGTGCGGCCTGTGCCACTCCGACCTCCACGTCATCGGAGGTGCCATTGCCTTCCCGCTGCCCGCCGTCCTCGGGCACGAGGTCGCCGGTACCATCGTTGAGCTTGGCCCCGGCACTGAGCACACCGGCCTCGAGGTTGGCCAGCAGGTCGCCGGCGGCTTCCTCATGCCCTGTGGCCAGTGCCGTCACTGCGCTGCCGGCCATGACGAGCTGTGCGAGCCATTCTTTGAGCTGAACCGCCTCAAGGGCGTTCTGTATGACGGCACGACCCGCCTGTACTCCCTCGACGGCGAGCCCATTCAGATGTACTCCATGGGTGGCCTGGCCGAGTACTCGGTCGTCCCCGCGACCGCCCTGGCCCCCGTGCCCGAGGGTGTTGACCCCGTGTCGTCGGCGATCCTGGGCTGCGCCGCCATGACCGGCTACGGTGCCGTGCGCCGTGGTGCCGACATCAAGTACGGTGAGACCGTTGCCGTCGTCGCCGTGGGTGGCGTGGGCTCCAACATCGTTCAGATTGCTCGCGCATTTGGTGCCTCGCAGGTGATCGCCATCGATGTTGCCGACGATAAGCTCGAGGCTGTCAAGGCCTTCGGTGCGACCGCGACGATCAACTCCATGACCCAGGATGCGCGTGAAGAGGTCCTCAAGTTGACCAACGGTCGCGGCGTCGATGTCTCCTTCGAGGCGCTCGGCATTCCCTCCACGTGGAACACCGCGCTCGACGTCCTCGCCGATGGTGGTCGCATGGTTCCGATCGGCCTGGGTGCCGGCCGCCAGACCGCGGAGGTGGAGATCAACCGCACCGTGCGTCGCTCGCAGTCGATCCTCGGCTCCTACGGTGCCCGCACTCGCCAGGATCTGCCTGCGGTTGTCGACCTGGCCGCACGCGGCATCATCAACTACGACGATCTGGTCACGCGCCGCTTCTCGCTCGACGAGGCGGGCGCCGGATACGAGGCCCTGCGTAATCGTGCCGTCCAGGGCCGCGCTGTTGTCGACATGTCTCTGTGAGACCTGTCGACGCAATGAGTCAGGCCCACTCGCCCCGGGGTCGGGGGAGTGGGCCTGACTTGTTGCTTGTGGTGATCCGCTCGGGATCAAGCTGACGTGAGGGTCAGCGCGTCATCATGTTGAGGATGCCGTACACGCCCACGAAGGCGGCGACGGTCGTGATGATGATGGCAGAGCTGAGGATCACGGTCGAGGCCGTGGCGGCGCCGACGATGGCCATCGTGATGCCCGCGATGAAGACGGCGGTCAGCGCGAACGCGAAGCTTAGGGTGTTGGCGAGGGAGGTCTCGGCGGCCTGCTCGGAACGGATGGACTGAGCGGCGATCGTGGTCTCGCGGACGAGGGTTTCCATGGTGTCTCCTGTGTGTGATTGAAAGTCAACGTGTGCGGGAGACACGGATAAAGGCCGTGTGTGCCCACACGGCCTTGTGAATTGAAGGTTGTCGAACCGGTTTGGCTCGCTCCTTCCGACGGGTATAAGCCTATTCGCCGCGGCGGTAAATTGTCCATACAAAAACGAGTGAACTGTGGAATGAACAAAGTCGTCACTTTGTCAGTAATTCTCATGTTGGTCGGCCCTGTCACCTGCGGATATGTGGTTGCTCGACTGGAGGGTGGCGCGAGGCTTGCTGGGTGGGTGGCTGCGGTGCTGGTGGGTGAAGGTGGCTGCGGTGCCGGTGGGCGGTGGCAGGGCCAGGTAGTACGAGCCGCCCGACTGGAGGGTGGCGCGAGGCCTGCTGGGCCTGGCCGGGCTTCGAGACGACGCGCCGAGCGAAGCTCGCGGCGCGGGCGGCGAGCGGGAGGGCAGGCCTCGCGCCGCACGGAGGTCTGGCGGCGAGGGGCCGCACGGAGGTCTGGCGGCGAGGGCCTGCTGGGTGGGTGGCTGCGGCGCCGGTGTGTGGCAGCGGAGCGGAGATCCTGATGCATGTGGATAGGTTGTGCTGTTACGGATAGGTTGTCCACTTCCGGATAGGTTATTTGCCTATCCGCATCGCGATAACCTATCCGCGCAGCGATAACCTATCCGCATATTCTCGTCACGGGCGTTGTTACGTTGGGGGGCATGCAGTGGCTGTCGTCGGGCTTACGTGCGGATGATCTGAAGCCTGGGGCTGGCCTGGGAGTGGCGAGGAATCTCAGGCTAAGAGAGTCATGTGCTGCTCCTTTGGGGCGAGGACCGCGAAAAAATTCGCCCAGCGTGGGGGTATCCGCGTCAGTTCCGCGAAGAAGTTCGCCCAGCGTGCCGCAAAAGCCCCTTTTTGGCCTGTTTTTCGGGTGCTGGGCGAAGATTTTCGCGTTTGAAACTTGGCCGGGCTGTGCTGGGCGAAGATTTTCGCGCTCACGGTGTAGCTGCTCGGCCAGTTGAAAGACATGCTGCCCCAATAGCCCCTAGATAGGTAGGGTCATGGCGGGTGAGGGGCTGCCTGGCTAGTCGTGCGTGGCCTATCGGTCTGGTCTAGCTGGCATACAGCGGGGGGAATGGCGTCATTAGGGCTCCGACACGCCGGCGACACGCCGATGGACGGCTTCATATGGCGCAAAAGCCCCTTTGTCTGTCCGTTTGGAGGGTGGCTGCGGTGCCGGTGGCCGGCGGCAGAGCAGGCAGTGAACGGCCGCCCGACTGGAGGGTGGCGCGGGGCCTGCTGGGGTGGAGCGGGGCTGCCCGACTGGAGGGCGGCGGGAGGCGTGCTGGGTGGAGGTGGCTGCGGTGCCGGTGGGCGGTGGCAGGGCCAGGGCGGGCCTCGAGATCGAGCACTCCGAGCGGAGCTCGCGTNGGCACACAGAGCAGCCACAGACAAGAAGAGGCGTGCTCGCGCCGCACGGAGGTCTGGCGGCGGGAGGATGCGGGAAGTTAATGCGCCACGGCCTCGTCGATGACGGAGGCGACCTCTCGGGCCACGGACTGCCACGTGAAATGCTCGCGCACGCGCGCGCCCACAGCGGCCGCGCAGGATGCGCGACGCACCGGGTCAGTGACGGCCTCGCGCAGGGCGGGGACGAGCGCGTCTGTGAGTTCGGCGGATGTGCGGCCGTCCACGATCCACCCGAGGGCGGGAGAGGTGATGACCTCTTCAGTGCCGCCGCGAGGCGTCGCCACGATCGCGCAGTCGCCCAGGGCCGCCTCGAGGATCGAGGTGGGCAGGCCCTCGGGGTACATGGACGGGTAGACGAACACGTCGGAGCGGCGGTACAGGCTCATGACGGCGGGGAAGTCGAGCTTGCCCAGGAAGGACACGGCGGGGTCGCCTCCGTAGCGCTCGTGAAGCTCGTCCTCGATGGGACCAGAGCCGGCGACGGCAAGACGCAGAGGTACGTCGGGGAGTTCGGCGCGCAGGCGTGCGAAGGCGTCGAGGAGTGCGACGATGCCCTTCTCAGCGATGAGGCGGCCGGCGTAGGAGATGACGATTTCGGAGTCGGCACCGCCGCGCGGCCACTCGCGCTCGTAGCGGTCGTCAGCGACGGCCGTATCCTCTGGGGTGACCGCGTTGTACCACACGCCCGAGGCCTCGATTCCGAAGTGGCGCAGCCACTTGTTGCAGTTGCGCGACACCCCGTAGTAGGAGGTCACGTGCTTCTTGACGAAGTGGGTGAGGCCGTGCTCGTAAATGCCTCCGAAGAAGTCCAGCACCGGGTTGCCGACGCTCATGTGCGCGGTGCCGTGCTCGATGAGCGCGACGGGGCGGCCCAGGCGGTGTGCGAGGCGTGCGCCGAGCAGGCTGGTGAGGTGGAAGCGCGTGTTGACGATGTAGAAGTCGGCGTTCTCTGCTTCCACCGCGGCCATCGTCTCCTTGAAGCGCTCGTCGCGCTTGAAGAAGGGGTAGCGCTGCTTGAAGAGGCCCTTGGTGGGCAGGCGGTAGATGCGCAGGCCATCCTTGTTCTCGAAACGAGGCAGGGACTCGTCGTGCAGTGACGTGACGATGAACAGGTCGTAGCCCAGGGCGCGCAGCTGCTCGCTGAGACGATCCTGGTAGCGCTCGATCCCGCCCAGGTAGGGCAGGAAGAACTCCATGAAGATGCCGACCTTGATGGGGGAGTGGGGGCGATCAGTCATTGACGGGCTCCGTTTCGATGGTCGCGCGAGGGACGGGGATGAGCATGAAGACGACGAAGAGGATTGCGAGCAGCCCCATGGTGGCGGCATAAGCGAGCGAGGCGCCCATCATGGCGTGGGATTTCGTGAGCATCGGCGCGATCAGGTAGGCCGTCCCGCCGGCCGCCGCGTAGGCGACGAGGACCGCGCGCAGTCGGCGCATCGTCGCGAGCGCGTAGTAGAGGATGACGCCGGCGGCGTTGAGTGCGCCCGCAAGGACGAGCACCATGAGCTCGCCGACGTAGCCCGACACGTCCGTGCCGAATACGAGGGTGAGGAGCGGAGCACCGATCACGTAGGTGACCGCGGCGACGACGACGAACGCTCCTGCGGTCGTCAGCAGGCCCTTGCGCACGATCGACAGGAACTCCTCGCGCTTGCCCTCCGCCCACCGCAGCGCCATGCGGGTAAGCAGCGGACGGAACACGAACAGCGACAGCATGTTGATCGCGACCGCCGGCATGTAGATGATCGCGAAGACGCCCAGCTCCTCGTCGCCGAGGCTCGCGTGGATAGCAAAACGCGGCGCGTTCGCCAGGTACTGGTTGAGGAACGCGGCGATGAACAGGGGCAGGCACTCCCACAGGATTCCGGCGATGCCTCGGAGATTGAGGGAGGGCAGCAGTGAGAACACGCCGCGCGCGGGCAGCCCGTAGGCCACCACGAGCACCACGCAGGTGACCGCGAAGGTAATGATCGTGGACACGAGGAGGTCCTGGGTGAACCAGTAGAGTCCCGACCACAGGAAGGTCGTCGTGAAAATGCGCGCGAAGCAGGCCTTGCCCGCGATGTCGAGGCGACCCGAGCGCTGGAACTCCGAGTAATACACGTCCTCGAAGGCGTCGAAGATGCGCAGGAGAGCCATCGCCGCGATGACCGTGAACGCGGGGTAGGGGTCCTTCGTCGACGCAGTCCATGAGTGGTAGGCGATGAGGCCGACCATGACCAGGCAGGTCAACAGGCGTGTCGACAGGTAGGTACCGAAGTCGAAGCGGCGACGCACGTCCGTCACGTGGAAGGTGCGCACCTCGTACAGGCCAACAGTCTGATACTGCTGGCCGATCGCCAGCGCCAGCGTGAACAGTCCGTACTGGGCGCGTGCGAAGGAATCTGTGGCGCCCGAGCGCATGATCGCCACGCCCATGATGACGACGGCGAGGCTCGACATGAGGGAGGCCGCCGTGTTCCACAGGTAGTCGCGCCCCAGCTGGCCGCGCGACTCGAGGGCCTCCTCCGTGGCCTCAACCTGCGCGTCGCCGGAGTCGGGCGGCATGGACGAGGCCGTGGTGTCCTTCTCGCTCACGCGCCGGCCTCCTCGGGGGCCTCGGGCCCCGGATCGTTGGGTCCAAAGACGATGTGGAAGGGCTCGTGGGTGACCCGATCCTGAGGATCCGGAATGCGCATGTAATCCCCGTAGCCGCGCGTGAGTACGACGTCGTAAGCGGCCGGGATGCGCACCGTGATGTCCTCGAAGGGAACGGAGCGGGCCGGGAAGAGCTCGGCCTCGGAGGCGCTCCAGCGGCGAGGATCGCGCGTCGAAAAATCACCGAAGAGGATCGAGCCGTCGGCCGCCTTCTGCGGATTCTCGCGGCCCTTCAGGGCGGCGCGCAGCCAGCGACGATACAGCGAGGCCTCGTTGACGCGCAGCGCCCGCATGCCCCAGTGGGCGCAGGCCATCGCCGCCGAGGCTAGCTGGCGCGCGGGCGTGGGCAGGCCCGTCGGCGGGTTGGGGATCGAGCGCAGGAACATGAGGCGCGCCCACAGCCACGTGCCGCGCGACTGGGCGCGGAAGCGAGCAGCGTCGTCCGCGATCTCATCCAGGACGAACAGGTCCACGCCGATCGGCATGCGGAACGAGCGGTCCTTCGCGACCTTCGAGACGAACTCCGAGCCCTTCAGGCCCAGGACGCCGAAGCTGATCGGATAGTCGGGGTGAGTGGCGGGGGAAGCGATGAAGAACTCGTCCCCGAGGAGGGCCGGGGCCTCGGCGATGAAACGCTCGTAATCCGCCCGCGGCATGCACACGTCCCCGTCGTCGTCCCACGGGATGAAGCCCTGGTGGCGCACAGCCCCGATCGCAGTGCCTCCGTAGGCGACGTAACGAATATCTAGGAGTGTGCAGACGCGATCGATCTCGGCGAGGCATCGCTTGGTGACGCGCTGAATGGCTGCCAGGGTTGCGGGGTCTGCTGCGCTCATCAGTTCTCCGATCGTTTCAGGGCCGTGAGGCTTACAGGCTGTCGGCGTAGGGGCCGAAGTCGATGACGGCGGCCTCGTGGTTGTAACGCTGCTCCGGGGGAGGCAGCTGCATGTAGTCGCCGTATCCGCGGCGCAGCAGGGCGTCGTATTCGTTCTGGATCATCACCGTGATGTCCTCGAAAGGAACGTCGCGGGTGGGGAAGAACTCCTCCTCGCGCACGATCCAGTTCTGCGGGTCGCGCATCGTGAAGTCGGCGTACACACCCGTGCCCGTCCCCTCGTAGCGGCGAACCGCGCGCTCCCACCTGGCCTGCAGGCTCGCCGGCGTCGCGCGCACCGCCTTCAGGCCCAGGTGCGCGAGGGTCGTCGCCGAGAAAATCAGGGCCTTCTTCCAGGCGGGCGTGTTGATCAGGTGCGGACGAGGGGTGCCCTGCAAGAACAGCAGGCGACCCCACAGCCATGACTGGCGCGACATCTCCTGGAAGGCCTTCTCGTCGGCCGGAATCTCATCGAGGGGCAGGATGTCCAGGAAGAAGGGCATCCGGTACTTCGAGTCCTTGTCCGCCTCGGGGATCAACAGGGTCCCCGGCATGACCATCTTCGTGAACATGAAGGGGAAATCGTCGCGCGTGCGCGTGTTATCCAGGCGGAAACGCTCATCCATCAGGGCAGGAGCCTCGGCCAGGAAGCGCTCGTAGTCGGCGCGCGTCATCATCACGTCGATGTCGTCATCCCACGGAATAAAGCCGCCGTGGCGGATCGCGCCGATCGCGGTGCCGCCGTAGATCGCGTAGGACACCCCGATGTGTCGGCACACCCGGTCGAGCTCGGCCAGGATCAGCGTCAGGAGCTTCTGGACCTTACGCAGGTCGTGATCGGGTGTCGTCATCAGTCCTCCGAATATGACAAAGCGGGTGGGCGAATGTCCGCCCACCCGCCATTGTCTCACGGCTACTGGCCGCTGACCTTCTCCGCGCGCCTGGGAAGCAGGTCACCCCAGTTGGAGGTGGCCGCCAGGACCGTGCCCACGAGGATCACGACGCAGCACACCACCTGGGTGGCCGTCGGCACCGTGCCCTGCAGGACGAGAGCGAAGATGATTGCCCACGCCGAGTACGAGATGTTCAGGGCCATGCCGCGCGACGCGCCGATCGCCGACAACGCCTTGTAGTAGAAGAGGTACGAGGCCGTGCCCGCCAAGCCGGCCAGCGCCACGACGCCCGCCGACAGGTGAGCCAGCGAATGCAGCGTGAAGCCAAAGACTCCGGCGATGGGGGCCACGATGAACAGGTACACGACCGCCGAGGTCGTCTCGCGGATCTGAAGGGCCACCTCGTTATCCACGGCCTCGTCGCGCATGCCCCACGTGAGGATCACGGCCTCGGACCCCCAACCGATCACACAGGCCAGAGCGCCGACCACGCCGAGGATCGCATTGCCGCCCTCGATCGGCTCCGATGTCGCCGACCAACCCGTCGCGACGATCGCGCCAAGCGCGACCAGGAGGGCCACGATCTGGCGGGGGGCCATCCGCTCCTTCAAGAGAATGAAGGCCAGCAGGGTGCCCAGCGCCGGGTAGAACGTCGAAATGATCGCGGTCAGGCCGGGGCCGATGTTGTCGATCGCGATCAGGTAGCCGCTCATGCCGATCGGGCCGCCCAGGAGGGCCGCTGCGATGACCGACTTACCGGGGCGCGTGCGCAGCGCCGCCCAGGTGTCCTTCAGGCGGCCTCGGAGAGCCATATACACGACCAGGATGACGGCACACGCGACGTCGTGCAGGACCGCGCCGGCGAGCGCCGACTGGCCGAAGTCGGCAAATGGGATCATGGCCAGTGCGATCGCCAGCACGACCGTGTCCAGGCCCCATAGAGCGCCCGAGAAGAAGCCGTAGCGCTTGCCTCCGTGCTGAGTTTTCATGCCAGTTCACCTTCCGTGGAGATTTGAGTGCTCGAGGCGGCCTCGTAGGCTGCGAGCAGGGAATCGAGCGTGCGTGTCGCGTGCGAGTAGTAGATGTAGAGCCACTCGCCGACGTCGTCCCCCTCGGCCTCCTTGACCAGCGCCCACAGGTACCAGCACCAGCCGGCGAACACCTCGTAGGCGAAGAAGTGGCGCGCCTCGGCCTCGCTGGGCGCGTGGCCCAGGTAGTACTCCAGGGCGGCGGCCGCGCGCTCGCGGGTCATCTCCGCCGTGCACACGGTCATCGTGCCGAAGTCGGCGGCCATGTCCGACATGCCCGCGTACTCCCAGTCGATGAGGCTGATCTTTCCGTCCTTATCCACCAGGAAGTTCGGCGGGAAGAAGTCGTTGTGCGAGGGGACTTTATCGAAGCCATCCGCGTCAGCGAAGGCCTTCAGCCGCAGGACCTTGTCGCGCAGTTCGAAGTATCCGGGCACGTCGATGGGGCCGAAGGCCTTGAGGAGGCCCTCGTAGCGTAGGCCCTCGGTGACGAAGTCGAAGGAGCGGTCCAACACGCGACCGGAGGTGTGCAGAGCGCGGTCCATCTCCATGGCCGCCTTGAGCTCCTCGGGGCGGGTGACGTCCAGGTTGCGCACGTCGCGCACGAAGCGCGAGATCTTCCAGCCCGCTGCGGGGTCACCCGTGAGGAAGGTGTCGTCGATGCCGAGCTCTGCGGCCAGGCGCAGGCCGGCGAACTCCGCGCTGCGGTCCACGATCTTCTCCGTGCCGATGCCCGGGTGGCGATACACGTACTCCTCGTCGCCCACGGCGAAGTGGCACGACAGGTTCGTGATGCCCTGCTTAAGCGGGTAGAAGTCGCGGATGTCCGACTTCTGGCAGCCCAGGGTTTCCACGATGTGATCGAAGACCTCGGAGTCGACGTTCTCCATGAAGAGGGGGTCGAAGGTGCGCAGCTCGTCGACCGAATCGAACTCGTGGATGACGCCGTCCGGGTAGCGGCGGATCACCATGTCGAAGGACTTGATGTGGTCCAGGTAGATGGACTCCCACAGCTTCGACACGGTCTCGGGCTTGTCGTAGACGCGCTCGAGGATCTCGCGGAATGTCGCGGAGAAGACGCGGTCGAAGTAGACGTGGCCGAGCATGACCCACGCGTCGGCGCCGCCCACGGTCGCGCCCGTGATGCGGTCGCCCGGACCCGTCTTGATGCACCACTCATCGGTGGGACCCTCAACGTAGTTCGCCGAGTAGTAGGCCTTGTAGACGTAGGGCTCGAAGGGGTTGGTCGTGAAGTAGTCGTCCGAAGAGCACACGTAGGTGTTGTCGAGGCGGTCCTTGACGAGCCAGAGGGAGCCGTTGTTGTTGCGGGTAGCGTATTCGCGGTTGACGACGATGTCGACACCGTACTTGTCGGCCAGGTAGAAGAAGTATTCCTTCTTGTAGCCCACGACCAGCGCGATGTTGGTGATGCCGGCTTCGTGGAGCTGGCGGATCTGACGCTCAACGAGGATCTCTCCGCGCACCTTGAGCGTCCCCTTCGGGCGTTCGTAGCTGATGGGGGCGAAGCGCGAGGATAGGCCCGCGGCCATGATGACGGCGCCCGTGACGCGGTAGGGCTCCAGGGCCTCGCGGCCCGCATCGGTGATCGCGCGCTCGTCGATGTAGCCGGCGGCCTCGCACTCGCGGGTGGCGGTGTTGACGCGCCCCAGGCTCATGCCGGTGGCCTCCGACAGGGCCCGCTGCGTGAGGGGAGAGTCGGCCTTGGCCAGTGCGTTCAGGATGTTGAATTGGGGCTCGCTGAGCGTGCCGACGTTGGTCGTGGGCATGCGATCACCTTTCGTTCATGGAAGCCACTTGGGTGCTACATGTTCGAGCGTAGCACTATTGGGTGGATTTGTGAACGGTTTGGGTGTGAAGTGTCTATCGACGAGGCTCGGGCGCCTTTTCGGGGGAGCGTTGCCACAGGAAAACGGCCAGGCCAATTGCAAGCGCGCCAGCGAGAGCGCCAAGGATCCATACGGCCATCGGTCCGATCGGAGCCGTTGGCCACCACCACTCGTTCCCCGCGCTCAGGTTCCGCGTCGACAGGTCGATGGGGTAGCCGTGCTGCGTGCGCCCGAACGCGTAGCGCTCGATCACGAGGTAGAGAGCCCGGGCGTTGGTGAGGGCCCATGTCGCTGCCACGAGCCCCGTGCCTACGCGCCCGGCGATGCTCGTGGGGAGGTGGAATGCCTCGCTGCCCACGCGCCGCCCCTCATCGTTCGCGCGTCCGGGGGAGGGAGCCAGGAGCATGAGCAGGAATACCGCGAAGAGCGGCAGCATGTAGCGCGGCTGGTAGGTGAGGACGTTGTTGAAGTGTCCGCGCAGGCCAATCACTACGGGAACACCCGTGATCGCACCTGCCACTGTGATCGCCGACAGAGCCTTGCGCCAGGACAGCGAGCGCAGCGACCAACACAGGACGGCGACGACCACGACGGAGGCGCCGTAGGACACGGTGCCCTGGTAGGACACGTCGTTCCACCCCGGTCCCAGCAGGTGCCCGACGAAGCCGCGCAGGTAGTTGGGTAGCGAGGACACGTTGAGCCACGCGATGTGCTTGAGAGAGTATTCCGCCAGTTCGTTACCCGAACCCAGGTGCGAGGCAGCCACGTTCGTGCGCGCCATGACCCAGATGCCCACGACGGAGGCGACGCATGCCAGGGTTGCCTCGGGAATAATGCGCTTGCTCAGCGGCACTGCGAAGGCCAGGGCGACAGTGACGACGAAGAGGAAGAAGGCGCTGTCGCCGCGGGACGTGCACGCCAAGACCGCGCCGGCCAGGGCACAGGCGATCAGACCCGCCCGGCGCGGCCCCACCGAACGGGTGGCGGCCAGTAGCCCAGCGGCAAAAGCAAACGTGCCCGTCATCGCCCACGATGAGGGATTCATGCCGGCGACGAAATAGAAGCCCATCGGCAGCCATGCAACCGTCACGGCGACGCTGATCGCGCGCTTCAGGCCCGAATCCGCCAGAGCGATGATCGCACCGATCAGACCGATCGCCAGCAGAGTGTTCACCGTGCGCAACGCCAACACCGCGTGGCTCGTCGATCGCTGCACGAACAGGTGAGCGAACTGGTAGTAGCCCCACGGGTAGTTTCCGTCGTCCCAACGCAGTGTCGGCGCCAGCTCCTCGTCCGATGCGTTCAGGGCGCACAGAGCGGAATTGTCATGGTCGAAGGCGTAGCAGGTGACGTACTCCTTGGCCAGCGACTGCGGCACCATGACGGCCTTCTCGCCATCCTTGGTGGAAATCTGGCAGCCCGTCTTGTCCACCGGGGGAGGGCACCACATGGAGCCGACGTGGAAGTCCTCGTCCGGGGAGGAGCCGACCGGGGACGCCACGACCCACGCCAGTGACGCCGCAATGACCGCGGCGACGAGGATGAGGACAGCGACGAATGTTTGGCGCTGTGCGGCGGACGTGGGCATGCGGCGGCCTCCTTCGAGTGTGGTCGACTCAGGAACGGGCGGCGGCGCGGAACGCCTCGATGTGGACGGAAGCGGCGCGGGCCCACGTGAACTCGTCGGCGCGCGGAATCGCAGCAGCCCCCAGGGCCTCGCGGCGAGCCGGGTCGTCCAGCAGCTCAGTGAGGGCCGAGGCGATAGAGTCCGGGTCGATGTCGCAGTAGGCGACGGCGTCGCCGCCGACCTCGGGCAGGGAGGTCAGTCGAGTCGTCAGCGTTGCTGCGCCGCAGCTCATCGCCTCCAGGACCGGCAGTCCGAAGCCCTCCGCGATCGAGGGGTAGGCCAAAATGACGCAGCCCGAGAGGAAACCGGGCAGGTCCTCGAGGGGCAGGTAGCCGGGGCGCAGGACCGTCAGGTGCTCGGGCACCGAGGCCAGGGCCGGGTCGATGTCCTCGTCCCACCCCTTGCCACCGGCCAGCACGAGGGCTGGGGGATTCGGGCGGTCCGAGACGGCCTTGACCCAGCCGCGCACCAGGTTCGGCACGTTCTTGCGGGGCTCCAGCGTGCCTAGGAAGCCGATGTAGTCGCGGCCATCCAGACCCAGGGACGCCTTGACGCGCTCGCGCTCGGCGTCCGAGACCGGGTGGAAGATCGAGCGATCCACGCCGTGGTAGGCGACGTAGAACTGCGAGGGGTCGCCACCCGCGTACTTGATGGTCTCGTCGCGCGTGGCCAGGGATGGCACAACGAGGGCGTCCGCGCGGCGAATCGCGCGGCGAATCGCCGCCGTGAAGAAGCGCTGCTTGAGGCGCGAATGAGCCTGCGGGTGCGAGAAGAACGTCGCGTCGTGCAGCGTGATGACGACGGGCACGCCCGGGAACTGCGGAGATGTGTAGTGCGGGGAGTGCAGGACGTCGGGACGGACCTTACGGATCAGCTTGGGCAGGCCCGTCTGCTCCCACGCCATGCGCGCGGGACGGGACTCGAAGCGCTGCGAAATCGGGATGATGCGGGCCGAAGGCAGGCGCGTCGCGAAGTGCTCGGCGTCGCGCTCCTGGACCGCCATCGTCAGGTCCACGCCCTGCCCGACCAGCTCCGGCACCAGGTCATCCACGTAGCGGCCGACGCCGCCCAGGTCGGCGGGGATCGCGGTGCCGTCCAGCAGGACGCGGATCGGATGCGAGTGAGAAGCGAAGTGGGCCACGATCATCCCCATTGGGTCGGGAGCAACAACTATTCCCCTTATCGTATGCCATTTTGCGCTCGCGGATACTTTTGTTACCGCCCCCGCGCGCCCGTGAACTACCCTGGATGTATGAGCGTCAACGTTGGAATGGTCGTCGAGCAAATGTGGCAGCCGGTGCCCGGAGGATCGGGCCGGTACATCGTCGAGGTCGCCGCCCGCCTGGCAGACCAGGGCGTGCGTGCTATCGGTATCGCCGCACGGCGTGGCGCGGGCGAGCCCACGCCGAACGAGGTGGGCCTGACCATCCCCGTGCTTAACTCGGCGCTGCCTCGCCGTGCCCTGTACGCGGCGTGGGACCGACTGGGAACCCCCAGCGTGGATCGGATGCTCGGCGTCGGATCGGGCGGGGGAGCGGATGTCGTGCACGCGACCACGTGGGCGATCCCGCCGACCTCGCGCCCCCTGGCTGTCACCGTCCACGACGTCGCCTTCCTGCGCGACCCCGACCACTTCACGGCCCACGGGTCGGCCTACTTCCACCGCGCCCTCGAGATCACGAGGAAGCGCGCCGATGCCATCATCGTTCCTTCCCAGGCCACCGCCGACGACTGTATCGAGGCAGGCTTGGACGCCTCGCGCATCACCGTCATCCCGCACGGCCTGAGCCACACGCCCGTCACCGACGCGCAGGTGGAGGAGTTCCGTTCCCGCCACGGACTCGAACGCCCCTACATCCTGTGGGTTGGGACCCGCGAGCCCCGCAAGAACCTGCCCACCCTGCTGGCGGCCTACGAGCAGATGCGCGGGACCGACCTCGACCTCGTCCTCGTTGGACCCGCCGGATGGGGAACCGACCCCACCGACGCGCCGCTGCCGCCCGATCGCGTCCACGTCCTCGGACGCCTCGACGACACCGACCTGGCCTGCGCGTATGCGGGCGCCCGCGTCTTCACCTTCCCCTCGATCTGGGAGGGCTTCGGCCTGCCCGTCCTCGAGGCCATGGCGCACGGAACGCCCGTCGTGACCAGCGCGGACACGTGCATGGCGGAGATTACGGGCACTGACGCCGGTCTCCTCGTGCCGGCCACCGACGCCTCGGCCCTGGCCGAAGCCCTTGAGGCAGCTGCCGGCAGCGAGCACGACCGGCTCGCCGCCGCCGGTATCGAGCGCGCCCGCGACTACACGTGGGAGGCCTCCGCCGCCGCTCACGCCGCCATCTACGCGTCCCTGGCGGGTGACCGATGAGGGCGCGCAGCGCGAGGGTCATCCTCGTCAACTGGAAGAACGCGCCGCTCACCCTGCGCGCCGCCCACTCCATCGCCCCGCAGATGGGGGAGGGGGACCACCTCGTCGTCGTCGACAACGGATCCGACGACGACTCGCTCATCGTCCTGCGCGAGGGGCTCGACGAGCTGCGCGGCGCCGCCGATCCCGCGCGCGTCACCCTCGTCAACGCTGGGACGAACGACGGCTTCGGCGCCGGCGTCATGGCGGGCGCGGCCGGACTGAGCGAAGATGCCGTCGTCCTACTCAACAACGACGCGACCGTGCGCGACGGTTTCCTTGACGCCCTCCTGGCCCCCCTGGGCGAGGCTGTGGGCGCCACGACCGCGCTCATCCTCCTGACCGGCACCTGGCGTCCCTCCACCCCCTCCGACACTGAGTTCCTCGTTGCGCGCGACGGCAGCCGCTGGACGCGCGTCGCCGACGGCGAGAGCGGCGGGCAGGTCCTCATCAACTCCACCGGCAACGAGGTCGATCACGCCGGCAACGGCTATGACCGCTCCTGGCTGGACCCCGCTGACTCCCCGATGCCCGCGCCCGAGGTCTTCGGCCTGTGCGGGGGTGCCTGCGCGATCGACGCCGACGCGTGGCGAGCCGTCGGGGGAGTGCGCACCGACCTGTTCATGTACTACGAGGACACCGACCTGTCCTACAAGCTGCGCGAGGCCGGGTTCGAGGTGCGCTTCGTCGCCGGTGCCGTCGTCGACCATGAGCACGCGGCCTCCTCGGGCACGTCCTCGCCCATGTTCCTGCGGGTCAACGCGCGCAACCGCATCATCGTCGCCGCCCAGCACGCCCCCTGGGGCGTCGTCGCGCGCGCCATCGCCCGCTCGATTGCTCGGGCGGTGCGCTCGGGCGGACGGGGACCGGTCGCCCGCGGAGTCCTCCAGGGGCTCCTCGCCCTGCCTCGCGCGCTGCGCCACCGCACCGCCTCGCGTCCCAGGCGATAGGGGAGTCGGCCTCGTGGACGAGGCCGGGGCCAGTGGGTGCGTCACGGCACACAACGCGGGGCGGAGCTGCGTAGCGCCTACGCCTTGATAGACTGGCTGACATGGTGAAGACTGTCCTCGTTACCGGAGCCGGTGGCTACATTGGCCGCCACATTGTTCACGCCCTGCTGGAGCGCGGCCTCGACGTCAGCGTCGTGGACTTCCGCCTCGACGGTGTCGACGAGCGTGCGCGCCGCATCGACACCCAGATTTTCAGCGGCGACGCTGATATTTACGACCAGCTCGGACGCCCGGACGTGGTCCTGCACCTCGCGTGGCGCGACGGCTTCGTGCACAATTCGCCGGCCCACATCGAGGACCTGCCCGCGCACTACCGCTTCATCGAGAACCTCCTCAAGGGCGGCTGCACCCACCTGGCCGTCATGGGTTCCATGCACGAGGTCGGCTACTGGGAGGGCGCCATCGACGAAAACTCCCCGTGCAACCCCGCCTCGCTGTACGGCATCTCCAAGAACGCGCTGCGACAGATCACGTCGCTGCTGACCGCCAAGCATGGCGCCACCATGCAGTGGCTGCGCGGCTACTACATCGTCGGCGACGACGCGCACGGCTCCTCGATCTTCTCCAAGCTCCTGGCCGCCGCCCAGGAAGGTAAGAAGACCTTCCCCTTCACCACGGGCAAGAACCTGTACGACTTCATCTCCATCCAGGGACTGGCCTACCAGATCGCGGCCGCCGTCTCCCAGGACGAGGTCAACGGCATCATCAACATCTGCAGCGGCGAGCCGATGAGCCTCGCCGACCGCGTCGAAGCCTACATCCGCGAGAACAACCTGGACATCACCCTCGAGTACGGGGCCTTCCCGGATCGTCCCTACGATTCGCCCGGCGTGTGGGGCGACGCCACGAAGATCCGCCAGATCCTGGCCACCGTCGACGGCACGGGGGAGTAAGCCCGTGAAGCGCGCCGGTATTTTCCTGTTCTTTGATCCCCAGGGCCTCGTCGACGACTACATCGTGGAGTGCCTGACCTCGCTGCGCGAGTACCTCGACGAGATCCTCGTCGTCTCCAACTCTCCTCTGGACGACACCGCTCGTGAGCGCCTTCTCAAGGGCGCCACCGAGGTCTTCGAGCGCGAAAACACCGGCTTCGACGTGGGCGGCTACCGCGATGGCATCGCCCGCTTCGGCTGGGACCGCCTCGGCCAGATCGACGAGCTGATCCTCTTCAACTACACCTTCTTCGCGCCCGTCAACCCGTGGAAGAACCTCTTCGACCGCGTGGATGCCGCCGGAGCGGTGGACTTCTGGGGCATCACCGAACACGACGAGGTGCGCCCCCACCCCTTCCTGGCAGCCACCCGCATGCCGCGCCACATTCAGTCCCACTGGATCGCCGTGCGCAACCCGCTGCTGAGCTCCCCGGACTTCCGCAAGTACTGGGACGAGATGCCCCCGATCCGCTCC
Organism: Xylanimonas cellulosilytica; assembly: GCA_001072465.1. Lineage (GTDB taxonomy): Bacteria > Actinomycetota > Actinomycetes > Actinomycetales > Actinomycetaceae > Pauljensenia. The sequence continues at coordinate 58,599 of JVKM01000063.1, read as the reverse complement.
TACAACGACTCGATCCAGTGGCACGAGTCCCGTTTTACGGAGTACTTCGGCAACCTCGGCTACACGCACGTCGTGGCCTACCCGCGCGAGGACTACCCCTCGCGCAACCCCGTCTTCGACAACGCCTCGATGCTGCTCGCGGACGGCTGCCCGATCCTCAAGCGCCGCAACCTCTTCCACGACCCGCTCTACCTGGACCGCCACGCGATCATCGGTGCGGACATGCTGGAGCTGGCGGAAAAGGCCGGCTACGACACCGACCTGATTCTCACGAACCTCGCGCGCACTTCGCGTCCGCGTGACCTCGTGACCAACGCGGGCCTGACGACAGTCATCTCCCCGCGCGCCGACCAGGCCACCCTGGACGCCGCCGCCTCCCTGAAGGTCCTCGCGGTCGCACACATCTTCTACGCCGACATGGCCGACGAGATCCTCGATCGCCTGAGCGTCCTGCCCGACGGCTACCACCTGGTGGCCACGACCTCGAACGAGGAGAACAAGGCCCTCATCGAGGCGCGTGCCCAGGAACGAGGCGTGGACGCTGACGTACGCGTCGTGTCCTCCAACCGCGGCCGCGACATCGGCGCGTTCCTGGTGGATTGTGGCGACGTGCTCACCTCCGGCGAGTACGACATCGTCGTGAAGATCCACTCCAAGAAGTCCGTCCAGGACGACTACAACGCCGCCCAGCTCTTCAAGGAGCACCTCTACGACAACCTGCTGGCCTCCTCCGATCACGTGGCCGGCATCCTCGCGGAGTTCGCGGCCCACCCGGGCCTGGGTATGGCGATCGCACCCATGCCGCACATGGGCTACCCGACGATGGGCCACGCGTGGTTCGCGAACCGCCAGCCCGCCCGTGAGTTCGCCAAGAAGGTCGGCATCACCGTGCCTTTCGATGACCACCAGCCGCTGGCCCCCTATGGCTCCATGTTCATCGCGCGCCCGGAGGCCCTGTCCCTGCTGACCGGTGCCGGCCTCGTCCCCGAGGACTTCCCGGAAGAAGGCGGCTACAAGGACGGCTCCCTGGCCCACGTCATCGAACGCCTCCTGGCCTACGCGGTCCTGTCGCGCGGCTACTACGTGCGCCCCGTCATGACCCCGAAGTGGGCGGGCGTGTACTACGGCTACCTCGAGTACAAGCTGGCGGCGACCTCCTCGATGATGCCCGCCTTCGCGATCGACCAGGTGCCCTTCCTGAAGGCGCGCATGGGCACGGTCCCGAACCTGCTGGGCGCCGTCAAGACCAACATCATGGTGCGCACGCCCGGACTGGGGAACGCGCTCAAGCCGGCGTACCGCGCGGCCCGCGGAGTCGCGCACAAGATCCGATCCATGAAGGGTGAGCGATGAGCCTGGCCTCCACGATCCGGGCTGCGGCCCCTCACACGCCCCAGTCCGTCGCGCAGGCATTCAACTCCAGGTCCAACTCGATCGGGTTTTTGCGCTGGCTGATGGCCTTCATGGTCATCTTCTCGCACGCCGGCCCGATCGCCGGATTCTACGGCGGCGAGGACCTGGGCGTGCAGATCTCGAAGGAGCAGTCCATCGGTGGCGTCGCCGTCGCAGGATTCTTCTTTTTCTCGGGATTCCTGATCACGCGCTCGCGCATGGGACGCGCGACGATCTGGCGCTACATGTGGCGCCGCGTTCTGCGAATTTTCCCGGCCTTCTGGGCTGCCCTGCTCTTCACGGTCGGTATCCTCGCGCCGATCGCGTACTGGCACACGTTCCACAACATTTCCGGTTACCTGCACCCGGCCACCGAGTCCCCACTCACGTACTTCGTGAACAACATGTGGCTGAACCTGGGCCAGCGCAACATCGCCGGCATGGGCGAGAACCTGCCGTACTACATCTTGCACGGCGCCCGTGACTGGAACGGCTCGGCCTGGACGCTCATCTACGAGTTCAAGGCGTACATCCTGGTGGCGATCCTCGGCCTGTTCGGGGCGCTCGCGAACCGCAAGGTGGGCGGCGCTTTCGCCCTCGTGCTGATCGCCCTCAATGCGCTGCAGTGGATGGGCGCGGGTCAGGTCTCCAACGTCAACTACCTGCTGCGCGACCCCTTCATGCTGATGTTCATGGGCCCCTTCGCCTTCGGCATGCTCTTCACGCTCTATGGCGACAAGATCCCCATGGACTCGCGCCTGGCGTGGGGCGGCCTCATCTTCGGCGTGCTCTCCTACGCGTCGGGAGGCTGGAACATTGTCGGCCAGTACGGCTTCCTGTACTTCCTCATGTACCTGGCGATTCGCCTGCCCCTGCAGAACTGGGAGAAGCACGGCGACCTGTCCTACGGCATCTACATCTACGCGTGGCCGATCATGGCGTTCGCCGCCTACTTCCACCTGCAGGATCGTGGCTGGATCGCCTACCACCTGACGGTCGTCGTGACCGTGCACATCCTGGCCTACCTGTCGTGGCACCTCATTGAGAAGCCCGCGATGAGCCTGAAGAACTACCTGCCCGGATGGATGGACAAGCTCATCGAGCATTTCCGTCCCACGTACGAGGCCGTGGCCCGCCGCATCGTCACGCCGGCCCTGTCCTCGACCAGGATCGCGACGGTCATGGAGGCCGAAGAGGCCTCCGCGCGCACCGAGGGGGAGAGCAAGTGAGCGAGAAGAAGGCCGCCGGCCAGTTCAAGGAATCCGAGTCCGGTCTGCGCGACGTCTCCTTCGACGAGGGGGTTCCCGCCGGCTCGTGGAAGCGCCGCCTCCACTACGTGCCCCTCGCTGTCCTGCTCGCGGGAGCGTGCGCGGCTACCGGCGTGGGCACCTGGTACAAGGCCACTCACCCCGCTCCTCAGGTGCCTGCACCCGCCGCCCAGGCCTCGTCCTTCGCGCGCACCACGCCCCAATCCCTGCCCGAGGTCTGCGCCCCCACCCCGCGCGCCGACGTGGGCCCGTGGACGCCCGGCGTTGCCGGCACCGCGGGCTACCTGCCTACGGACGCTGCCCAGGCCTCGTTCGAGCAGTCCATGACCGGCGTGACCACCTACGTTGAGGGCCGCGACGGCTACCTGTTTCTCTCCGACGTCTTCAACGCGAACTTCTCCCAGGCGCTGGGCCGCGTGCGCCCCACCCCCGAGCAGGTGAGCGCGTGGGACCGCTACATGAGCGGCATCGAGACCGCCGCCAGCGAGCAGGGCGCGACCGCGCTGTTTGTGCCCGCCCCGGCCACGTGGGACGTCTACTCCGACAAGCTGCCGCAGTGGGCCGACCCGCTGATGGGCACGACCTCCCTGGACCTCATGCGTTCGGCGCTGCCCACCCACGCGTGGGTGGACGTGCGCGCGGGCCTGCGCGAGGCCCGCGAGGGGAGCGAGGCCCCGCTGTACTCGGCGGTCAACCCGCACTGGTCGCCCTACGCCGCGCACGTCGCGTGGAACCAGACGCTGTCCTGCCTGGCCGCGGTGAACCCCCAGCTTGAGGGCCTGCCCTCCCTGACGCCGTCCGGCGTGAGTGGCGTGGACGCCCCCAACGAGTACGAGGCCCTGGGAGCCCCCGCCCAGAGCGGCCCGTGGGCTGTCCCCACCTACGAGCAGGACCCCGGTAGCATCCACCTGCTGCAGCTGGAGAGCCGCGATGAGCTGGCCGATACCGCCGCGCGCCTGTCCGAGGTCACGGGTGCCCCCGAGGTGTCCCTGGCCAGCCCCGTCGACTTCCAGAACAAGCCGGCGCTCACCTACAACCCGAATGGACGCGGCACCGCGCTCATCGTGCGTGACTCCCAGGGCAATAACCTGGGACCCGACGTGGCCGCGACCTTTGAATACACGATCCAGGTCGGCCACGCCCTCGACTCCGACCAGCCGACGGACGTCGCCGCCCTCATCGAGGCCTATAAGCCCAGCGTCGTGATCGTAGAGTTCACGCAGCGCTACCTCGCGCTCACGCCGGCCGCAGGCAAGTAGAATAGATTTCCTGACCACGACAGAAGCGATGGGAGTAGCCGTGTCTGAGACGAAACGGGTCATTGACCTGACGGTGCGCATGGCGCAGCGCTCGATCTCCTCGGAGTTCAAGGGCACCGCGCTCGGCCGCCTGTGGTCCTTCATCAACCCGATCGCCACGATCGCCGTGTACGCCCTGATCTTCGGTGTCGTCTTCCGCGGCGAGGCCGACAAGGGCGTGAACTCGGGGCTGTCCTCCTTCGCGCTGTGGATCGGCGTGGGCGTCATCGCCTGGAACTTCATGTCGAGCGGTATCCAGCGCGGCATGGATTCCCTCGTGGGTAATTCGGGCCTGCTCACCAAGGTCTACTTCCCGCGTCAGGTCCTCATCTACTCCTCGGTGCTGGCCCTGGCCTACGACTTTGCCTTCGAGTTGGGCGTCATCATCCTCATCATGTGCATCGCCGGCGGCCCCGGCGTGCTGCTCATGATTCCCGCGGTCATCGTCATCACGCTGCTCGCGATGCTCTTCGTGATCGGCATGGGCCTCATCCTGTCGGTTGCGTCGGTCTACTTCCGCGACATCTCGCACCTGTGGCAGATCTTCAACCAGATCTGGATGTACGCCTCCGGTGTCGTCTTCTCCCTCTCGATGCTCAACAAGGTCCAGACCGACCTGGCGGCCAAGGGGTGGACCTGGGGAGGCGAGCCGCTCCCGATCGTCACGATCTTCCGCCTCAACCCCGCTGAGCTCTTCCTCGAGGCCTACCGCTCGACGCTGTACGGCTTCGCGATGCCGTCCTGGCAGGTGTGGCTCGGCTGCGCCGCCTGGGCCTTCGGCATCTTTGGCCTCGGCTCGCTGATCTTCCGCCGCTTCTCGGCACGAATCGTGGAGGAACTCTGATGACGAACGCGATTTCGGTGGAGGGCGTCTCCAAGCGCTTCCGCATCTACAAGAACCGCAACCAGTCCCTCAAGGGCGCGTTCCTGCAGCGTTCGCGCGCTCAGTTCGAGGAGTTCTGGGCCCTCGACGACGTCTCCTTCGAGATCCCGCAGGGCAAGACGTTTGGCCTGCTCGGACACAACGGTTCGGGCAAGTCGACGCTGCTCAAGTGCATCGCGAAGATCCTCACCCCGGACAGGGGAACGATTTCCTCGACGGGGCGCATGGCAGCGATGCTCGAGGTCGGCTCCGGCTTCCACCCCGAGCTGTCAGGCCGCGAGAACATCTACCTCAACGGCGCGATCCTGGGCATGAGCAAGAAGGAGATCGACTCCAAGCTGGATGCGATCATCGACTTCTCCGGCGTCGAGCGCTTCATCGATCAGCCGGTGAAGAACTACTCGTCGGGCATGTACGTGCGCCTGGGCTTCTCCGTGTCCATCCACGTCGAGCCGGACATCCTCCTCGTCGACGAGGTCCTGGCCGTGGGCGACATGGAATTCCAGAACAAGTGCATGGACAAGTTCGCCCAGCTTAAGGACCAGGGGCGCACGGTCGTCGTCGTGTCCCATGGCCTCGAGCAGATGCGGACCTTCTGTGACCAGGCTGCCTGGCTGGATCACGGCACGCTCGTCGACGTGGGCGCGGCCGCCGAGGTCATCGATACCTACTCCGACGTCGCTCACCACGCCGTTGAGGTCGAGGGTGGCGGCACGCGCTTCGGTAGCGGCGAGGCCATGATCGAGCGCATCGAACTGCTATCCGCGTCCGGTCAGCCCACGTCGCTCGTGTACCCGGGCGATCCCGTGCGCCTGCGCCTGCACTACCGTGCGAACGAGCGCATCGAGTCCCCGGTCTTTGGTGCCTCCATTGACACCCGCGAGGGCGTCTTCGTGTGGGGCCTGCACGGCATGGACGCCTGCTACGTGCCGACCTCGATCGAGCCGGGCACCGGTCACCTCGACATCGACATTCCGCGTCTGACCTTCAACCCGGGTGCCTACACGATCTCCGCGGCCATCCAGAACCAGGACATGACCAGCGTCATCGACGCCCTGCAGAAGGCGCGCCGCTTCGACGTCCTGCCCGGCCCGGGCATGGAGTCCGGCGGCCTGGTGAACCTGGGAGCGTCGTTCACGGATCTCACGCCCGCGCGCCCCATGCGCGACGTGCCCAGGCGCGGCGCCGCCGACTACGAGCACCTCGCGCGCATGCAGGCCCAGCAGGCCGACGCGCTCGAAAACGAGGACTGACGGACGCAACGGCGTTCGAGGCCGGGGCCCAGCGGTGTGATGCCGCCGGGCCCCGGCTTTTTGTCGAGTTGACGACTCAAAGGCGCGCGCGCAGTGTGAGGAGCGTCCTACACTTATAGGAGAACTGTTTTCTAGCGACAAGGCACTGTCATGGCATCGACGCCCACGCTCGCCCGCCGCGCGCTCGCTCGCGCCCTCACCGCGGCCCTGACCCTTGCGCTCATCGCCCTGCCCGCGCAGGCCCGCGCTGACGCCGGGGATGAGGCCACGCCGCAGTCTGCAGCAGAGAGTTCAACCGCGGCCCAGTCCGCCTCGCCCGCCGCGCCGTCGGCTTCCCCGAGCCCCGAGGCCAAGGACGCGCCCGAGCCCGCCACCCCCAGCGCGAGCGATGAGGACCGGGCGGCCCCGGCCTCGTCGGAGAGCGAGGAACCCCCGACGATGGGCGCGCCCGATGAGACCGGACGCGGTGCGTGGATGCGTGACTCGGTCGGCTGGTGGTGGCGGCGCGCCGACGGCACCTACCCCGCCTCCCAGTGGGTGCGGATTGGGGGTGCGCGCTTCTTCTTCTACGACAGTGGCTACATGGCCACCGGCTGGCTGCGCGACGGTGCCGACTGGTTCTTCCTGGCTCCCTCCGGGGCTCTCGTCGGTGGCTGGCTGCGCGACGGTGGACAGTGGTACTACCTGGATCCCTCCAGCGGTGTCATGCGTACGGGTATGACCGGCGTGGATGGCACGTGGTACTACCTGGACTCCTCGGGTGCGATGCGCACCAGCTGGGTGCGCCTGGCCGACGGCTGGCATTACTTCGCGTCTAGCGGCGCCCAGATGGGTGGCTGGCTGCGCGACGGTGGACAGTGGTACTACCTGGATCCCTCCAGCGGTGTCATGCGTACGGGTATGACCGGCGTGGATGGCACGTGGTACTACCTGGACTCCTCGGGTGCGATGCGCACCGGCTGGGTGCGCCTGGCCGACGGCTGGCACTTCTTCGCCTCCAGCGGCGCGCAGCTGGGTGGCTGGGTGCGCGATGGGGGAGAGTGGTACTACCTCGACCCCGACACCGGCGTCATGCGCACCGCGCCCCTAGAACTGAACGGCCGCCGCTACGAGTTCGACGCCTCGGGCGCATGGCGCGGGTATGAGGCCCCGGCCGGCTACCTGCAGCCCACCGACCACATCACGGGCCTCGGGGACGCGACCAACACGCTCACCTGGGGCATGAACGGCACCAAGGTGCGTATCGTCCAGGTACGCCTCGGCCTGTGGCACTCCAACAAGCTCGCCTCCGTCGACGCGCCCTTCGTCGCCGCCGTCAAGAACTTCCAGCAGCGTGCAGGCCTACCCGTCACCGGCGTCGTCGACAAGGCCACCTGGGATGCCATGGACACCGGCTACCCGTGGACCGTCGACCAGTACCAGGCCACGCCCCTGCCCCTGACGGCCACGCGCTCCGAGCGCGTCGAGGCCATGATCGGGTACGCGTGGAACCAGACCGGCTCCTCCTACACGTGGGGAGGGGCAGGCCCCTACGACCAGGGATTCGACTGCTCGGGCCTGGTCCTCCAATCCCTCTACACCGCGGGCCTGGATCCCCAGCCCATCGACGTGATCAAGCACGCGTGGCCGTCCTACCGCACGTCGCAGGAGCTCTACGCATACCCGCGCTTCCAGCACGTGCCCCTCGCCCAGCGCCAACGCGGCGACCTCATCTTCTACACGACGAGCGGCACCGTCACGCACGTCGCCATCTACCTGGGGGACGACATGATCGTCCACACCGACTGGATGGGGCGCCCCGCCCGCATGCAGCACATCACCGCCGGATACGGATGGGATCGTATGACGCCGGACGTCGTGCGCCCACTGCCCTGACGGGCATCGCGTCAACGAGGCCGGGCCGGTCACGGTAACACCCGCGACCGGCCCGGCCTCATGCGCGCCAGCGCGCACCACGATGTCTAGCCGCGGCCCATCAGCTTCTTGGCGGCACGCTTCGACTTCGACGCCGCGCTCCTCACCGAACGCTTGAGCTGCGAGCCGGCGGCGAGCTCCGCGCGCAGCGACGTCACCTCCTCGCGCAGCTCATGCACCTGCTGGTGCAGGGCCGTCATCGTGTTGAGCATGTCGACGTGGACGAGGTTGAGCGACGAGTGGAAGCCCGAATCCACGCGCGCCAACTCCTCGCGCATCCGGCGGTAGTACTCCGCCGACAGCAGAGCCTGACCCAGGTGCGGGGACGAAGGATCCTCCGTCGCCAGCATGGCACGCAGGTAGCGGTCGCGGATGTGCAGGTTGTCCCACTTGTGCAGGTACGCGTCCGTGACGACAGAGTTACCCAGGGACGCATCCATCGTGTCACGGTGGTGCCAGTAGGCCAGGGGCTCACCGTCGACGAAGCCGACCGGAGAGTCCGCCAGCAGTCGCAGGTTGAAGTCCCAGTCCGCCTGCGTCTGCAGGGAACCGTCCCAGTGGCCCACGCGGTCGGCAACCTCGCGGCGGATCAGCTGAGAGATCGGCGGCGTGTAGTTCTCCACCATCATGTCCACGAGGGACAGGCCGTAGTTATCCGTCGACAGGACCTCGCGCTCGATCTCGATGCACATGCCGTCAGCGCGCACGCGCTCGCGGATGATCTCGCAGCGGGCGGCGACGCCGCCCGCCTGCGGATGTTCGTCCAGGTAGGCGACCGTCTTCTTCAGGAAGTGCGGGTGCCAGGAATCGTCATCGTCGTGGACCGCGTAGTAGCGGTTGTGCGACGCGGACAGACCCGACTCGAGCGCGGCCTCGCGGCCCTTCGAGACCTCGTTCGTGACGATCGTGATCTTCGAACGAACGGCGCTCTTCTGCTTCTTGACGATCTCGCGGACCTCGGCCTCGTCGCCGGCGTCGTTGACGATGACGACCTCGTAGTCGTCGAAGGTCTGAGAAGCGATCGATGCGAGGGCACGGGTGAGCATCGCCGGGCGATTACGCGTGCGCACGACGACGGTGACTGTTGCGCTCATGCAGTTTCTTCCTCTTCGGTCGGAGTGGTCGAGGCGGGCACCTCCACCTGGCGATTACGCAGCAGGTAGATGGCGCTCGCCAGGGCAAGTGCGTATCCCAGGGAGGCCAGGCCCCACAGGGCCATCGGGCTCAGCGGCATGTCGGCCCACCACCACTGGATGTCACCATTCAGGTTACCCGGTGCGATCCACCCCATGTGGCGGATCGAGAGGAGGCCGCGGACGTAGCGGGCGATCGTCGTGTGCATCGCAACCGCGTCGACGACGCTCAGGAAGAACACGAACATGACGATCTGGCCGCGGGTTATCGAAGACTTCTTGACGGCGCAGGAGAGCCAGATGAGTAGCCACGTGCCCAGCAGCGGCAGGGCGTAGCGGGAGTGGTAGCCGCCGAGGTTGGGGAAGGTCGGAGGGGTCGCGATCAGCAGCGGGATGCCCGCCATCGCGCCGAAGACGACGAAGGCGGCCAGGATCTTGCGCAGGCTCATCGTGCGTGCCCCGTAGAAGAGGACCGCGCCCAGGACGAGGAGCCCGAGGACCGTCGTGTAGCCCGGCAGAGGAGTGTCGCGCCAGCCGGGGCCGGAGTACAAACCGGTGAAGCCCGCGAAGTACTCGGGCAGGTAGCGGATGTTCATGATCGCGACCTCGATGCGCTCGCGCAGGGTCACCGAGGCCTCGGACTGGGCGATGTGGCCGGACTGGCCGGAGCCGAGCATGCACCAGATGCCGATGACGCTCAGGACGGAGGCGATGCCGATCTCGGGCAGGTGGCGGCGGCGGGCAGCCAGGATGAGGACGCCGAGGGAGGCCACGAAGACGTAGAAGGCGGCGTCGCCTCGCGAGCCGTAGCACAGCAGGGAGGACAGCGCGCCCACGCCCAGCAGCGTCCAGCGGCGCCACCCCTGTGCGTTCAGCGCGCCGTAGAGAGCCGCGCCGTAGGTGAAGACGCCCGTGATCGCCCAGGAGGAGGGGTTGTTGGAGGCAATGAAGTACAGTCCCATCGGCGTCCACGCGACAAGCGCGGCCAGAGCGGTCGCGCGGCGCACCTCGCGGGTCGACAGCGCGCAGACGGCGCCGATCAGCACGATCGCGATGCCGACGTTGATCGAGCGCATGATCCACACGGAGTGCTCCACGTTGTGGCCCGCGAACAGGTGGTGGAATTGGTAGAAGCCGTAGGGGTACTGGCCGTCGTTGTATCGGTACGATGGGAACATCGTGTCGTCCGAGTAGTCATGGATGCACGCGTGCGATTTGTCGGGGCTGAAGGCCTCGCACTGCGCGTGGGACGTGGTCACGGGGGCCATGACGTAGAGATCGCCGTCGATCGTGGCCGTGTCGCAGCCCGTGGACTCGATGGGGCGCGGGCACCACGTGGAGACGAGGTGGTAGTCGTCGTCCGGAGAGGAACCCGGAGGGGAGGCGAAGATCCAGCCCGTGGCGACGGAGAGGATACCGAGGGCCAGGATGACGAAGGCCAGAGGTCGCGCTGCGGTAGAGACGAAACGATCCCGCGCGGGAGCGAGGTGGTCGACGAGCGCACGTGCCATGAAATGAGCCAATCTGTCCGGGATAGATACGTCTAATGTACACGAGTCCGGGCGTGGCCTGGCGGGCGCGAGGCCACGCAGAGCCTAGAAAACGACGGGCCAGTGAGGCATACAGGTCGTCAGCGTGGCGTGAGCGCTCGTGGCCTCGGCGAGGGCCTGCGTGTAGGCGGGATTCACCTCGGGGTTCTCACCGCGCTTGAGGGCCTCCTCGGCTCCCTGCTGATCGGCGAACTCGGGGATCGCGCCGGAGTCGAGGGCAGTGTTGCGCTCGACGTAGACCGCGAGAGCCGCGAGGGCCTGCTTGGAGGTCTCGTCTGTGGCCGCCTGGGTGAGGCGGTCGGAGTAGTCGTTCTTGAAGGTGGCCGCGAAGGCCTCCCACGCGCGGTGTCGCTCGTCCGCGGTGGTTTCCCCTGAGCGCTTGGCCGCCAGAGACCTGTAGGCCTGGCCGGTCTCGGAGCCGTTGAGTGCCTCGGTGAAAATCTCATCCATGGCGGCGCATCCGGGGGAGGCCGCGTGCAGGGTCGGCATCGCCGAGCTCGACGGCTGGCCGGGGTCTCCCGCGGAAACGGAGGCCGCGGGTGTCGACTGAGCGCTCTGGGTGTCCTCGAGCATGGAGCACGAGGCCGTGGAAACAGCGCACAGGGCGAGCAGTGCGAGCGAGGGGACGAGACGAGTCACGAGTGGTCCGTTTCTGTAGGGGATACGTCCAATTTATCAGCGCGCTGTGGCCCCTCACGGGACCTCCAGCGTGGCGAATAGTGACGTATCCGACGGGTAAGTGGAGGTCAGTGGCGGGGAATGCGTGAGAACTACGGCATAATAGGGTCAGGAATCGGGTGAGTAGCACCCTCGGACGCCTGCGGGCGCGCAAAGGAGAAGACCTCATGAAGATCGTTGTGACCGGCGGCGCCGGCTTCATTGGAGCGAATTTCGTTCACACGCTGCTGGAGGACCACCCGGACGTCGACGTCGTCGTCCTGGATAAGTTCACCTACGCGGGCAATCGTGCGTCCCTGACCGACGTGCCCGCCGAGCTCGCCGCTCGCCTGACCGTCGTCGAGGGCGACATCGCCGACGCCGACCTCGTGGATGGCGTCGTCGCCGGCGCCGACGCGGTCGTGCACTTTGCTGCCGAGTCGCACAACGACAACTCTCTCCTCGACCCCTCGCCCTTCATCCAGACCAACCTGGTGGGCACCTTCACCCTGCTGGAGGCCGTGCGTCGCCACAAGGTCCGCTTCCATCACATCTCCACGGACGAGGTCTACGGTGACCTCGAGCTGGATGATCCCGCGAAGTTCACGCCCACCACGCCCTACAACCCCTCCTCGCCCTACTCCTCGTCCAAGGCGGGCTCGGACCTGCTGGTGCGCGCGTGGGTGCGCTCCTTCGGTGTTGAGGCCACGATCTCGAACTGCTCGAACAACTACGGCCCCTACCAGCACATCGAGAAGTTCATTCCCCGCATGATCACGAACCGCCTGCGCGGCGTGCGCCCCCGCCTGTACGGCGACGGCCTGAACGTGCGCGACTGGATCCACGTGCGCGACCACAACACGGCCGTGTGGGACATCCTCATGAAGGGCCGCATCGGTGAGACCTACCTGATCGGTGCGGACGGCGAGACGAACAACCGCGACGTCGTTGCCATCCTCAACGAGCTGATGGGCTACGCCCCCGACGACTTCGATCACGTGACCGACCGCCCGGGCCACGACCTGCGCTACGCGATCGACAACTCCAAGCTGGTCACCGAGCTCGGCTGGGAGCCCCAGTTCACGAACTTCCGCGACGGCCTCGCCGACACGATCGCCTGGTACACCGAGAACGAGGCGTGGTGGGCTCCCCTCAAGGAAGCCGTCGAGGCGAAGTACGCCGCCGAAGGACACTGATTCCTTGGATCGCGTGACCCGAGACGAGGCCGTGCCTCGCCCCCGAGTCACCGTCCTCATGGCCACCTACAACGGGATGGCCGAGGGCGGGGCGTGGCTCGACGAACAGGTGGACTCCGTGCTCGCCCAGGTGGGCGTGGACGTCCGTCTCGTCGCGTCCGACGACGCGTCGAGCGACGGGACGCGCGCGCACTTGGAGGCGCGCGCCGCTGCCGACCCTCGGATCAGGGTTCTGCCCCAGCGCGACGGTACCCCCGGCGTCACGGGCAACTTCCTGCACCTTTTTACGACGCATGCCCCCGACGGCTCCTACGTCGCATTCACCGACCAGGATGACGTGTGGCACGAGGACAAGCTGAGTTCTCAGCTGGCCCTCATGGCCGATCGTGGGGCTGACGTCGTGTCATCGAACGTGACGTCCTTCCAGTGGCTGCCCGGCGGGGCGGTGGGGGAGCGCCGCCTCATTCGCAAGTCGCAGCCACAGCGGGCCTGGGACTTCCTTTTCGAGGCCGCGGGTCCCGGCTCCACCTACGTCTTCAGTCCGAAGGCTCACGAGGCTCTCGTGCAGGTGTTGGAAGGCCTCGACTACAGCGAGATCGGCGTGCATGACTGGTATGTCTACGCGCTTGCTCGCTCAATCGGCCTGATCTGGGTGATTGGCGAGGAGCCGACGCTTGAATACCGTCAGCATGGCGGCAACGTGCAGGGCGCGAACTCCGGCTCCGGGGCGCGTGACGCCCGCATGGCCAAGCTGCGGAACGGTTTTTATCGCAACCAGTTCATTCTGACTGCCCGCACCGCCCAGAAGGTCGGCACGTTCGACGAGCGCCGCGCGCGCCAGCTGCGCGCCATCCTGCACGAGCTCGAGGGGCAGGGTGCCGCCTCGAGGCTGCGTTTCGCCCTGCGCTGGCGTCAGATCCGCCGTGACCATCTGGAGGGCCTCAAACTCGCTGCTGCGCGAGTCCTGGGCGTGTGGTGACCCTCTACCTCTGATAGGTGACGAGCCCGCCGTCCACGTCCTCCGTCGCCAGGATCTGCGTCAGCCTGTCCGGCGAGACCGCGTGCGGATCAATGATGACGACAGAGCGTCCCTGCATCCACTGATCCAAGACCTGGCCCGCACCCGTACGCGCATCCCACAGCAGCGCGACGCGGCTTCCCTCAACCGGTGCCGACGGGCGGGTCCCAGCCAGTGCCTCGTCGCGGGCTTGGACGAGCAGCGGGGGAGTGTCGACGACGAGGGCATCCGGCTGCATGGCGATTTCCGCGAGGCCGTCGAGAGCTCCATCCAGGGGACCATCCCATGCGAACGACAGGTACTGTGCGGGTTGCGCCAGCACGTGCGCCCCGGTGTCCAGCGCGTTGGATGCTTCGGAACCGAGAATATTCGTGACGAAAAGGTCTCCGGGGAGCGGACGTCGTGTATCGAGAACCTCCCATCCCATCGCCCGCGCTGCGATCTGCCAGAGCGTGTCCTGCCAGGGCTGAAGAGTCGTGTAGATGCGGGTTGGTGTCGCTTCGCCCGTGCCGAACAGATCGGCCGCGAGTTCGTTTGTCAGGTAGTTTGCGATCTTCGCTAACCACCGGCTGACCACGGGTCCTCCCAGTTCAACCCGTTCCTGGCCGTATTGGGTGAGTGCTGGGCCTGACCATCCGTTAATCACTGTGATACAGTGGGTGAGCCTGCTCATAGTTTCTAAGGACTTATTGTTCATGGTTTCAAGTATATCGAAGGTCCCAGGCGACCCAAGTACTTAGTAACTGTGAAGTCCTTGAAATAGGGCATTGTTTTACCGTTGGGTCAAGTGCTACGGAAAAGGTCTCAATATCGCGAAACGGCTTGACTTCCTGCAATGACACGCGTGTAATTCTCGTATTGATCGATTCGTTATAAGGAGCTCCCGCAATGTGGAACATCTTCGGTGACGGGCCCATCGAGTGGTCCGAGGACGCCGACGCGGCGCAGTACGCCCGCATTGACGGCCCCCTTGCGTGGCAGCAGCACGCGCTCTGTGCGCAGACGGATCCTGAGGCGTTTTTCCCTGAAAAGGGCGGCTCCACTCGCGAGGCTAAGGCCGTTTGTCAGGCCTGCCAGGTGCGCGAAGAATGCCTGGAATACGCGCTGGCTAACGACGAGCGCTTTGGCATCTGGGGCGGCATGTCCGAGCGCGAGAGGCGGCGCCTGCGCCGTATGGCCGGTTGAGTCCGACGCAGCGCTCCGTCGGTGCGATCCTTGTCACAAGGGGAGAAGCGCCGCTGACCCAGTCCGTTTTGCGGGCCATCGAGAATCAATCGGTGGCCCCGCATTCGTTGACCATCATTGATGTCGCAGGACGACACGTCACCCCTTTCCCCGCTGATCGAGTTCCCGACGGTGCCGAGCTCGTGCGCGTCGGCCGCGCCCGCAACCTCGGCGACGCGATTCGTCGCGCCCACGCACAGGGTGCCCGCTTTGCGTCGGAGCAGTGGTGGTGGATCCTACATGAGGACAGCGCCCCCGAACCCGAGTGTCTTGACGAGCTCATCCAGGCCGCCGCCGTCGGTAGGACCGTCGGAGCTGTCGGCGTCAAGCAGATGAGCTGGGACGGCAGTCGGCTCCTCGAACTCGGAATCTTTGCCACGGCCAGTGCCCGCCGACTCGAGCGTATCGGCGATGACGACATCGACCAGGGGCAGCACGATGGCACGAGCGACGTCCTCGGCGTCGGCACCGCCGGTCTGTTCATCAGCGCCGAGGCCTACGAGGCAGTCGGCGGATTCGATCCCGCGCTCGGCCCCTTCGGTGACGGCCTCGACCTGGGGCGCCGCCTGCACCTGGCCGGGTATCGCGTGATTGTGGCCCCCAAGGCGCGCGTGCGTCACGCCCGCGTCTCCCTCTACTCCGGCCTCGACGCCGCTTCGGACACGGACCACAGCGAACCGACCGGGGATGTCTCCGATGCCCTCGTCGACGGTAACGATGCGACCGATGGGTCGTTCCGCAAGCGCCGCTACGCCCAGATGTACAACTGGTGCAAGGCTGTGCCCGCTCTCATCCTGCCGTTCCTGGCTCTGTGGCTCCTCGTGTGGAGCCCTGCCCGCGCCCTCGGACGCATCCTGACGGGCCGTGCCTCGCTCGCCCTGCCCGAAATCGGCGCCCTTGTGTCCCTGATCGGCGCGACCCCGCGCCTGCTGGCGGGGCGTGCACGCGCAGCTCAGTCGCGCCGCGTTCCCCGTTCGGCCCTGCGCGCGCTTGAGACGGCTCCCGCCCTGCTGCGCAAGGAACCCGCAGGCGTGGACGAAGATGAACATGGAGAGCGGATCGATCCGCTGGTTGTTGCCTCGATGCGGCGGTACCGCTTCCGCTCGGCATCGACTGCCCTGGGCCTCCTCATCCTGACTGCCGCCCTGGCGCTCATGCAGTGGTGGGGGACGGCGGGGGGCCTCGTGGGTGGCGCGTGGGTGTCCCTGCCCTCCTCGTGGTCCGAGCTGTGGGCCGCCGCGTGGTCTGCGTGGATTCCGGGTGGTGACGGGTATGCCGGCGGGGCTGATCCGCTGACGATCCTCATGGCGATTCTCAGCGCTCCGTTCGCGCCCATGGGCATCACCCCGGGAGCGCTTGCTACCTTCCTGCTTGTCGCATCAACGCCGATCGCCGCGATGGTGGCATGGATTCCCTCGCGGGTGCTCGCCTCGTCGCTGCGCGTCCGCTTTCTCGTGTCCCTTGCCTGGTCTGT
Organism: Xylanimonas cellulosilytica; assembly: GCA_001072465.1. Lineage (GTDB taxonomy): Bacteria > Actinomycetota > Actinomycetes > Actinomycetales > Actinomycetaceae > Pauljensenia. Next base: position 42,339 of record JVKM01000063.1, on the reverse strand, counting down.
CGCCCCCTCCCTGCTGATGAGCGCCACGCACGGCGTTCTCGCAGCGACCCTCGCGCACGCGGCCCTGCCTGTCTTTGTTGCCTACTGTGTGGGTCAGCCGAAGCCCCTGCTGGTAGCCGGTGCCGGCGGCGTCGATGAGGCCCCACTGCGTCCGCGAGGAATTAACGGAGGATGCGCAGCTCTCGCCCTCGTCGTTCTGGCCTGCTGCGCTCCCTGGACGCTCCCGCTGGGTGCGGGTGCCCTGGCGTGGCGCTCGCGTCGGTCTCTCCTCGTGGCACTGCCCGCCCTCGTCCTCCTCGTTCCCACCTACGTCTCGATTGCGGCGCGTCCTTCGGCATGGCCGGCGCTCGCCGCGACGAGCGGGGGAGTGCACGCCTACACGCGTGCCGACTCGTGGATGGCGATGCTCGGCATGCCTGCCGCGCCGTCAACGCCCCTCGAGGCCGTTGCCCTGGGCATTGTCGGTGCCGGCGTGATTGCCGCCGCGGGCATTGCTCTCCTGCGCCTGCGTACTCGCTTCGCTGCGCTCGCCTTCTGCGGAGCCCTCGTAACCGCCGCGGCCGGCTGGGCAGCCTCGCAGATCGGCGTGGGAATCTCTGGGGCATTCGTCGCTCACGCATGGACCTCCCCCGCGCTGTCCCTGTCTGTCGGCGCCCTGCTCGTGCTCGCCGCCCGATCTGGTTCGGGCAACGAAGACGAGGCCGAGGGCCCTCACCCCGCATGGGACGGCTCGCGACCCTTCACCGTGCGAGCGCTCGGCGCCCTGAGCGCGCTCGTTCTGCTAGGAGCAGGAGGAGGCGTGGCCGCCTCCGCCTTCGCCGCACGTGGCGACGCAGCGGACACCCCGACCTTCACGCTCGCGCAGCGCTCGACCGTTTCCCCGATGTCCTCGCCGATCGTCTCCGCTGTCGCCTCGCAGGCCCAGCGCTCGACGCGCGCGGGACGCATCCTCGTCCTCGACGGCGATCCCACGAACGGCACGGTGAACGCGTCCCTGTGGCGCGGCTCGGGCCCCTCCCTGACCGATGGGTCGCCGGCAACGCGCGCCCTCGCCCTCGCTCAGGCTCGCTCGGGCGCTGCGGAAGGAGTCCTGCGCGACCCCGCGACCGCGTCGCTTGCCCAGGCGGCCTACACGCTCGTCGTCTACCCCGATGATGCGACCGTGGCGACCCTGGCCGCCCACGATATCGATACGATCCTGGTGCCCCTGGGCGCCAGCGGATCCCAGGCCCTGACCTCCGGACTCGACCGCGCCTCCGGCCTCGAAAAGGTCGGCGACACGAACTCGGGCACCGTCTGGCGCGTGCGCCCGAACGGCGTGACCCCTTCGCGGGTCCGCGTCGAGTCGGCGTCCGGCGTGACTACCCCGGTCGGCGGCAGCCAGCTCAGCGTCAGCGGACACGTTGATGCGAGCGGCACCCTGATCCTCGCCGAGCGCGCCGACTCCGGATGGCGCGCATCCGTCGACGGTACCGCGCTGGCCGCCACTGAAGCAGCCGACGGATGGTCTCAAGCCTTCGAGATGCCTACCGCAGGGCACCTGACGCTCACTTACAGCGCGTGGTGGATCATCCCCTGGCGGATCGCCTCCGGCGTGTGCCTGGTCGTCGCCGCAGCAAGCGCCCTATCCGCGTGGAGGAAGAGATGACGAAGCGCCCAGCCAACTCCCTGACGACCCTGATGGGAGCGGGGATCGCCGCAGCGGTTGTGGCCTCGGCGTCCATGTGGGTGTCGTCTGCTCCCTCCACGGTGGAAGGTACCGCGCAGAGCGCGCACCCCTCCCAGGTCCAGCTCGCCTGCCCTTCCGGCATTGTCGACCCCTTCGAGACCACGAACGTCGCGGCGGGCACCACCTGGTCCTCGCTGGTGACGGCTCCCGTGTCTCCCGCACCCGCTTCTGTCACAGGGCAGGGCGGTGTCATCCCGACGGCCCTTACCCTCGCCGGTCAGGGCGGCGGCGAACTCGCCGGCCTCAGCGCCGTCGGCTGCGCGGCCGCTCGCACATCTCAGTGGATCGCGACCGGCGCGACCACCGCGGGTGCCGACATGGTCCTGATCCTGTCCAACCCCGGCCCCACAGCCTCGGTCGTCAGCATCGATGGGTACGGCGCGTCGGGGCCGCTCAACGCAGCACCGCGTCAGGTGACAGTCCCCGCACGTTCCTCGGCCTCGGTGCTGCTCGCCGGATGGTTCCCCGACGAGAGCGCACTGGCCGTGCATGTGACCGCCGACGGGGGAGGGGTTGCCGCCTGGGCGCAGGCCTCCCTCATGAACGGTGAAATCCCGCAGGGTACCACCCTGGCTTCCGCGGTCGTGCCCGCAACCGCGCAGACAATCCTCGGCGTGGACCCGAAGGGAACCTCCCTGCTGCGCCTTGCCTCGCCGTCGGGAGAGGCCCACGTGAGCGTCTCCGTCGCCGATTCGACCGGCGTGCACCCCCTGGCTGGAGGCCAGGCGACGGTCGCAGAAGGCACCACTCTCGACATGCCCCTCGACGGCGCGTCCAGCGACTCCAGTCCGATCGCGCTCATCGTGACCTCCGATCACGAGGTCGTGGCTCAGACGACGACAATCACCCTCGGTGCGCCGTGGGCGCAGCGAGCGAGTGCCTGGATCATGCGGTCCAACGCGACTCCCGCCACAGCCCTGACCGAGGCGACCATTCCTGGCGCCACCCAGATTGAGGCCATGGGACGCCAGGTCCTCTCCACGAAGCCGATCCGTGCCACCTCCCTGGCCACCAATTCGGGCGTCACCAACGTGCGCGCGAGCCTCCTGCTCTACGCACCCGCGGACGCCCAGGCCTCGTCGAACGAGCAAGGCGTCGCCTCATCGGATGCCCCCAGCCCGAGCGCAACCCCTGACATCTGGGCCTCGCCCTCGCCGAGCGGCGGGCAGTCCGGGACGAGCCAGTCCGGCGCCGATCAGGACCCACAGTCGAGCGGTACGTCTGCTTCCACACCCGGAGCGGTCGCAGTGCGCGTGGGCGGGCGAACCATCTACGTTGCACCCGGGATCCCCACCCTCGTGGATCTGCCTGACAACGGTGGAACCCTCAGCGCGGACTCTCCGATCCAGGCGGCTATCGTCGTCTCCGCGGACACGGCTGTGGGGCGCATGACCACGACGTGGAACGTGGGCACGGAAGGCATCAGCGCCGTCAGCGGCGCCATCCGCACCACCAACTGAAGCGCCGCTCAGCGCATCGCGTCGTCGATCTCGTCCGGCGGCAGCGCCAGGATGTGGCTGATGCGCTCGATCAATACCCTGCGCGTCATAACAGCGACCTCCTCCGGTGCGCACCGCAGCGTGATCGGCAGGCGATAGACGACGATACGATCGTGCAGACCGCGACGCCGATCCGCCGGGAAAATACGCGCGACGACGACGTTGTGAGACTCCCAGGGAGCAGGATTCGACGGGGGAACATCCTCGACCGCAAACTCGATCGTGGCCACCTGCGGCCATCGACGAATGAGCTCGGTGACGAGTTCACCGACCATCAGATCGAAGTCCTCACGCCGCGTCCTCCATGCCGGAGTCCCCGGGAAAAACAGGGGACCGCGCGGACCGCGACCGTGGCGGTCACGACTCGAGACATGGCGGCGCGTAGGAAACACCCCCTCAGGGTAGGCGTATGGCGCGCCGAAGCGGGCGATACGGGCGCAGAGTGTCGTACTCTTAGGGGCGTGATTGCCCAACGCCACTGCTCCAAGCCCGGCTGCTCCACGGTCGCCGTCGCCACTCTGACCTACGACTACCGCGACTCGACGGTCGTTGTCGGCCCCCTCGCGACTGTCGCCGACCCTAACTCTTACGACCTGTGCGACGAACACGCGCACAACCTCACCGCGCCGCTTGGCTGGCAGGTCGTGCGATTGGCAACCACTTTCGAACCCGCGCCGCCCTCGGGAGATGACCTCGCGGCGCTCGTCGACGCCGTGCGTAGAGTCGCCCAGGAGGCGCAGGCAGCCCCGGTACCGCCTCAGGAGACTCGCAAGCCGACCACCGGACCGTTCGGGCCCGCGCGTTCCGTGGGGACCCCCGACACCTCGAGCCCGCTCGATCCGTCGAGCCCCTACGCGCGACGTCGCGCCCAGTTCACCGTCGTCGACGGCACGGATACCGAGGGCAACGACTAGGGGCTAGAGGCCGAAACGAGCCTGCGTCGCCTCGTGGAAACGAGCCTGGCCTCGCGAGCGGCGCTCAGCCTCCCGACCCCAGTCGCGATCCCTGCGGGCCACCAGCACGGCCGCAATCACAACCTCCGGGTGGAGGCCATCGGGGAGGGGAGTCTGCACGCGACGCGACAGGCGCTGTGCGAGCGAGACGGCGACCTGTCCCCGGACGTCCGTCTTCAACAAGCGATTCGACTGCAGGAAGGCACGAGCCTCCGCGACGAGGGCATCGTCAAGGGGGAGGATCGTCGCTGTGCGTGCCCAGTCTTCGAGGCCCGGCGGCAGTACGAGCGGCGGGTAGAACACGGATGTACCCTGCGAACACACCATCGTACCGGCCGCCAGATCGCCCAGGCGCTTGCCTTTTGAGCTCATGATCTCCGCGAGTGCAGCCAGGCCACCAAAGGTCGCCCAGTTCTCCAGAATGCCTGTCGAGACGCGCACTGCGCTATGGCGGGCAGTGATCGCACCGCCGTCGTCGCGCACGACCCGCAGGTTAAATGCCCACTTCCCAAACGAACGCCCACGGGTCGCGATCTCGACGACCAGAGGCAGGAAGAACATCGTCGTCGAGAAGAAACCGATGATGATCACGCGCTGGATCGACGGGGACGGCAAGGTGAACCTGACGGCCATGACAACCAGCACGACCGTGCACATCAAGTACGTCGTCGCATCCATAACGGCGGCGGCGAAGCGCTCCGGAGGCGAGGCCGGCGTCACGTCCAGGGTGACTGCCTCGCCCGTGCGCACATAGTCGTCTTGAATGGCGCTCGATTGACTGCGTTGCGTGCTCATATATGACACGCTAGTCCAATGGACATTGATGTGCTGCGGGTAAGTGGCGAAACGGAATGGAAACGGCTCGAACAGCTGACGCGCCAGCGCTCGCTGTCGGGCGACGAGATCGACGAATTCGACCGTCTCTACCGTTCGACCACGACGGATCTGGCGCGCGTGCGCACGCTCAACCCCGATCCCGACGTGATCGCGGAGCTGTCGCGCATCCTCTCCGCCGCGCGCGGGCGTCTCGCGGGCACCGGAGGGCTGTCCGGAGCCGTTATCGCCCGTTTCTTCACGGTGTCCCTACCGCTCACGCTCTACCGGATCCGTTGGGTGATCCTGGCCGTGATGGCAGCGTTCATTGCCATCGCCGGCGTCCAAGCGCACTACCTGATGAGTCACCCGGACGTCATGAACGAGCTGGGTACCCCCGAGCAGCTGAAGTACTATGCGCAGAGCGCGTTCGTCGAGTACTACCACCAGGACACGAACGCGGAATTTGGCCTTTCTGTGTGGGCAAACAATGCCTGGATCGCCCTGGTAGGCGTGGCCACGGGGATCACGGGAGTCTACCCGCTGAAGATCCTGTGGGAGAACGCCACGAGCATCGGCACGTCAACGGCCATCGTCTTCAGCTACGGCGGAGTCTGGCACTTTTTCCGTTTCATTCTGCCGCACGGACTTCCCGAGCTGACTGCCGTCTTCATCTCGATCGCGGCGGGCCTGCGCGTCTTCTGGTCGCTGCTCGTGCCCGGTCCGATGACGCGCTTCCAGGCCGTCGGACAGGCGGCTCGTAGCGCGATGACGGCCGCGGCGGGCTGTGCCATCCTCCTGGCCGGATCCGGCGTCCTGGAGGGCTTCGTGACGCCCTCCGACCTGCCCGACGCCGTCAAGATCACCTTCGGTGCCCTCATGACGGCCGCGGTGTGGGCGTACATCCTCATCCTCGGGCGGCGCGCGCACCAGGCGGGCGCCAGCGCAGATGTCGGCATTGACGCCGGCTACTACCAGCCTGTCTCGGGGTGAGTCGCTCACGCGGCGTCAACGAGCGCGAGAAGTGGGTCCGGCTCAGAGTCGGCCGCTCTTCTTGAGCTCGATGTAGCGGTCCGCGGTCCGGGCGGGAAGCAGACCCGCCGAGGCGCGCACGGTCAGAGCACCGGCCAGGCGAGCGTCGGTGGCTCCCGCCTCGTCGGACCGTTCAGCGAGGGAAGCGGAGGCTGCAAGGAACACCTGCTCGGCGTCCTCGCGTCCTGCGCGCGCCCGGATTTCATCCGGATCGGTCGCCGATGCAACCAGCACCGTGTGGCGGTCGCTGAGACGCGCTAGCGCGTCGGTGAACTCGGTTTCCATGCCGGCCGGCGGAATCTTCGTAGCGATAACGACGAACGCGGAATGATGCACGGTCTGCTCGACCGTGCTGACCATCTCCGACCAGTCGGTGACGTCCAGGCGGGGCGAAATATCCGTAAACGTGTGGGCCAGGGTCTCGATGACCTTGGCTCCTCGCACGCCGGACACGCGCGCGCGGACAGCCGAGTCGAGGACAATGAGGTGCACCTTGTCGCCCGCTCGGTCGGCCAGGGCAGCGAGAAGCAGGGCGGTCTCGATAGAGGAATCGAGGCGTGGGGCGCGTCCCAGCGCGATCGAGTCGACCTCTTCATGCTCGGGGGCTCCGAGCAGAGCCGAGGAGGCGCGCCCGCAGTCCACGACGATCACGACGTGGCGGTCGCGTTCGGGCCTCCACTGGCGCACCATCAGTTCCGTTGAACGTGCGGACGCGCGCCAGTCGATGTCGCGCGGATCGTCGCCCACGACGTAGGAGCGCAGGGAGTCGAACTCGGTTCCCGCGCCGCGCAGCGTCGTCGGTGTGGTTCCTTCAAGTTCGTGGAGGCGCGCCAGGCGCGAGGGCAGCAGGACGCGCGCTTTAAACTCGGGGAGGACCGACAGGGACAGGGGAGCGGAAAGGCTCACCTGGCGCGCGCCCAGGTGCAGAGGACCCCACGAGCGAATGGTGACGACGTCGGCCTCGCGGGTGCCGCGCCGGGTCGGGGCGAGCACCGTGGAGACGCGCTCGGAGGTACCCGGACGCAGTCGCACGCGCTGGCGTGCCGGCGACGGGTTGAGCGAAGGAGGCCACGCGTCGCGCACATCCAGGTTCATGTGGCGCTTCGTCGTGTTTGTCAGCCGCAGGCGAGACTCGGTGGTCTGGTCAGCGCGAATCGGCCCGGTCACGTCACGGCTAAGACGCAGGGTGCGCGGGGAGGGCGCGGCGAAAGCATCGAGGAGGCACACGGCCACGACGAGGCCACACCACGCCCACGCGAGAGCACGAGACGGGGCGAAGGCGAGGGGAATGAGCCCGACCAGTACGAGGAGCGCGCTACGCGCCGAAATCGCCACGGGGGCCTCAGCGGGGCACGGGGGTAGCCGCGAGGACGCCGGCGACGACATCCGTGGCGGTAACGCCCTCAAGGTTGGCCTCGGCGCGCAGACCCAGGCGGTGTGCAAGCGTCACGGGAGCCATCGTCTTGACGTCGTCGGGGGTGACGAAGCCACGGCCCTGGAGGAACGCCCACACGCGCGAGGTGCGCAGCAGCGCGGTCGCGCCTCGGGGGGACACGCCCAGACGCACAGCCGGGGAGGTCCGGGTCGCGCGGCACAGATCGACGAGGTAGGCCATGACTGCCGGTGAGACCTCGATGCGGGATGCGACCGCGTGGGCAGCCTGGATGTCGGCTGCGCTGGCGACCGGGCGGATGCCGGCCTCGGCCAGCGCCATCGGGCTGAAGCCCGCCTGGTGACGTGCGATGATGTCGATCTCGGCCTCACGTGACGGCAGCGGCAGCTCGAGCTTGAGCAGGAAACGGTCCAGCTGGGCCTCGGGCAGCGGGTAGGTGCCCTCGTACTCAACGGGGTTCTGCGTCGCGATCACCATGAACGGCTCGGGGAGCTGACGGGTCTCGCCGTCGATCGAGACGGTGTGCTCTTCCATCGACTCGAGGAGGGCGGACTGGGTCTTCGGAGGCGTACGGTTGATCTCGTCCGCGAGCAGCAGGTTCGTGAAGACGGGGCCCTCACGGAAGACGAACTCGGACTGGCCGGAATCCCACACCATCGAGCCCGTGATATCGGCGGGCATGAGGTCGGGGGTGAACTGAATACGCGCCATGTCCACGTCGAGGGCGCGCGACAGAGTGCGCACAAGCAGCGTCTTCGCGACGCCGGGCACGCCTTCGAGGAGCGCGTGACCACCCGCGACAAGGGCGACGATGAGCCCGCTGATCGCGGCGTCCTGGCCGACGACCGCCTTGCCGATCTCCGCCTTCAGAGCAAGGAGCGCCTCCTGGGTGCGCTTCTCAGTCTCATTGAGTGCGCGGCCCGACCACCCCTCGCCGGTGGGCGCAGAGAACGAGGCGTTGGCGCCCTGCGGGGTGACCTGCACCTGGGGTGCGTAGGGGGTAGGTGCGCCCTGGGGAGCGTAGCCGTTCGGCGGCGCGGCGGGGATGGGGCCGGGCTGGGGCATGCCCTCGGGCGCGGGGCCGGGGATCGGGCTAGTCATGGCGAATCTCCTTTTCGAGAGCGTCGAGGTCATTGGCGAGGCGGATGAGCGCCTTTTCGGAGGTTGGGGGCGGACCCCACAGGAGGGCGGAGCAGCGTGAGGCGGGCAAGCCCCGCTGTTCCATCGCGTGAGTGAGGGCTTCCCGGTCGGCGGTGTGCGCAACGCCCAGGGCGGTCGCGATGCGCGAGGCTGTGGAGCTGCGGAGTGCCTGCGCGGCGTGCTCGTAGGCGCGCTGGGAACGCATGAGGCGGGCCTTGCCGATAAGCGTCTCGGAGGCCGGGACTTCGATGGGGAGGCGTTCGGAGGTGAGGGGGCCGAGCCTGCGACCACGTGCGAGGCCCGCCAGCAGGCAGGCGGCGATGATCATGAGGAATGCGGGCATGAGATACGGGGAAGTGAGCAGCTCCTGCGTCGACGTGCCCGTCGGAGTATCGGTGCGCGTCGGCGAATACCATGCGACCTTCGGGGTTCGGCCGATCGCGTTGATTGCCAGCGCGGCATTTCCACCCTCGGAGATCGCGCGGTTGCGCAGGCGCAGGGAGTCGGGGATCAGAGCGCGGAATCGGCCAGAGTCGGAGCGCTCGGCGTACGCGTAGTTCCTGCCGTCGTCGGAGAAGCACAGATTCCATCCGTCGGCCGTGCCGGACAGTACGTAGTCCGAGGCCTGCAGATGCTGGGTACGGCTCGCAATGTCGGACGTGCAGCCAGGGGTGAGCCACGTCTTGCTGCTGTATTTGCGACTGGACCGTAAGCCCTGAAGGTAGACGGAATATGATCCTTGATCCTCCTCGAGGCCCACGTAGACGACGTTCGTGCGCGTCTCGATAGCCTTCGCCATCTCCTCGGTCATACGCGACGGGAAAATAACGACGAGAGTTGTATTCTCGTCGACCGACGCGGCCTGCTGCGCGTTCACGTCACGCACGGAGATACCGTGGTCGCCCAGCACCTGGGCGAGGGCGCGCGCCCCGTCGCCCTCCTTATTCCGAATACCGACGGGGGCGTTGTTGTACCCAGCCGCAGGCAGGATGGACGCCGCGATCACTAACAGCAGCGAGAATACGACGATGATGATCATCGGGCGTGCCGCGGCGAAGCGCTCGCGGGCCGTCGGAGTGACGACAGCGACCTGTGTGGCTTTCACGATGCCACCTCCGCATCGCGGCACGCGCGCAGGAGATCCGGGGTGAAGCGGCGCAAAGCCTCAACCTGATCGGATGAAACGCCCGAGTGACCGTAGCGCACCTGGTCAAAGGCCTGTGCAAACTGATCGAGCTGGGGGCCGAACATGGGCGCGACTCGCGTCGCAGCGTGCGCCGCCTCGCGCGCCGTCAAGCCGGGCGTGGACGTCACGACATCTTGAGCATCGAGGCCCAAAACCATGAGACGGTACGCCCACACGTAGGCCAGGTCCCAGTCCTGGGCTGCCACGGCCTCGTCGAACGAGGCCTGGGCCTCCGTTTCGCTGGCCTCCTCCTCGAACACGGTCGGAGAGACGCGCTTGGCGAGGCGGATCGGGTTGAGGATAAGCGCAATGATGATTGCGGCGACCGCGATAATTCCCACGATCATAAAGATCAGGGAGACCGGGGGAGTACCCTGCCCCTTCCAGGACAGGGCGTCCCAGAACCAGTCAATGAGCGACGCAAGCCAGCGCGCGATGGGGTTGGGAACATTCGCGTACTCGCTGTGAGAGAGTTCCTCAACGATCCACTCGTGCGCCTCCCCCTCATCGGGGGTCAGCGGAGCGTCGCAGGAGAGCAGGGTGATCACTGCTGCTGTGCGCTTGCCTGTGCCAGGACCGAGGCGAAGTTCTCCTTACGGATGCGCAGATCCGTGTACATGAGCGTCTCGAACGATGCGGAGAAGGGCAGCAACAGCGAGGAGCCGAGCATAACGAAGAACATGGCGATGGCAGAGCCGATCGGGCTTGAGGGGTCGGACGTCACCGCGACGGATGCCAGGCCGCCGATGAGGCCGATGACGAATCCAATGAATCCGCCGATGAAGCCGACGATGAGGTTCATGAGTAGGAAGCGGCCGAGAGTCGGCCAGAACTCACCCTTGACGAGCGACCAGGAACGCTTCAGCGAAGCGACGGGACCGATCTCCTCCAGCACCGTGCATATCGGAGCGAACAGCAGCTTGATCTGGAAGAAATAGACGAGGATAAAGACGGGGATAATAGCAGCGAAGGCGACAAGCACGAGCCACCACAAATCATCGTTGCCACCCATCAACGCGGCGAGTGAGGCGAAGACGGCGACGATCCAGAGGACGACCGGGATCATCGTGATGACCGCGGTCAACGCAAAGGAGCCAAGGAGCGATCCGAGTCGCCTGCGCGTCATCGACCACGCCTCGCTCAACGTCAGCTTCCTGCCGACCGTCATCTGGGAGACAGTCGAGGCCAGCAGGCCCGTGAGGATGCTCGTTCCCGCGAACGTGACGATCCATTGCACCATGTTCGAAATCATTTTCAGGAGGAGAACGTTGGTCCGATCCGTCAACGATTGCTGGAGTGCCTGGGGATCGTAGTCAGTATTGGCGACGGACTCGTATCCGAGGCCCGAAAGCAGGATCGACACACTGGTAATGAGCGACACGAGCAGCATGATGACGACGGTGAAGCCGAAGAGAACCTTCGGGTTCGAACGGATTGCCTCGAAGGCACCGCTGAACAGGTCACCGATCGTCAGGGGGCGCAGCGGGATGATGCCGGGCTTGGACTGCCATCCCCACCGGTTGGTGGTGGAGTAGCCGGATGCTCCGGGCTGGGCGTTGTAGCCCGGCTGTGCGCCGTAGGAGGGCTGGGCTCCGTATCCCTGGGCGGCCTGGGGGGCCGCGTAACCCTGCTGGGCTCCGTATCCCTGGGGGGCCTGGGGTGCGGTGTAGCCCTGCTGGGCTCCGTATCCCTGGGGGGCCTGGGGGGCCGTGTAACCCTGCTGAGCGCCGTAGCCCTGCTGGGGCGTCGGTGCGCCGGACTCGGGCTGCGGCGTCCATCCCTGGTAGGGGGCGGACGGATCGGGAGAGGTCCAGGGGGAGCTCATTGATGCCTCCGTGTTGATGGTGCTTCTACAGTGCCCATCCTGCCATATGCGCACCTTGCGCGAAACCTTATCTCGGGGAGAAATTGAGGGATGGCTGCGCGAGTCTCCTGCGTTCGTGACGATTTCGTGACACTATCGTGATATGAGTTCGCGCATCCTCGTCGTCGACGACGACGTCGCCCTGGCTGAGATGATCGGCATTGTCCTCCAGAACGAGGGGTATGACGTCGTCTTCTGTGCCGACGGATCCGCTGCGTTGGCTCAATTTCAAGAGCACAATCCTGACCTGGTCCTCCTGGACGTCATGCTGCCCGGCATGGACGGGTTTGACGTGTGCCGCGCGATCCGTCGGGTTTCGGACGCCCCGATCGTTATGTTGACCGCCCGTTCCGATACCTCTGATGTCGTGACGGGTCTCGAGGCCGGTGCCGACGATTACGTTCCCAAGCCCTTCAAGCCCAAGGAACTAGTGGCGCGCGTGCGCGCGCGCCTGCGAGGCCGTGAGGACTCGCAGGCCGATGAGGGCCTGTCCCTCCAGGACCTGTCGATCGACGTTGCCGGCCACATCGTCAAGCGTGAGGGGCGCGTCATTGCGCTGACTCCTCTGGAATTCGATTTGCTGGTGACTCTAGCGCGCTCGCCGTGGAAGGTGTTCTCGCGCGAGGAACTCCTCGAGCAGGTGTGGGGCTACCGTCATGCCGCCGACACCAGGCTCGTCAACGTCCACGTGCAGCGCCTTCGCTCCAAGATCGAACGCGACCCGGAGCGTCCCGAGCTGGTCGTCACAGTCCGCGGGGTTGGGTACCGTGCCGGCGCAGGGGCGTAGGGACGCGCTCAAGGATCTGCTGCGTGCCGTCGCATCGTCGAGGCCGTGGTCCCTTCTCGCCTCCTCTCACCTCGCCCGTCGTATTCGGCATTCCCTGTCCGCCCGCATCGCCCTGGCGATCACGGTCGCCGCGCTCGTTATCCTCCTCGTTTTTGGGGTGATTATCGCCTCCCAGCTGCGCACCTCCATGTTCGAGACGCGCAAGGATGCAATCCTGGCTGATGCTTCCCTGCGCTTTTCATCGGCGCAATCCGTGTTCTCCTCATCCACGGCCTCGTCTCCCGCGCAGGTTCAGGAGTCCGCGCGCGGCGCGCTGGCATCGCTCAAGGCCTCGGCGGCCGGCGCGGGTGCGACGAACGTGGCGCTGCTGCGCTCGGAGGGAGCCGCCGCCTCGCTGCGCATCAACCAGATCGAGGATGAGCAGATGCGCGCGCTCATCACCCCGCAGATGCGCACCGCGGTCTCGGGAGGGGGCGCGCAGTGGCAGTCGGTTGGTATTCGCTCGAGCGACTCAGACAAGGTGGTCCCCGGAATTCTCGTCGGCACTCAGGTGCAGCTGCCTCGCGCGGGCACGCACGAGCTCTACATTCTCTACTCGCTGTCCGCCGATCAGGCGCAGGTCGACGTCGTCCTGCGGGTCCTCGTTCTTTCCGCGCTTCCCATCATCGTGGCCCTGCCGATCGGTGTGTTCGCGCTGCTGCATCGCCTCCTGCTGCCCGTGCGAGTCACCGCCCAAGCTGCGACGAAGGCGTCGAAGGGGGACCTCGACGTGCGCGTGGACGTGCATGGGGACGACGAGATGGCCGACCTCGGGCACGCCTTCAATGCGATGACCTCCTCGCTCCAGGACACGATCTCGCGCTACGACGAGCTCGCCAAGCTCCAGCAGCGCTTCGTCTCCGACGTCTCCCATGAGCTGCGCACCCCACTGACGACGATCCGCATGGCGGAGGACATCGTGTGGGACAACCGGGACGAACTGCCGGCCCACGCGCGCCGATCCGCCGAGCTCCTGCACGACCAGACCGAACGCATGGAGCAGATGCTCGCCGACCTGCTGGAGATCTCCCGCTACGACGCTGCCAGCGCCCTGCTGGACGCCGAGGACCGCGACCTGCGACCGATCGCCACTCGCGTCGTCGAGGCATGTGCTGATCTCGCCGAGCGCCAGGGGGTCCCGGTCGAGATCGTTGCCCCCACCCGCGTCGCTGCCGAGATTGATGAACGCCGTATCGAGCGCGTCATCCGTAACCTCGTCGTCAACGCGATCGAGCATGCCGACGGCACGCCCGTGACGATCACGCTCGCCACGACCGAAACCGACGTCGCATGCCGCGTGCGCGACCGCGGGGTCGGCATGACCCAGGAGGTCGCGGACCACGTCTTTGACCGCTTCTACCGCGCCGACACCGCCCGCGCCCGTACGACTGGCGGTACCGGCCTCGGCCTCGCGATCGCAACTGAGGACGTCGCCATCCACGGGGGACGCCTGCAGGCGTACGGAGAACCCGGGCGCGGTGCGTCCTTCCTCATGACGCTGCCCAAACGCGCCGGCGAAGAGATCGTCAGCCGCCCCCTGGCCCTGTGGGAGGACGAATGAGACGCCGCCTGATGCCACTCGCCGTCGCCGCATGCCTGGCCCTCGCGGGATGTACCTCCCTGCCCACCTCCTCGGCACCCGCGCCCTTCGATGTGTCAGCTCGGGACGGCAGCGGCATCCAGTTTTCTGCGGAGGGCCCCTCCGACGGGGCGGACGCCGCGACCCTGGTGAGTGACTTCCTGCTGGCGTGTGCCGCCGGCCCCCAGGACGACTACGCGACCGCGCGCCTGTTCCTGAGTGCAACCTCGGCACGTTCGTGGCAGCCGGAGATGGAAATCCTCATCTATGACACGGACACGGCCCCCGCGGTCACCGCCGGATCCGAGAACGGCTCTGAGGTAGACGTGACGGTCTCCGTGCTCGGCGTGGCCAGCATCGACGCGTCGGGCGTGCTGACCCGCGTGGCTGCCTCGACCGTGACGCGCACCTTCTCCCTTGTGCGCGAAGACGGACAGTGGCGCATCAACAACCCCGAGAACATGGTCCTCATGAGTCGGGCGTCTTTCACGGCCTCGTTCTCGCTCGCGAATCTCTACTTCCCGACGACAGAGGGCGGGGACCTGGTCGCCGATCCTCGCTGGTACCCGTCGCGACGCCTGGCCTCTCATCTGCTCGCGGGCCTCGTCGAAGGGCCGCGTCAATCTCTCGAGCCGGTCACGGCGAACGCAATCCCGCCGGGGACGACCGTGCCCTCCCAGGGACTCGACGTCGTCGACGGGGTGGCGCGCGTGGAACTGAACGCGGTGGTGCCCGCGACCGAGGGGGCGCGTGCGAACCTCGCGTGGGAGCTCACCCGCACCCTCACTCAGGTTGCGGACGTGTCGCAGGTGAGCGTCTCTTTGTCCGGTGAGGTGCTGGATACGCAGGGGATCCCGGTGCCCCCGACCTACTCTCTCGACACTCTCGTGGGGGCGGGACCCGACGGGGTAGGGATCGTGTCATCGTCGGGGCTGACGATCCTGACCAGCACCACCGATGCCTCCAACCCGACAGTCTCGCCAGTGGATCCTTCGCTGGTTGCCTGGAGCGGTACCGACGGCGTGTACGGGCAGCGCGGCGGCACGTCGGTCGCATTCCTGCCCGGACAGGCGCCTCTCGGACCGTCGGTGGACCGCTTCGGATGGGTGTGGGGTCCCGCCACAGCCTCGTCGGTGAGCGTCGGCGGGGGAGTCGATGGCGCGTTCAGCGTCAGCGTGGAGTCCGAGAGCGCCGGGGAGATCCACGCGGTGCGCATCTCTCCCGATGGCACGCGCGCCCTCGTCCTGCGTGGAAGCGACGCGAGCGCGTGGGTCGGTGTCGTCGAACGCGGAGCCTCCGGGCGCCCGCTGGCGATCCGTGCCCTCGAACAAATCCCGCTCGAACACGGCTCGGTTGTCGACGCGTCGTGGACGACATCGACGGGCATCGTGCTCGTTGTGCGCACGACCGGCGAGGAGGACCAGCTGGTCACGCTGCCCCTCGGCGGTCTGCCCTCGAACGTGTCCCTCCCGATTCGCGTGGCATCGATGAGCGCCGGTGGGTCTTCTTCCGCGGTTGTCATCTCGGGCACCGATGCTGCCGGCAAAGCGCAGGTGCTCATCCGCTCGGGCGCGCTGTGGCAAAACGCCCCCGATTCCCTCACCTCCGCCCGATACGCGGGGTAAGAACAGTGGTGGGCGGGAGCGGAGTCCGGGGCCTGATGCGGGGGCTGGTCGGTGCGCTCCTTCCCGTGCAATGCGCCGGGTGCCGCGCCTGGGACGAGGTCCTGTGCCCGTCGTGCCGCTCCCTGGCTGGCGGCCCCGCGCACGTGGCATCGCTTGAGGGTGTGCGAGGCCCCCTTCCCCTGGTGGTCATGGGGGACTACGACGGGCCGCTGCGCCGCATCGTCCTTGCCGCCAAGCATTCCGCGCGTACGGACGTCACCGATTTTCTCGACGAGGCCGGGGCCCGCCTCGGCACCGCACTGGGTGGGGAGCTGGGCGTGGCTGGGGCGCCCGCCGCCGCTGTGGGTTCGTTGGAGGGGAGGGCTTCGTCCACCGGGGGAGCGGTGGAAGTGTGGGTGGTGCCCGCGCCCTCGTCGTGGAAGAGGCGCCTGCGGGGAAGGCAGGTGGCGCTGCCGCTGGCGCGCGCTGTTGCCCGATCGTTGGCGGCAGGTGCGCGGCCGGGCGTGCGCGTGCGTGTGGTGGACGCTGTGCGGTTGCGCGTGGGCGCGACCTCCCAGTCAGGCAAGGCCGGGGCGCAGCGCACGGTGGGGCGCATGGGGTCGATGCGTGCGCTCGCGGTCCCGGGGCCTGGAGTGCGTGTTGTTGCGGTGGATGACGTGGTGACGACGGGCGCGACGGTTCGGGAAATGGAGCGTGTGCTGGGTGGTCTCGACGCGGTTGTGACTCTGTGCCGACCCGGGCTTATCTCATGACGCAGGTCACCGGCTGGGGTATGATGTGCGTACAGACTTTCGATAGCGTGAGCAGCAGGGACGCTCCTCACGTCAGTGCGGGAGGTGATAGCTCAGACCACGGTTCGGGCAGTGAGCACCGAACAATCCCCACCTGCGGGCAACGATGCCCGCCGCACACCATGGAGGAAACACATGGACATCACCGTCGTCGCACGTAATGCCGAGATTCACCCGAATTTCCGGGAATACGTGGAGGAGAAGGTTTCGAAGATCACTCAGTTCTACCCCCGCGCTCAGCGCGTCGATGTGGAGCTGACTCACGAACGTAACCCCCGCCAGGCCGACACTGCCGAGCGCATCGAGCTGACCGTTTACGGTAAGGGCCCGATCATCCGCGCTGAGGCTCAGTCCGCTGATCGCTACGCGGCCGTCGACATCGCCGCCGGCAAGCTCTACGAGCGCCTGCGCCGCCTGCGTGATCGCGTGAAGGACCACCGCCGTCGGTACCCGCGCGACCTGGCCGAAGCCGAAATCCTCGAAGCTCCCGTCGTCGAAGAGACCGCCACATTCGAACCCGAGGCTCCCAAGCCGCTGCGTAGCGCTGAGGACCTGAAAGTCGGAGAGGCTCGCGAGGAGCAGTGGGGTGATACCCCGATCATTGTCCGTCAGAAGGTGCACGAGGCCCCGCCGATGAGCGTGGATGAGGCCCTGGATCAGATGATGATGGTTGGCCACCCCTTCTTCCTCTTCGTCGACAAGGACACGAACCAGCCGTGCGTCGTCTACCACCGCCACGGGTGGACGTACGGCGTGCTTCGCTTGAACACGACAATCTGACGGTTGAAGGACCGCGGCGCCCCGGGCACCATGCCCGGGGCGCCTCCGTGTGCGCTGTCAGCGTTAAATACGTCCATAGTTCGCGCGGGCGTTTCCACTTTGGGCAGTTAGTTCGTAAACTAATGGGTGGATTTGACTGTCCGCTCTACAAGGGGGCGGGCGATTAACGTCAGGAGCTATTCGTGTCGATTATTGACAAGATCCTTCGCGCTGGCGAAGGGCGTATGCTGCGCAAGCTGGATCGGCTTGCGTCGCAGGTTGATGCCTTGCAGGAGGATTTTGAGGCTCTGACGGACGAGGAGCTGCAGGCTAAGACCCAGGAGTTCAAGGATCGCCTCGAGGATGGCGAGACCCTGGACGACATCCTGGTCGAGGCGTTTGCGACGGTCCGTGAGGCCTCGTGGCGAATCCTGCGCATGCGTCCCTTCCACGTGCAGGTCATGGGTGGTATCGCCCTGCACCAGGGCAAGATCGCCGAAATGAAGACCGGTGAAGGTAAGACCCTGGTCGCCACGATGCCGTCGTACCTGCGTGCGCTGACCGGCAAGGGCGTGCATGTCGTGACGGTTAACGACTACCTGGCGAAGTACCAGTCGGACATCATGAGCCGCGTCTACAACTTCCTGGGCCTGACCTGCGGTTGTATCCTCGTGGGTCAGACGCCGGCGGAGCGCCGCGAGATGTACGCATGCGACATCACCTACGGTACGAACAACGAGTTCGGCTTCGACTACCTGCGTGACAACATGGCGCAGGTGCCCGAGGATATGGTCCAGCGCGGCCACGCCTTCGTCATCGTCGACGAGGTTGACTCGATCCTCATCGATGAGGCCCGTACCCCCCTCATCATTTCGGGCCCCGCTGACGGCGACCTGAACCGCTGGTACGTGGAGTTTGCCCGCATCGCGCGCCTGCTGAAGCGCGACGAGGACTACGAGGTCGACGAGAAGAAGAAGACCGTCGGCATCCTGGAGCCGGGTATCGACAAGGTCGAGGACCAGCTGGGCGTCGAGAACCTCTACGAGGCCGCGAACACCCCGCTGATCGGCTTCCTCAACAACGCGATCCGCGCCAAGGAGCTGTTCTTCAAGGACCGCGACTACATCGTGGACGGCGGCGAGGTCCTCATCGTCGACGAGCACACGGGCCGCGTCCTGCCGGGCCGCCGCTACAACGACGGCATGCACCAGGCGATCGAGGCCAAGGAAGGCGTGGAGATCAAGGCCGAGAATCAGACGCTCGCCACGATCACGCTGCAGAACTACTTCCGTCTGTACCCCGAGGGCTCGCGTTCCGGCATGACCGGTACCGCCGAGACCGAGGCCGCGGAGTTCGCGTCAACCTACAAGATCGACGTCATCCCGATCCCCACGAACAAGCCGATGATCCGCAAGGACCAGCCCGACCTCGTCTACCCGACGGAGAAGGGCAAGCTGAACGCGATCATTGAGGACGTCGTGGCGCGTCACGAGGCCGGCCAGCCGGTCCTTATCGGTACCGCCTCGGTGGAAAAGTCCGAGCTGCTCTCCCAGATGCTCAAGAAGAAGCACATTCCGCACCAGGTGCTCAACGCCAAGCAGCACGCCCGCGAAGCCGCCATCGTCGCGATGGCCGGCCGCAAGGGCGCGGTCACGGTGGCCACGAACATGGCCGGCCGTGGTACCGACATCATGCTGGGTGGTAACTCGGAGTTCCTCGCCCAGGCGAACCTGGCTGCCGAGGGCCTCGACCCGAAGGAGAACCCGGAGGAGTACCGCGAGGCGTGGCCCAAGGCTCTCGAGGCCGCGGAAGAGGCTGTCGAGGCTGAGCGCGAGGAAGTGCGCGAGCTGGGCGGCCTGTACGTGCTCGGTTCGGAACGCCACGAGTCGCGTCGTATCGACAATCAGCTGCGCGGACGCTCCGGCCGTCAAGGTGATCCGGGTGAGTCCCGCTTCTACCTGTCGATGGAAGATGACCTGATGCGCCTGTTCAACTCGGGCATGGCCCAGCGCATCATGGCTTCGGGCGCCTACCCGGAGGATATGCCGCTGGAAAACCGTATGGTGTCGCGTTCGATCGCCTCGGCCCAGCACCAGGTGGAGGCCCGCAACTTCGAGATCCGTAAGAACGTCCTGAAGTACGACGACGTCATGACGGGTCAGCGCGAGACGATCTACGCCGAGCGCCGCAAGGTGCTTGAGGGCGAGGACATGGGCCCGCAGATGCGCGCGTTCATGGAGTCCCTCGTGACCGGCCTGGTCGACGAGGCGATCGCCGACAAGCCCGTGGACGAGTGGGATCTGCCCACCCTGTGGGAGCACCTGCGCGCCTACTACCCGCCGTCGGTCACGATCGAAGAGGTCGAGGAGGAGCACGGTGGTGCTGCGTCCCTCGTGCGCGACGACCTGGTGACCGAGCTGGTCGGCGACATCCACGCCGTCTACGCGGACACCGAGGATCGCCTGAACGCCAACCCGCTGGCGCAGGCGCAGCTGGGCGATGAGCCCATTCGTACCCTCGAGCGTCGCGTCGTCATCTCCGTGGTGGACCGCCTGTGGCGCGAGCACCTCTACGAGATGGACTACCTGAAGGAAGGCATCGGCCTGCGCGCGATGGGTCAGCGCGACCCGCTCGTCGAGTACAAGGACGAGGGCGCCCAGATGTTCCAGGCGATGGTCGAGCGCATCCGCGAAGAGTCCGTCCAGCAGGTGTTCTCCTACGCGAAGCAGTTCGAGCGCGCCCTGGCCGCCGCCGAGGAGGAAGCCGGCGGTTCGATCGCCGCCGCCAGCGTCGCTCCCGCGCAGGAGGAGGCCTCGTCGTCCTCTTCCGAGCCCAGCGTCGAGGACGTTGCAGCCGCCGAGTCTGCGGCTTCCGCGGCCGCGCGCGAGGCCGTTGCCCACGCCCGTTCGGTGATGGGTAACGTGGGCCGCGCGAAGGCGCCGAGCCGCGTGAGCTACAGCTCCGCTGAGGGCACCGAGTCGGCCGCTTCCTCCTCGAGTGGTAACCGCGCGGAGCGTCGCGCTGCCGCTAAGAAGCGTCGCCGCCGCTGATCGGTATACGTCACGGGTGAGGGGGTTCCTGCGGGAGCCCCCTCACCCGTTTGTGTATCCGTCGAGCCGCGTGGCCGGTCCGTCAGGCGAGTTCGAGGGCCGTCGTGATCCATCGCCCGTGGTACTCCTCGAGCCGCAGGGCGAGGGCGAAGGTACGCGAGACCGTGGAGACGATGACGGCGGCCTCTGTCGTGCGCTCGTCGACGGGGCACGTGCGTACGTGGACGGGCCTCGTTCCCCGCGCGCATGGGGACATGTGGACGCACGCGAGAGCTCCGTAGAGATCGGGCAACATCCAACGGCGTAGCTGGGGCGCCTGGCGCACGCCCGTGACGACCTCGACGATGGCGCGTGCGAGGTTCGCCGCCCACGGCCCGGGGTCTGGGAGGCTCTCTTTCGGGAGGGTGACGTAGTGGGTTGGTGTCGGCAACGGGGCTGCTCTGTAGGCCAACTCAGGATCCTGACTCCACCGGAACGGGGCGGGCTGGGGCGGACGGGTGGGGGTGGGCCTCGTGCTGGTCCGTCGTCTGGGGGCCTCGGAGGCACGAGGCCGGGGCGCGATTTGGGTGCTCATGGCAGGTCCTGGGGGATGGCGAGTGTCTGTCCGGGGTAGATGAGAGCGGGGTCGCGAACCGATTCGGCGTTGGCCGCGTGGATTGCTCGCCAGGTGGCGTCGATACGTGCGTTGTCCGCATCGGGGCGCAGGGAGGCAGCGATCGACCAGAGTGAATCGCCCGGCGTGACTGTGATCGTGGTAGGGCCAGCGGGCGCGTCCGGCGCCGGTGCATCCTCCGTGGGCGCGGGTAGCGCGGACGGCGCCGTTTGCGTCGCCTCCTGGTTGGGAGAAGGGGTACTGGGGGTATCCGCCCACGTCAATGAGACGGCGGGGGAGGTCTGTTCCTGCGGAGCCGCCAGGGAAGCCGCGGCGGGCGCTGCGGTGACGAGTGCGGAGCCGATCAATGCGCTGGCTCCTGCACGCGTTAAAAGCGACCGCGAGAGACGGGTTCCGCAACGGGAGACGAAGAATCGTGCGGCTGCGCGTGCCGCGGGCGGAGCAATGCGCAGGAGCGCGAGGTGAGCGCACGCTGAGCACAGCAGACTCCATGCCAGGAGCATGAGGGCAGCAATGCCGAGAACCCAGACGATGAGCGTCTCGGGACGCTCCGCGCTCAGTGGGGGAGCGAGGTGGGAGAGATAGAGTGCGTCAAGGAGGCACAGCGGGGCACCAACGAGCCAGAGGAAGGCGTCGGTGAGGTGTGATTGGCCGGCGACGGTCAGTGAATCATCAGTCATGGTGAACTCTTCATTGAGTGGACGGATTCGATGCGTTAACTATCCGCTTCATAGTGGAAGATGTCAATAAATATCAGTTTATGTTATCTAAATGTGATGTGTGGCGCATGAATGTGGCATCGTAGGGGCATGGATATGTCAGCGTTCATTGCCGAGCTGGAGGCGCAATTTGAGGATGAGCGCGGTCGCGATCTCGATGCGCTCATCGATGAGCTCACCGATGCCGAGCGCGCCTCGGTCACACTCTCCGCCCGCCTGGCTGGTGTGGACGGTGATATCACGCTGGCGCTGCGAGGCGGCTCGACGATCACCGGATCGGTGCTCGATTCGACCCGCTCGTGGGTGCTCCTGCGCGGAAGTCGCGACGACAGCCTGATCATGCTCTCCGCAATCGTCGCGGCCTGGCCGCTCGGGCGCAGCGTTGCGCGCGAATCCTCCGTGCGAGGAGGCGTCGGCGTTGGCCATGTTCTGCGCGAACTAGGTGCGCGCGGTGTCGGAGTCGTCATCGAATCCGACGGGGGTGACCATCGGGGGATCATCGACGCGGTCTATGCGGACCACGTCGATGTCGCCCTGGATGGAGAGGCCTTCGCCTATGACGGCCGGGATGAGGTAGGTGGCATGACCGTGTCGCTGGCGCTTGCGGGGCTTCGTCGACTCCGCGTGCTTGGCCAGCGATGGTCGGCCGATTAGTGAGCGTTTTCCGCCTTCTGACGCTCGCGCGTCGCAGCGTATTGATCCTGGATGAACTGCTCCAGGACGGATTCTTCGATCCGCCAGACGTGCTTGCCGCCCACCTGAATGGCAGGAAGCTCGCCGGAGGAAACGAGGGCGCGGGTGGCTGACATCGTGAGATTCAGGGTCTCGGCGACGTCAGCGAGAGTGAGGAATCGTGTTGCCATGGCAACATGCTATCAGTTGGGGTTGCTTCGTTTGATTGGTTTGAGTCGGCAATTTTTTACGCGTCATTTCGCCGATCGAATCGGTTGGTTCTGATGAATAGTCGGCAACCTACCGCTTTTGCGGTTGAGCGTGCATCATAGAAGAGTGAAACGCGTCTCAGCTTCAGTGTCGATCCCGACGCGCGCCCCCGGCAAGATGGACCGTCGATTCGTTATCGGCCTGGTCCTCATCATCGCGTCCGTGATCGCATTCAGTGCTCTCAGCGGCCTCCTGCGGGGAGGAAGCCGCGTCTACGCCGCGACGACGACCATCGCCCCGGGGGAAACCCTCACCGCCGACAACGTCCGCGAGGTTGTCCTCAGCGTCGACTCGGACGTCTACGTTCCCACGTCGGAGGCTCCCATGGGGTCCGTCGCGACTCGGCAGATCACCCCCGGCCAGATCGTCATGCGCACGGATCTGTCGCAGGGGGACAGCGGAACAGCGCAGACAGACATGCTGCGCGTGGCCGTCACGGTCAGCGCTGGACTGCCCGACGGGGTCGCTGATGGAACGCGGATCCGGCTGTGGACGATCCCCGCGCGCACGCAGGGACAGGCTGGTAATCAGGCGCGCGAGATCGAGGGGACCTTCACCTTCGTACGCCGAATCGAGGCCTCGTCCCAGTCGCACCGTGGCCAGCGGATCGAGATCCTCGCGAACGCCCAGTCCATGCCGGTCCTCCTCGCCGCGCAGTCCTCGACCGACGAGCTGGCCGCCGTCCCCGTGGGGGCGCCGTGAGCTCCGTCCACGGGGTCGTCGTTCTCGCCGATCAGCGCTACGAGGCACCCCTCATCCAGGCGATTCAGAGCCGATCGGATGTCCTCGCCATCGTCCGGCGCTGCGCTGACCTGGCCGAGGTCGTCGCCGCGGCCCGCGCCGGCCTCGCCGACCTCGCGGTCATCGACGGATCCGACCCCGACCTGACGATCGAGACCGTTGAATCGCTGCGCGCTTGCGGGATGGTCGTCGTCGCCCTCGCTGCGCACCACGAGCGCTCCCGCCTCATCGCCCTGGGGGTCGCCTCGGTCGCCGCGCCCGGCAGCCCCGACCAGGTCGTCAACTCTCTCATCGCGGCGACGCGCACGCGCCGCTCGACCCCTGCCCCTGCCTCGTCCGCGCCCCCGCCGCCCCCTCCGCCCTCCGCTCCGGGCAGCGTGCTGGCCGTCTGGGGGACATCCGGCGCGCCCGGGCGCACGACCCTCGCCGTCGGCATCGCGACCGCGCTGTCCGCCCACGGGCCCACCCTCCTCGTCGATGCGGACACCGCCAACCCGACGATCGCGCACCTGCTGGGCCTTCCCGTCCATGCGTCGGGTCTGTCAACCCTCGCGCGGACGGCCTCGCGCGGCCCCATCACGCCCGCGGACACGCTCGGGGCAGCCGTCATGCGCTCCGAGAACCTGCACGTCATCACGGGCCTCGTGACGCCACACCGCTGGCGCGAAGTGAGCAAACCCGGCATCGAATCCATCGTCGGGGCACTGCGCCTGAGCGCCCGCTACTCGGTCGTTGACATTGCGTCGACCTCGCTGGAAAAGGCCTCGCGCGGGGCCAACCGTGACGATGCCGCGCTCGGGGTGCTCGAGCGCGCCGATCGGCTCGTCATCGTTGCGCGCGGTGACATCGTCGGCATCAACCGGCTTTCGTTCCTGGCGCGGTGGTGGGAGGAGCAAGAGCGCGACATTCCGGTCGAGGTGATCGTCAACCGCGTAAGCACCGCAGCTATCGGCCCGCACCCCGTGCCCTCCCTGCAGGCGGCGATCGGCGCCTTTATGCCCGACTGCATTTTCCATGTCGTTCCCGAGGATGAGGGCGTTGGGCGGGCATCCCTGCGAGGCAAGGCTCTGGGCGAAAACGGTGCGCGTTGCGACGCCTCCGACGCGTTGCAGGCGATTGTCGAGCGGTGGGTGCCTACACTGTGACCATGCGCGTCTACGTTCCCGCCGTCCTGTCCGACCTGTCCGTCCCGCTGCCGCCCGTGCGCAGCGGCGTCCTGTGTGTGCCCGAGGCCGGCATGAGTGGCGAGGACATCGAGGTCCTCGAGGACGACGCCATCACCGAGGCGGCGCTGTCCTCCCTCGAGCTGGCGCGCGAGACGGAGGGCGCGGGCGCCGCTCGTGTCGTCCTGGCCGTCGACACCCCCACCTCGACGACGCTGACCCCCGGCGAGCAGATCGAACCCCGCATCTTCGAGGCCCCGGCCTTCGAATACACCTGGTCGGACGTGGCCGCCATCCTCGCGGACCTGCCCGACGCCTCACCCGCGGTGCAGGCCGTCCTGAGCGCCGACACACAGGAGGACGCCGACGAGGCCGTGGCCGCCCTGTGGGAGTCCTCCCTGGCGTGGTTCGACCGCTCCGAGCGCCCCGACGTCCTGGCCCTGCACCAGGGCTGACACCTACGCGCGCACGCTGAGGCTCGATCCGCCCTCCGGCAGAGGTCGCACCTGGATCTGATCCGCGATCTGGGTCGCCATCTCCTCGACGTGCGAGATGACACCGACCGTTCGCCCCGCGCAGCGCAGCGCCTGGAGCTGCGCCATCACCAGGCTCAGCGTGTGCGAATCCAGCGAGCCGAAGCCCTCGTCGATGAACATCGTGCGCAGCTCGACGCCACCGGCCTCAGCCGAGACGACGTCCGCGAGGCCGAGCGCCAGCGCGAGGGACGTGTAGAACGTTTCCCCGCCCGACAGCGTGCGCGGGCTGCGCAGCGCGTCCGTGTCGCGATCGACGATCGCCAGGCCCAGGCCGGACTTGCGCGAGGCGGTGCCGTCGTCGGGGACGGACACGAGCTCGTAGCGTCCCGACGAGATTGCCGCCAGGCGTGGGTTCGCGGCCGCCAACACCTCTTCCAGGCGCGCGATGAGCACCCAGGCCGACAGGGGAGTGGACGCGAGGTTCTCAGGGCCGGACGCCGCGGCAATATCTGCCAGACGGCGGATGGGGCCGGCCTGCTCCCGGGCGCGGCTAAGTGCCTCCAACGCCTGGTCGAGGGAGGCGCGGGCGGCCTCCAACTGAGCGCAGTGCTGCTCGAGAATACCCGAGGCTCGGGCCGCCATAGCGGCGTCCTCCTCGGCCTTGCGGGAGGCCTCGGTGAGGGCCTCAAGGTCCGGTGCGGACGCTGCTGCCGCGCGGGTCAGGCGCTCCGAAGCAAGAGCTTCGCGTGCCGCGAAGAGTGCCTTCTCATGCGCGGCCACGCGCGCCTCGAGAGAGGCGACCTGGGGGAGAGGAAGCAGGAGCGTGCGCCACGTGTCCACCTCGAGGCCCTGTTCCTCAAGGGCATCCGCAAGGGAACGCTGCGCCTGCGCGAGCGCGGCGCGGGCATTGTCCCAATCGGCGCAGGCCCCGGCCAGCGCCGCCGCCCGGTGTGCGCGCTCATCCAGGGCTGCAGCGCGCGCATCAAGGGAGGCGAAGTCGGCGCGCTCAGTCTCCACGCGGGCCTCAGCCGCAGCCAGAGCGGATTCGCGCTCCTGAAGGGTGGACGCGAGGGACGCAGCGGCCTCGCGGGCGCTCGCGAGGGAGTCCGTGAGGCCGTCGAGGCGGGTGCGCTCCTGCGTGAGGGCCGCCTCGATCTCTGTGATCTGCGGGCTGAGAGCCTCGAGCTTCGCAACGAGCTCGGCGGCCCGATCCCGCTCGGTCTCGAGAGCCGGAGTGGGGGCGCCGGCCACCTCGTTGAGCTGGGCGATGCGCCGCACGAGATCCTGGTGGCGCGCCTGCGCTTCCCGAAGCGCGGCCTCCGCACGGTCTCGCGCCTGGTCCAGCTCGGCGACCTGCTCGCGCGTGATCTCTCCATCCGCGGCCGGTGCCGGATTGGGGTGAGCGGTGGAGCCACACACGGGACACGGCATGTCCTCTTCGAGTTCGCGTGCGAGGGCCGATGCGCTCTGCGCGATCCACAGGTCGTGGCCGTCCGCTGCTGCGGCATTCGCAAGCTTCGCGGCGACCGTGGCCTCCCGCAGCTCGTCCGATGCTCCGAGGAGAGCCGAGCGCAGCAGGTCTGCCTGCATGGAGGCATCCAGGCGTTCGTTGATGGCACGCAGCGCGGACGCGGCCTCGGGCAGCGTGTCGGCATCCGCTCGCATGAGACGCAGGACCTCGGAGGCCTGCTCGATGCGCAGGGGCAACGCCTCGCGCTCGGCCTCGATCGACGCGATGCGCGCCAATGCCTGCTCGCGCTGGGAGCGCAGCGAGTCGATCTGGGCGCGTGCTTCGGGCAGCGAGCGCTCGACGGCCAGGGCATCCTCGAGAGAACCGCGCGTGCGCGTCGCCTCGTCGCGCAGATCCTGCGCCCGCTCGCCGAGAGCGGCCACCGCCTCGGGGGTCAAGGACGCGGAATGGATGGAATCCTCGTCTCCGAGGGCGGGAGACAGGGCTGCGACCTGGTCTCCCGCAGCCTCCAGACGAGCGCGCGCCGAGGCCTCGGCCGCGTCGAGGGGAGCCACGGCCAGCGCCCGGTGGGCCTGCCCCGCGAGCTCACGGTCGGATGCGATTGCTTCCTCCGATGCGGTCAACTCAGCGAGCGTCGCGCTCACGCGTGCGTACTCCGCCTGAGCCTCAGCCAGGGCACGCCCCTCGGACAGGGCACGGGAAGCCTCCCGAGCGGTTGCCGTGGCCGCCTCGGCAACGCGCAGGGTTTGCGCGTGCGCCTCGCGTGCGCGCTTGCATGCGTCCTCGGCCCAGCGCGTCACGGCGCTGGAATCCTCCGCACCCGCATCCAGCTGATCGGCCTCCTCGGCGGCGGCCGCCCGGCCGTCGGCGGCGGACCCTTCCTCAGCGCCGTTCTCGGCAAAGGCTGCGTCCAGCGACCGAACGCGCTCGAAAGCGCCGATGGCAGCCACACGCCGCTCTTCGATGCCGCGCTTCGACGAGGCGGCCGCATCGACGAGAGCCTTCGTGAAGTCCACGTAGATCTGCGTGTCGAAAATGTCGCGCAGGATCTGCTCGCGAGCATCCGACGTGGCGTTGAGGAACTGGGAGAACTTTCCCTGCGGGAGCACGATCGTCTGCAGGAACTGGTCCTTATCCAGGCCCACGATGCGCGGAATCTCAAAGCCCACGTCGCGCGGACCCGACGCGATCGGCTCGACCGTGCGCCACCCGTCTGGCGCGTCCGGATCCTCCACGACCCGCGTCAGCGTCGACTTCGAGTTGCGCTGCGACTTCTTGCCCGCTGGCGTGTACGCGGGGGTGCGGGTCACCCGGTAGATGCCCGTCGCCACCTCGAACACCAGGTCTGCCTCCGACGGATCCGAATCCGTGATGTGGTTGGACCGCAGGCGGTCCTTCGACGCATCCTTCGTGCGCGCCACGTCCCCGTACAGGGCGAAGGTGACCGCGTCGATGAGCGTGGACTTGCCCGCGCCCGTCGGTCCGTCCAGCAGGAAGAGCCCCGAGTCCTCGAAGGAGGAAAAGTCAACCGTGTGCTCGCCCGCGAAGGGGCCGATGCCCACAATACGTAGCCACCGAATCTTCACTGCATGTCCTTTCCTCGAAGCTGCGCCCACACGTCCAGGGCCAGCTCGCGCTCCTGAGCGCTTAGCGCCCGCCCGCCCACGGCCTCGTAAAACTCCTCCGTGACCTCGCGCGGATCGCGGGACGCGCGCACGGCCATCGCGGGAGCCAGCGAGGGCGCCTGGGAGGGACGGTGAACGACGACCAGGGCGTGCGGGTAGACCTCTCGGATGCGCGGCACCATACGCTCGGGGCGCGCGTCGTCCGTGACCGTGATCGACACGTACGAGGCCGTGGTGGCCTCGTCGGGATCCGTGAGCAGCTCATCCATGGTTCCCTCAAGCACCGCGATGCCCCGCAGCGTCGGGATGGGCACCACCTCGATGTCGGTCACCGAGGTGTCGTCCGTGGTCACGAGGGTGATCGACTTGGTGGCCCCGGCCTCGGAGAAGGAATACGCGATGGGGGAGCCTGCGTAGCGGATCGGGACGGATGCGCCCGAGATGTCCTGCGGGCGGTGCAGGTGCCCGGCCGCCACATAGTCCAGGCCGTGGGCCAGGGGCTCCTTACCCCCGAGCGTGTCGAACAGGTCCGCCGATACGGAGGGGACGCCGCCCACCTGGATGTCGCGCTCGGAGTCCGAGGTCTGTGCCCCCGTCACGAAGGCGTGCGGCATCGCGATGGCCGGGCGCTCGTCGCCCGCGTCGCGCCGAGCCGAAAGGTCCGCGCGTACCCGTCGCAGGGCAGCCGCCAGGACCGCCTGATGGGAACGGGGCAGGGGAGCGGGCAGAGCGGATTCCCCCTGCGCAGGCAGGTCCGACAGCGCCTGACGCACGAGGTCGGGCTCCAGGTAGGGTATCGGATACACGAGGGCGCCCCCGGCCTCGACGGGCGTGCCGATCGCCTCCGGATCCGTCACCACGTGCAGCGAGGGGGTCAGCATGTCGGCGAAAAGCCCCAGGCGCGCCGCCCCATCGTGGTTCCCCGACGTCAGGATGACCGTCGTGAGCGCGGTCAGCTCGCGCAGGGCGCGGCGCATCCGCGCGAGCGCATCAACGGGCGGAACCGCGCGGTCGAACACGTCGCCCGAGATGAGCACGGCATCCACGCCGCGCTCACGCACCAGGGCGACCAGCCACTCGATGAACGCGTCCGCGCTGTCGCCCAAAGACGCGCCGTGCAGCGTGCGCCCCAGGTGCCAGTCGGAAGTGTGCAGAATCAACATGCTCCCAGTGTGGCAGAGGGCGCCCACATCTGCGTCCGTCACACACGCTTAGAGGGCGGACACCTTCTGCATGCGCGCAGGTAATCGATAGCATGGTGGGCATGACCAAGCCCTTCCTCATGCTGACCTCCCGCGACGACGGCCCGGTCCTGGCCGCGGAGAGCGCCGACCTGCCACGCTTCTCGGGACTGAGCCCCGACCAGGTGCGACAGGTGCGCATGGAGAGGGAGCTGCCCGACCTGGACCTGTCCGAGTACTCGGGCGCCTTCGTGTGCGGGTCGCCGTGGGACGCGAACGCCGACGACCACCTGAAGGACGAACGTCAGGTGCGCGCCGAGGCCTGGCTGCGTTCCTTCTACGACCGGGCGCTGGGCGAATCCTTCCCGATCCTGGGCCTGTGCTACGGGCTGGGCACCCTCACCCTGCACCTGGGCGGCGTCATTGACACCCACCACGGCGAGGAAATCAGCGGCATCGCTCTGACAAAGACTGACGCGGGTCGCGACGACCCGCTCCTGGAGGGCACTCCCGACCGCTTCCACTCCTACGTCGGCCACCACGAGGCCGTGCGCGAGCTAGCCCCCGGCATGCAGGTTCTCCTGGCAGGCGATGACACCCCGATCCAGATGGTGCGCGTGGGCGAGGCCGCGTGGGCGACCCAGTTCCACCCCGAGATGGACTTGGGCGGCGTCAACGTGCGCATCGACCAGTACGCGGGACGCTACTACCCGGCCGACAAGGCCGAGGCCATCCGCGCCCAGGTCGCGACCGTGGACACGGATCACTCGCGCGTCATCCTGCGCAACTTCGTGCGCCGCTTCCAGCGCTGAGTACCGCCCGGCGGGCGGGGTCGCGCTGCGCGGTGCAGTTAGCGAGCCTTGCGGCGTAGGTAGAAGAAGATCACCATGGTGACGATGGCCAGGACGGAAGTCGTCATCATTGAGTGGCGGTAGGCCGTCATGTTGTCTGGCAGGGGTACTAAGGCACTGACCATCGAGGTGACGACGCACAGGCCCGCACAGACGAGGCCGATACGCTCGACGACGAAATAAGCCGGAGTTGTCCAAAAGATGCGGCGTGCTGCTCCCGGCAGCTGCCCGCCGAAGGTGGTTGCGCAGATACCCAAGGTGAAGGAAGAAGGCCTCAAATGGCCTAGTTCGGTCATTGAGTACACCATGAGAAACACGATGGTGCCGAGAGCAACAATGAAGAGAACGCGGATTATTCGCTCGCTGTCGGGGCGCTCCGGGGAGGAGTTTTCGGGATTCGACATGCCCACCACTCTAGCGGGACGCGGCGCGAGGCAGGCACCCCTCGCCAGCTAGTGGGCGAGGGGCGCCCTCACCGTGGTCTCTCGCCGTGGGTGCCTGTCTGCGTGTCTAACGGGACGGGGGAATCAGCCCGCGGCGGCGCGCCCGCTCCTTGGAGACGAGGAGAATCGTAAAGAAGCAGAAGGCTACAAGCGCAGCGCCCATGGCGACGTTCCGTGGCGTGTTGTAGGGCTCGGGGCGGACTCCGTGGTCCGTGACGTCACCGACGATGACAGCGGCGGTACATACGAGGGAACAAGCCATCACCACCCACTCGCAGGCCCGAAGTGCCCGGTGTGCGCCAGGAATGTGACGCGAATAGCCAGGGGCCATTGAAGCGAGGAGCAACGCAGCGTCGGCGAGCCCGTAGTCGGTTAGGCGGTTGTCCTTCCCGAAGAAGGTGCCGCCAATCGAATAGACGACCGTACCGATCAACAGCGCGAAGAAGAAGTAGCGGAGGACTTTGTCGACCCGCGAAAGCCCTGCGGTGTTGCCGATGAGGTTCTGCTCGATGGTGGACATAGCGATCACGACCTTGTGAACCAGAGATAGCGACCATCGCTATACCCTCAGTGTCCACGCAGGGGGAGCACTGTCAAGTACTTTCGGTGCGCACTTTTCTTTACCGGGCTGCCTTGCTGGCAGCCTCCGCCGTCGCCACGGCCTCGAGGAGCCTGCGCACCGACGCCACGCGGGAAGCGCGCTCAGACATCACCCGATCCGCGTCCTCATCCCCGGCCTCGTCGATGGTGAAGGGACCGGTGGTGCGCGCGTAAGCGTCAAGCGCGCACGAGGGCTCCTCCTCGTTGTGCGAGCACAGCGGCAGACACCAGGCAGTCGCCTCCGCGACGTCCGGGAAGACGCCGAGCACGTCGGCGACGCTCACGTGCCCCAGGCCGAAAGAACGCACTCCGGGCGTATCCACGATCCAGCCGCCCGCCTCCAGCTCGAAGGCCTCCGAAGATGTGGAGGTGTGGCGCCCGCGCCCCGTCACCTCGTTGACGTGCCCCGTCGCCCGGCCCGCGCCCGGCACCAGGAGGTTAATGAGCGTGGACTTTCCGACCCCCGAGTGCCCCACGAGCACCGACCAGTGGCCGGCCAGCAGGTCCCGCAGCTCGGCGACGCCCGGATTGGCCTCCCCGGCCTCGGCGCTCGTGAGCACCACCCGCAGGTCGAAGTCCTCGTAGGCGGCGATCAGCTCGTCCGCGCTGGCCAGGTCCGCCTTGGTGAGAACCAGGACAGGATCGAGGCCCGCCTCGAAGGCGGCGACCAGGCAGCGATCGATCATGCCGGTGCGCGGCGGCGGATCCGCCAGCGCCACAACGATGCACATGGTGTCCGCGTTCGCGACGATCGCCTTCTCGCCGCGCTGATCCGGCGCGTCTTCCAGGGAACGGCGCAGCACCGAGGAGCGTTCCTCGACGGCGACGATGCGCGCGAGCGTATCGGGGCGCCCGGACAGGTCGCCGGTGAGGCGCACGCGGTCGCCCATGATGACGGAGCCTCGCCCCAGCTCGCGGGCGCGCACGGCGACCACGCGGGTGCCGTTCTCCTCCAGGCTCACCTGGTAGCGGCCGCGGTCGATGCCGATGACGCGCCCCAGCGGCTTCGAGGACCAGTCGGGACGGTCCTTCGTGCGCGGGCGCGAACCCTTGCCGGCGCGCACGCGCACGCGCGGGTCGTCGGTTCCAGTGTCGCGGCGGGCCATCACTCCTCCTCCTTGATCGACGAGGCCGGGGCAGCCTGGGTGCTTCCCTGACTGTGAGCGCTCACTAAGGAAGCCCACATGGCCTCGAAGGTCGGCAGCGTCTTGGAGGTGCAGGCGATGTCGTCGACCGTGATGCCGGGCGTGATGAGGCCCAGGATCGCGCCGAAGGTCGCCATACGGTGATCCGCGTACGAGTGGATCTGTGCGGCGTGGAGCGGGCGCGGCGTGATGATCAGTCCGTCCTCGGTCTCTTCGGCCTGCCCGCCCGCGTGGTTGATCTCGGTGACCAGGGCCGCCAGGCGGTCCGTCTCGTGTCCGTGCAGGTGCGCGATGCCGCTCAGGTGCGAGGGGGTCGAGGCGTAGGCGCAGATCGCGGCCAGGGT
The DNA here is from genome assembly GCA_001072465.1 of Xylanimonas cellulosilytica. Classification (GTDB taxonomy): domain Bacteria; phylum Actinomycetota; class Actinomycetes; order Actinomycetales; family Actinomycetaceae; genus Pauljensenia. The sequence goes on along the minus strand of JVKM01000063.1, from coordinate 9,786 downwards.
GGGGGTGAGCTCTCCGACCTCGGCCATGGTTGCCTTGATGCCCGGGTAGTTGCCGGCGCCGGGACCGCTCAGGGTCAGGCCCTCCTCGTCCAGGGTGATGGTCGCGCCCATGTGACCGAGCAGTGCGCGCCAGGCGTCGCCCGCCTGTGTCGTCGCCCCCGGCCATGCCGGGATGCGCACGCGCCCACCCGTCACCATCGCGGCCGCCAGGAAGGGGCCCGCGTTGGACAAGTCCGGCTCGACTGTGATGTCGCCGCCGCGCGGGCGCGACGGGAAGATGTGCCAGGTGGACAGGTTCGCGCGGCCTTCATCCACGACCTCCAAGTCGATGCCCGCGCCCGCGAGGGACGCCAGCGTCATCTCCACGTGCGGCATCGACGGGACGACGCCCGGAGCCGACACGAAGAGGGGATCGCCCACGAGGGGAGAGACGAGCAGCAACGCGGAGAGGAACTGCGAAGAGGAGGAGGAGTCCACCCAGGCCTGCGCGCCCAGCGGCGTGTGGATCGGGCCCTGGATCGTGAAAGGCAGGTGCCCGCGCTCACCGTGATAGGTGACCGTCGCGCCCATGCGCACCAGGGCGTCCAGGAGCGGCCCCAGCGGGCGCGCGTAGGCCTGCTCGTCCCCGTCGAAGAGCGTCTCCTCGGGGGACAGGGCTGCCAGGGGAGGCAGGAAACGCATGACGGTGCCGGCCAAGCCGCAGTTGATGCGACCGCCGCGCGGCGGCAGCGACATCGGCGTGACGCGCAGGATGCCCGCGCCCTCGTCCTCGACGCGTGCGCCCATCACCTCCAGGGCAGCAGCGAACAGGCGTGTGTCGCGCGCGTCCAAGGCACCCCGAATAACGGAGGGAGAATCGGCGACGGCCGCCAGGTACAGGGCACGTGCCGTGATCGACTTCGAACCCGGCACCTCGACCGTGGCATCCACGGGGGAGGTGGCCAGGGGAGCGGGCCAGGGCGCGCTCACGAAGCGGTGCCGCTCAGACGCTCCACGACGGCGGCCTCTGCCGCGGCAATTGCGCGGCGCTGGTCGCGGCGCATCGCGTGGGCGACGAGGGCCGAGGGCTGGCCGACGCGGTCCGTCGACGCGAGGAGGACGCCGGCAGCTAGGCCCGCCTTATTCAGCGTGCGGTAGCGACGGCGCTTGATCTGCTCCTTGGACAGGCCTCGCGTCGTGCCCGGTAGGGGAGCGTTCACGAGGGCCATCGGCGCGCCGATCGCAGCCAGGGTCAGGGCGGCCACGCGGGGCTTGCGGCCCAGCGCGAAACGCAGACCCGCGACGACCGTGACCGCACCCGTCACGCGGGTCGCGACAGCCAGCTGCTGATCCGTCAGCGGCTCCAGGCCAACCGCGTTGGTTGCCTTATCGATGAGAGGACGAACGCCCGCGGCGCGCTCCACGTGGAAACGCGGATGCATGAGGGCATCAACCCCGTCGGCGATGAACGGGGCAGCGAGCAGGGGACGGGCAACAACGCGCAGCAGATTCATACCCCTATTGTTCGACACCTTTGCCCCTGGGGGAAGCCGAACGGCCCGGACGCTCCCAAACAACGGGGAGAAAGTGGTGCAACCCACAGTTGGTGAGGGTTGTGGAATAAAGAGGGGTGTGAGGCGTTGCCCTCAGTATGACCGCCCATCGACCACTCCCATTCGCGCCGTACGCCCGCGCGACTACGCTGGGAGGCGATGGATACGACAACCCCCTCACCGACGCCGCAGGCACCCGAGGCTGCCCCGGCCTCGTCCGCCCTGGATGGTGCCGAGCTCGAGGCGCGCTTCATGGACGAAGCGATGCCCCTCATGAACCAACTCTTCGGTGCGGCACTGGGCATGACCCGCAACCGTGCCGACGCGGAGGATCTGGTTCAGGAGACTTACCTCAAGGCCTACCAGAAGTTCCACCAGTACCAGCCCGGCACCAACATCAAGGCCTGGCTCTACCGGATCCTCACCAACACCTACATCACCAGCTACCGCAAGGCGCAGCGTTCGCCCAAGCGCGCCTCCAGCGACACCGTCGAGGACTGGCAGCTGGCCGACGCCGCCTCCCACTCGGAGGTCGGCCTCAAATCTGCGGAAGTCGAGGCGCTCGAGGCGCTTCCCTCCGCTCAGCTGCGCGACGCCCTCGATTCGCTCTCAGAGGAACACCGGATGGTTGTCCTCATGGCTGACGTTGAGGGTATGAGCTACAAGGAAATCGCCGAAGAACTAGGAGTTCCCATGGGGACCGTCATGAGCCGACTGAACCGGGCGCGCAAGAACCTGCGCTCCGCGCTGGCCGACGTCGCCGCGGAATACGGGATCGGAGGAGCCAAGTGAACACGCACATCACCTGCCAGGACGTCCTGGACGCCCTATACGAACTGATCGACTGCGAGGAATGTGACCGCCGCAGCGGCCTCATCGACGCCGGATCCGTGCCCGGCCCCGATGCGCGCGCCCGCGCCCTCATGATCAAGCACGTGGCCTCCTGCGCGCACTGCACCGACGCCCTGGACGCCGAACGCCACGTCCGCGCCCTCATGCGCGGCTGCTACGAGACCGAGCAGGCCTCCGATGCGCTGCGCGCCCGCGTCGTCGCATCGATCACCAGCGTGTCCGTCGCCTGGCGCTAGGAGCGCTGCGACAGTGCGTGATCGCGTCGCGCCGCGCGGGCTGACGAGGCCGGGGTTGCCGCCCGTTTTTCGGTGACCTTCGTCGCCGCGAACGGCCTGTGCCTTGGTGGTTTGGGCCAATGTGTGCAAAAATGCTTCAGTCTAGACAACAAACCCAAGGAGAATGACATGTCGAAGCGGGGTCGTAAGCGTCGCGATCGTCGTAAGAACGGCGCGAACCACGGCAAGCGTCCTAACGCCTGAGCCGAATACGTTGCGCGCCCGGACCGGTTGGTCCGGGCGCGTTTTGTATGCGCGTTGTGTATGCGCGGGTGGTGGCGTGAGCAACCCGTTCATGGGTGGTGTCAATCCACCGGTTGACGTCCTGGATCGGAAACGCAGTGCTGGATAGGAACGGCACATTGGGATAGGAACCACCCATCCGGATAGGAACCACGCATCCGGATAGGAACCACGCATCCGGATAGG
>JVKM01000063.1:0-6691 GCA_001072465.1 Xylanimonas cellulosilytica | reverse complement strand
CATCCGGATAGGAACCACGCATCCGGATAGGAACCACGCATCCGGATAGGTTATTAAGCTATCCGGATGTTCGTAACCTATCCGGATGTTCGTAACCTATCCGAGTGTTTGCGTCCCATGCGTGGGGTTCGTGAGTAGAAGCGCCGCAACGGCCCATCGCAACGTTGTGTCGGTAGTTTCCACAGGAAACGACAGTCGGGAGCAGGATTGATCGGACCCAGGACTCGGCTCAACCTGATCCGCAGCTGTTCCCAGTCGTCGTAGTCTGGCCAACTCACTCGGATAACCTGCCACCCGGCATCTCGAAGGTTCTGATCGCGCAACACCCACTCGCGCTTGGCCTGTTCGAGCTCGATGCGACTTTCCCCAAGTTTCGCAACCCCATCAAATTCGATGATGAGGTGCAAGTCTTCAATCAGGATGTCGATGTAGTAGTGATGGCCGCGCACTCCAATATGCACCTGCGTTTTAACCGTGAAGGGACAGATGGACCGTACCAGCCACAGAAGCGCAGCTTCGGCGGGATTGGCACAGCCCGGATCGATAGTCTTGAGGATCGCGTGAGCGCGTCGGTAGCCGCGCACGTGGCCAGCCCGCTCAAGTCGAGCGATCAGTTCAGTTCGTATCTCCTCGGCTCTCCGGCGGCACTCATCCTGATGAAACATCGAGAACTGGCTCCATATGTTGAGTGCCATACATCCGAGGACGAAGGACTCTAACGGCTCATCATGAAGCGCGCATCTCACGAGCGCATCGTAGGGGTGTTCTACGACTAAGCCGTCGATCCTGTTACGTTCTTCTGAAAGAGGTGGAAACTCAGAGCATGACACTGATGTCGCTGGAACCGTCGTGGAGCCGACGTGGCACGAAGGGAGAGAAGAAGTGCATCTTCGGTTGTCCCGGTAGATGGTAACGGGAGGGTTTTGGGACCAGCCGCGAATCCCCAACAGTCGCAAGCAGCTCTGTCCGACAAAGATGGACGAGTGCTTGTGGGAGGCATCGACGGCATACATGCGTGCGCGAGCGATGGCCTCCCACACCTCCCAGGGGTTGGAATTTATGGAATCGAGGGGTAGCACTGCACAGATGCCACGCATGATGCGGACCAGCGTAGATGTTGGTTGTTCACGGGGTGAGGGTGCTGGAGGGGTGATGATGATGATGGAATCCTGCGTCATAGACGAAGTCTTGTACCATCATCAGCAGCGAGGAAAGTGCTAGATGGTGACCTGTGGATACAACCGGTAGTGGATGGCCGCCCTGTGGATAACCCCGTGCGAGCATCCGGATAGGAACCACGCATCCGGATAGGAACCACGCATCCGGATAGGTTATTTAGCTATCCGGATGTTCGTAACCTATCCGGATGTTCGTCACCTATCCACGTAGTCGGTTCGTCCGACGTGCTAGCGCCAGATTCCGGCGGCGAGCAGAAACGGCCTTCAGTCACCGGCACTGTCCGCCCACTGCTGCTTCCTCCGGTGGCTACGGAGAACATGCGCAGTGAGGAGCGAACCACTCTCGCAGCGTATCCTGGTACCTGTTGGCGCGCGAGTGCGTCCCGGTGCGCGCAGACTATTCGTCGCTACGAAAGAGGCCCCATGTCCCTCCAGATGCGTCTTGTTCACGCCCGAAAGGGCCTCACGCCTCCCGCGCTGCACACCGAGGAAGCCGCGCGCGATATGGCTGCCCATGCCCCGCAGCAGCACCCCATGCCTGCACGCATGCGAGGACGTTTCACGGCAACGTGCGATAAAGGCGTGACCCGCGTGTTCCCGAAGCATGGCCTGCGCTCGGGTGGCGCTCTCATCTTCCTGCACGGCGGTGCCTACCTTTTCCCGCTGGTTGACGGCCAGTGGGGCATCGTTGAGGGCCTTATCGACCGCACCGGGCTGCCCGTCATCATCCCCGACTATCCGCTCGCCCCCAAGCACACCGCGGCAGAAGCGTTCGACTTCGTCCAGCCCATCATCGACGAGGCGCAGGCCGAGTTCGGTCGCGTCATCATCTTCGGCGACTCAGCGGGTGGCGGCCTCGCGCTGTCCCTCGCCATGCAGCGACGCGACGCGGGTGCGCGTCAGGTGGACGGCCTCGTCCTGTACGCGCCGTGGGTGGACGTCACCATGACGAACCCGGTGATCGAGGACGTGCAGCACCGCGACAAGATCCTGCGCGCGCCCGGACTGGAGTGGGCGGGCCGCGCGTGGGCTGGCGACCTGGATCCGGCCGACTGGCGCGTCAGCCCCCTGTTTGGCGACCCAGCTGGCCTGCCGCCGATGCGTATTTTCCAGGGGGACGCGGACATCCTGGGCCCCGACACTATAGAGTTTGCCCGCAAGGCCGCTCGCGCTGGAGTGGACGTGCGCCTGCGTGTGGAGCCGGATGGCTTCCACGTCTATGTGCTCTCAGTCCCCACCATTCCCGAGGCCGAGGCTGCCCTCGACCGCAGCGCTCGCTTCATCTCGGGGATCCTTACCCAGCCGTGAGCTGACCCGTTTCACGCGTCGTTTCACGGCCTCGTTCATCGAGGACGATGGTTGCAGGCAACCCCGCGTCGCCCGGTACCGATACGACTAGTCGAGGCTCGCACACCAGGGGGCTGCTGGGCGAGGGGGCGCATGCCAATGGCACACTACCGAGCGGCGGGAGGCGGCAGTCTCAGTTGATGCGCGCCTCGACGATGGACCACGTGTGGGGGTAGACCTCCATGGTCATGGAGGCGGACCCGGAGCGCGAAGCGCAGGCCTCGTAGAGGACGCCCGTGAGACCGCCGCGCGAGGCGATGTCCTCACCAGTGGCTGTTTCGATGACCGTGGCGCGCTTGGTGCCGTCAGCGAGCGTCATCGTGAAGGTGTTGTCCCATCCGTTGTCAGGCGTACGATCGGCGCGCGTCCCCGGGTTTGATCGTGGCATCTGCTCGAAGCTGCACGAGGTGACGGTGACGGTGGTGGTGCCCTCCTTCAGGTCGCGGAAGGCGGGCAGGCCGCGGCTGATTGACTGGAATCCCACGAATAATGCGGTGACGCACAGGACGACGATGCCGAAGGAACGCTGGTTGTATCTCTCGATATCGACGTCGCGCTTGGCCCGCCAAACGCCGAGGTACGCGAACGCGCACGCGATGAGGAGCCCCGCGACGAGGACGAGCCCAACGCCGCACGCCTGCGCTTTCCACACGACGCGATCGCGGCCGAAATCTGTGTGATCTCCGATGAACCAGAAGATGGCGATGGCAGCAATGACCAGAGCCACGAGGACGGCCCCGATGGCGGTGGCGATCTTCTTGAGGACACCTGTGCGTGTCGGTCCTTGCGCGGACGAGGAGGCCCGACGAGGAGAGGAAGCGGGGTTGTGTGACATGGGATCCTTCTCGGGTCGCAGAGGTTGGGGAAGAGGTCGGGGCACTAGCGCAGGCCTCCTGGGCATGTCGGCCGAGCGATCAGTTGTTGATCCTCGCGCTCGCGACGACCCTCGAGTGCGTGTAGTAATCGATGGTCATGGTCGCGTTGCCGGAGCGCAGGGCGCAGGCCTCGTAGAGGACGGCTGTCACGTCCCCTTGCCTCGCAATCTCATCCTTGCTGTCCGTCTCAACGGTCTGCGTGTGGGTCGAGCCATCCTCAAACGTCATGATGAACTGGTTCTTATACACGGTCGAGACGCCGCCGCGGGAGCGTGACCGACTCGTCTTGTACTGCTCGAAGCTGCATGACGTGACCGTGACAGTGTGTGGGCCCTCGGCGACGTCAAGCACCGCGGGAACGCCGTTCGACAGCGCGTAAATGGCGAATCCGAGGCCAAAGACGCCGACCATGCCCAGGCCGAGCTGGCGTTGTTGCGCCACTTTCTCGTCGCCCTGTGCGCTCGCTATGAGGTAGTTGCGCCGCGTAGCGGCATAGAGGGGAATCATGGCGAGGGCGAAGACGAGTGCGACGGCACACTTGATAAGGGTCCAGACGATCCGTTCCGTGCCGAAGTCGAACATTTCGCCGAAGAAATAGAAGACCATGCCGACGAGGAGACCCACGAGCGCGAGCAGAAGCCACCACCCCGTGTGCTTCTTCGGTGCCTTGCCCTCGCCGGAAGGATCGGTGGGGGAAGGAACACTCTGAGAGACCTCGTCGGCGTCGGACGACGCGGCATAAGTGTCCTCGTATGGGGACCCCTGGTATCCCCACTCCTGGTACGACAGCGGCGGCACGGAAGGCTGAGCGTCGCCCGCTTGCGGCTGCGGCACCTGCGGCTGGTTGGCGGGTTGACTGCCGTCAGTGGACGGATCGTAGGGGGAGAGATAAGGGTATTGATTGCTCATGGCTGCTACCTGTCGGACGGGTGCATGACGACGAGCCTAGGGTGTTTCCTCAGGAACGGGTGCGCTTCCAGGAGGATCCAGGTGCGCAGTGAGCGACCAGGCGCCGACTTGCTCGTCGGTCTCCACACTACCGCTCGCGGCCTCGATGAGGGCGCGCATCTCACCCATGCGACGTGGGCGTCTTGGGCCCCAACGCGATCGAGTTCGCCCGCAAGGCAGCCCGCGCCGGGGCGCGGGCGTCGCGAACACGTTCCCCGGTGACACTCGCGCCGCTGTGCTGGGGCGAGCGGCTCCCGGGCCGCCGGGGACCGTGCGGCGCCTAGTCGACCAGTCGCACGTCGGTGAGGATCCAGGAGAAGGGGTAGTAGGTGATGGTCATCTTCCTGGAAGGGCGTTGAGCGCAGGCGGAGGTGAGGGAATCAATCAGTCTGTTATCGGTGCTGCCCCTGGTCACTGTTTTCAGTGTTGTCGTGTGCGACGATCCGTCCTCGAAGACCATCGCGTAGTGGTTGTAGTAGGTGGTTGTCGTTCCGTGCCTCGCACTCCTACGAGTTACTTGGTCCACGGAGTACGTGCATGAGGTGACCGTCTGGGTACGCATGCCCGCAACGACATCGAGGGCGGAGGGGACTAGGTTGTAGAACCCATAGACGCCGAGTGCGATCCCAAGAGCGGCATTCACGGCGAACATGCCCATTTGCATGTTCACTGCTCCCGCGCGGATGATCTTCCATATCCGCTTGATCTCATCGCGATACAAAAGATCGAAGGGGAAACACACTCGCGCGATGGCGAGGGCTACCCCGCCTTTGACGAGGGAGTAGATGAGGAGCCCCGTGCCGGTCTGGAGGACCGCCTCGGCGATGATAAAGCCAGCGGTGAGGGCAATGATCACCGGACTGAGGACAACTCCCAACACGACGGCTTTTTTATTCCGTGTCACTGCCCACCCGCATAGTGAGCGTCGTGTGGATTGAAGGCGGTGAGTTTTTCGGTCATGGTGTCTCACTGGTGTCGTGTGGCCTCGTGACGACGAGGCTCGGGCTGGGCGGGTGCACCCACCTCGTCGGTGAGAACACACATCATCCTACTCAATCCGCGCGTCGACGATGATCCAGTGGCCTGGTCTGGTTTTGTGGACCGGGTGTTTTGAGGGTTGTTGGTTGTTATTGGTGGTGTTGTGCCCATTGGCGCGCGTATTGGTTGGGTGAGAGCCAGTCCAGCGCGCTGTGGGGGTGCTCTTCATTGTAGCGCTGGGACCAAGCACCGATCAGGGCGCGCGCATGGTCAAGCCCTTCGAACATGTTGTCCTCCAGGAGTTCATCACGCATCCGGTTGTGCAAGGACTCCACGAACCCGTTATGCCAGGGTTGGCCCGGCGGGATGAACGCTTGGAGCGTGTTGTGCTCGTTGGCCCAGCGCCCCAAGGCGGCGGCGATGAATTCGGGCCCGTTATCGGCGCGCAGCACCTGGGGTGCCCCATGGGTTAGGGCAGCCAGGTCAAGCATTTCGATCACGTCGGCGGCTCCCATGCGCCGCTCGACGCGGAAAGCCAGGTGCTGGCGCGTGAACTCATCGATGAGGTTACAGACCTTGAACACGCGCCCCCTCCAATCCGAATCGAACTGGAAATCAATGGCCCACACCTGCCCCGGCGTACTAGCCTTGACCAGGCGCTGGAGGCGCGGCGCAGTGCGGGGCTTGGGGGCTTTGCGCGGGCGCACGCGCAGTCCTTCGGTGCGCCACAAGCGCCGGAACGTATCACGCCCCACGACAACGCCCTCACTCTTGGCCCGCGCCCAGGCGCGTTTATAGCCCCAGCGTCGATGCGTGGCGGCAAAATCGTTCATCCACTGGCGCACAGGCCCATGATCACGCAGCGTTTTCGCCCCGCCCGCCGCGCGGGCCCGGCAATACGCTGACCGGGACAGCCCGGCAACGCGGCATGCAAGGCGCTGAGAAAACCCCTGGCCAACCAGGTAGCTCACAGCCTCGTGCCTGCGCGCCGGGCTTAGAAGTTTCCCTCCGCCAGCTCTCGCAACGCTGCCTTTTCTAGCTCTGCTTGGCCCAGCAACTGTTTGAGGCGCGCGTTTTGCTCACGCAACTCACGCAGTTCCTTGGCCTCACTACGATTCATTGACCCATAACGCTGACGCCACCGGCACAACGTCGCCTCACTGATACCCAGCACGCGGCAGGCCTGGGCCGTACTCATGCCCTCACCTCGCAACGCCTCGGCCTTCTCCAGCTTCACGACAATCTGCTCAGGCGTGTGCTTCGAGAACTTCCTCATGGTCATCCATTCTGCCCGGCCACAAGCAGCCGGGACTACTCAGAACAACCCTCTCAAAACAAACGGTCCGAAAAACCCAGACCCCTCCA
>JVKM01000062.1 GCA_001072465.1 Xylanimonas cellulosilytica | reverse complement strand
CTTAACTATACATCGCGCGCGACGCATAGTGCAACCTGGAATGAATGTGATCTACAAAACAATAGCACTCAGATAAGGACGTGCGAGTCCATACGTGCCGCCAAGGCCGCGTCGCGCTCGCGGGTCGCATGCTGGTACCGCAGCGCGACGTCGACGTCGCTGTGCCCGCCACGGTGAAGCAGCTCGGCGAGCGTGGCGCCCTGCTGCGCGAAGATCGTGAGGCCAGTGTGCCGCAGATCATGGAATTTGAACCAGGGGATGCCCGCGTCCTGGCGTGCACGCTCCCAGGCCCCGCGCAGGCTATTAGGGTGCAGCGGCAGGCGCGGCGATCGCTCGGAGGCTAGAAGCCAGGACGTGCCCGAAGGCTCAACAAAGGACTCAAGGTGAGAGCGCAGCGCCGGAATCAGCGACGCGGGGATGACTATCTCGCGGACGCCGGCGGCGCTCTTCGGCGGCAGCTCGACCGGCCCCTCCCCCGCTAGATACTGGACCTGTCGCTCGATACGGAGAGTCGCGGGCGTGGAGTCGAGGTCGAGGTCGCGGCGTTGCAGGCCGGTCAGCTCACCGAGCCGCGTCTGGCACCACGCGGCGAGTAGGACGGCGATGCGCAGGCGTGCGGGCATGGCGTCTGCGGCGGCTCGGACCTCCTCGGGTGTAGCGACCTGGCGCTCGCGCTCGCGGACGGGCCGATGCTTCTGTCCCTCGGGCACCTTGCACGGGCTCGCCTCAATGAGGCCACTCTTCACCGCGGCGTTCATACAGGTCGACAGCGTCATATAGAGAGGCCGCACGACGCCCGGACCTTTGGCCTGCCAGACACTCTGATACCAGGTATCGACGTCGTCGACGCTGATCGCCCCGAGGGGCTTCGCGCCGAAGGTGGGGACGAGATGCCGCATCCGATAGGTGTGCGTCTGGATCGTCTGAGGGGTCCGGCCTAGTCGCTCGAGCGACGCGAGCCACCTCTCCGACCACGCCGCGAAGGTCATCGCCGCACGCTCAGCGGCGAGTTCCTGCGCGCGCTCGCGCTCGCGGCTCTCCTTTGGGCTGGTCCAGGTGCCCTCGCTGATCTCTGCCTCGACGTGTGCGAGGAAGGCGCTCGCGTCGGCCTTGCGGACGAACGACCGCCCGGCGGTGTACTTGCCGCCGTCCGGCCCTGTGTATCGAACCTCGAAGCGCCCGCTTCGAGCCTTCCTGATCGAGCCGAAGGCTCTGCGTCCGCTCATGTATGTCTCCTCGTCGGGGAAGTGGCGCAGAATCTTTTTCCACACACTGCGCCACGCCTGCGCCACTGCCAATGATATATCCTGCTGCATCCTGATATATAGATGAGCGCATGGGTAGACGGCGAAAATCGCATGAGGGCAACGAAAACCCCGGAATCTCAATGAGACTCCGGGGTGTTTGTGGAGATGGGGGGAATCGAACCCCCGTCCAATGGCCGGCCCCGAATTCTTCTCCGAGCGCAGTCTACGGTTTTATTTCTCAGCCCCTAGCATTGCGTAGACACACCGCCAGATAGGCTCAGTTGATTAAGTGTCGGAGGCGCCCCACCAACATGGGCGACTCCCAGTGGCTCCCTAGACGACGCCAGACACCGGGCCGGAAGCAACTCCCGGGCTGACGGACTAAAGGTTCAGGCTGCGATATCAGGCAGCGAGAACGTAGTCGGTGCGATTCTGTTCGGCACCTATTGGTTTGCACGCATCGTTAACGAGTTGAGCGTACATTCTCGGCTCGCTTCACTTCGATCGACGACCACTGTCGAAACCGATCATCCCCTCTTGAGTTTTCAACCCACCGACACCCTACGAAACCGCAGACCGTCGGACACATCAGTTTACGCCCGCAGCCCCCGCCCGTCAAGGGAAAACAGACGCCTCAGAGCAGCTTCGTCGACTCCAGCTTCTCCACCATGCGCCGATTGTTTCGCACCAGCAGCGGGCGCAGGGCCAGCCCCAGGAACGCGGTGAACAGGATGAAGGAAGCCAGGAACCACATAGCATCCGCGTACTCATGCCCCGCGTACCCCGCGATCGACGCACGCAGCGCAGTGATCGCGTGCGTGGCCGGCAGGAACGGCGAAATCGACGAGAAGAAGGACGGCAGGATCGCCAACGGGAACGCTCCCCCGGCGCCCGAAATCTGCAGGACCAGGAGCAACACGCCCAGGGCCTTACCCGCGTTTCCGAACGTCGCGATGAGCGTGTACAGGAGGAAGGAGAACACGACGGCCGTCAGCCACAGCGTGCCCATGAACTGCAACGGGTGAGCATGCTGGACCTTCAGGAAGTACAGGTCGCCCAGCCCCACCAGGGTCGCCTGCGTGAGAGCGATTGTCCCGAAGATCAGGTAGCGCCCCAGGTATCCGGCGGCCAGGCCGACGGGCTTCGCGGTGAGGGTCGCGCGCAGCGGGTCGCCTTCCGGCAGACCGTCGGCGACGGTGGCGTCCGTGACGTCCGAGCGCAGCGACACGACCATCAGGATGGAGCCCACCCACAGCGCCAGGATCGTGTACAAGGGCGCCATCTGGGAGCCGAAGTTCGCGACCGGGTAAACGGGAGTCTTCTCCACGCCGACGGGGGCCGCGATGGCTGCAGCCAGGGCCTCGGGATTATTCCCGATGATGGTCCCGAGCGTCGTCAGGTCTCCACTGTTGAGCGCCTCGCTGATCGAAGCGTGCAGGGAGTCGAGCTTGCCTGCAGCCTCGCGAAGGCTCGTGGCCGCGCCACTCAGGTTGTCGCGCAGCTGGGTCAGCCCCTCGCGCGCGCTCCCGCTCCCATTCGAGGCAGTGGAGGTCGCACCCTCCAGGGACGTGCGCGCGGCACTCAGGGACGACTGGGCCGAGGCCAGGGTGGCAGCCAGCGATTCAAGCTGAGGACGCAGGTTGTTCTCGTAGTCGGAGGACAGCCCGTCGACCGCGGAGCGCGCCTGGGCGATGAGGCCGTTGACCGTCGCGTGCCCAGCTTCGGCATTCGCGACCTTGGAGTCCAGCTCGGAGGCGGCGGCGCGCAGCCCGTTCGCAACCTCGGTCAGCCGGTCGGAGGCCGCCTGCAGGCGGTCCAGCGAGGACTGGGAGACGGGCGAGCCCGGCAGCGCCTCGAGCGTCGACTTGATGGACGCGAAGCTGGTGGCCTGCGTGTCCAGCACGGAGGCCTGCGAACGCAGCGTCGAGGCCGCATCCGACGCGCTCGTCGAGCCGTTCGTGTACACGCTCTCGACGGCACTCGACAGGGAGGACAGCGAGGACTTGGACGAGGAGATCGCGTCGGACACCGAGGAGACCGCCGCCGACGCAGCAGATCCGAGGCCGCTGGCCCCCGCCTGAGCACTCGACACCGCGGACTGCGCAGGTCCCTTCGCGCTCCCCAGCCCGTCCACGAGCGTGGCCGTCGAGTCGATGAGTGTCACCGAGGATCCCACGAGCGACGCGTAGGCATCCGCGCTATCCGCCGCCGTGCGCAGGCGCGAGGCGACGGTCTGCACTCGGTTATCGAGCGCCGTCACCGTATTGACGGCTGTGGGCGACGACAGCGCGTCCCCCACCGACGTTGCCGTATCGAGGGCGACCTCGGAGAGCGTCTGCACGAAGATCTGATTCACCTGGGCGCTCACGGCCTCGGCGCCCTGCCCGGCGATCTTCGGCGAAATACCGTTCTTCTTCTCGTTGACGTAATAGGTCATCGGCGCGGAGGATGCTCCCCCGTCGAAGAAGGTGAGCATCTCCTGGGAGAAGTCCGTGGGGATGACGATGGCCGCGTAGTACTCGCCCGAGCGCGTCCCCTCAACTGCCTCATCCTCGGAGGCAATGACCCAGTCGAAGTTGTCATTCTTACGCAGTGCGGAGACCACGGAATCGCCGATGTTGATGCGCAGCGGCACCAGGTCCGACTTGTAGCCCGCGTCCGTGTTCGCAATCGCGATGCGCAGGCTCTTCGTGTTCCCGAACGGGTCCCACGACGCCGCCACGTTAAACCACGTGAACAGCGACGGAATGACGACCAGTCCGAAGACGACGACGCTGGCGATCAGGGACCGATGCGCGCGGCGCAGGTCGGCGCGGTAGATGGCCCAGATGGTCCTCACTGTTCTTCTCCCTTCGCCGCCTCCGACGCGTCGCCCGCGACAGCCTCATCGACGAGGTCGGGGGCGGCCTCGTCCGTGTCCTCTCCCCCACGCTCACCGAGGGAGGACGCCAGCGCCGACGAGATCGACGCGCCCACGGCGGCCGCGCCAAGCGCGAGACGCGATCGCGCGCCCTGCACGCGGCGGGTGAGCAGGGAACGCACGTCCTGCTCGTCCATGGCGCCGAGGAGCTGCTGACGCGCCAAGGCCTCGCGCAGGTACTCCAGGCCGATCAGGAAGGTGATCACGAGGAGGACCCAGACGATCCAGGCGCCCAGGACGATCGGCACCTCCGCCACATTCGCGACGGACAGCACGGCCAGAGCCACCGGCACGATGACGCCGACGACGATCGCCACGCGGCGGATCCTTGGGTAACGACGCTCGAAACGCGCGGCACGGCCGCTCACCGAGCGCTGGAAGCCGTCGTGATCGGCCAGGGCCGCCACGATCTGCGTCAGGCGATAGCGGTTCGAAGGAACGCGCGTCGCCTCGGCCAGGAAGAGCCCGGAGGACGCCAGGTCGCGCGTGATCATCGCGTTCAGGTTCACCAAGAACGGACGCAGCGCGAGGCCGATCGCGAAGGCGACCAGCGCCTCGGCACCGAGAACCGCCAGGCACGACAGGTAGGTGTGCCCATAGAAGCCGGCCACGATCTCACGCAGCGCGTTAATGCCGTAGGTGAAGGGGAACAGCGGGTGCAGGAAACGGAAGAAGGACGGCAGCATCTCGATCGGATACAGGCCGGCGGAACCGGGAATCTGCATGACCATGATGATGACGCACAGGCCCTTGCCGATGTGCTGGAAGCACGTGGAGAGCATGTACACGATCGACACAAACACCAGCGAGATGATCATCGCCGTCCCCATGAACGCGGGACGCGACACCGTCTGCACGCCGATAATCAGGTCGCCGATCGACACAACGAGCCCCTGAATGACCCCGAAGAAGGCGAGAAGCATCCACCGGCCCATGTACTTGGCAGCCGAGGACATGGGGCCGATGCCCTCCTCATCCACATCGAGCTTCAGGAGGAGGACGAGCGAGAACGCGCCAATCCACAGGGCCAGGTTCGTGAACAGCGGTGCCATCGCCGAACCGTACGCGGCCACGGGGTACACGGCCTTCGTCTCGATCTGCGTCGGCGAGGCCATGAAGGAGGCGATCGATTCGGCGTTGACCCCGAGGGAGTCCGCGAGGTCGCGCAGCGTGTTCGAGGAGGACAGCGACGAAATGTCCGTGGCCACCGAGTCGAGGTCGGTCTTGATCGCGGCGACGTTCGTCGAGCTGGTCTGGGTCGCCGTCTTCGCCCCGTCCAGGAGGGAATCGAGCTGGTCGAGCAGGCCCGACACCTGATCGCGCTGGCTGCGCAGCGTGTCGAGGGAGCCGCGCATCGACGAGGATGCGCTCGAGAAGTCATCGAGCGCCGAGGAGATCGCGGGCAGCTGGGCGGACACTCCGCTACGCGCGTTCGTCACCGCGGTCGACACGGCCGCAGACGCGTCGGAGGCTGACGTCAGCGCGTTCGAAATCGAGGTGGACGTGGCCGACAGGTCGGAGTTGAGTGTCGTCAGGCTGCCCAGGGTCGTCGACAGCGCGGCGTTCTGATTCGTCAGGTCGGTCAGCGCCGTGCCCGCGGCGGGCAGGTTCCCGATCCCCAGGGCATTCAGCTCCGCCAGCACGTCGCCCACCGAGTCGTTGATCGACGTTCCCTCGGTGAGCAGGCCACCCACGCGCCCGGAGGCGCCCTGCACAGCGCCGTCGAGGGTTCCCGCGTTCGCGGACACGCCCGCCAGGGCGCTCGCCGCGTTCGAGGATAGGCCGTCGAGGGCCCCTCCCATCTGGCTCGAGAAGGACGCCAGCGACGTGCGCGAGTCGCTCACCAGCTGGTCCGCCTGGTCCAGAGAGGTCGACATCTCGGAGACGGCCGCGTCTAGATCGCTCAGGGTCGTGCGAGCCGAGGCCACCGATGCCTTCGCAGCGTCGATCTTCTCCCCCATGCCGTCCAGGGTCTGCGAGGCACTTCCCAGCTTGGCCGAGGCCTCGGACACCGATGTAGAAACCTCCGAACGCTTCTGGTCAGCGTTGTCCGCGATACTGACCCCGGCCTCGGATGCCTTCTCCGACAGCACCTTGGCCACCGTCGAGACGAAGGTGGAGTTGATCTGGCGGTCGAGAGTCGTCGCGCCCGCCCCCGTGATCTTGGGGGCCACCGCGTTGTTCTTCTCGTTGACGTAATACTGGATATTCGGCTTGACGTACGTGCCGTCAACGATGCCCGTCAGGTCACGCGAAAACGACGCCGGGATAATGAAGGCCGCGTAGGAGTCGCCACGTTCCACCTCGGCGCGCGCCTCCTGCGCGCTCACGAAGTGCCAGCCCAGCTGATCGTTCTGCTTGAGCTGAGTCTCGAGCATCGCACCGACGTTCACGGTGCCGATCTGATCCTTGGTCGCACCCTCGTCTTCGTTCGCGACGGCGACGCGAATGTGGGAGGTCTGCGAGTACGGATCCCAGAACCCGACGATGTTGAACCACGCGTAGAGCGCGGGCACGAACGCCATACCGATGATGACGATCCACGCGGCCGGAACACGCAGCAGCCTCAGAAGATCACGACGAAAAATCCTGACGGAACCTCGCACGCAACCGCCTTCTTTCCCTTACCTGCGGGCTTGCTTCACGTAGCGACGCATCGCGCGCTCGGCCTCGCGCTGATCCTGCTTCTCGCGCAGGGCCTGACGCTTATCCCATTCCTGCTTGCCCTTGGCCAGGGCGATCTCGACCTTGACGCGACCGCCGATGAAGTACAGCTCCAGGGGCACGATCGTGTAGCCCTTCGCGGCCACGCGGTCCTGCATGCGGTCGATCTCCGCGCGGTGGAGCAGCAGCTTGCGCTTGCGCGTGGGCGCGTGGTTCGTCCACGATCCCTGCGAGTACAGGGGGATGTTGGCGCCGTAGAGCCACGCCTCTCCCCCGTTGATCTCGACCCAGGCGTCCACGAGGGATGCGCGACCCATGCGCAGCGCCTTCACCTCAGTGCCCATGAGGGCCAGGCCGGCCTCCCAGGTTTCCTCGATCGTGTAGTCGTGGCGCGCCTTCTTGTTACGGGCGATCGTCTTCTTCGCGTCGGAGGCAGCCTTGGCGCGCTGCCCCTCCGTAGGCTTGGGCTTCTTCCATTCCTTGGGCATGCTGCCTCCTTTCAAACTCGGTTTCCGCGGCTCATGCGGAAAGACCCCCGCAGCGAAATCGCTACGAGGGTCAATCCTAACGCGGATTACAAATAATCCATCGGTTCAACATAACTTCCGTTCTGAAGAACACCAAAATGCAGGTGGCAGCCCGTCGCGTAGCCGGTCGAACCGACCTCACCCAGCGCGTCGCCCGCGTTCACGTACTGGCCCGGGGACACGTACTGCGCCTGCATGTGCAGGTACTCGGTGATGACGGAGTTACCGCCGACGAGGCCGTGGTTGATATCCACGTAGTTGCCGGCCGACACATCCGAAGACACGGCGTTCACGTAGCCCGAGGCCACGGCGCGGATGATCGTGCCGCAGTCGGCAGCCATGTCGGTGCCCGAGTGGCCCTTCATGATGCCCAGCACCGGGTGGTAGCGCATGCCGAACGGGGAGGTGACCACGATCGGAATGTCGAGGGGGTTACGGAAGCCCGAGGCCGACACGTAGGAGGCGCCCGACGCGCGGTTCGCCGCATCAATGGCCGCCAGCTCGGCGCTGCGCGCCTGGTAGTCGGCTTCCGCCTGGCTGAGGGAGGCCTCGACCTGGCCCTTCTGGGCGTCCCATTCGGCTTGCTTGGCCTGTGCCTGCGTCTTCAGGTTGTTGAGCTCGGTGAGCTTGGAGTCGGCCTCATTCTTCGCAGCCTCAGCCTCGGCCTCGGCCTTCGCGGCCTTCTCCTCGAGGTCGGCGATACGCTCCGTGATGGCGTCCTGGCGCGTGGCCTGGGTGCGCTGGGACGAGGAGACGTCCAGCGCGGCCGTCATCGTCTGGCTCTCCGTGCGCAGCGCCATGTCGGCGGCCGCCGCACGGTCGGTGATCGACTCCGTGCCGCCCGCCGTCAGGGCGACGGCGACCGGGTCGACGTTGCCTTCGCGGTACTTGCGACGCACGAGGTCAGCGATCGCGCGCTGCGCGTCGTCGGCCTGCGTGGTCGCCTGATTCAGCGACTGACCGATGCGGCTCTGCTCGCCCTGAGCGGCGCTCAGCTCACCCATGATCGTCGCGTGCTCGCGAGACTTCTGGTCGTAGGTCGCGGTCGCGCTCTCGTAGGCGGCCTGCGCCACCGGGATCTGCCCGTTCAGCGCCTGCAGGTCGATGAACACCTGGGCGAGCGACGCGTCGATGCCCTCCAGCTGCGACTGCAGGGCGTTGACCGTCGCCTCGGCCTCGGCAGCCGCGTTCGCGGCGGCGTCGCGCTCATCGTCCGCACGCGCGGGCAGGGCCTGGCTCATCGCCGCAAACGAGGCGACCGCGAGGGCCAGCGCGCCGGCGCGCAACGCGCGACGACCGGGACGATGCGAGGAGAGGGACATGAGACTCACGCCTTCGTGTACTTCGCGAGCGAGAACGCCGAGGCGATAACCGCCAGCGCTACCGCCGCCAGGACGAGGATCGGCGTCATGATCGCGACCTCACCCATGCCAATAAAGTTCGTCCACTTAAATGCGGGGGCCATCCACCCCTGGACGATAAAGTGCACGCCCGCGAACAGGGTGCCGATCGCGAAGGCGGCGCCCACCAGCGCGGCGAGCGCGCCCTCGATCATGAAGGGAGCCTGAATGAACAGGTTCGAGGCGCCCACGTAACGCATGATCTGGGTTTCCTGCTCGCGGCTCATGGCGCTCAGGCGGATCGTCGTCGAAATCAGCAGGATCGCGGCGACGACCATGATCGCACCGAGGCCGAGGGCCGCCGTGCGGGCTGCGCCCAGCACGCGGAACAGGGGCTCGACGACCTCGCGCTGGTCACGTACCTCGGACACGCCCGCGGTCCCGGAGAACTCCTCCTTGACCACCGAGTACTGCTCGGGGTTGACCAGCTTGATGCGGAACGCGAACTGGAGCATGTCCGGAGTGGTCCACTGGGTCAGCGCGTTGTTGCCGTTGAGACGCTGGAAGTTCTCGTACGCCTCTTCCTTCGTCTCCTCGTACACGTGAGCCACGTACGGGGTCATCTCAGCGGACGCCAGCTTCTGGCGCACCGCGTCGATCTGCGCGTCGGTCGCCTCGGTCGCGTTGCAGTTCGCGGCCGCGTCGTTGATGGCGCACATGTAGATCGTGACCTCGATCTTGTCGTACCACTCCGACTTCATCTTGGACACCTGCATCTGGGTCAGGCCCGCGATGCCCACGAAAAGGAGGGACACGAAGGTCACGAGGATGACGGCGACGCTCATCGCGCGGTTACGCGACAGGCCCTTGCCGACCTCGGACAGAATAAAACGAAGCTTCACTGGTCTTACCTCCCGGCCCCGTAGACGCCGCGGTTCTGGTCGCGCACGACGTCGCCGCTGGCGAGCTCGATAACGCGCTTACGCATCTGATTCACGATGTCCGCGTCGTGGGTAGCCATGACGACGGTCGTGCCCGTGCGATTGATTCGGTCGAGGAGACGCATGATGCCCAGCGACGTCTCCGGGTCAAGGTTGCCGGTGGGCTCGTCCGCGAGCAGCAGCTCGGGGCGGTTGACCATGGCGCGCGCGATCGCGACACGCTGCTCCTCACCGCCGGACAGCTCGTGCGGCAGGCGCGATTCCTTGCCGGACAGGCCCACCAGCTCGAGGGCATCCGGGACAGCCGTCTCGATCGCGTGGCGAGGCTTGCCGATGACCTGCATGGCCAGAGCGACGTTCTCGTACACGGTCTTGGAGGGCAGCAGTCGGAAGTCCTGGAAGACCGTGCCGATCTGGCGGCGCAGCTTCGGAACGGCCCACGTGGACAGCTTGGACACATCCTTGCCGAGCACCCACACCTTCCCGCTGGTCGCCTTCATTTCGCGCATGACGAGCTGCAGGAACGTGGATTTGCCGGAACCTGACTTGCCGACGAGGAACACGAATTCTTCGCGTTCCACCTCCAGCGAGACGTGGTCCAGCGCGGGCTGGGCACCTGGCGTGTACACCATGGTGACATCTTCAAAACGAATCATGGGACCGTCCGATCGGGGTCAATAGTCCCTGTCAGATTAGGTAACGATCGGGTCACGACCCGGCTGCGACACGCGGAAAACCGCCGGTGTGGCGCTCAGCCCTCCGCTGTGGGCGCCTGGACACACGCGCGGCCCCGGCCTCGTTCATGAATCGACGAGGCCGGGGCCGGGTAGCGCGTATGGGCGTCGCTCAGTCCTGAGCAGCCTTCTGCTCGTTCTTGCGCCAGCGGATGCCGGCGTTGATGAAGCCGTCGATGTCACCATCGAAGACGGACTGGGGGTTGCCGGACTCGTACTCGGTGCGCAGGTCCTTGACCATCTGATACGGCTGGAGCACGTAGGAGCGCATCTGGTCGCCCCACGAGGCCTTGACGTCGCCGGCGAGTTCCTTCTTCTTCGCCTGCTCTTCCTCGTGACGCAGCACGAGGAGGCGGGACTGCAGGACTCGCAGGGCGGCCGCGCGGTTCTGGATCTGGGACTTCTCATCCTGCATGGACACGACGATGCCCGTGGGGATGTGGGTCATACGCACGGCCGAGTCGGTCGTGTTCACGGACTGGCCGCCGGGGCCCGAGGAGCGGAAAACGTCCACCTTCAGCTCGGACTCGGGGATCTCGATATGGTCCGTGGTCTCGATGAGGGGGATGACCTCGACGGCCGCGAAGGACGTCTGGCGGCGGCCCTGGTTGTCGAAGGGGCTGATGCGCACGAGGCGGTGGGTGCCGGCCTCGACACTCAGCGTGCCGTACGCGTAGGGCGCCTGAACCTCGAAGGTCGCCGACTTCAGGCCGGCTTCTTCCGCGTAGGAGGTGTCCATAACCTTCGTCGGGTAGCCGTGACGCTCCGCCCAGCGCAGGTACATGCGCAGGAGGATTTCGGCGAAGTCGGCGGCGTCCACACCGCCCGCGCCGCTTCGGATCGTGATGACGGCGTTACGCTCGTCGTACTCGCCGTCCAGCAGCGTGCGGATCTCCAGGTCTCCCAGGTCCTTGCGCAGCTTCTCCAGGTCGGCCTCGGCCTCGGCGAGGATGTCAGCGCCCTCATCGGGGTCCTCGGCGGCCATGTCCACCATGGCCTCCAGGTCGTCGATGCGCTCGCTCATCTGCGTGATGCGGTCCAGCTCGCTCTGGCGGTGACTGAGTGCGCTCGTGACGGCCTGGGCGGCGCTCGGGTCGTCCCACAGGTCGGGCGCGGCCGCCTTCTCGTTCAGCTCGGCGATCTGCTCGCGCAGCTTGTCCGGCTGCACGACCGCGACGATGTTCTCCATCGTGGTGCGCAGGGACGGGATCTCTTCAGAAAATTCAATGGCCACGCACCCAGGGTAGCGGATCGGACGCCCAACGAGGAACGCTAAGGGGCGACGGTGGCGGGGTTTACTCCCCCGCCGGCCTCAGATACGACGGTGCCCCGACGCCGCACAGGACGCCGGGGCACCGAAAGAGAGAGGATCAGATGAGACCCATCGCGATCATCGCGTCGGCCACCTTGCGGAAGCCCGCCAGGTTCGCGCCGGCCACGTAGTCGCCCGCAACGCCGTATTCCTCGGCGGTGGCGACGGTGGTCGCGTGGATGTCGACCATGATCTGGTGGAGCTTCGCGTCGGTCTCCTCGAAAGCCCACTGGGTGCGGCCGGAGTTCTGCTGCATCTCGAGGCCGGAGGTGGCCACGCCACCAGCGTTCGAGGCCTTGCCGGGGGCGTAGGCAACGCCGGCGGCCTGCAGGGCTTCGATCGCCTCGGGGGTCGTGGGCATGTTCGCGCCCTCGGCGACCAGCTGGACGCCGTTCTTGATGAGGGTCTCGACACCGGACAGCGGCAGCTCGTTCTGGGTCGCGCAGGGCAGGGCGACGTCACAGGGGACGTCCCAGATGGAGCCGTCGGCCACGAAGACGGCGCCGGGGCGCTCGGCCGCGTAGTCGGAGACACGTCCACGACGCACCTCCTTGATGTCCTTGAGCAGCGCGACGTCGATGCCGGCCTCGTCCACGACGTAGCCGGAGGAGTCAGACACGGCCACGACGGTCGCGCCCAGCTGCTGAGCCTTCTCGGTCGCGTAGATCGCGACGTTACCCGAGCCGGAGACCACGACGCGCTTGCCGTCGAAGCTGGTGCCCTTCGCGGCGAGCATTTCGGCCGCGAAGTAGACCAGGCCGTAGCCGGTGGCCTCAGTGCGCACGTAGGAGCCGCCCCACGACAGACCCTTACCGGTCAGGACGCCCGCGTCGAAGCGGTTCTTGAGACGCTTGTACTGGCCGAACATGTAGCCGATCTCGCGGCCACCCACGCCGATGTCGCCGGCGGGCACGTCGGTGTCGGGACCGATGTGGCGGGAGAGCTCAGTCATGAAGGACTGGCAGAAACGCATGACCTCGGCGTCGGACTTGCCCTTGGGGTCGAAGTCCGCGCCGCCCTTGCCGCCACCCATAGGCAGGCCGGTGAGGGCGTTCTTGAAGATCTGCTCGAAGCCGAGGAACTTGATGATCGACAGGTTCACGGAGGGGTGGAAGCGCAGGCCGCCCTTGTAGGGGCCGAGAGCGGAGTTGTACTCGACGCGGAAGCCGCGGTTCACGTGGATGTTGCCCTTGTCGTCGGCCCACGGGACGCGGAACTGGATCTGGCGCTCGGGCTCGACGATGCGGTCGATGATGGCCAGGTCAGCGTACTCGGGGTGACGCTCGGCGAGGGGGGCGATGGTCAGGAGGACCTCGTAGACGGCCTGGTGGAACTCGGCCTGGGCGGGATCGCGGCGCTGAACGGATTCGAAAACGGAGGCCAGCGCGGGGGAAAGACGAGATGTATCAAAGCTGCTCATGGCCTAAAGTTTACGTTTCGTTTACCCGACCTTCCCTCGCCGTCCCACAATGTGACCGTCGCGGACGCCACTTTAGGGTGACCCCTGCACCCCGCGCAGGCGTGCACTCGAGGTCCTCACCAGCTCGGGAACCACCGCGCTGCGCAGCAGCGGAGGCAGGAGAGAGACCCTGGGGTGCGCCCTGACACCAACCTCCACCTCCCCACTACTCACACTGACCCAGGAGACGCTCACCCCGTCCCCGACCCGGCACGTCGAGTCCGACAGACCCGCGAGCGCACGGTCGACGCGAGAGCTCGCCGTCTCCTCGTCAACCCCGAGGTTTCCTCCCGCAAAGACCGTTGACGCGGAGGCTCCTGACACCCCGGCGCTGGCCAAGGCGTCGGCGCAGGACACAAGGCGACGATCCTGCATCGCGACCTCGGTGAGCGCGATCGACACAACGAGCAGCAGGCACACGAAGGCGCAGCCCGCGCACATGAGGATCCCGACGCGTCCCTCCTCCCCCTCATTCACGGGCGACCACCTCCCGCACGGGCGCGCGGGCGCTCGAGGAGACACCCACGCCGAGGCCGCCGAGCCAGGAGGGCATGAAGGGCAGCGGGACCTGCACGGACACGCGCACGTCAACAGCTCCTTCTCCCTGCTGGCAGTTCTCGCACGTCGAGGCCACCTCGGGGGTCGCGTTCACGCCGAAATCCTCGACGATGAGGGCGACGGCGTGGGACGCATCGGCCGTTCGATCCGGGTCCTCGGCGAGGATACGTGCAGCCTCGCGCGCCCCCGCGTCCACTGCCATCGCCCCCGCGCTCACCTGGCCGATCGCGAGCACGATGTAGAGCACCGGGATCACGACGACGACGAGAATCCCAAGGAATTCGACGCTGGCGTCTCCGCGCTCGCTCACGGCCCCTCCACCAGTGCACGCCCGCGCACGGTCAGCCACCTCGGCCCGAGTCCTCCGACGAGCGGCAGGCGCGTGCGCACGGTGACGGTGAGGACGTCGACTCCGCCGTCGCTCTCGCGATCCACGGCTATCTCGCGATCCTTCGCGGCCCCCACGAGAGAGTCGAGGAGTTCGCCCGTGCGCGCCCGGGCCTCGTCCTCATCCCCTCCGAGGAGGCCGCCTCGGCGCGCGCCCTCGGACGCCGCACTCACGCTCATCGTGCGCACGTGCGAAGCGAAGGCCAGCTGAATGAGCAGGAGGATGACGAGGACGACGAGGCCCTGGACGAGGACCGTCGAGACGACCTCGGATCCCTCCTCAGATGCCCGCAATCGAGTCCATCGCACGGTTAAAGATCTCCACGAGCCGCTCCGAGGCAACACCCCAGATGAGGACGACGAGCGCGGCCGTCATGAGGGTGATGAGGACCCACCCGGGCACGTCGCCGCGATCCCCGAGGGGAGCCTTCCTGAGAAAGAGTTTCTTCATGACTGTTTCCTTCCTTCACGGGGTGAAATCCAGGGCGATGAGCCCCGGGTAGAGGGCGAACATGACGGTGACGGGCAGGATGAGGAAGACGACGGGCAGGAGCATCGCGATCTCGCGGCGCCCACCCTCTTCCATGAGGGCGGCGAGGGATCGTTCGCGCTGGTCCCGGGCCTGATCGTGCAGGACCGAGGCCAGGGGCGAGCCGCGCTCGATCGCCGTCGTGAGGGTGCGGCTCAGGCGCGTGAGGGCCGGGGATTCGGTGCGCTCGACGAGGTCAGCGAGAGCGCGCACGGAGGGCGTGCCGTTGCGGATGTGCCCGGCTGTCAGCGACAGCTCTGCCCCGAGGGGGCCTCCCGCACAGCCGGCGACGCGCTCGATGGCGGCGGGGATCGACTCGCCGGCGGCCACCGCGAGCGCGAGGAGTTCCGAGCAGTCGGGCACCGCGGCGTCGATCGCGCGCTGGCGGGCGTTCGCGCGCATGGTGAGGAAGCGGTCCATGCCGGCGACCCCGAGGAGGGTGCCGACGAGCGCGCAGGCGCACAGGGGAATGAGAGAGGCTCGCAGGGAGGATGCGTGGCGCGCGGCAACGAGGGCACATGCGGCGACGAGGCCGGCGACCCCCGCGACCGCCTGGCGCAGCCGGAAGACGGACACGTCCGGGTTCATACCGGCCAGGGCGAGCCTGCGGGCGACGGATTCGCTGGTGGATCCCAGGGAATCAAGGGCTGAGGTGCTCACGCGGCGCGCCCACGCGGCAAGTATGGAGGTCGGGCGCTCCTGCACGCGGCCCTGCGCGACGCGGTCGACGAAGGAGGGGCGGCGTGCGAGGGCGGCGGCCAGGATGAGGACGAGGCCCGCGCCTGCGATAAGGGCGACGGCCAGGTCGAAGGCGCGCATGATCCACGGGTTCATCGCACGCCCCCAAGGTTCCTCGGGTCGGTACTCAGTCGGCCCATGGCCTTCATGATCAGGTAGGCGATGACGCAGATACCGGCCCCGGAGCACAGGACGGCGACACCGCCCGACGAGTTCCACACGTGTGCGCTGGCCCCTCCTCCCGACAGGAGAAGTAGGACGACCCAGGGGGCCGCGAGGCCGAGACGAGCGGCGCCAACCGTCCAGGATTGACGCGCCTCGAGCTCTCCACGCACGCGCGCATCCTCGCGCAGGAGCGAGGCGAGGTCTTGAAGCAGGCGCGTCAGGTCCGCCCCGCCGACGGATCGGGCGATGCGCAGCGCCTCGACGATGCGGTCGGCGACAGGGTCGGCGACCGTCTCTTTCATCTTGTCCAGGGCGAGCTCGAAACGGCCGTTAGCACTGTAATCCCGCGAGAACGCTTCGAAGGCGAAGCGCACGGGGACGGGCCCCTCTTCGGCCAGGTCGCAGAGCACCTGGGGTAGCGCCGTGCCCGCACGCACGCCGGACACCATGGCGTCGATAACCTCGGGCCAGGCGGCCCGAACAGTCTTCGCGTGTGCACCCAGGCGCGAGACGACCCACGCGTAGGGCAGGAACGCAACGCCGACGGAGACGATAAGGGCGACGGGCCAGGCTCCCGTGGCAGCCAGGATGACGAGCGCGACGACGATTCCGACTCCGAGGCTCAGCGCGACCAGGCGCACGGCCGTCAATCCGGGGATGCGGGCGCGGGCCACGTCCTCGCGCAGGCGCTTCCACGGCCCCCACGGGCGCCACGCCGGGCGTGGAGTGAACCAGGGGGACACGGCCATCACGAGGCCGATGCCGAACACGAGCCCGCACACGATCGCGATCACGCCGGCCCCCAATCCAGAAGGGACGCGAGGTCGAAGCCGGCGGCGGCAAAACGATCGTGCAGGTCGAGGCCGCCCGTGCCTCGTGCGCACCGGCACCCATCGAAGCGGAAGAGGGTGGCTGTCTCGATCCGATTTCCTTCGACTCGCCCAGGGACCGCCATGATCTCGGCGACGTGGCGCCGCCCGTCCGCGCCCCGCTCGACGTGACACACGAGATCGATGGACGAAGCCAGGGTCGGGGTGACGAACCCCGTCGTCACGTTCTCCCCCGCCAGGAGCGGCAGGATCGAGAGTTTGTCGAGGGCCTCACGGGCCGAGTTCGCGTGTACGGTCGCCATGCCCGGCACGCCCGCGTTGAGGGCCACCAGCAGGTCGAGGGCTTCGGGGCCTCGGACCTCGCCGACGATCAGGTACTCGGGGCGCATACGCAGCGATTCGCGCACGAGGTCACGCAGCGTGATCTCACCCGTCCCCTCCGCGCCGGCCGGGCGCGTCTGCATCGCGACGTGGTCCCAGTTGGCCAGCCCCAGCTCGAAGACCTCCTCGCAGGAGATGACACGGCGCGACCTGGGCAGTTCTCCTGCAAGCGCGCGCAGCAGCGTCGTCTTCCCTGCCTGCGTGCCTCCCGAGACGAGGACGGAGAGCCCCACGGAGACGGCGGCCGCCAAAAAATCCCGCATCGGAGGGGCGAGCATATCGACCGCGACCAGGTCGTCCAGGGTACGGGCGCGCTGGATGTGCTTGCGGATGTTGACGCTCCACGACGATCCCGTGACGGGCGGAATGACGACGTGGAGGCGCTCCCCGCCCGCGAGCATCGCATCCACGAAGGGGCTGGACAGATCGAGCCTACGCCCGGAGTGGTGGAGCATGCGCTCGACGAGTGCGCGCACGTCCTCGTCGGTGAGGATCAGGCTGGTCAGCTCGGCAACACCCGAGCGGGCCACAAACACGCGCGAGGCCGCGTTAATCCAGATTTCCTCGACCGAGGGATCATCCATGAGGGCCTGAAGCGGGCCGAGGCCGCAGATGTCGTCCATGAGGTCCGCTTCGACCTGCTCGCGGGCCGTGGGCAGCAGGTCGGGCGCGAAACGGTCAATGGCGCGGTGAATGAGCAGACGCACGGATCGAGGGTCTCGGGCCGCATCGACTCCGCCCGCGGCTAAGTCCTCACGCACCCGTGCGGCGAGTGCGCGCGTCGTGGCTTCCATCGCTGCGCCTCCTTGCTACAGACCAAGCCCATGTGTCGAAAGTAACAGAGTTTTTCGGCAAGGAGCAAACCCACATCCATTCAATCCTCCTCGCGCCCGCGCGGGGAGGAGCGCCCGGGCCCCAGCCGCGATACGTTAAGGCAATGACCTCCCGAAAGAGCCCCCTCGAACTGGCAGCCCTGGCCACCGCGGCCGTCCCCGGCATGCGCGTCACCGCCCTGCGCCCGCCCACCTACAGCGACGAGCTCTCCACCGTGACCGGCATCGAAGACGCCGCCGGACACCGCTGGATCGTCACCTGCCCACACGAGGAGGTCTCCGGACCCGCACTCGAGGCGACCTCCGGCATCCTGGATCGGCTCGGCCAGGCACACGACCACGACTACATTCCCTTCGACGTGCCGCGCCTGGCAGGCCAGGCAAAGACCAGCGACGGCGGTACCATCTACGTCCACCGCGACCCGGGCGGCACCGCCCCCACGGATGAGGACCTCGACACCGATCCCCTGCTGCCCGCGTCCCTCGGACGCGCCCTCGCGGCCCTGCACAACCTCCCCGAGACCGTATTCTCCTCGATTGGCCTGCCCAGCTACACGGCCATCGAGTGCCGCGACCGCAACCTCGCGCTCCTCGACGAGGCCGCCCGCGAAGTCGCCATCCCCGCCGCCCTGTGGAGCCGCTGGGAGGCAGCCCTCGAGGACGTGTCCCTGTGGCGATTCCCCTCCGCGCCCATCCACGGCGACATCCAGGAGCGTTGCCTGTCCGTCAAGCGCGGCTCACTCCTCGCCATCGGCGGCTGGACCAGCGCACACGTCGGCGACCCCGCACTCGACATCGCGTGGGTCCAGGCCACCGCCTCCGACGCATTCCTCGACCGTTTCCGCGAGACCTATGGCCACGAGCGCCGCGCCACCGACCTGCACGTCTTCACGCGCGCCCAGCTCCTATCCGAGATCGCGCTCGTGCGCTGGCTCGTGCACGGCCTGCATGCCGAAGACCCCTCCATCGTCGAAGAAGCCCGCTCAATGCTCGACGACCTGGCCAAGGACCTCGACGGCGAGCCCCTGCTGCCCTCGCACGCATCCGCGATGGGGGCGCGCATCTCCCTGACCCCCGTCGAGTCCCCCTCAGCCTCGCCGATCGAGGCCTCGGCACCAACCCCGAGCGCCTCGGAGGACGCCGCCGACGACGACTCCGACGAGCCCACCGTCCCCGTGTCGCGCCCGGCCTCCGCACTCAAGCGCAAGCTCGCCGAGGGCGAGGTCGACCCCGCCGCCCCCACCGAGCGCCTCAGTCTCGGCCCCGACGGCACGCTGCTGCGCTAACCGCGCCGCTCCACCCGCGGACCGACCACCCGGGGGCGCTCCCATGTCGAGAACCGGGGCCCGTCAGGTTTCCACCTGACGGGCCCCGGCCTCGTTGATCGTTGAGAAAACGCGCGCCTCAGCGGGACTGACCATCCCCCTGATGGGACGCCTCGAGAGCGTCAACGCGGCGCTGCAGATCCTCCATTTGGAGGCGCAGGATCGCGGCCTCCTCAGTCAGGCGACGGCGATCCTCATCCGAACGCGACAGGTCCACCGAGAATCGCAGCGACAGGAGCAGCAGCACCACACCCGCCACGAAGAACCCGAGATTCAGCGGAACGACGACGCCCAGCTGGATCGCGCTCCACTTCAGGATCGGCGGGAAGATCGACAGCAGCGCCGTGAAGAAGGCGATGCAGTACCACCACAGGCCGTAGCGTTCCTTCAGGCCCGAGTTACGCATCTTGACGAACACCATCACCAAGATGATGATCGCGAACACCAGTCCAAGCACGTACGTGGGGCTCATGCATTCTCCTCCGGCGCCTGGGTGACCTTCTCTCCGGGGCGCGACAGCGAAACCGCGAGGGCCATCGTCGCGCGCACCAGGAAGAGCGCCGATTTGATCGGATTGTGGGAGGGCTCGCCGCCCGCGCGCGGGTGCATCTGCACGCCGACCTCGCGCACGACCAGGTGCGAGCGCGCCGCAATGACGAGCGCACCGATCGTGTCACCCAGGTACTCGGCCGGGTAGTTGTGCGCGAAGAGCGAGAGCGCGCGGGGACCGTAGAGCTTGAAACCGCTGGTTGTATCGCTCAAGTGAGTCTCACACACGCGCGAGAGGATGAACGAGAAGAGGTTCATCGCCCACTTGCGCGGGCCCCGCGCGTGGTAGTTGCCCTTACCCGCGAAACGCGAGCCGATGACGACGTCCGCGTGCTCGCTCGAGGCCGTCTCGATGAGCGTCTCGATCTCGCGCGGGTCGTGCTGACCGTCCGCGTCGAGCTGACACGCATACTCGTAGCCCATGCGCCGCGCGTACTGGAAGCCGGCGCGCATCGCACCACCGACCCCCAGGTTGAGCGGCAGGTCGAGGACGGCCACGCCCGCGGCGCGCGCGATATCGGCGGTCGCGTCCGTCGACCCGTCGGAGACCACGAGGATGTCCGCGAAGGAAGGCTTTTCAACCTTCACCATCTCGAGGACATCACCGAGCACCTCCTCCTCGTTCCACGCGGGGATAACGATGAGCAGGCGGGACTGAGCACTGGGACGGCTCACTCAGCGACCCTCTCGCTCAAGCAGCTCAAGCAGGTAGGCGCCGTAGCCGGACTTGACCAGGGGCTCGGCGCGCTGACGCAGGCCCTCGTCGTCGATGAAGCCCATACGCCACGCGACCTCTTCGGGGGCGCCGATCTTCATGCCCTGGCGGGCCTCGACCGTACGCACGAAGGCGGTGGCGTCAGCGAGGGAGTCGAACGTGCCGGTGTCGAGCCACGCGGTGCCGCGCGGCAGGACCTCGACCTTGAGCTTGCCGGCCTCGAGGTAGGAGCGGTTCACGTCGGTGATCTCGTACTCGCCGCGCGCGCTCGGCTTGAGGTTGCGGGCGATCTCGACCACGTCGTTGTCGTAGAAGTACAGGCCGGGCACCGCGTAGTTCGACTTGGGGTGCTCGGGCTTTTCCTCGATGGACAGCGCGTTGAACTCCTCGTCGAATTCCACGACACCGTACTCACGCGGGTTGGACACGTGGTAGGCGAAGACGGCACCGCCGTCGGGATCGACGTGGCGGCGCAGCTGTGCGCCCATGCCGGGGCCGTAGAAGATGTTGTCGCCCAGGACCAGGGCGGCACTGTCGTTGCCCACGTGATCGGCGCCGAGCACGAAGGCCTGCGCGAGGCCGTTGGGCTCGTGCTGGACAGCGTAGGAAATGTTGACGCCGAGCTGGCTGCCGTCACCAAGCAGTCGGTGGAACGACGGAGCGTCGTGGGGGGTCGTGATGACGAGGACCTCAGAAATGCCCGCCAGCATGAGGGTCGACAGCGGGTAGTAGATCATCGGCTTGTCGTAGACGGGGACGAGCTGCTTCGATGTCCCCAGCGTAATCGGGTTGAGACGGGTGCCCGAGCCGCCCGCCAGGATGATGCCTTTCATGTTGCCTCCGCTTCCCGGCGCGTCCTCGTGTGGGTCGCGCGTCGTTAACAATTATCCCTACACAACAGTATTTTTCCACAACTTTGCCCCTCCGCGCGCCCATGGGGCGGCGCACACCGCCGCGGGGGTGCAGATCGGATAGTATTTACATGGAATGTTGCGTCCGCACAAAAACCACGCACGTAAGGAAGAACCATGGCGCCCACCGCTAAGCCCCTGGGGATTACGACCACGCCGATCCCCGGCTTTTTGCGCATTGATCTGACTGTTCACGGCGATAACCGAGGCTGGTTCAAGGAGAATTGGCAGCGCGAGAAGATGGTCGCGCTGGGCCTGCCGGATTTCCAGCCCGTGCAGAACAACATCTCGTTCAACGACGAGGTCGGGGTGACGCGAGGCATTCACGCGGAGCCTTGGGATAAGTTCGTGTCGGTCGCGACCGGCCGCGTGTTTGGCGCGTGGGTGGACCTGCGCGAGGGCCCCTCCTTCGGCACCGTCTACACGACGATCATCGATCCGGGCGTCGCGGTGTTCGTCCCCAAGGGCGTAGGCAACTCCTACCAGACCCTGGAGCCGAACACGGCCTACACGTACCTCGTGAACGACCACTGGTCGCCGGACGCGCGCTACACCTTCCTGAACCTGGCTGACGAGACGGCCGCCGTGGATTGGCCGATCCCGCTCGAGCGCGCCATCCTGTCCGACAAGGACAAGGCTCACCCGCGCATGGCGGACGTGACCCCCTTCCCTGCCCCGGCTCCCGTGGGTCGCCGCGCGCTCGTGACGGGCGCGAACGGCCAGCTGGGCCGCGAGCTCATGCGCGCCCTGCCCGAGGCCGGCTTCACGGTGACGGGCGTGGACCTGCCCGAGGTGTCGATTTCCGACGCCGAGCAGGTGGCCGCGCTGCCGTGGGACGACATCGACGTGGTGATCAACGCGGCCGCGTGGACGAACGTCGACGGCGCTGAGACCCCCGAGGGTCGCCGCGCAACCTGGCAGGCGAACTCGACGGGCCCGGCGATCCTGGCGCGCGAGGCCACGGCTCACGGTGCGACGATGGTTCACATCTCGACGGAGTACGTCTTTGATGGCACGCAGGACGTGCACGTTGAGGACGAGGCCCCCTCTCCCCTGGGCGCGTACGGCCAGTCGAAGGCGGGCGGCGACGCCGCTGTGGCCTCGACGCCGAAGCACTACATCGTGCGCACCTCCTGGGTTGTGGGCGACGGCAAGAACTTCCTGAAGACCATGGCGTCCCTGGCAGATCAGGGCACTTCCCCCTCGGTCGTGTCCGACCAGGTGGGCCGCCTGACCTTCACCTCCGACCTGGCCAAGGGCATCATTCACCTGCTGACCAGCGACGCCCCGTTTGGCACCTACAACCTGTCGGGCGAGGGACCGGTCATGAGCTGGGCGCAGATCGCCAAGCGCGTGTTCGAGCTGTGCGGCCGCAATCCGGAGGATGTTACCGAGGTGACGACGGATGAGTACTTCGCGGGCCGCGAGGTGGCTCCGCGCCCCCTGTCCTCCGTCCTGGACCTGACGAAGATCAAGGCCGCGGGCTTCACCCCCGAGGATTCCTCGCAGCGCATCGACTCCTACGTCGCTTCCCTGCGCGGCTGACCTCTACACGTACGAGGCAGGCCCCGGGCACCGACGGTGCTCGGGGCCGTTGCTATGTCCACATTCACTGCGTGTGCGTGGGGGCTACGGTGCCTGCGCACGTAGCCGGGGCTGCCCGCGCACGCCCTCAGCGCGACGGTTGCGAATGGGGGCGGGGTATCCGGATAGGTTACGAACATCCGGATAGGTTACGAACATCCGGATAGGTTACGAACATCCGGATAGCTTATTAACCTATCCAGAAGCGCATAACCTATCCGGATGCGCACAACCTATCCGGATGCGAGCAGGCGTCGGGCAAGTTGCCGCAGCCTAGACCCATCATGCAGACCGATCACTGATCGATCATGAGTGGTCTCCCCTAGTAACCATCTCATGAGGAGGGCCAGGCTAGGCGATATCCGGGGAATAGACCCCTCGTGGCTGGAGAGTCCCCACATAGCGCTTGCCCTTGAAATCATCGACATTATCGTTCTCGGGGTGAGGAACAGGAATTCGGATGCAAGTACTATCCGGATCGGCGAGTTCCCATTCAAGGCTGGGATCCACTTCCCAGGACCCCAGGATGACATGAGCCTTTGTTAGCACAGCAACGAGCTTCCTGATCTTGGGACGCTTGTCAGAGGCGACGTTCCAATACTGTGCTGCGCGTTCGATAAACACCTCTCCGGCATTGCCTCCAAACGCCGAGACACGCCCTTCGAGAGAGTCCGCAGAGATCGGCACGATGATCGTCTCTCTCATCTCACTCTGAGCGACCTCACCGTCACGCGTGAGAATCGCCGGCCCCAGGTGCTTGCTCGTCTTCGTCCCCGCAATGTTGGTGACCGACTTGTCGTCCTTCTCGTCCTTCTCGAACAGCTTGTCCTCATCCTTAGCGGCATAGATCGGGTCCAGCCCCATGAGAGAGGCGACATGGATGGCAACAGCCTCGGCCCTGAGCGCATCCTCACGGCTCGAAAACGGCTCAACCGTCTGACGGATAAGGGTTCCCTCCGCGTTGCGGAGACTCTCGGCCTCAGGATTGTGCTCTTCGAACACACGCTCCATGCTCTTACCGATCCCAATGTAGATGCGCCTGCGCTCCTCGTCGTCGCTGCGAGGCGCACCCTCATAGATGTACAACCACGTTTTTTCGGCCATTGCACTCTCCTTGTCGATAGACACACGCCGCCTTTCTCACCCTCATCATAGGGTACATTGCTTGATATTTTCGTCAAACAAGGCTACCTACCACAACTTGACAGAAGTGATGCGCAGCCCGCGCGACCACAATCAGAACCGGAGGACAACGAGGCCGGGGCCAGCCGCGCTGAATCGCGCAGCCGGCCCCGGCCTCGTCACGGAAGAACTCTCAGAAGTACGCCTTCATCATGGACACCAGGTCGTAGCCGTAGTTCTTGGCAGCGGCCCAGCCGGTGCGGTTGGGGTTCTCCTGAATGCCCAGGTACTCGACCACGGGGGCCGCGCCCTTGCGCACATAGGTGAAACGCGGGTCGACAACCGTGTTCGCGAGCGATGCCGTGGTCACCGAGGAGTCCGCGTAGGCGCGCAGGTGCTGAACCTGGGCGCGGATGCCGGTGCGCACGTCCGGGAACGAGGCGCCCTTCGCGCCGCCGCCAACCGCGCCAATGCCGGAGAAGTTGTACTGGCTGACGGTCACATCGCCGCCGAATCGCAGCCAACCCGTCTCCTTCATCGCCTGGACGAAGACCAGCTCGGGGGACACGCCCTCGGCCACGGCCTCGTCGTAGACGATGGACGCAAAGTCGCGGATCGTCGGCGCACCGCCAGCGGCCAGGGCGTTCGGGTAGCTGTAGCCGGCCTGATCCCAGGCGTCTTCCATCGCGTCGATAATCTCCGCGCGCGAGGCGGTGGGGGCACTCATGATGAGGCGCTGACCGGACGCGTTCGTGACGGATGCACTGCGCGAGGCGCTGCGGGAGGCCGCCGGAGCCTCGCTGCCGTCCGCGTAGCCCAGCCACGCGCCGGAGGAAGCGAAGTTCGATGCGCGGCCCTCAACGGTGACCGTGCCCGTCGCCATGGCGCCCGAGTTCGGGTCCAGCCAGTACCAGGCGCCATCCAGGAGCCAGCCGGTGCTCATCGCGCCGGAGGAGCTCAGGTGGTACCAGGTGTCGCCCACCTTGGTCCAGCCGGTCATCATGGCGCCCTCACCATCCAGGTAGTACCACTTGCCGGCATCGAGGAGCCAGCCGGTGACCATCTGGCCGCTGGATCGCATGTAGTACCAGCGGTTGTCATCCTCAGTCAGCTGCCAGCCGGTGAGCATGCGCGCGTCGTCCTCGAAGAGGTACCAGGCACCATCAACGTTGGTCCAGCCAATCGCGGCTGCACCGTTGGCGCGCAGCCAGTACCAGTTGTTGCCATCCTTGAGCCAGCCGGTGAGCATGACGCCGTCGGCGTTCATGTAGTACCAGGAGCCGGCGACCTTCACCCAGCCGGTGGCCATGTCACCGTCGGGACGCAGGTAGTACCACTTGCCGTCTTCCTTCTTCCAGCCCGTCACCATGGCGGTGGAGTCATCGAAGAAGTAGCGGCGTCCGTTGATGGTCGACCAGCCGCGGATCGTCTGCTTGTTGGAGCCGGCCCAGTACCAGCGGCCACCGGCGGAGAACCAGCCGGTCTTGGCCGTGCCGTTGGAGATGAAGCTCCAGGAGTCGCCCGTGGCGCGCCAGGTGCCCTTGCTCAGACCGTAGGCCTGGGCGATGCCGGTTGCATCGGCGACACCGAGGGAGCGCACGAAGCTCTCGTTGCGCAGGAGGGCTGCGTCGGATGCGGAGGTCACGAAGGCGTGCTCGACGATGACGCCGGTCATGTTCTCTTCGCGAGCCTGGCGGATGATCGCGTAGTAGTCGCCGGTCGAGCCGTCCGGGTAGTCGTAGTAGGGGTTGTCACGCGTCTTGATGCCACGATCGGCCAGTCCGAGGCCGGTCAGCTGCTTCTGGATAGCGTTGGACAGGGTACGTCCCTGCGTGTGGGTGCCGTAGTTGTACGAGGAGGAATTCGGGTACCACACCTCGGCGCCCTTCGCGATAGGCGCGCCCGAGTTGAAGTGGATGGAGACGAGGGCGTCCGCATCCTCCGCGGCCGCCATCTCGACGCGGCTGGACAGGTCGGTGCTGATGTTCTCCGAGGGACGGGTGTCCGTCGTGCGGGTCATGACGACGCGGACACCGTCGTAGCTTTCCAGCTCTTCCTTCAGCGCCAGCGAGACCGCGAGGGTCAGGTCCTTCTCACGCAGGCCGTTTGCGACCGCGCCGGGGTCGGAGCCGCCATGCCCGGGGTCGATGGCGATCGTGATACCTGCTGCGTGCGCCGGCGGCACCAGGGCCGCTGCGGCGGCGCCGAGGGCCAGGGTGAGCCCGGCGACGATGGTCCTCCACGAGGAGCGCATAGTAATCCTTCAAGTTGCTGATGTGACAGTCGTGATTGTAGGTGCTTATGTTGTAACTGTAAACATGAGAATAGTTACATGCATGAACCGATACGAACTGAAATCATAGCTTTTCGCATGTGAGACGAGGCCGGAGCCTCCTCCGCCAAAGCGCAATCACATCGGGACGCACCGATGCGCCATCGAAAGCACTCATGGCCTGGAATAACGCGCTCAGCGGCGTCAGCCCGAGGGAGAAAAACCGAAGGTCTACGCGAGCGCCGACCGAACCACCGCGGCCGCAGCGCGCGACGAGGCCTCGACTGACCGATGCGCGCGCACCCAGGCGCGCGCATCCTCAGCACCCACCCAGGCGGCAGCGCCCGACGCGAGACCAACCATTGCCTCGGCGACCTCATCGGCGTCGAGGTTGCATGCGACTCCGAGTTCCCCCTCCGCGATGTCACGGGCGGCCTGACCAGGCCCCGCGTAAATGACGGGCGTGCCCTGCGCGAGGGAGGCGAGGATCTTCGTCGGGTAGGCGTAGTCATATCCGCCCGGTCGCAGCGAGGCGAGGGTCGCGGTGGCTCGCGCCATCCACCGGTCCGCCTCCTCGGCGCTGACGGCGGGGATCATGTCGACGCCGGCCACGCCTTGCGAGCGCTCGGCGAGGGCATCCCATCCGCTCCCCTGCCCCACGAACACGAGGCGCGCGTCCCCGAGCCGCGCTCGCGCGCGCTCGAAGGCGTCGACGAAGACCTCGGGGGCCAGCCACTGAGCGACCGTGCCCGCGTAGACGAAGACGGGGCCGTCGCAGGTGGGGAATCTTTCGGGAGCGCCGGTGGCCACCGCGTCTGGCACGCGTACCCCGTTGGGAACGACTGTGACGTCCCGAGCCCCCAGGTCACGGGCGCGGCAAGCGACCCCGTCGGAAACGGCGATGACGCGGCGGGCACCGCGCAGCGCGAAAGACTCCAGCCCCGCGACCGTGCGCACGACGATGCTGGGCACGCCCGCGAGCGCGGCGGCATCCGAGACAATGTCGGCGCAGTAGTAGACGTAGGGGACGCGGCGCGCCGCGCACGCAATGCGGACGGCAACGCCGGTCGTCGGCGGAGGCTCGGAGACGACCACGTCGGGGCGTGGACCGGCGAGCAGCCGTGCGAGGAGGGGCAGGTCGAAAGACATATAGGAGACGTATCCGCGTACCGCTCCCGTGCGGTCGCGCAGGACGGGAGTGCGGCGAACCTCGACGAGGCCAGTGTCCTCCCCCGGCTCGACGCCGCCGTCTGCGAGCTGGCACGCATCGCGGGCGACGGAGGGAGCCAGGCGCGAGGTGAGGACCCGGACCTTGTCTCCGCCCGCGGCGAGCGCGCGGGCGAGCGCCCCGAGGCGCAGCGCAGCGGCCGTCGGCTCGGGTGTAAAGGTGCGGGTCGCCAGAGTGACTAGCATGTAGGGGCGCTTCCCCCGCCGATGGTGATGCGCGGGGTGCCGGCCCAGGCCTCGGGTGAGGTGATGGCGCGGCCGTCGACGAGGAGGCGCACGCCGGGCAGGTCAGCGGGGGCCAGGCCCCGGTAAGCGACGTGGTCAGCCTGGACGATGGCGACGTCCACCGGCTCGCCAAAGTGGTAGGCCTCCCACCCGAAGGCTGCCAGCTCCTCATCGGAATACAACGGATCGTGCACGCTCACCTGCGCCCCGGCCTCGCGCAGCGCGCAGGTGACGCCGAAGACGCCGGAGAAGGCGGTTTCCTTGACCCCACCGCGATAGGCGGCACCCAGGACCGCGACGCGCAGCCCTTCGAGGGAACCGAGCAGGGCGGCGGCGCGGGAGACCGCGTAGGAGGGCATGCCAGCGTTCGCGGCGCGGGCCGCGGACACGACGGTCGCGCCTGGGTCGCCGGCCAGGTACAGGCGCGGGTAGACGGGGATGCAGTGGCCGCCGACCGCGATGCCGGGCCGGTGGATGTGGGAGTAGGGCTGGGAGTTGCAGGCCTCGATCACGCGAGCGACGTCGATGCCGACCGCGTCCGCGTATCGCGCGAACTGGTTGGCCAGGCCGATGTTGACGTCCCGGTAGGTGGTCTCGGCAAGCTTGGCCATTTCGGCGGCCTCGGCCCCACCCATGGGCCACACGCCGTTGGGGCGCGGCAGGTCATTGCGCTCATCGAAGGAGAGGACGGCCTCGTAGAAGGAAACGCCGCGCGCCTCTCCGGATTCGCTGAGGCCCCCGACGAGCTTCGGGTAGCGCGCCAGGTCGGCGAAAACGCGGCCTGTGAGGACGCGCTCGGGCGAGAACACGACGTCGAAGTCGCGGCCCTCGGTCAGGCCGGAGACCTCCTCGATGAGAGGCTTGTAGCGTCCGCGCGTCGTGCCCACGGGCAGGGTGGTTTCGTAGGAGACGAGGGTGCCGGCTGTGAGGTGGGCGGCCATGGAGCGGGTGGCGGCGTCCATGATGCGGAAGTCGGGGCGACTCGCGTCATCGACGACGAGGGGCACGACCATGACGACCGCGTCGGCGCCGGGGATCGCCTCGGCGTACTCGGTCGTGGCGCACAGGGCGCCGGAGGAGGTCAGCGGGGGCAGGTACTCGGCCAGGTGTGCCTCGCCCGGGAAGGGTTCGACCCCCTCGTTAATGAGGGCGACCACGCGGGGGTTCACGTCCACGCCGACGACGGTGTGCCCGCCGCGCGCGTAATGCACCGCCAGCGGCAAACCAATCTTGCCCATGCCGACGACCGCGATGCGCATGCGGCTCCCCTTTCCGTCTCCGGCCTCGTTGTTCCCCTCCAGTGTAGTGCCCCGCCCCACCTACAATGGGGGCGTGGATCGCGCGCTCAATCTCTTGCTCTACCCGTCGAACCTGGCCTCGCCCGGTCGCCTGGTGAAGATCGCGCGTTCGCTGTCCCCGCTTTTCTCGCGCACCCACGTCGTCGGGATCGATCAGGGCGGGCTCCCCACGGACGAGGCCGTGGCCCCCACCGTGCACCTCACGAGGATTCGGGGTGCGTCCCTGGGTGCGCCCTTGGGCGGGGTGAGGGTCGTCGGCGCGTGGGGGGCGCGCGTGTACCGGCGGTTCGCGAGGCAGCACGTCGCGGCTGTCTCCGCGCAGAACTTGTTCCTGCTGCCCCTCGCGCACGCGTTGGCGCGGCGCACGGGCGCGGTGTTTGCGTACAACGCGCACGAGTTGGAGACGGAGACGGTGGGGTCGGCGGGGCTGCGTCAGCGCCTCCAGCGCGTCATCGAGCGCCGCTATATCCGCCGCGCGGACGTGGTGTCCGTGGTCAACGAGTCGATCGCGCAGTGGTACCGCGAGGCCTACCCCGGCGTCGATCCGGTCGTCGTAACGAACGCGCCGACGGGCGCGGAGGGCGTCATCGACCTGCGCGCGCAGCTGGGGGTCCCGAAGGACGCGCTCCTGTACCTGCATTCGGGCTACCTGGCGCCGGGGCGCAACATTCCGTTGATTTTGCGCGCTTTTGAGAAGGTACCGAGCGCGCACGTCGTCTTCGTCGGCGCGGGTGCCCTGCTGCCCGAGGTTGAGCGTGCGGCTGCGACCCACCCGAACATCCACCGCCTGCCTCCCGTGGAGCCGGACCAGGTTCTGGCTATGACGCGCGGGGCTGACGTGGCGCTGTGTCTCATCGAGTCCGGGTGCCTGTCGCACCGCATGTCCACGCCCAACAAGATGATGGAGGCTTTCGCGGCCGGCGTACCTGCGCTGTGTTCTCCCCTGTCCGAGGCCCGCCGATACCTGGGCGATCAGGCCAACACGTGGGTGCTGGAGGATCCGGAGCGCGAGCTCGTCGGCGCCCTGGAGCGCATCACGCGAGAGGACATCGCGGCTTTCACGCCTCCTACGATCCCCACCTGGGAGGAGGGCGCCGCGCGCCTGCATGAGGCCTACAAGCGGGCCCTCGCCGCGCGAGCACGACAGCAATAGTTCCCCCAAAATCTCGCACGTAATTTGGGTTCACTCACTTTTCTTAGTGCCACTAAAAACTGCGAAATATCAACACTTTTGACCTTGCGCACAAACGGACCGCATGGGAATTACGTGCGACTTTTGGGGAGGGGCCATCACGAGGCCTGCGGCCGCTGCCCGTCCCCGAGGTCGTAAGCGCGCGCAGTCAGGACAGCCATGACGAGCATACCCACCAGCAGCACAGCCATGAGGGCTCCGAGCACCGCGACCGTGGTCTCCACGCCGTAGGGGCTGCACGCGAGCCATGCCAGCGGCGCCGCGCAGTACACGCACGCGAAGGCCAGCATGCGGCGCTGGTGGTAGGTCGCGACAAACACATTCGACAGCGGCGAGGTCGCGACCGTGAGGGCCAGCCAGGGGGCCAAGGATCGAGCGAAGTACCCGGCCGCCTCCCATCGCGCCCCGAACACGAGGGGGAAGAGCGCGGGGCTCACCCACGCGAGCAGGGCGAACACCGGGATCGAGCATGCCAGCGCGATGCCGCCGACGCGCAGGGCGACGCGGGTCATCTCACCGGGAGGGGTGTCCGACAGGCGCGGCAGGTACACCTGCGACAGCGCCCCAGCGATGAGGGCGACCGGGGCTTGCAGGGCCAGCCACGCCATGTTGAATTGGCCGAGCGAGGCCACGGAATACGTCGCGATGAGCATCGGGATCGCACTCGTACGCAGCGCATCAACGACCACGTTGGGTACGCCCACGAGGGCCATCTTGCGGTAGCGCGAGGCAACCTCGCGCAGGGTCGGATCGGTGTCCAGACGCTCGCGGGCGTCGCGGGCGCGCCACGACAGGTACGCGACGGCGAGGCCTTGGCCCGCGATCGTCGCCCCAATCGCCGCACCCAAGCCGCCACCAGCCAGGAAACCGCACACCAGCTGCAGGGCCGCAATCCCGAGGGCACGCACCACGGATGAGCTCGCGATCGCCTGGAATCGCCGGTGGCGAGTCAGCCAGTAGGAGCACACCTGCCCCTGCGCCAGGAAGAGAACG
This sequence comes from Xylanimonas cellulosilytica, assembly GCA_001072465.1. Taxonomy (GTDB): domain Bacteria; phylum Actinomycetota; class Actinomycetes; order Actinomycetales; family Actinomycetaceae; genus Pauljensenia. The sequence goes on along the minus strand of JVKM01000062.1, from coordinate 9,156 downwards.
GACACGCCAACGGCGAGCATCCAGCCTGCGAGCGCGCTTCCGTAGCGCGCGCTCACCCACGGCCATGCGGCGGCCGCAATCAGGGTGGCCAGAGCGGAGGCAACGAGCACGCAGCGCGAGGCGAGGCGGGCCAGGGAGCGGGCCGAGGCCTCGTCCCCCGGGGCGGGCAGGACGATACTGAGGTCGAAGCGGGCGCCCGCAACGGCGGCGCCGAGCGTGGCCGCAGAGGTAAAAATTCCCAGATACCCCAGGTCCGTGTCCGTGTAGAGGCGGGCGATGCCGATCTGGGCGACGAAGGCGATGACCTGGGCGAGGAGGGTGCCGCCAAGGAGGGTGAGCACCTGCGCGAGGACGCCCGAGCGGGCGGGGTGGGCAGGTGCGTTCGTCATGGACTCATTTAATCACCTGGGGCGCGCGGCTTGCCCCTAGGATGGTGGCATGCCCGCTCACCAATCCACGCCCGCCCTCGGGTGGAACTCGTGAGGGTCGCCCTCACGAAGGGAACCCTGCTGGTTCCCCCGACCTACTTCGCGCTCTCGCACGCCCTCGCGATGCCGGAGCTCGATTGGCGGGCTTTCACGCTCGCGGCGCGCATCACCGATCCGGCCGCCACGATCCCCATCGACGAGGCCGCTCCGCGCGCGCTCGGCGGTCCCCTCCCGCTTCGCGTGGCCGCGCAGGCACGAGGCCTGGGCCAGATGCGCCGCGCGATCGCCGCCTGGAATCCGGACGTCATTCACCAGCATCAGGCGACCTGGTCCCTGCCGGCTGTGGGGGCCGCACGCGACACGGGCGCACCCCTCGTGGTGACGCTGCACGGCGGGGACGCCTACCCGAGGCTCGGGCGCGGCGCGGGCGCCGCGTGGAACGCACGCAACCGGAAGGCGGCCTTCGAGGGCGCGAGTCGGCTACTGGCCGTCTCCCGGTACCTGGCGGACGTTGCGCTGGGTGCGGGCGTCGATCCGGCGCGGCTGAGCGTCCACTATCAGGGTGTCGACACGCACTGGTGGACGCCCACCCCGAACGCAGCAGAATCGCGCGAGGAGCCCGTCGTCCTGTTCGTGGGCGCGCTCAGCCGTCTGAAGGGGGTGGACGACCTGGCACGGGCGTCCGCCACCCTCGTGGGGCGCCGCCCGCATCGCCTCGTGCTCGTTGGAGACGGGCCACTGGAGGCGGGTCTGCGCGAACGCGCTCCTGCCCACGTGACGTTCGCGGGACGGCTGGATCGCGAGCGGGTGCGCGACTGGATTCGCCGCGCCCACGTCCTCGTCCTGCCCACGAAGCCGACGCAGGGGCGGCAGGAGGCCGCGGGACTCATCCTCCTCGAGGCGCAGGCGTGCGGCGTTCCCACCATCGCCTATTCCACGGGAGGCACGCCGGAGATGATCGCGCCCGAGGCCTCGCTGCTCACACAGGAGCGCTCGCCGGACGCTCTCGCTCGCTCTATCGACGAGGCATTGGCTTGGTCCGAGGACGAACGCGCGGATCGCGGGTCGGCGTGTCGGGCGTGGGTGACACGCGAGCGCTCGCTGCGCGGATCCGTGGATCAGCTGCGCGCGATCTACGCCGACGTGACGCGATAGCACCGCGCTCTACAGGTCGACCGAGCGACCGGTGGCGGCCGAGGCGAGGATGGCCTCAACGACGCGCAGGTTGTCCAGGGCCTCGTCCATGGTGACGTGCTCGCTTCCCACGCCGAGGATCGCGTCGCGGAAGCGCTCGTGTTCGAGGGCGAGGGGCTCGCGCTTGGTGAGCGCGTAGCGCACGACCTGGCCCTCGCTCACCCCACGGAACGCTGCAATGGCGTCCCATTGCAGGGGCGCGTGGCCGTTCTCGTAGAAGGTCAGGTCCCCCATCGCGGTGTCTGCGACGAGCGCGCCGCGCTCCCCCGTCACGATCGTCGTGCGGTCCTTGTAGGGGGTCAGCCAGTTGACGAGGTGGTTGACGAGGACGCCGCCTGCAAGCACGCCTGAGGCGACCATCATGTCCTCGTGCTCTCGACCCGAGCGCGCGGAGGTGCGCGCGTAGATGCTCTCGTAGGGGGCACCGGCCACCCACGCGGCCAGGTCCACGTCGTGCGTGGCCAGGTCTTTCACCACGCCGACGTCGCTGATGCGGGCGGGGAAGGGCGATTGGCGGCGCGTCGCGATCTGCTCGATCTCGCCGAGCTGGCCCTCCGCGATCCGCCTGCGCATATCAATGAGCGCCGGGTTGCAGCGCTCGACGTAGCCGACGGCACCGACGAGGCCCGCAGCCGCGAAGGCGTCACGGATACGGCGGCCCNCCCGCCTCCACGCTCGTGGCGAGGGGCTTTTCGACGAGGGTGTGCACCCCGGCCTCTGCGAGCGCCAGGGCCGCGGCCTCATGGTGGGCGGTGGGCGCGGCGATGATCGCCGCGTCGATGCCGGCCTCAATGAGTTCCTCGACGCCACCCAGGACGGGCAGGTCGCCAGCGACGCCGAAGCGGTCTCCGCCCGGATCCGCGAGCGCGACGAGGTCCACGCCGGCGGTGGCGCGGGCGTTGCGCACGTGGTGTCGGCCCATCGAGCCAATGCCGAGGATTCCGAGGCGAATACTCATGTCAGGCCCCCGCTTCCGCGAGCGCGTTCACGGCCTCGGCGATGCGCTCCAGCTCGCCGGGCGTCAGGGACGGGTAGATCGGCAGGGAGAGAACCTGGTCGGCCGCCTCGCGCGTGGCCGGCAGCTCCAGGCCGGGGGCGAAGCGGGCGAGGGATGGCAGCTCGTGGTTCGGGATTGGGTAGTAGACGCCCGATCCGACGCCGTATTCCTCGCGCAGCGCTGCGGCAAAGCCGTCGCGGTCTTCGGCCACGCGGATCGTGTACTGGTGGTAGACGTGCGTGGCGCCGGGGGCGACGTGCGGGACGGTGACGCCGCGCAGGTGGGCATCCAGGAAGGCGGCGTTGTCCTGACGCGCGCGCGTCCACGCGCCGACCTTGGTGAGCTGCACGCGTCCGATGGCGGCGTGGATGTCGGTCATGCGGTTGTTGAGGCCCACGATTTCGTTGGCGTAGCGCGTCTCCATGCCCTGGTTGCGCGCGAGTTTCACGCCGCGGATGATCTCGGGGTCGTTCGAGGTGAGCATGCCTCCCTCGCCGCTGGTCATGTTTTTCGTCGGGTAGAAGGAGAAGGCCGCGAAAGCGCCGAAAGAGCCGACCGCGCGCCCGTGCAGGCTCGCGCCGTGGGCCTGGGCGGCGTCTTCGAAGACCATGAGCCCATGCGCGTCGGCGATCTCTTGCAGCGCGTCCATGGGGGCGGGGTGGCCGTAGAGGTGGACGGGCATGATGGCCCGCGTGCGCGGCGTGATCGCGGCCTCGACGGCGGCAGGTGAGAGCGTGAACGTGAGCGGGTCGATGTCGGCGAACACGGGGGTCGCGCCCGTGATGGCGACCGAGTTGGCGGTGGCCGCGAAGGTGAAGGAGGGGACGATGACCTCGTCGCCCGGACCGATCCCGGCGGCGAGCAGGCCCAGGTGCAGGGCCGAGGTCCCCGAGTTGACCGCTGCCGCCTGTGCCCCGGGCACGAGGGCCGCGCAGAACTCCTCCTCGAAGGCGGCGACCTGGGGGCCTTGGGCGATCATGCCGGTGCGCATGACGGCTGCGACCGCGTCGATCTCCTCTTCGCCGATGAGCGGGCGTGCGGGTGGGATGAACGGCTGCGTCACTGCTGGTCCTCACGGGTTTGGTCAGGCGTCTCGGCGCCATTCGGGGACGAGGCCTGGGCCTCCTCGGGTGACAGGGCGCCGTCTCGCTCGACGTAGCGGCGGCCCGAGGCCGGACACACCCAGGCGCGCTCCCCGGCCTCGTCCCCGGCGTCGTCGGCAGCCTCGAGGGGCACCCCGGCCTCGCCGACCCACCCGACGCGGCGCGCGGGGACGCCGACGACGAGCGCGTAGGGAGTAACGTCGCGGGTGACGACTGCACCCGCACCGACCGACGCCCACTCCCCGATGCGCACGGGAGCCACGCACACGGCTCGTGCTCCGATGGCTGCTCCGCGTTCCACGGTGACGCCGACCCGGTCCCAGTCGCTCGCGCTCTTCAGGCTGCCGTCGGCGTTGATCGCGCGAGGAGCATGATCATTCGTGAAGACGGCGGCGGGGCCGACAAACACTCCGTCAGCCAAGGATGCGGGCTCGTAGACGAGGGCGTAGTTCTGGATCTTGCAGCGCGCACCGACGTGAACGCCCTCGCCGATGTAGGCGCCACGTCCGACGATCGTCTCCTCCCCGATGCACGCATCCTCGCGCACCTGGGCGAGGTGCCAGACGCGCGCGCTGGGAGCGACGATCGCGCTGGGGGCGACGTCGGCGCTGGGCTCGATCACGGGGTCTCCCTGTCGTTAAGTCTGCGTGCGCGCGTGCGCGCGTCGGGGGCGCGCGGCGCCCTCTCGGATACCCAACACTATAGGCGCGTGCCCATCCCGATGTGCGACACTAATCAAATGCAGATCGGCTCCGACACGTGGGTGGTGATCCCAGCGTTCAACGAGGCGTCCGTCATCGGGGGCGTCGTCGCGGGAGTCCGCACCTTTTTTCCGCGTGTCCTCGTCGTCGATGACGCTTCGAGCGACAGCACCGCTGCCATCGCCCGCGCCGCGGGCGCCTACACCGCGAGACACCCGCTCAACCTCGGGCAGGGCGCTGCCCTCCAAACCGGCTTCGATGCAGCCCTCGCCCGCGGGGCGCGATACGTGGTTACTTTCGATGCCGACGGCCAGCACGACCCCGCCGAGGCGGCAGCCATGGTCGAGCGGGCACGCCGGGAGGACCTCGCGTTCGTCCTCGGATCTCGTTTCCTATCGGGGTCCCCGTCGTCGACGGGGAGGGTCAAACGCGCCATGCTGCGTCTCGGAACTCTGGTGGCCCGGCTGCGCACGGGCTTGGATCTCACGGACACGCACAACGGGCTGCGCGTGATCCGCGCCGACGCCCTCGCCCACGTGCATCTCACCCATGCACGCATGGCCCACGCCTCGCAGATCGTCTCCCAGCTGGCTGCCTGTGGCCTGCCCGGTGCCGAGCACCCGGTGACGATTTCCTACACGGACTATTCGCGGGCGAAGGGCCAGCCTCTGCTCAACTCCGTGAACATCGTCGTCGACCTCGCGTTGGGGGGACGATGAGCGCCTACCTCGCCATCCGCGTCCTCCTGCTCCTCGCCCTCGCACTCACCGCGTGGTGGCTGGTGCGCCCGGTGTCCTCGGCCTCGTCGCTCGCGATACGCCGCATCGGCATCGGAGCGGTCGTCGCCGCGGCTATCGTGGCCATCCTGGTGCCATCCCTGGCCAACACAGCTGCCCGCGCGATTGGCGTTGAGCGTGGGGTCAACCTGATCGTCTACGGCCTCGTTATTGCGTTGATCGCGCAGATGGTGACCGGCTATCGACGCGAGGCCCGCGCCGAGGAGCGCATGGCCACCCTGGCCCGCTCCCTCGCCCTCGCGCACGTCCTTCCACCCGACGATCCGGGGGACGCGAACACCGAGACAGGCAGCTCACACGCTGATACGAGCGGAGTGGAACGCGCCGCTAACGGCCCTGCTTCACCGACAAACACGTCAGATAACGATATGGTTACGAATGATGAGTAACGTGAATCTGCGACCGATCCAGCACTCGGCCGTCAACTTCGGACGCTTCGGCTTCCTGCGTGGCGCACTCGCCGCGCTCCTGGCCGGCGTCCTGTTCGTCGTGTCCTCCGCAGGCTTCGTCTACGCCAAGCTGAGCACTCAGTTCGCCAACCGCGTCGTCAAGATCGACGACTACTCAAGCGACGAACAGAACAAGGCAACACCCGATTCTTTTGATGGTCGCGCCGTCAACATCCTCGTGGTCGGCACTGACTCGCGTAACGGCGCCAGCGGCGAGCTGGGCGCGGGCGACGCAGATGACGTTCCCGGCCTGCGTAACGACTCGACGATGGTGATTCACATCAGCGCGGACCGCTCTCGCGTGCAGATCGTTTCCATCCCCCGCGACACCCTCGTGGACATCCCGGCGTGTAAGCACCGCGACGGCACGACCAGCGAGCCGACCACGGACGACATGTTCAACAATGCGATGGTCTACGGCGCAAACGGTGGCGATGAACCGGAAGACATCGGCCCCGGAATCGCGTGCGTGCGCTCGACCGTCGAAAAGCTCTCCGGCATGCCCATCGACGCCTTCATGGTCGTTGATTTCGCGGGCTTTATTAACATGATTGACTCCCTGGGCGGCGTCTGGTTCAACATCCCCGAGCGCATCGACGATGACTCGGCCCAGCTCTACATCGACGAGGGCTGCTGGAAGCTGTCGGGCACGCACGCGCTGGCCTACATGCGCTCGCGCAAGGGCCAGGGGGATGGCTCCGACATTTCCCGTATCGGCCGCCAGCAGCAGCTGATTTCCGCGATGCTGCGCGAGCTGCAGGATAAGAACTACGTGACGGATCCCGGCTCGCTCATCAGCTTCCTGCAGGCCGCGATTTCCTCCGTGAACGTGTCCCCCAACCTGGGCAACGCCAGCTCGGACGCGTCCCTGCTCATCAACGTCCTGCAGAACATCGACCGTTCCAACATTCAGTTCGTGACGATGCCGGTCGAGGAGCCCTCCTGGGATCCGAACCGCCGCATCCCCTCTGAGCCGATGGCTCGCAACGTGTGGACCGCCCTGAAGAATGACCAGGCTCTGCCCGTGGGCACGACCTACACGGACGGCAACGGCGCACAGCTCGTTGTTCCCGATCCGACCGCGACGACGGCTCCTTCGACGCCCGCTCCGACGCAGGCGCCGACCACCGACCCCAGCTCGGAGGAGACCACCACGGATAACACCGAGCAGTCCGCCTCCGTCGCGAATAACGCGGCGAACGAGGAGGCCGCCAAGCAGACAGCCGCCACCTGCCCGCCGAAGAACCAATGAGCAATCCTCCTTCGTTTACGCCTGACCCGAAGCGACGCCGCCCCGGATCCGACGACGCTCACGTCGTCGGTGAGGAGGTGCGCGGTGGCGCGCCCACTCCCCCGCCGGAGGCTCTGGCCCCGCAGATGTGGAGGATCTCGGACGACGAGGCCGCTGCGGCCCGCCCGCTGATGCCCCGCACGCTGGATCAGCCGCAGAGGGACTCTCAGTCGATTTTCCCGCGCCGTACCCCGGCCCAGCAGCCGCCGTCGTTCCAGCCGGCCTCCGCTGCCAACCCGCCGTCGTTCCAGCCGGCCTCGGCGTCCAACCCGCCGTCCTACGCGCCGGGTTCCGGCCGCTCCTCGGGCTCGGGTACGTACGCGCCGTCGGGCAACGGGCCCCGACAGGTGACGATCAATCGCTCCCAGAGCGCACCCGCAGTGGCGCCCGCGCCGGCCGCTCCCACGGCCCCGGCTGCAAAGCCGAGGCGTCGCAAGCGCCGCCATCCGATTCTCAAGACCCTGTGCCTGTTCCTGGTCCTCGTCCTCGCGTGGGGCGGATTCCTCATGTGGGACGCCAACACGAACATGGGACGCGTGAGCGCCCTGTCGGGGGCCGCCGACACTCCGGGCACGACCTACCTGCTGGCGGGTTCCGACTCGCGCGCCGACGGCGCCGTCCAGGACGGCTTCAACGAATCCGAGCGCGCCGACTCGATCATGCTCGTCAACGTCGCCCCGAACGGACAGAAGGTCGCGCTGTCGATCCCGCGTGACACCTACGCGGAGATCCCGGGCGTCGGCTGGGACAAGATCAACGCCTCCTACGCCTACGGTGGCCCGCAGCTGCTCGTGGAGACTGTGGAGAAGCTGACGGGTCTCACCGTCGATCACTTCGTGCAGATCGGCATGGGTGCAGTGCCCGACATGGTGGACGCCGTCGACGGGGTCGAGCTGTGCTACGACAACGACGCGGACGACCAGTACTCCGGCCTGAAGTGGAGCGCCGGCTGCCACACGGTGGACGGCACGACCGCACTACAGTTCTCACGTATGCGCTACCAGGACCCTGAGGGCGACATCGGCCGCACGAAGCGTCAGCGCCAGGTGATTTCGAAGGTTATTTCCTCGGCAGCCTCGCCCTCGACCCTCGTTAATCCCGCGAAGACCCTGCGCGTGGAGCGCGCCGGTTCCAAGTCCTTCACGATCGACGAGGATTCCTCTGTCGTGACGGTCGCGTCGCTCGTGTGGGCGCTGCGCGGCGCCTCGTCGAATCAGATGATGGGCGTCCCCCCGATCGAGTCACTGAACTTCACGACGAACGCCGGGGCCTCCGCGGTCCTACTGCGCGACACGACCGCGGACGACTTCTTCGCCAAGCTCCGCGCGGGTACCCTTACGACAGCCGACCTCAACCAGGTCGACGGGGTGTAGCACTCGCCCCGAAACCTCGCGCGATCGACCACACAAAGAACCCCGGCCTCGTTCCCTGAACTGCGCCCCGAAACTTGGACGCTTTAAATGGTAGCCGTTATGCGGCTTCCTGTAGGGCCTGATCCCGGTATTCTGCCGGGGTCAGGCCCTTGAGCTTTACTTGGCGTCGTGTTGTGTTCCAGTGCGTGATGTAGGCGTCGAGGTCGGCTTTGAAGCTCTCGAAGGTCTGCCAGTCTTGGCCGCGAAAAAACTCGTCCTTGATGTGACCGAAGACCTGCTCAGTGGCACCGTTGTCGATGCAGTTGCCTTTGCGTGACATGCTCTGGATGAAACCGTTATCGGCAAGCGTGCTGATGTAGCTCTCGTGCTGGTACTGCCATCCCATGTCCGAGTGCAAGATCGGCTCGACCCCTGCTGGTTTGGCGTCCATGAGTATCTGGAGCATCTCTTGTTGCTGGGCGAGGTTGGGGCACATAGAGATGGAGTAGGCGACAATCTCTTTGCTGGCAAAGTCGTAGACCGGAGCGAGGTAGGCCTTACCGAAGGAGAGCTTGAACTCGGTGACATCGGTACCCATTTTCTGCCAGGGGCCGGTCGCCGTAAAGTCGCGACCGATGATGTTGTCGAAGCGTTGCCCCACGTCCCCCTTGTAGGAGTTGTACCTGTGGTAGGCCCTCTCGCGGCGTATGCCGCAGCGCAGCCCCATCTGGCGCATCATCTTCAAGACCGTCTTATCGGCGATGCGCTCCCCTTCCTCAGCACGCAGGCACATGGCTACCTGCCTGTGACCGCACCCGTTGGGGGTTCGTGAAAAGATCTGGGC
>JVKM01000061.1 GCA_001072465.1 Xylanimonas cellulosilytica | reverse complement strand
GCGCGTGCGCGGCGCAGGGAGGGGCCGACCTCGTCGACCTGCAGCTCAACGACCGTGCGACGTTCACCCTGCTGAGTGTCATACGAGCGCTGGGTGAGGCGACCCTGAACAATGACGCGCATGCCCTTACGCAGCGACTCGGCGACGTTCTCAGCGGTCTCGCGCCACACGGAGCAGCGCATGAAGAGGGTGTCGCCGTCGCGCCACTCACCGGCGTTACGGTCGTAGGTTCGGGGGGTGGAGGCCACCGTAAAATCGGCGACCGCGGCGCCGGACTGCGTCCAACGCAGTTCGGGGTCAGCGGTCAGGTTACCGATGACAGTGATGACGGTATCTCCGGCCATTACTTGCTCTCTTTCTTCTCGGTGTCCGCGTACACGCGGACGTGGACCTCATACATCGGAATATTCAGGTGCTTCCCTGCCAGGTGGTCCGCGATTACTGTGTGCGGCCCGTCGAGGAAGCGGTCCGCATCATCGGGCAGTAGGCCCGCATCGATGAGGCCGTCCATGAGTGCTTTCACGGTCGGCGCTAGGTTGCTGCGGTCGCGACGTCGGCGGTCCGGATAGGCGAACTCGACCTCGACGCGCGCATGCGTCAGCCCGAGGCGCGCGACCCCCTCACCCTCACGACCGAGCAGATAGCCCCACTGGCGGAGCTGCTTCGTGAGCCGCGCGCGTGCGGCCCAGTGCATTTTGTCGTTTGCGGTGATGAGCTTGCTGCGCGTCAGTGGCAAGACGCGCGACTCCCACACCAGCTGCGCGCTCATCCGAGATCCTCCTCAGTCAGTTGCTCGCCCGGCCTCGTGTACCAGGCCGCGAAGTCCTCCGGGATGCGGTTCGACAGACGCATACTGCCCGGGCGAGCGACGATCATGTCCCCCTCAAGCGCCCAGATCGTGTAGGTGTGCTCGACGAGCATCACCCGCCCGTCCGGCGTGAAGCCGCAACGCTTGCGCGCGCGGCGGGCGATCGCCTCCGCGTTCTCACGAGTCAGTCGGACCGCGCGGACGAGCGCGCGCTCCTGAAACTCCTCGACACCTGGGATGTCCTTCAGTGGGTCGATGCCGGTCATGCTGCCTCCTCAATGGCGATTTTGGTGAGCTGGTAGATAGCGGCTGCGCCCTGCTGTGGGACTACGCCGTTTCCGAGGAGCCGGAACTGCTGCTCGCGTGTCAGGCCGAGATCCTCGCCGGTCACATGCCCTTCGGGCAATCCCATGAGCCACTCGACAAACTTCGTTGAGAGGCGTGCTCGCCCCCCCTCGCGAGTCGGTGGGACAGTCGGCGCTGGAGCCGGACGACCGAGCGCCTTCTCCCAGCGCGCGATCGCTGGCGCGTACATCCCAAAGTCGGTGTACTCAAGGCGCGTCGCGAGCTTCGTCGCTTTCTCAGGTGGCCTCCCGCTCGTCCGAGGAAGGCCCATAATTGCATCCGACGCAGACGGAGTCGGCAGCAGCTCGCGCGCCACCTCGTGCAGATTCGCCCCGTAGCCGGTCGAGGACGCCGTCGCGTTCGTCGCCTGCGGCGTCGGCAGGAGCCCTCCCGTTGCCAGCAAGCCATGCTCGACGAGGATCGCTAGGTCGGTGACCTGTGCGCGGCCTGGCTTCTTACGGAGGTGCGCCTCGGGCGAATTGCCCGAGGGCTGCGCGACCGGCGTCGGCAGCATCTGCACCGCCTGCGACAGGCTCATGCCCGTACCCTCCTGATGCCTCCCCGCCTTATGGTCCGAAGCAGTCGGCGTCGGGATCAAGGCACTAGGTGCTCGATCTGATCTGCGAGACTCACCGAGTGACCCCCGGCCCGCCGCTTCTCCGGCTCCTGCGATCCCCCGCAGCTGCCAAGGTTCGCCTGCGGGGTTGCCAACAAGGAACAGGCGCTCTCGCTGGTGAGGGGCACCGACGTCGGAAGCGCGTAAAGTACACCATTGCGCGTCATACCCGACGGAGGCCAGGTCTCCGACCACACGGCCGGCCGCGCGGAGAAGAGGTCCATCTGCTCGGTTTCCCAGCAGTCCCTTCTCTGATTCCACCAGACTAAATGCTCCACTTGTTAATGCTCCTCGCACGTTTTCCCACACGACTAGACGCGGGCGCAGCGTCTTGATTGCCTCGAACATCGACTCCCACAGGCCCGATCTCGTCCCCGAGGCCATGCCCGCACGGCGACCAGCGAGGCTCAGATCCTGACAGGGCGATCCACCGCAGATGACATCGACCGGCTCAACATCCGACCAATCGACCTGCGTGATGTCGCCCAGGTTCGGGACACCCGGCCACCGCACCTCAGCCAGCCTGCACGGCCCCGGCTCAACATCGCTCGTCCACGCGACCCGCGCCGACGGATCAAGAGCCATACGCACGGCCATATCCAGCCCTCCATAGCCCGTGAAGAGACTGCCGACAGTTGTCATTCTGCGGCCTCGTCTCGGTCCCACATCCTGTAATAGCGGTTCTTGAACTCACCCTCACCGCGTGGGTTTGCGATCTCTAAGAGCACATCTGCATGACACGGCTGATCCGCTGGGCACCAGCACGCTAGGTCCAGGCCCCAGAGGTTCCGCGCCGCACACCCGGCGACAAATCGGCCCTCTCTCGTTCCCTCGATCCACGCGCGAAAACGCTCCACAGCCTCCGTAGGAGACGCGACGATACACTCACCGCCCTCTTCGAGCTCACGCGCCGACCGCGCAACCCTGAACGGATTACCGTATAGGCTTCCTCGCCCTACATACTTCGTGTGCGCGGGCATCTTCCAGCCGCGAGCACGGCGGCGCTGGATCCTGATTGGGAGCCTCATCGCTGCTCCTCAGCCCAGATGCCGACCTCTGCGAGCTCGGCGGGCGTATAGCCGCGCTCGCGGGTGAAGTTGATGACGGTTTGTGCGCAGGCTTTGTGGGTGAACGCCTCAATTGCGGTGGCTTCGTTTTCTGCGTCGATGGTGATGCGGACGTTTGAGCCTTTCGGCGCGAGCTGTGTGCGGCAGACGGGGCAGCGGCGGAAGGCGTTGACGGTGCGCACGGGCTTGATCTCGATCATTGGTCGGCTCCCTCAGCATCGGTCAGGTCGTAGATGTGGACCCCGCAGGCGGGGCAACGGCGCAGTGTGTGCGGCGGGCACGGCTCCTCGACGACGTCGTCAGGCTTCGAGACCTTGCCCGTGACCTTGACGAGTCGGAGCGCGTGCAGGACGGAGGGGGAGGGGCCGGAGCGGATGACGAGTCCGCGGCGCTCGGCTTCCTCGACGAAAGCGGCGCAGGCCGTCGCGATGATATGCGGCATGGGGAGATGTTGGTCGGTAATCTCCCACTCGATGCTCAGGAGTCCTGCGGTGCTCATTCTCCCGCCTCCTTGGGTGAGATCGCGGCGCCCTGTGCGACGTTGACGAGCTTGTCGACGGGATCTCCGACCATGAGCCGGACCTCGAGTGCCTCGGCGTCGGTGCCGGCGTATCGGTCGGAGATGGTCACTGCTGCGTCTGCGAGCTCGGCGGCGGCGACGGTGATCGCTTTCTGCAGCTCCTCGATACAGTCGAGGAGATAGGCCATGTCTACTGCGGCGTTCTGGTCGAAGGCGGCGACCGCGTCTCCGTAGGCTTTTGCGACGGCGGCGCGGTCGGCTCCGGCGTAGCTGCGGCCGGCGAACGCTACCGCGTCCAGCCGGTCCTTGATCTCGTTGATGGTGGTCATTGGTGGTCCTTCTCTAGGGGTCTTGCCCTGCACTCATTGGTGCTGGCTTCGTGCCCGCCCGGGACTTGCACCCGGGAGTCTGCTTGTCGGGCTGCGCGATCTTTAGCCTGTCCCGCCTTGTTTTTCTTGGTGGCGGGTGGCCTCCTCGATGGTCGCGCTCATCGGGGAGTGTGTCTTACTCGTCGATGTAGTCGCCCTCACCGACGTTGAGGCGCTCAGCTGCTTCCTGTAGCTTGTCGACGATCTCGACGTACAGGTCGCGCTTCTTGTCGATCGCTTCACGAGCGAGCCGGCGGGCCGTGAGGTCGTTGAGCTGCTTCGTGATCTCCAGATCCTCATCAGCAGCGAGGACCGTCTCCTGCGCGTCGTCTCGCAGAGCCTGCACCTGAGCGGTGTCGAGATAAACCGCGATGTACCGACCCATCACTTCCCCTCCTCCGTCGCGGTACCGACTTCATCCGCCGCGGCGGCAGCTGCTCCCGCGAGTGCGCTGCTCCTGACGAGCGTCATTGTGCTTTCCACCCCTCGGTTCTTCTTCGCGTCCATGAGCGCGAATGACAGTGCCTGCCCGACATTGATGTAAGCGTCCGCGAGCGCGCGAGAGCCTTTGTTGGTGGTTCCGCCAATCTCTGCGGTCTTGTCTGCGAGCAGCGCGTCGAGCGCTAGGCGGACGGCAGTCTCGGCGAGCAGTACCGACGCAATCGCTGCGTCGGTCTCGTTCAGCTCGACGGTAATCTTGTTCTCGAACCTCACAGTTCCTTCTCCTTACTTAGTGGCGGGTGGGTGTTAGTGATGTCCGGCATGCCGGGCACCGTCGCGGCGATCCGCTTTGCTATGGCTTCGCGGGCGTCGTCGGAGGCGGCGGCGACGTCCAGGGCTTCGATGACCTTCGTCATACTGTCGAGCTCCTGGTTGAGCGCTACCTTTGCGGCGCGGATAGCAACGTCGGTGCGGAGGCGCTCGACTTCCTGGTGGTCGTTCTCGGCGTCGGTGCGCGCATCCTTGAGGTAGGCGCGCAGCCAGTGGAGGTCGTAGATTCCGAGGGTTAGCGTTACCTGGTTTTCGAGGCGCTTAGCGCTCATCGGGCGGTCTCCTCTTCATGCTTGCGCCCTTCAAGCAGGCGGAGGATGACGAGGCCAACACCGATTCCGAAGGCGATGATTCCGACCGAGAGGACGATTCCGTCAGTGGTCGCGCCCGTCTTTGCGAGGCGCTCCTGCGGGGCCGGAGCAGTAGCCGGCGCGGGTGCCGGCTGCGTCTGCTCGACTGTGGGAGTCGAGGTCGGTTCAGGCTTCGGCGACGGCTTCACAGTGTCTGGCGTCGGCACGGTCGTAGGAGTAGGCGTCGGGGTCGGCGAGGACTGCGGCTCATCCGAGGGAGTCGGAACCGGGGTCGGCTTCGGCGAGGGCTTCGGGAGAGGAGAGGGGACAGGCGCGGGGGTCGGCATGCTCGGGTCAGGCGTGGGGACCGGCGCAGGCTTCGGCTTGGTCTTTCCGTCGCCGTCCGTACCGCCCGAGGCCTTGATCGTCGCGGTCGCCTCAAGGCTTGTGCCGTTGATCGTCGCGCGGTTCGTGTAAGCCGTCTGGCCCTCGACGTGAGGGGTCGCCGCCGGGTAGACGACGCAGACCAGCGAGCCGGCGGGCGGCGTGAACGTCAGCGTGTGCGCGGACTCGTCGAGCGTGCCGTCGGTCCAGGTCGTCGTCGCCGGATCCCAGGTCGGGCCGGACGAGCACTTCACGGCCTTCGGCAGCTTGTTGGTTTCGTCCGTCAGTGTGTAGGTCTTGCCGGCCTCCACGGCCCACTTGATGCCCCAGCTGATCGATTTATCGGCGTTGGTCCACCCGAATTTAAGCGTTTCGGGCGCTGCATACTCGAAGTGCGCGGGCGACGCACAGTCGTTCGTGCAGGTGCCTGTGCCTTCCTTGTCGCCCCAGACGAGCGTGCGCGTGACTTCTCCGTTCACGACGATCTGCGTGTCCTCGGTGCCGACTGCGGCGTCCGAGAGACGCGCGCGGGCATGGAAGCTGCCTGTCACGTCGGTCTTGTCCGCGTAGGACGCGGGAACCTCCGTGACCGAGCATGTTAGCGTCGCCTCGTTGGCCTCGCAGTCGCCGATCTTGGTCCCGTCGTCGAGGACGAACGGGAATGAGGCCAACCACTTGAAGCCGCCGTCCTTGCTGGCAACGGTGAAATGCTGGCCGACGGCGAGCCTCGGCGCGGACCAGGTTCCCTCGACGGCGACCTCACTCGAGGTCTGGCGGGAGGCGCTGGTGGCCTTGGTGACCTGCGCGGTCATGGTCGGCGCGGCCTCGTCGGCGGCGTATGCGGCGCCGTAGGGCAGCGCCAGGGCTGCGAGGGTGAGGGCAGCGCCTGCGGCCCAGATCTTCTGGAGTTTCATCGGTTGGTCTCCTTGTTGTTTTTGCGGATTGATGGGTAGTAGGTGAGTCCGCGCGTCGCGCGGTGCTGGGAGTCGTGAGCTTCGGTTGGGAAAGCAAGTGCTCGCTGCCTTGCCTGCTGCACGATCTCTCGTGCGGCCTTGTCGTGGCATGGGCGGTCGTCAGGCACTTCGAGTCGGAGTTGCTGAGGCGTCGGCATCAGGCTCGCGCCTCCACGCTCGGCTCATCGAGCCTGAGCACTTCGAGGGTCACGTGGATCTGCTGACGGTCGAGATCGACCGCGATCTTTGGCGTGTCGAGGGCGAAGCAGTTATTCAGCTCTGCCTCGATGATTACGTCCTGCGTCGCCAGGCAGATCAGATGAGGCAGCGGTGCCTCTCCGTCGACGTCGTAGTAATCGAAGTCGACGTGACGCTCAAGCAGCGTCGTGCCCTTCGCCCTTGCCTTCGACGCGGAGCGCTGCATTCGGGCTGCGATCTCCTCGATGGAGGCCGCACGCGACGCGCCTCGCACTGCGATCCAGGTGAGCAGTCCGCATCCGACGAAGAGGAGGACAACGACGACGAAGATGACAGAGACGCTCACAGTCGGCCAGCCTTCCAGTCCGCGCGGATCAAGCAGACCGCGAGCGCGAGGAGTCCGAGGGCGGGCCAGAAGGTCCACTCGGGGAGGCCGTCGGGGTTGTCGAGGCCTCGCATCGCGAAACCGAGGGTGAGGGCGGCGGCGAGTGAGGCGCCTGCGATGAGGGTTCGCCAGGGCCGCAGGTGGCGGCGGCGTGTGGTAGTCTGATTCATGGAATCTTCCTTCTCTAGGGGTTCTGTCGCTCCCAGCGCTTCTACCGCTGGGAGCTCTTCTTTTCGCTGGTGCCGGAGCCGAGGCTCTGGCACTGGCGGTTGAGGTCGTCGCCGCTGTAGCGGACGGAGCGCCCGATCTTGATTGCGGCGACCTTGCCCTCGACTCCGAGACGCTCGACGGTTGAGCGGGAGAGGCTGAGGGTGTCCTGGACCTGCTGGGCTGAGTACCAGCGGTCGGGTGCGAACGGGGCGACTGTGGTCATTTCCTTGACACCGCCTTGTCGATCTTTTCGGCGATCCATTCACCTGCGTCGAGGCCCATATCAGCGAGCGCTTCAAGCGAGTCGAGTGCTGCCTCGAACGCGCGTCCGCCGCAGACAAACAGGAGGTATCCGACGCAGAAGAAGACCGGGATTGCGGCGACCGCGATAATCATGCAGATGATCACCATGTAGGCGTCGCGCATGACGGCTCATCCTCGTCGTAGATACTGCCGTGGGCTGCACTGATGAGAATGACGCCGGTCGGCTTATCCGCTATCGCGTATTTCCCATCTTCGACCTCCTTGTACTTGAGGTCACTGGTGCATTCGGCGCGTTCGCGTTCGACGCGTTCGCGTTCGCGTTCGGCGTGGTCGCGTTCGCGTTCGGCGCGTTCGCGTTCGGCGCGTTCGACGCGGTTGAGGAGGTCTCGGACTGTGATGCCGAGGACTTCCGCGAGGCGCTCAACTTCCGGCAAGGTCAGATCTCGGCGGGCATTGAGCTTGAGGGACAGGCTCGCGCGGCTCATACGAGCGCGGGCAGCAAGCTCCGTCTGAGAGATGCCCAGCTCACGGGCCATGCTCTTGATTACGGCTGCGACCGTCATCTCATGGTTCCTTTCTACATTTGTAGACCAATGACTACTATATAAGTCTACAAATAGAGAATTTGCAACTCGTTTTCATGTGACATGGGTCTACAAAAGTAGATATGCTTACCTCATGGGAAGCAGATCTCTTAAATCGAGTCCCTTTGAACGCGCTGTCTTAGCTGTACTCAAGGAGCGTCTGCAAAGTCTGGACCTCACTATCGACCGGCTCGCTGAGCGAGCCGGCATCACTCGCGCGCGCTGCTACAAGATCTTCGCGGGTGACACGGTTTGCACGATGAGCGACTTCGGTGCGATGTGCGAGGCGCTCGGTGTTAGCGGCGCTGATGTAGCTGCCGAGGCTGAGCAGCGCCTCTTGGACGAAGCCTCTCCGGAATAGTCTCCACGTCCTCGCACGAGCTGTAGACTGCCCACATAGGTAGGTCGCACTCAAAGGAGGAGCTATGCACCGCCCTAAAGGCGCTTTCCGCCTCTACTCATCCGATCCTGCGGAGATCATCTGCACTGACACTGAGCTCCTGTATGACTCGAAGCGGCGCGGTGAGCCAATCCAGCGGATCCCGCTGACTGATGTCGTCAGCGTTGAGGTCGAGGACGGCGAGGCCATGCAGGCGCGCGTCACCGCGACACGCCTCGTCACGCTCGGGATCCTCGCGTTCGCCGCAAAGAAAAAGAGCGGTGGCGACAAGTGGCTCATGATCGAGACGCGCAACGCCCTGTTTACTCTCCACTTCGAGCGCAAGACTGTTGACGGCCTCATGCGATTTGTCGCGCACACGCGCGCCGCCGTGAAGGCCGCGCAGGCTCAGCCCGCACACGCAGCTCCGCCCGCGCCTATCCGCTGGCCCGGTGCGCCTCAGCAGCCCGCCCCGAAGCCCGGCGGCTGGGGCCGCATATTCCGCTAATTCTTGTGGCGCTGTAGTGGCGCACGCGAAGCTGCGCGCGTACTTTCCGTTGCGGTTAGGGGCCTTCGTTTCGATTCCCCCCATCTCCACAATCCCCACCCCGGGCTTCCGTCGGAAGCCCGGGGTTTTCTGTGCCTGGAGGCGGTAGAAGAGCTTGCCGCGACCTCGCGTTTGCAGATTATCCAGCGGGTATCATCAAAACAGTCGACGAAGACAGTCCCCTTCAATCAGAAAGTGAGCCGCACATGCGAGTTGTAGTCGTCGGAGGAGTCGCTGGTGGCATGAGCGCGGCCGCGCGCTTGCGCAGGCGCGACGAGGGCGCCGAAATCATCGTGCTGGAGCGCAGCAAATACGTGTCTTTCGCGAACTGCGGGCTCCCGTACTACGTCGGCGGCGAGATCGAAGACCCCGCCAAGCTCCTCCTCCACACCCCGCAATCGCTCAAGGCGGCGCTCAACCTCGACGTACGCATCAACTCCGAGGTCACGGCGATTGATCCCGGTGCGCACAGCGTCCAGGTCATCAACAAGGAGACTGGCGAGGCCTACGCGCTCACCTACGACCACCTGATCCTCTCCCCGGGAGCCCTCGCGAGCCGGCCCCCGATTGACGGCCTCGACTCCCCGCGAGTGCACACCCTGCGCACGGTCGATGATGCCCTCGCCCTGCGCGAGGCCTCGGGCACGCGCGCCGTCGTCCTCGGCGCCGGGTTCATCGGCATCGAGGCCACCGAAGCCCTCGCACACCGAGGCTTCGAGACCCACCTCGTCGAGTACGCCGAACACGTCCTGCCGCCCCTCGAAGTCGAGATGGCCACGCTGGTCACGCAGGAGCTGCGCGGCCTCGGCGTTCACGTTCATGCCGGCGTCGCCGCCCAGACCATCATCCACGGCGACGACCACGACTCCGTGACGCTTTCCGAGGGCACCGTCCTGACCGCCGACCTCATCGTCCTGTCGACCGGCGTCCGCCCCGACACCGCCTTCGCCGAGGCCGCGGGCATCGAGACCAGCCGCAGCTACATCCTCGTCGACGAGCATGGGCGCACCAGCGCCGACGACGTCTACGCGGTCGGTGATGGCACGGTCGGCCGCGACCACGACCGCCCTGTCGCCCTGGCCGGACCCGCGAACCGCGGGGGACGCCTCGTCGCCGACGCGATCGCCGATGCGGAACGTGGTGAGACAACCGCGCGCCCCATCCCGCGCCCCCAGGGCACCGCGATTGTCCGGATCGGCGGCCTCACCGCCGCGATGACCGGTCTCAACCGCGCGACCTTGGACGCCTCGGGCACGGAGTACTTCACGGTGCACACGCACGCCAACCAGCACGCGGGCTATTTCCCCGGTGCCCAGCCTGTGCACATCCTCATGCACGTGGGCACGGACGGAGCGATCCTCGGCGCGCAAGCAGTGGGCGCCGACGGCGTGGACCGCCGCATCGACGTCATCGCGACCGCCATGCGGGCCGGCCTGAAGGCGACGGACCTCATCGACCTGGACCTCGCCTACGCGCCGCCCTACGGCCAGGCCAAGGACCCCGTCAACCAGACCGGCATGGTCGCCCACAACGTGCTGACCGGCGAGCTCGTCCTGACCGGCCCGGACGCCCTCACCGAGGACATGCCCGTCCTGGATGTGCGCACCGTGGGGGAGTACGCGGCCGGGCACATGCCGAACTCCCTCAACATTCCCCACACCCAGCTGCGCGACCGCCTCGGTGAAGTCCGCGCCTGGGTGGATGAGAGCGTCGGCGACCAGCCCTTCGTCGTCATGTGCGCGGTGGGCGTGCGCTCCTGGATCGGCTACCGCATCGTGCGCCACGCGGGCTTCAACGTCACCATGCTGTCGGGCGGCATCCAGACGCTGTGCGCGTGGCTCGGAGAGAAGGCCGAGGCCGTGCTGGTCACGGGGGAGGGCTAAGTCCGAGGATTTTGGCCTCGAAAACGACTCCGTGGCACAGCTCGAAGCAGTAGAATTTCTTGTCAAACCCGAGAGTGTAATGATCAACAAATCCGAGGGTTCGGTCCTCCGACTGGCCTCATGCGACGGCGCAACCAGCCTGAGGAGGACGGAAGCTCACAACACCATGGCGCGGATCCAATGACGAATTCGCGGCGCAACAACGAAGGAGATAATCATGTGTCGACCCACCACCTGCGAGGTATGCGGAAAGACCACCTGGAAGGGCTGCGGCAAGCACATCGACTCGGTCAAGGAGCAGGTTCCCGCGGACCAGTGGTGCGATAAGGACCATTCCGACGAGGAATACGCCGCCGCCGAGAAGAAGCGCGGTTTCTTCGGCAGCTTCTGCAAGTAGGCGTCACCCCTCTGGTAGCGTCGCGCGCGCCGCGACGCTGGTTCATTTGCGCCCATTTCGCGGCCCGAACAGTGGACGTGTCAAAGAGCTTTTTTCTTCATGCGGCCCGGCTATCATTGAGTCATGAGGTGGGCGACAAAATCAACGTGGATTCGTATCGCCGTGCTGTTCGGCATCTACCTGCTGGTGCCGGCGGCGTGGTTTAGTCTCTCGCGCGTCTCGGACTCGATGGAGATCGTGAAGAGCCTCGTGTTCCTGATCCTGCTCGCGATCCTGCCGATCCTTGCAATGGGGTTCGGCGCATGGGATGGCGTGAAGGAGGGCTTCAGCCTCCTGTGGTTGCTCGCGCCCTTCGTGTGTTTCCTGGCGCCGATGTACCTGTTCCTCAACGACAGCGCGCTCATCTACGGGGTGGGCTACAGCCTGCTCGGCTTCGGTGCCCATAGCGTCGGTGCCTTCATCCACGCGCGTTCCTCGCGGCGGATGTAGGTGCGCAGCAGGCCGATGCGCACGCCGGATGTGGCTACGCGGATAGGTTACGAACATGCGGATAGGTTATGACGATGCGGATAGCCTATTAACCTATCCGCAAGTGAATAACCTATCCGGATCCGCATAACCTATCCGCGTGTGCCTTCGTGGTTCTGTTCCTGTGCACAGAACCCCTTTCCGCCCCGGCATCTCCCACGCAGGCGTACCATGTCCATCAGCGCGAAGCAGCGTCGGCCTCGTGCGATGCATGGGAATGCGGAGGTGTTCAGCATTGTTCTGGGATCGAGTTGCCCCGCTCTACGACCTCGCCGTCAACGCGCTCAACAGGAGGGTGTACGACGGGACGGGCAGTGCCGTTGCCCGGTTGATTCGCCCCGGTGATACCGTGCTCGAATGTGCGTGCGGAACGGGCGCGATTAGCGCCGCCATCGCACCCGCATGTGCGCGTGTGGTCGCGACCGACTATTCCGAGGGGATGCTCAAGCAGGCACGCAAGAAGCTCGCGAAACACTCGAACGTCACCGTCGAGCAGGCGGATATCACCGACTTGCGCTACGCGAACGACTCGTTCGATGCCGTCGTGGCGGGCAACGTCATCCACTTGCTGCCTGAACCGGGCGACGCGCTCAAGGAACTCAAGCGGGTCGTGCGCCCGGGTGGCACGATCATCGTGCCCACCTACGTGATTCCCAAGAAGCGGGCGCACACCATGTTCCTGAGGGTGATCTCCCGATTCGGCGTGCACTTCCAGGAGCACTTTGACCCGGTGTCGTACCGGGCGTTCTTTGAGCGTATGGGCTGTATGGGCGTCACCTACCGCGTCGTGCGAGGTCGAATTCCCTGCGTGATCGCCTCCTTCACGAACGATCAGTAGATGCCGAGCCCAGGGCGACGTTCCGCAGCATCGCCCCGTAGGCGACCGAGTCGCGGCTCATGCGCTCGCAGTGCCCCGACCCCGGCCAGACGCGCAGTTTCGCCTCCGGATAGAGGCGAGGGATCACGCGGCGCGCGAGCCTCAGGTCCGAGTCCTTCTCCCCGTACGCGAAGGTGCAGCGCCGCTGGGTGGCGGGGGAGAGGGGTGGCAGGCTCACATGCGAGCAGTCGCGCACGATCGCGCGGATGCTGTCCTCGCTCATCGCGGAAAAACTAGCGGACATCGAGCGTGCAGCCTCTTCGCCGTAGAGGCGCGCGAGCTTGCGTGCCCCCGCCTCGGGATCGCGCACGGCCTTTCGGTGCTTCGCGACCATCACGCGGCTGAGAATGGATCCGCCGACTCGGGCCACGGGACCGCCCGAGTAGAAGCTCACCCCCTCAATGAACAGTCGATCAAACGAGAGGTCCGGGAATCGGAGCAGCTCGAACAGGATCACCCCTCCGAGCGACGCCGCGAACCCCAGCGATAGGCAACGCATCCCCCGGGAGGTCAGCCACTCGTGGATCGCCCCCGCTTCCGCCGCCGCCGAGACGTAGGGGGCCGAGGCCTCGTCCCCGTGGGCGGATAGGTCCGGCACGAGAAAACGCAGTCCGGGTCCCATGTGATCGCAGAGCGAGGCTTTCATGCTCGAGGCCGAGGACAGCATCGGGTGAACGATGAGGACGGTGGGGGAGTTTTCTCCTCCGGGCCCGTAGATGTGCATCTTCATGGCATCGCTCCGCACAAGTCGCCGGGCGCGCCGCTGCACCCGGATGGAATGATGAATCGAATGGTAGCGCCGCGGCGGGTCGAAGGGGCTCGCTTCAACGCAGCAAACGGGCGAGGGGACCAACTGAGCCAATCAGCTGATGAGTGCCTACTAGCCTTCGCGCGGGATCACGGGTAGTGTTGCCACGTTAACCCCCTATGAAGGAGTGAATGATGCTCGTTGTGACGACCCCGACCGTTGAGGGCGCGCCCGTCAAGCAGTACATCGGCATGGTCTCCGGCGAGGCGATCTCCGGCGTCAACATGTTCAAGGACTTCGGTGCGAACCTGTCCAACATGTTCGGTGGCCGCGCCTCCCAGTACGAGGAAGAGATCGGCGGTGCCTCCGCAACCGCCGTCAACGAAATGTGCGCTCGCGCCCAGGCCATGGGCGCCAACGCGGTCGTCGGCGTGAAGGTCGACTACTTCACCGCCGGCACCAACAACGGCATGCTCGCCGCCATTGCGACGGGCACCGCGGTCATTCTCTGACCTGCGCCTGCGCGCCACTGAGCTCGCGACTGACAACCCGCCAGGAGGGGATCCGGACCCCGCGTCCGCACCCTCCTCGGCGGGTTTGTCGTTTCCTGCCGCGACCAGCGCAATTTAAGGGCGACTATCGTAACTAAGGTGATACTAAGAGGGATAGTTTACGGCGGATACGCGCGCACGTAAAGCCCTCGACGGATGGTGAGAAGAAAACTGAGTGGGACTTTTCAGTAAGGGTAGGTAACCCTACCCTAGACGCTGGGTTACGCCGTATCCGCGGCCATGCCCTGACCCAGTTGTCAACCAAGTGAGCCATAGATGTCCCATCGCACAACCTCGGCATTGGTGCTGCTAACCGCGGGCACCCTTGCCATGACCGCCGTGACCACCCCGGCGGCTTTCGCGGCCAACAGCCCCGAGGAAAGCCAGTCGGGTACCCCCGCCCCCGCCTCGTCCGTCGACGCCCAGTCCGGCGCCCCGCAGTCGGGAGCCGCCGACGAGGCCGGGGTCGAGAACCCGACCACTACCCCCGAGAGCGTCCCCACCGACGACACCCCGACGACGATCATCGTCCAGCTCGAGGACGGCTCGGTCGGCATCCCGTGGTACCAGCGGGTCTTCGGCCTGTCGTCCTCGACCAAGCACGAGACGGTTAAGGATCGCATCGAAACCTCGGTCGAGGCAGTGGTCCCCGGTGCGGACATCACCGACGTGCGCGACTACACGCACGCCCTCGACGGTTTCGCGATCCAGGCCCCGGCCTCGTCCTTGGACGCCATCAAGGCGACCGAGGGCGTCAAAGCCGCGTTTATCGAGCGCCACCACAAGCCCATGGTCGTCGAGGGTGACGCGGGCGCGCTGGGTGCCGAGGCCGTGGATCCCGCCCTGCAAAACGCCTCCTCCCTGGAGATGACTCGCGCGAACCAGACCACCCAGAAGGGTGATCGTCAGGTCGTCGAGGTCATCGACACGGGCATCGAGGCCACCCACCAGGCGTTCTCCGGCTCCATGGATGGTGTCGATGTGCGCCTGAGCCAGTCCAATGTCGAGGCGCTCGTCGGCAAACTGCCGCACGGCAAGACCGGCGCCTACCTCAACAACAAGATCCCCTTTGTCTTCGACTACGCGGACAACGACGCGGACGTGCTGCCCAAGTCCAGCAAGGACCTGTCGCACGGCACCCACGTCGCCGCGATCGCCGCCGCCAACGCGGCCGACCTGCAGGGCACCGCGCCCCACGCGCAGATCATCGTCGCCAAGGTCGCCTCCGACAAGGATGGATCGATCCCCGACAACACTGTCCTGGCGGCCCTCGACGACGCGGTCGTCATCAAGCCCGACTCGATCAACCTCTCCCTCGGCGAGGACGCGGGTATGGGCACCGAGGCCGGAACCATGTACGCGGAGGTCTACAAGAACCTCGCCGCCGCGGGTGTGACGGTCAACGCCGCCGCGGGTAACTCCTACTCCAGCGCGTACTCCAACTACAGCGGCAAGAACAAGCCCTACGCCTCCGATCCCGACGCCGGCACGGTCTCCGAGCCCGGGTCCTACGCCTCGACCCTGGCCGTCGCCTCGGTCAACAACCAGGACGCCCTGCCCTACCTGACGGTGGGGGAGCGCCAGGTCGTCTACCGCAAGTCGCGCGGCCTGAAGGACGCCGTCGTGCCGAGCCTCCTCGACATCCCCGAGGGCACCTACACTCTCGTCTACGCGGGCATCGGTGACGCGGCGGCCCTCGGCAAGCTCGTCGCCGAGCACCCCGGCGACCTCTCGAAGGTCATCGTGCTCGAAGACCGCGGCGGCTCCGACAGTGCCACCGGCGCGGACATGACCCACGAGTCCAAGGTCAAGGGCCTCACTCAGCTGACCTCCAAGCCCGCCGCCCTCATCATCGGCGACTCCGAGGCGGTCGAAACCCCCTACGTGGCAACGATTGAGGCCACCCACACGATGCCGACCGTGACCATCACGAAGAAGGAGAAGGACGCGCTCCTGGATGCCATGAAGGCCAGCGAGTCCGGCTCCATCACTATCTCCAACCCTCACGCGGGACTCAAGCTCGCCTCGACCAACCCGTCGGTCTCCGACTTCACCTCGTGGGGCGTCACGCCCGACCTCAAGCTCAAGCCTGAGATCGCGGCCCCCGGCGGCAACATCGTCGCGGCTGTCCTGGGCAACACGTACCGCTCCATGTCAGGCACGTCCATGGCGACCCCGCAGGTTGCGGGCATCGCGACCCTCGTACGCCAGCGCGTGAACGACGACCCGGCATTCGCCGGCCTGTCGGAGGCGGACAAGGCTGCGATCGTCACCACCCTCATGATGGGCACCGCCCACCCGCTGCTCGACATCGACCAGAACGACGGCACCTACTACTCGCCGCGCCGTGTGGGCGCCGGCCAGGTGGACGCGCTCGCGGCCACGACTACGACCGTCTACCCGAGCGTCGTGGGCGCGGAAAACCCGTGGCGTCCCAAGGCCGACCTGGGTGAGGGGACGAACGGGTGGACCTTCCAGGTGACCCTGACGAACATCTCCGACGCCGACCACACCTACACGCTGGGCGGCCAGGCGCTCTCCGAGATCGTCGAGGGGGGCCTCTTCACCGAGCACTCCAAGAACTGGGCGGGGCAGGGCATCGACCTGACCTACTCCGCCGACTCGGTGACCGTGCCCGCCAAGGGCACCGCGACCGTGACCGTCACCGTGACCCCGCAGGGTGCCTTCGCCTCGTACGCGAATGAGAACGCTCCTAAGGGCACGTTCATCGACGGCGCCGTGACCTTCACGAGCGCCGACGGGCAGCCCGACCTGACCGTCCCCTACATGGGCTTCTACGGCTCCTGGGGCGCGCCCGCCGTCTTCGATGGCAAGTGGTACGACGGCACGACGAGCACCGCACACGCCTGCTCCTCGACCCTCATGAACCCCTCGACCGAGGTGCCCCTGGGCGCCCTGAACCCCCTCTCCGGACAGGAGATCGACGACGTGCGCGCGGTCGACCCCGCGTACTTCATCATGTCGCGCTCCGCGCTGCCCGAGGCCCCCTCGCGCATCCTGCCGCGCACCTGCCTGCTGCGTAACTCTCCAAAGGTGACCTACACCTACACGAACGAGGCCGGCGAGGTCGTGCGTGAGTACACCTTCGAGCGCGCCCGCAAGTCCCTGTTCAACTACCACGCCAGCAAGGTCGAGCCCATCGAAAGCCAGGAAGGCAACAACCCGGTCTTCGACGGCTTCGACAAGGACGGCAAGGAGCTGCCCGCGGGCCGCTACAAGCTGACGATCGACGCGGCCTCGGTCGCGCCCTCGAGCGTTGACTCGCAGCTGACCTGGGACTTCACCCTGGACACCCAGGCACCCGTCATCTCCAACCTGGCGGTGAGCGGCGAGGGCGACGAGCGCGTCGTGTCCTTCGACGTCACCGACAACTCGCCGCTGGCCGGCATCGCTTTCTCCGAGTCTGCGACCTCGCGTCGCTACTACGACGAGAAGGAGGCCGTGGGTGCGAACCGTCAGGCTGACGGCACCTACGCCAAGCACTACGAGATCAAGTGGGCCGACCTCATCGACCGCGCGGACTCCTCCGACCCGGCGACCGCCTACCTGTTCGCTTGGGACTGGGGCAAGAACCAGGCCCGACAGGTGATCCGCTTCCAGACGATCCCGATGACATCCCTGTCGCTCACCCCGCAGACCTCCGAGGCCGTCGCGGGCGAGACGGTCGCGCTGAGCGCTTCGTACGAGCCGGCGAACGCGAACGTCACCGACCTCGTCTGGACGTCCTCGAACGAGGCCGTGGCCACCGTGAACGAGAACGGCGAGGTCCGCGCCCTGGCCGCCGGCGAGGCGACGATCACCGCGACCGACGCGTCCCAGCCGACCCTGTCGGCCAGCGCCCAGGTCCGCGTGCGCACGATCTCCGAGGAGGTGGGCATCGAGCTCGCAGACACCCAGGTGACACTCAAGGTGGGCGAGACCGCCCCCGTGAAGGCCTACCTGGCGCCTTCGCTGAAGGACCGCGCGGTGACGTGGAGCGTGGAGCCGGCCGACCTGGCAACGGTCGCCGCCGACACGGACACGCGCAAGGCGACCCTGACCGCCGGCGATCACGCGGGTTCGGGCACGCTGACCGCCACCGTCACCACCGAAGCCGGCGCTACTAAGACCGCGTCCATCCCCGTCACGGTGCGCTCCGCCGACGCCGACGACTTCGAGATCAGCGAGGACGGTGTCCTCGTGAAGTACAAGGGGTCGGCCACCGAGGTCACCCTGCCCGACACCGTGACCTCCATCGGAGAGCGTGCCTTCGCGAGCTCCACCGTGGAATCCGTGACGATCCCTGCTTCGGTGCGCTCGATCGGCCTGGAGGCCTTCATCTACAGCTCGCTGAAGAGGATCACCTTTGTTGACGACGAGGCCCACCCGGCCCAGCTGACCAAGATCGCCGACCGCGCATTCGCCAACACGAGCCTGGAGTCCATTGAGCTTCCGCGCTCCGTGGTGACGATCGGCGCGGAGGTCTTCGACTACAACTCGGCGCTCACGACGATCAAGCTGGGGCCCAACGTCGCCGCCGACTCGGTGACCTCGGGCTACGCCGAGACCACCGCGCTGACCAGCGTCGAGGTCGATCCCGCGAACCCGAACTACGAGAGCGTCGACGGAGTCCTGTACTCCAAGGACCACTCGCGCCTGATCCTGTACCCGGCCGCCAAGAATCCCGGCGGCGCGTACACGGTCCTGGACGGAGTCGCGACGATCGCGCCCAAGGCCTTCCAGAAGGCTGGCATCACCTCCGTGACCCTGCCCGACAGCCTGCGCGAGATCAAGGACGAGGCCTTCCGCCTCTCCGCGCTCACCGCGGTCACCCTCCCCGAGAAGTTCGAGATGGTCGGCACCTGCGCCTTCTGCTCCGCCGACAAGCTCGCGAGCATCGACCTGGGCGGCACGATCTCCCTGGGCGGCAGCGCGTTTGAGTCCACGAGCGCCAAGGCCGGCGTCAACTTCCGGCCCGAGCTCGGCCGCCTGACCACGATCGGCGACTTCGCGTTCAGCCGCACGGCGCAGTCGTCTGTGACCCTGCCGGACTCCGTGACCACGGTCGGCGAGCAGGCATTCTCGGAGAGCACGGCCCTGACCTCGTTCCACATCGGAGCGGGCGTCACCTCCTTCGCCGAGACCGCCCTGTACAACGACCGCAAGATCGCGACGCTGACCGTTGCGGATGGCAACCCGGTGTACTCGGCCGAGCACAACGTCCTGTACCGCAAGGCGGACGATGGCCTGCACCTGATGCTGTCCCCGGCCGCCAACACGCTCACCGACTACACGGTGCGCGCGGGCACGGTCGAGATTGGCGCGACTGCATTCGCCAACAATAAGACGCTCACCCGCGTCGTCCTGCCCGACGGCCTCAAGGTCATCGGCGACGACGCCTTCGCGGGCACCACGGCCCTCACCGAGCTCGTCATCCCGGAGTCGGTCGAGCGCTCGAGCGGCGTCACCGGAAACTCCCTGGAGCTCGTCGAGTACGGCTCCAAGGTGACCTCGATCCGCATGGAAGGCAGCTGGGTTCCCATGCCTCGTCGCATCGTCGTGCGTGGCGGTGTGGACGGCTCCTTCGTGTACGACGGTCGCCCGACGAACGGACGCCGCCAGAGCGCCTACTTCGGCGAGGGCATGACTCGTGTGTCCTTCGGCGTGGACGTCCCGCGCGTCCTCGTCCTGCCCTCCACGCTCACCCGACTCGACCTCGAGCCGGAGCTGAGCGACGAGAAGAAGGACGACACCCACGTCTACGTCGCCGCAGCCGAGGGTGAGCCGGCGTGGAATGTCGCCAAGGACGCCCTCGAGGCGGCCGGCATCGCCCCCTCCCACCTGCACACCTACACGGGCGCGTCGATGACCCTGGCGGGTGCCAACATTAACGAGGCCGGGGGAAGCTACACCTACACGGGCGAGGTCGGCGCGTCGGTCGACGTGACCGCGACGGTCGCCGGTGGCATCGCCGGCACACAGCAGGTCCGAGCCGTGCAGATCGGCGCGGACGGCACCGAGACCCTCGTGCGCGACTGGACGACGGTGACGGACGGTGGGGACCGAGCTGCGGCCTCCTCCGTGACCTTCCCGTGGACCCCGTCCGCCGCCGACGTGAGCCTGCGCGTCCAGGTGCGCGACGCTTCGTACCTGACGAGCACCCTCATGATCAAGCTCCCGGGTGCCCCGGACCCGACGCCGGCTCCTGAGCCAACGCCGGACCCGACGCCCGCGCCGGATCCGACGCCTGTGCCTGAGCCGGATCCGACCCCTGCGCCCGAGCCGACGCCTGCTCCTGAGCCGACGCCGGACCCGTCTCCTGCTCCCGCCCCGCAGGGTGGCCAGTGGATCAGCGACTCCGTTGGCTGGTGGTACCGCTATGCGGATGGCACCTATCCGGCGAACCAGACGGTGCAGATCGGTAACTCCACCTACCGCTTCGGCGCGGATGGCTACATGCGCACCGGCTGGGTGAGTGAGGGTGGCGCGTGGTACTTCCACAATCTGTCTGGCGCTCAGGCGAGCGGCTGGGTGAAGGACGGCTCCTCCTGGTACTACCTGGATCCGGCGACGGGACAGATGGTGACGGGATGGATCCTCGATGGTCCGACCTGGTACTACCTGACGCCCGGAAGCGGCGCGATGGCGACCGGATGGGTCAAGGACGGTTCTGCCTGGTACTACATGGCCCCCAGCGGCGCGCTGACCACCGGCTGGCTGAAGGATGGTGGCTCCTGGTACTACCTGAGCACCGACTCCGGTGCGATGTACACGGGTGGACACTGGATCGGCTGGAAGTGGTACTACTTCAATGAATCGGGACAGCTCGTCGGCTGACATAGCTGCGAGACTGCTCGCCCGCGCCCCGGAGACTCTCCGGGGCGCGGGCATTTGTTCGACCACTAGGTCGGGACTGTCGTGATATGACTTCGCGCGCGCTCGCTTGTAGGGTCGCATAGGGCATAAATTCTGGCTGCCGGTTGATTTGTCAGATTCGGTGGAAAGATGTTATGCAACCCTAGAAAATACGGGCGAAAAACGACCGCATTGTCGTCTCTGTGCGTTATCTGTCGGTTTGGATTGATGCATGGTACTACGCGCAAAGATCCTAAAAGTCCGACCGACACATGCTGAGAAGGAGTGTCTCAGGGGGTACCTAAAAACCCTCTTGAGGGATATGTTTGACACGAGGGGTCGTGGTCGCAACACGGAGCCTTCCCTTACCAACTGTCAATAGAGGGGGTCACAGATGTCCCATCGAAAGTCAACGGTGCTGGCGTTCGCGCTCGCCGGCGCCCTGTCCCTGACCGTGGTCAGCGTGCCAGCCGCGTTCGCGGCAGACGCTGGCACCGCCGGTCGGGTCAACGCAGCCGCCCCGCTGCACGCCAATGCCGAGGGGTTCACCATCGACGCCGATGGCGTGCTCGTGTCGTACACGGGCACTGCGACGGATGTTCGCATCCCCGAGGGCGTGACCGAGATCAGTACGAATGCCTTCACTGACGCGCATCTGACGAGTCTGTGGATCCCCGCGAGCGTGCGAGCGATCGATGACAACGCCTTCTCGGGCCAGCCGCTGACCCAGGTCACCTTCCAGGATGACGATGCGCATCCCTCGCAGCTGGAGACGCTTGGAGAACGCGTCTTCGCATACACCCCGCTCGAACATGTCACGCTGCCTCGCTCTCTCAAGACGGCGGGCTTGGAGACTTTCAGCGACATGGCAAAGCTGCGCTCCGTCCACGTCGGCCCGAACGTACAGGCCGATGGTCTTTTCGCTGCATTCGCGCGTACTCCGCTCCTGGAGAGCATCGAGGTTGACGCGGCCAACCAGAACTACCAGAGCGTCGACGGGGTCCTGTACACGAAGGGTCTGACCCACCTGGCGACCTACCCGCAGGCGAAGAACGCCGGCGGGAACTACACGGTTTCCGAGGGGACCACGACCATCGACGAGGGCGCTTTCTCCTCCGCGCAGATCACCTCCCTGGCTTTGCCGTCGAGCCTGCGCCACGTGAACAGGGGTGCGTTCGTGGGGTCGCAGATTACCTCTCTGACCCTGCCCGACGACTTCGAGTCCATGGACGACACAGCCTTTTGGTACATGCCCAAGCTGCAGCGAGTCGACCTGGGCGGCACGAAGGCGCTCACAGATAGTGCCTTCCGCTACGATAAGGCGCTCGCCGAGGTGAATTTCCGCCCCGACCTGAATCGCCTGACCGACGTTGGCGACTACGCCTTCGACGGTTCGGCTCTCGTCTCTGTGTCGTTGCCCGACTCGGTAACCTCGATCGGTAAGGGCGCGTTCGCTGGGAACGCTGCGCTCCGGTCTGTGCATCTGGGCTCGGGCCTGACCTCCATCGGTGAATCCGCATTCGTGGACGCGAGCAACCTCGCCTCGCTGAGCGTCGCCCCCGCCAACTCGGCGTTCTCCGTGGAAGACGGCGTCCTGTACAGCAAGGGCGACACCGGGCGCACCCTGGTCCTGTATCTGCCCACGAACGGGGCCTCCGAATTCGCGGTTCCTGACGGCACGGTCGCTATCGCCGACACCGCTTTCGCGCACAACACGTCCCTGCGTCGCGTCGTCCTGCCCGAGGGGCTGACGACTATCGGCTACGGTGCCTTCGACGGCGACGCGAACCTCGCCGATCTCGTCATCCCCGACTCGGTGACGGTGGCCCGAGGCCTCGTCAACAACGGACTCGACACGATCGAGCTGGGCTCCCAGGTCACGGAACTGTGGATGACGCCGCGAGACGCCGCCACCCCGCGCCACATCATCGTCCGCGGCGGTAACAACGGCGAGTTCTACTACGAGGGCAAGGCCTCCAATGGGCGTCCCGACAGCGCCTACTTTGGTGAGGGAATGACTAGCTTCACCTTCTGGTTCGACACGCCCCGCGTCCTGGTCCTGCCCTCGACCGTGCAGGACATCAAGCTTGCCGCCGACATGGCACAGGACCTCAAGGAGGGCACCGAAATCTACGTCGCCGCCCCCAAGGGCTCGAAGGCCTGGACGCTCACCGAGGCGGCCATGAAGGAAGCCGGCTACAACACGGCAAACCTCTTCGAGTACGCTCGCCCGCAGGTCGCGGTAGCGGGCGCCGGAATCACCGAGGCCGGCCCCGGGTACACGCTCACCACCTCCGTGGGCACGCCGACGACCGTGAACGTCTCCGCTCAGGGCGGCACTCTGGGTGGACGCCAGATGCGCGTCGTGCAGATCAGCGGGGATGGCGCCGAAACGGTTCTCCAGGACTGGGACTCGATGCAGGGCAGCTCGGATGAGAGCGCGTCCACCGCCTCCTACACCTGGACCCCGACCAGCACCGACGTCGTCCTGCGCCTCGACGTGCGCCAGGATCCCCACGTCGTCACCTCGGCGACCGTGACTGTCAAGGCCGCCTCCGACTCCGCTCCCGCTCAGGGCACGTGGACGTGGGGCGCTCGCGGCTGGTGGTACCGCTACGCGGACGGCACCTACCCCTCGAACACGGCCAAGACCATCGACGGCCAGTTCTACCGCTTCGACGCGGACGGCTACATGCGTACCGGCTGGGTCTTCGAACGGGGCTCGTGGTACTACCACGCGCTGTCCGGCGCTCAGGCCACCGGCTGGGTCCTTGACGGCGTCTCCTGGTACTACCTGACTCCCGGAAGTGGCCAGATGGCCACGGGATGGGTCGAAGACGGTTCGCACTGGTACTACCTGAACCCCGCCAACGGGAAGATGAAGACCGGATGGCACTACGAGGAGGGCTCCTGGTACTACCTCAAGCCCGGCAGTGGCCAGATGGCGACCGGACGCCTGTGGATCGTGTGGAAGTACTACCGATTCGCCGACAACGGCAAGTTGATCCGCTGATCCACTGACCCGAAGGACTACCCATGCGTCGCGCCCGCCCCGCCCGGACTCGTGCCGGGGGAGCGGGCGCGCTCGCAAGGCGACGCGGGCACCGCATACGCTTCTCCCGCCCTATCGCGCCCCACAGGGATGTGCCGCGCGATCACTCACCCTCATGCAGCTCAACACTTTTGTGTGAAGAAAGCGAGCCGACAATGTTTCACTACCGACGCGCAGCGCTGACGCTCATAGCGGCCGGCGCCCTCGCGCTCACCCCGATCGGCGTGCCCGCCGCCTTTGCGGACGAGGCCGACGCCACCCAGGCCTCGTCGCCCCAGCAGGGCGGCGATAACTCGCCCAGCACGATCATCGTCCAGCTCGAGGCGGGCGACGCCGGGGCTGACCACGCCGCGTACTACGCGCAGATGAAGAAGCGCATCGGCGAGGCCGTAGCATCGGCCAGCCCCGGTGCGACCGTCACCGACGTGCGCGACTACCACCACGCCTTTGACGGCTTTGCGATCCAAGCGCCCGCCTCGACGCTCGGCGCCATCAAGGCGACGGCCGGCGTCAAGGGTGCCTTCCTCGATGGCAGCCATACGTTCGCCACGGATGACGAGATCTCCGGAGGCTATCGCGCTGTCGCAGGGGGCGACGAGTCGGATGCAGCCACCGGTGCCGCTGCCCAGATGATGCGGGCCGACGCGCTCGCCCAGAAGGGCCAGGGCCAGGTCATCGAGCTCATCGACAGCGGCATCGATACCTCGCACCAGGCTTTTGCCGGCGACATGGATGCAGCGTCGCTGCACCTCACGCAGGACTCGGTGGCCTCGCTCGCCTCGCAGCTGGGTGCCGGCAAGGGCGGCGTGTGGGTGAGTCCCAAGATCCCCTTCGCCTACGACTACGGCGACGGGGACACCGACGTGCTGGCCACGGAGGAAGGAGGCGACGGAGCCCGCAGCGCCAACACTCAGGGCACGCACGTCGCAGCCCTCGCCGCGGCTAACAGCGGACAGTTCTCGGGCGCTGCTCCCCAGGCTCAGCTCATCGTCGCGAAGGTGACGAAGGATCCGGGCAATGATGCCAGCGACGTGAACCTCCTGGCCGCGCTCGACGACGCGATGGTCCTCAAGCCCGACGTCGTCTCGGTCTCCTTCTCCAAGACCGAAGGATTCACGGACGACGCAGAGGCCCTCTACTCCCACGTCTACGAGGCCCTCGGCGCGCAGGGCACGACCGTCTACGCGCCCGCCGGTGACGTCGAGAGCTATGGTCGAGCCGACGACCCCGACAACGGCGCGCTCGGTTTCCCCGCGGCCTTCTCTTCGACCCTCGCCGTGGCCTCGGTCAACGAGCAGGAGATCATGGGTGCCCTCACCTTTGGGGATCACCTGATCGGCTACCGCCCCCTGGCTCGCATGAGCAAGGGTGACGGCCCCGGATTCGACACCCTCGCCGAGGGCACGTACCGCGTGGTCTACGCAGGCAACGGCTCGAGCGAAGACCTGACCAAGCAGCTTGGAACGGACTACGGGGACCTGTCGCGCACGATCCTCCTCGAGGAGCTGGGAGGCAACGACTCGCGCGGTCACTCGGTGGAGGTCAAGCACAAGATCAAGGCCCTCAAGTCCCTCACCAGCAAGCCCGCCGGTGTTCTGCTCGGACACTGGTACGACACTGAGACCCCCGTCAAGTGGTCGGTCGATCGCTGGTTCAACCTGCCGATGGCGACCATTACGACCTCGGACCGCAACCGCCTCTACGACGCCATCAAGGCCTCGGAGAGTGGATCGATCGAGGTGAACGTCTCTCCCTCCACGATCCTGACCGTGCCCGAGGGCATCCACGCCTCCGACTTCTCCTCCATGGGTGTGACCCCCGACCTGCGGCTCAAGCCCGAGGTCGCGGCCCCCGGCGGCGCCGTCATGTCCGCGACCCCCGGGAACTACTACGATCGACTGTCCGGCACGGCCGAGGCCTCGGCTCAGGCCGGCGCGGTCGCTACCCTCGTGCGTCAGCGCGTGGCGTCCGACCCGGCGTTTGCGGCCCTGTCCGCCTCCGAGAAGAATGCCGTGGTCACGAACCTCCTGATGGGCACCGCGCGCCCGATCGTGGACGCGGAGCAGAATAACGGCACTTTTTACTCGCCTCGCCGCGTGGGTGCAGGCCTGGTGGATGCCCAGGGCGCCACGACCTCGTCCGTGTACCCGAGTGTCGTCGGGGCGGCGGATCCCTCGCGTCCCAAGGCCGATTTGGGTGACGGAACCTCCGGGTGGACCTTCCAGGTGACCCTGACGAACGTCTCCGACACCGCCCACACCTACATGCTGGGTGGACAGGCACTGTCCGAAAAGGTCGCGAGCATGCTGTTCACTCACCACTCGAGGAACTGGGCGGGACAGGGAATCGACCTGACCTACTCCTCCGAATCGGTGACCGTGCCCGCCAAGGGTGCCGCAACCGTGACCGTCACCGTGACCCCGCGCTCTGCCTTTGCCTCGTACGCAGCGGAGAACACGCCCAAGGGCACGTTCATCGATGGCGCCGTCACCTTCACGAGCACCGACGGGGCTCCGAACCTCACCGTCCCCTACGTGGGCTTCTACGGCTCCTGGGGTGCGCCTGCGATCTTCGACCTGGTCACCCCGGACAACCACATCAGCGGATACGGGTCGACGTTCATGAATGGGCGCCTGCCGTTTGGGCAGCAGAGCCCCTTCGACGTTGAGGACGAGAGGATGATTAACGGGGTCAACCCCGACCTCCTCGTCATCTCGCGCTCCACGGACGAGGACGCCCGGACCGTCGTCACCCCGGGCACGGTCCTGCTGCGCTCCGTTCCCTCGCTGACCTACACCTTTAGGAACGAGGCCGGGGAGACGATCCGCTCCTTCACGTGCGGGCGCGCGGATCGGTCCATCTACGACGTGCACACGCGCTCGCCACGCACGGTCGAGGACTCCGCGCCGGGCTGCGACCCCTGGTTCAACGGCTACGCGCCGGACGGCACCGAGCTGCCGGATGGACGCTACACGCTGACGATCGAGGCCTCGTCCTACGGCCCGTCGCCCGCGACCCAGGCCATCAGCTACAGCGTCATCCTGGACACGCAGGCTCCCGTCATCTCCAACGTGACGGTTTCGGGTGAGGGCAAGGACCGCGTCCTGTCCTTCGACGCCACCGACTCCTCGGCCATCGCCGGTGTCGGCTTCTCGGCCACCGAGGACGGCAAGGTTGTTGAGCGCGGCGCCGAGGTCTACCCGACCGGGCGCAGCGAGGACGGTCTGGTCCACATCCACTTCGACGTGCCGCTGAAAGACGCCCTGACGAGCATCGGCGGTGACCCGTCGACGATCTACCTGCACGTGTGGGACTGGCCGGTCAACGGGGCAACGGCACCGGTCGCCCTGAAGGCGATCCCCATGACGTCGCTCGCGTTGTCGCGCGAGTCCGCCACGCTCGGTGTAGGGGAGACCCTCACGCTGAGCGCCACCCACGAGCCCGCGGACGCGAACGTGACCGGCGTCGTCTGGTCCTCCTCGGACGAGGCCGTGGCGACCGTCAGTGCGACCGGCGAGGTGCGTGCGGTGGGCGCGGGTGACGCGACTATCACCGTCTCCGACCCGACGCAGCCCAGCGTGTCCGCCAGCGCCACCATCCACGTCAGCGCCCCCACGCCCACCCCCAAGGCCGGTACCTGGAAGCGGGATGGCCTCGGCTGGTGGTACCGCTACGAGGACGGCACGTACCCCACCGATGCGACCCTTGCTATCGACGGAGCGACGTACCGTTTTGACGGGCGCGGCTACATGCGTACCGGATGGGTGAGGGAGCAGGGCTCGTGGTACTACCACAGCGCATCGGGTGCGCAGGCGAGCGGCTGGGTCCTCGACGGGATCTCCTGGTACTACCTGGACCCGGCTACGGGCGTCATGGCGACCGGCTGGGTCAGGGACGGTGACACCTGGTACTACCTCAATCCTGCCACCGGCAAGATGATGACGGGGTGGCTCAAGGACGGTGGTGCCTGGTACTACCTGAAGACCGGAAGCGGCGCGATGGCCACGGGTCGACTGCGCATCTTCTGGAAGTGGTACACCTTCTCTGAGACGGGACAGCTGATCAGCTAGGCCGTCCCTGAGACTGACCGTCCAGGCCCGCACACCCTGCTACATGTGGGATGTGCGGGCCTGACGTCTGTCAAAGGAGGCAGGCGCCAAAATTCCCAGGGTTTTTTCAGGTTGTCTTGTCGTTGTCGCAAGGTTCGCTGTTTACACTGAATGTCATCACAAGGGAATACGGCACGGACCATGAGGGTCCGGGACATGCCGACGAGACTTTTTCGAGGAGCTTTCTGGGAAAACTTGCACTGTGTTGATGGGATAAGCCGAGGGGCCGACCGCAAGGTCGGCCCCTCGGCTTGTATTCAGGCCTGCACAAAATGTCAGTGCGTGGACACTGGGCCATCTATCGGACATGCATACTGCACAACTGGAAGAACTTTCGCATAATGGGACGGCGCGTCAGCCAGACGCGCACCAGATCGTCATCTCGTCGACACGTAAGTGAGCCATTGATGTCCCATCACCCCACCCCGGCACTCGCGCTCGCCGCAGCCCTCGCCCTGACCGGCGTGAGCGTCCCGGCGCTCGCAGCGAGCCCGCAGCCGGGCGGTGTCCTCCCCGCCAACCCCACCCACGCCTCGTCGAAGGACGCGCAGTCAGGTACGCGAGTCGAGGACGCGCTGCTGTCCATCCGCCAGGCCGAGGCCGGGGGAGTGACCCTGCCCGACGCCTCGTCCGGCCAGGAGGCGGCCGACGACACCCCGACCACGATCATCGTCCAGTTGGAGGATGGAACAGCCGGTGGCTCCACGCAGGCCACGCGCGACGACGTGAAGGCCCGCATTACCTCCGCGGTCGAGGGAGTCGTCCCCGGTGCGCAGGTCACGACAGTGCGTGAGTACACCAACGCTTTCGTCGGCTTCGCTATCGAGGCGCCCGGCTCGGCTCTCTCCGCGATCCAGAAGGTCGAGGGCGTCAAGACTGCCTTCATCGAGGGCGTCCACAAGCCAATGGAGACTGAGGAGCAGGGGAGCGGTGCGCCCGTCCTCAAGAACGCCTCGTCCCTGGCGATGACGCGCGCGAACGAGGTCGCCCTCAAGGGCGATCGTCAGGTCATCGAAGTCATCGACTCCGGCCTGCAGACCGACCACGACGCCTTCGCCGGCTCGATGGAGGGCGTCGAGGTACGCATGAGCCAGGCCGACGTGCAGACCTTCGCGGGTAAGCTCCCGCACGGCGGCACCGGCACGTACGTCAACAGCAAGATTCCCTTCGCCTACGACTACGCGGACAACGACGCCGACGTCGTCCCCCATTCGGAGAAGGACCTGTCCCACGGCACGCATGTCACCGCGATCGCGGCCGCCAACGCCGACGTCCTGCAGGGCACCGCGCCCCACGCGCAGATCGTCGTCGCCAAGGTCGCCTCGGACGAGGACGGATCGATGCCCGACAGCGCGCTGCTCGCAGCCCTCGATGATGCGCTCGTCATCAAGCCCGACGTCATCAACCTGTCCCTGGGCGACGACTCCGGCATGAGCAGCGACGCCGGCAGCGTCTTCGCCGGGGTGTACGAGAAGCTCGCCGCCGCTGGCATCACCGTCAACGCGGCGGGCGGCAACGCCTTCTCCAACGCGTATGGCAACAACTCCGGCCAGAACAAGCCGTTCGCGACCGACCCCGACACGGGCACGCTCGGCGAACCCGCCTCCTACAAGTCCACCCTGGCAGTCGCCTCCGTCGACAACCAGGAGGCCCTGTCCTACGTGCGCCTGGGCGATCGCAAGATCGCCTACCGCACCGCCCTCGACGGCCAGGGTGCGGCTGTGCGTGGCCTGCGCGACATCGCTGAGAAGACCTACCGCATCGTCGACGCCGGTGCTGGCGGCACCGGCCAGCTAGAGCAGTACACGGGCGCCGACCTTTCCGGCGTGATCGTCCTTGAGGACAAGGGCGGCACCGACTCCCGCGACGGCTCGGCCATGACCGAGGAGCTCAAGGCGCGCAACCTGGCGGCTCTCTCGCCTGCACCCGCGGCCCTCATGGTCGCTGACACGGACGAGGCCGGCACGCCCTACCAGGCGATCCTCGGCTCGACCACGTCGATGCCGACGGTGACCATCACCAAGAGTGACGGCGAGGCGATCCGCGAGGCCCTGGCCGCCGCCAACGGAGCCGACGTCACCGTGACCGTCACGCACTCCGGCATCGTGCTGGCCTCGAACAACCCGACCGCCTCGGAGTTCTCGGCGTGGGGCGTGGCCCCCGACCTGACCCTCAAGCCTGAGATCGCTGCCCCCGGCGGCGACATCATGTCGGCCTACCTCGGCAACGAGTATCAGCGCCTGTCGGGCACCTCGATGGCATCCCCGCAGGTCGCGGGCATTAGTGCCCTCGTGCGCGAGCGCCTCGCGAGCGATCCCGCCTTTTCCGGAATGAGCGCGCAGCAGAAGAACGCGGTTGTCACCAACCTCCTCATGGGCACCGCCCACCCGCTCGTCGACGTTGAGCTGGGCGACGGCACCTACTACTCGCCGCGCAGGGTCGGCGCGGGGGCTGTCGACGCGCTCGCAGCGACCACCGCGACCGTCTACCCGACCGTTGTCGGCGCTGCCGATCCCTCCCGACCCAAGGCCGACCTCGGCGACGGGACGAAGGGGTGGACCTTCCAGGTGCAGCTGACCAACCTCTCGGACGCTGCTCACACCTACACCCTCGGCGGCCAGGCGCTTTCCGAGATGATTGAGGAGGGCCTCTTCCTCGAGCACTCACAGAACTGGGCGGGCGCGGGCATCTCGCTGACCTTCTCCGGTGACGGCGTCGCCGAGGCCGGGGACGCCCAGCAGATCACGGTCCCCGCGATGTCGAACGCCACCGTGACCGTCACCGTGACCCCCGAGTCCGAGTTCGCGGCCTTTGCCTCGGAGAACGCCCCCAAGGGAACCTTCATCGACGGCGCCGTGACCTTCACGAGCGAGGACGGGACCCCGAGCCTGACCGTGCCCTACCTGGGCTTCTACGGCTCGTGGGGAGCCCCGAACGTCTTCGACGGCAAGTGGTCGGACGATGAGACGACGCCCGTGCACGTCTACCGTTCCGCGCTGGTCAACGCTCACTCCTCCATCCCGCTGGGAGCGCTGAACCCGCTGTCGGACAAGCAGGACTCGAACCTGGTCACGACGATCAACACGCAGCGCCTCATCACCTCGCGCGCCAAGTGGGCCGGCGCCCCCGACAAGATCGCGCCGATGACCGGCATGCTGCGCTCGGTCCCGTCGATGTCTGTCACCTACCGGAACTCTGCGGGCGAGTCAGTGCGCTCCTACACGATCAACCGCGTGCGCAAGTCCCTCTACGACCTCGAGACCGGCTGGACGAAGCCGGGTGAGTTCGCCGGTGAGGAACCCTTCTTCGACGGCTACGACCAGTCCGGCAACGAGCTGCCCGACGGCGCCTACACGCTGACGATCGAGGCGGCGACGGACGGGCCGTCCTCGCAGAAGCACCAGATGAGCTACGAGTTCACGCTGGACACGCAGGCCCCCGTCATCTCCAACCTCACGGTGAACGGCGAGGGCGACGCCCGCACGGTGTCCTTCGACGTCACCGATGCCTCGCCCGTGGCCGGCATCGACTTCCACGAGGACGCCGACGGCACGTGGTACTACCGCAAGCTCGTCGAGGACGACGGTGAGGTCCTGGCCGATGGCGCGTACCGCTACCACTTCGACGTGCCCGTCTCGGAGCTGAAGGCCGCCTGGGCGCAGCAGGGACGCACGGACGAGGCCCCGGTGACCCCGTACCTCTTCGCCTGGGACTGGGGCGTGAACCCCGCCAAGCAGGAGGTGCGCCTCCAGGGCGATCCGACGCCCGCCCCGACCCCGGATCCGACTCCGGCCCCTGAGCCGAACCCGGTGCCCGCGCCTCAGGGCGGGGCGTGGATCAGCGATTCGGTCGGCTGGTGGTACCGCTACGCCGACGGGACCTACCCGGTGAGCCAGACGCTGCAGATCGGCAACTCCACCTACCGCTTCGGTGCGGATGGCTACATGCGTACCGGTTGGGTGAGTGAGGCTGGTTCGTGGTTCTACCACGACGCTTCGGGTGCCCAGGCGAGTGGCTGGGTGAAGGATGGCTCCTCCTGGTACTACCTGGATCCGGCGACGGGTCGCATGGTCACCGGTTGGCTGCTTGATGGTCCGACCTGGTACTACCTGACGCCCGGCAGCGGCGCGATGGCGACCGGTTGGGTGAAGGACGGCTCGTCCTGGTACTTCATGGCCCCCAGTGGCGCGTTGACGACCGGCTGGTTGAAGGATGGCGGCTTCTGGTACTACCTGAGCACCGATTCGGGCGCGATGTACACGGGTGGGCACTGGATCGGCTGGAAGTGGTACTACTTCGCCGAGAACGGCCAGTGGAACGGCTGAGGCCTAACGCGCAGCACTGACAGCGCGTAACGCAGTGTGTGCCCCCGGGAAACCGGGGGCACACACTCGTCTTGTGATCAGTCAATTATCTGCCGGGTTAAAATCCCAGGATTTTCTCAGCTCACCTTGCCGTTGCCGCAAGGTTGGGCTCCTACAGTAGGTGTCATCACAAGGGAATACGGCACGGGCCGGGCCCGAGCAATGCCGACGAGACATCATTGAGGAGCCTTCTGGGACAACTTGCACTGTGTTGATGGGATACGCCGAGGGGCCGACCGCCAGGTCGGCCCCTCGGCGTATCTGCATCTGGAGCGAGTCGTGGGAACTGTGTGCTGTGGGAAGAATGCTGTTTCAGGCATCTTTCGTGCTGCTCACCAATTTCGCACGTAATTCCCCCGCGGCTGCTTCAAACATTGAATTGTGGTCATTGGAATTGCAACGTTTCTGGATGTTGTTGAATATTCACGCAGTCGAATTACGTGCGACTTTTGTCTGGCTGGGGTGTTGTGGGCCTGAAAAAGCCGGGGCGCGTCAGGCGTATTGCCCGACGCGCCCCGGCCTCGTCAGTCAGAGAAGCTGAAAGCTACTCAGAGGCGCTCAAAGCCAGCGTCCCACGCGGCGCGCATGGGGTTCGCGTCGGCGACCAGCTGATCGAAGCGCAGGTCCGCGATGTCGATGACCTCGCCGAGCGCGAAGCGAGCCTCGCGAGCGGGGGAGTGCTCGACGCGGCGCCAGCCCGACGACAGCAGGTGCTTGCGGTCCACCACGTTATCTACGCAGATGACCAGCGGGCGGCCGAACTTCTCGCGGTAGGCGGCTGCCAGGGCGCGCAGCTCCTCAGCCTCCTCGGAGGACACCTCGCCCACGGACAGCGACGAGGTGTCCGAGCTGGCCTGCTCGTCACCCGCGCCGTCGAGGACCAGGGAGACGACGTCCGTGTAGGAGGCGATGAGCTCCTCGGCCTCCTCGGGGCTGGCCGCCAGGACGGCGTCCTCGAAGGAGGAACGCAGCTCAGACACGGAGGCGAAGGGACGGGACTCCCAGGCGCGCTCGACCGGCCACGTGTGAGCGGAGAACATCGACGAGAAAGTCGCGACGAACTGGTCGCGATCCATCGCATTGATGTCGTCCAGGTTGATCTTCTTGCCGTCCACCACGGCCACGTCCGGCGAGGCCGGGCGTCCGATGTGGAAGAACAGGAGATTCAGGATGATGGCCGTTAGCGAGCCGATGGTCACGCCGGAGCCGAAGATGATCTGCAGCCAGGAGGGCATGACCGAGACAATGCCGGGCTTGAGAGTCACGAGGAGGGCCAGGCCGATCGACGTGGAGACGATGACGGCGTTGCGGTTGTCGCGCAGGTCAACCTTCGCCAGGGTCTGGATGCCGACGACGGCGACGTTGGCGAACATCGCCAGGGAGGCCCCGCCGATGACAGGCTGCGGGATGGCTGCGACGATTGCCGCTGCCTTGGGCAGCAGGCCCAGGAAGATCATGAAGACGCCCGCGGCGGTGACGACCCAGCGGGACTTCACGCGGGTGAGGCGCACGAGGCCGACGTTCTGCGCGAAGCAGGTGTAGGGGAAGGAGTTGAGGACGCCGCCCAGCAGCGTGGACAGGCCGTCGGCGCGCAGGGCGTTGGCGATGTCGCGCGGGGCGATGCGCTTGCCCACGACCTCGCCGGTGGCGAAGACGTCGCCCGTGGTCTCCACGGCGGTCACGGCCATGACGATGATCATGGCGAGGAGCGCGGTGGCGGAGAACTTCGGGATGCCGAAGTAGAAGGGCGTGGTGATGCCCAGCCAGCTGGCTTCTCCCACGCCCGAGAAATCGGTCTTGCCCATCGCAAAGGCAACGGCTGTCATGATGAGCAAGGCGAGCAGGACGGACAGGGTGCCCATGAAGCCCTTGAAGAGGCGCTGGATGATGACGATGATCGCGATCGTTCCAAAAGCGAAGCCGAGTGCCTCGAATGTTGCGGCTGCCTTCGCTGCATCATCGGTGGCCTTATCGGCCCAGGCAACGATGTCACCGGCGGAGACGGACAGGAGCGTCGTGCCCATGACGGTCAGGAGTGTGCCCGTGACGATCGGCGGGAAGAAGCGCAGGAGCTTGGCGAAGAAAGGAGCGACCAGGAAGACGATGAGGCCGACGGCGATGATGGAGCCGTACATGGTGGCCAGGCCGGTCGTCGGGTCGGCGCCGGCGGGCGTTGCAGCCGCGCCGATCGCGATGAGGGGTGAGACGGCGGTGAAGGTGACGCCCTGGATGAGGGGGAGCTTCACGCCGATGAAGCGGCCGATGCCGGCCGACTGGATGATGGTGGCGATGCCACAGGTGAGCAGGTCTGCGTTAATGAGGTGGACCAGCGTGTGGTTGTCGAGCCCGAGGCCGGAAGCAATGACGAGCGGGACGACCACGGCGCCCGCGTAGAACGCGAGGACGTGCTGAATGCCCAGAATGGTGAGTTTCCCAAAGGGAGGGACTTGATCGACGGGGTGGGGAGCGGACGAGGGGCTTGATGCCATCTGTGTCTCCTGGACCTTTATCCAAGTTGTGTTAGGGACGCCTCTATTCTCTGTGATCAGCATGATTGTTTTACGAGTTATTTAAAAAGTGTGGCGAGTTCTATGTCGTGGGCTCTTGTCGTTTACGATGTGAACAAAGCGGGACGCATGCGGGAGGGAGGCCGGTATGACGCGCAATGGTCGTCCTCCGTCGATGGCGGATGTGGCCGAATTGGTCGGTGTCTCGCATCAGACGGTGTCTCGCGTTGTGAACGGCAAGGGGCGCGTATCGCCTCGGACGCGCGAGCGCGTGCAGGCCGCGATTGAGCAGCTGGGATACCGCCCGAACTCGGTTGCCCGTGCACTGGTGACCGCCCGCTCGGGCATTATCGGCGTCGTGACCACGACCTCGGCCCACTTCGGGCCCTCCTCGATGCTGGTGGCCCTGGAGGTCGCCGCCCGCGAGGCCGGGCTTTTCACGTCGGTCGTGGCCCTCGATCGTTTCGGTGCCGACGAC
Organism: Xylanimonas cellulosilytica; assembly: GCA_001072465.1. GTDB lineage: Bacteria > Actinomycetota > Actinomycetes > Actinomycetales > Actinomycetaceae > Pauljensenia. Next base: position 55,720 of record JVKM01000061.1, on the reverse strand, counting down.
GTGGCCAGTGCCTTCGACCACTTCTCCTCTCTGGCGGCCGAGGCGATCGTCGTCATCGCGCCCGTTGATTCCCTCGCCGAGGCCGTGGCCTCCCAGGGCGCGTCCGTGCCGGTAGTCGCGGTCTCCGGCGGGCGTACGTTCGGTCGCGGGGTGTCGGTCGTTCACGCGGACCAGCGCGGAGGTGCGCGCGCGCTCGCGGAGCACCTGATGACGCTCGGTCATCGCGATATCGCCTGCGTGGCGGGCCCTCAGGAGTGGTTCGAGGCTCGCGAACGCGTGGCCGGGTGGCGCGAGGCGATGGATCAGGCGGGTCTGCCGATGCGCGAGCCACTTGTCGGCTCGTGGGAGGCGCGCTGGGGGTATGTTGCAGGACAGAACCTCGTCGAGGGCGGCCTGCCCGACGCGGTGATGTGCGCGAACGACGAGGTGGCGGTCGGCCTTCTTCGTGCGTTCGCCGAGGCTGGGGTGAGTGTTCCGGGCGACGTGTCAGTCGCGGGGTTCGACGACGTGCCAATGGCCGCCTACGCGGGGCCGGGGCTGACGACGGTGCGCCAGGATTTCGCGGACCTCGGACGCTGCGCGCTTGAGGCGGTCAGTCACGCGCTCGACGGAGAATCGGTGGACACGTACGTGCGTCCTACACGCCTCGTTGTGCGCGGTTCGACGGGAGTGTGCCCTCGTTAGAGGCTCTTTTGGTAGTCGTATTTGCTTTCATGCGCGGGTGAATGTTAACGTTAACTCAACCGCTCATCGATGCTCAGTGAGGAGTGTGAACGGCGCGCAGCCCTCGGCCGGAAATATGTTCGAGCTCGACGCCATCGCCGCCTGCTTCATCGGTGGCGCGTCGACGACCGGCGGTATCGGACGTCTGTCCGGCGCCCTCATCGGTGGCCTCATCATGGTCGTCATGTCTAACGGCATGCAGCTCATGGGTGCCTCCACCTCCACCCAGCAGATCGTCAAGGGCGCTGTCCTGCTCCTGGCTGTCGCCTTCGACGTGTGGAACAAGCAGCGCGCCTCGGCCTGAGGCATCGCGAAGCTTCTCATCAGGGCGGGGAGCGGCCATACGGTCGCTCCCCGCCCTTTTGTATGTCGGTCGTCTATGTTTGTCAGGTCTAATGAGAGGGGTGTGTCCTCGGTGTGTGGGAAGGTTCCCGTTACCGAAAAACGTGCCGGTGGCGGCGCATTTGAGTTCCGCAGAATTGCAACCACTCGGCAAGTTTGAGTGACCTGTCGCACAGAATTGACGGTTTTTGAGCAAAAAAACGAGATATTTTCGTGAAATCCGCGAAATCTGGCCCTAAAGTCGGCAAAATCGCAAAAGATTTCGTAGTGTGTCATTCGTGGCCACGACAGTGGTAACCAAGAACGAACAGGAATGAGGTTTCTCAATGTCCGTGAACCGTACCGAGCTTGTCGCTCAGATTGCCGAACGTGCCGACCTGACCAAGGCGAAGGCCGACGAGGCCCTGGCCGCCTTCCAGGCCGTCCTCGTTGAGTCCCTGGCTAAGGGCGAGGCCGTCAAGGTGACCGGTCTGCTCTCCGTCGAGCGTGTTGAGCGCGCCGCCCGCACCGGCCGTAACCCCCGCACCGGCGAAGAGATCAAGATCCCCGCTGGCTACGGTGTGAAGCTCTCCGCTGGCTCCACGCTGAAGAAGGCCGTCTCCAAGTGACGCGCTGACACTAGCGAATAGCCTGTGGGGCACGACCGGGTGGTCGTGCCCCACACGCGTCTCTACGGACCTGGGCAGCCCCGCCCACGCTCAGATTAGAGGGGTAACGCGCCAATTAGTGGGTTTACGTGTGTATCAAGGGGTTGACGCGCACATTCAGCGGTTTGCGTGCGACCAACACACCAGGCCAGGCACCGTTGTGCCCAAAACGCAGACGGCCTCAGCCGCAACCCCCGTTTTTAATGTTATTCACCGAGGTCGTCTGCGATTTGGGCGCCTTACCACCCCGAACCGTGACATCACCGCCACCAAATGGGGGGATTTGCACCATTAGGGGCGCGACACGCCGGCGACACGCCGAAGGGAGGCTCCTAATGCTGCCAAACCCCTGCCATGACCCCTGGTGTCATATTCCCTCACTAGTGCATGACTGCCCGGCAGGGTGCCGATAAACGCCGGTAGGGTGTCGCCAGCAATGACGGCGGAGGTCACGAGCGGCCAGCTCCGCGATGACGCTTGTGACGGATGAGGTGTTACACCCGATCGGGAAGATTCAACCCCTTCCGATCGGGTGGAATCTTCCCTAACGGGTTGAATGCTCCCGATCAGGTGGAATGTTCCCGATGGGGCGCATCCTGGCTGAGGCGCAGCGGCGCGAGTGCGCAAGCCCAACGACACCGCCCTCGACAATGCCTGGGGCCGAACCTCGACCAGCACGTTTTGTCCTATAACCCCAACGCGCCGTGATGGGGCAGCGACGGGCACCAGGAGGGCGACGCAGCGCTGTGCCCTTCAGACGCGCATAGCGGCCCGTCGACCTAGCTGTCGCGCATAACGTTGCCCCCGGCTCGCATCGGCGGGCCGGGGGCAACGCATGGAGTTCGCATGAACGTGTGTGTTAGGCGTTCACCTCTTCCTTGACGCTCAGCGTCAGGAGCGGGTGGTGGCACGCCACGCGGTGCGTCTCATCCGTGAGCATGGGCTGCACCTTGCACTCCTCGCCAGCGAAGGGGCAGCGCGGGCGGAATCGGCAACCCTCGGGCGGGTTGACGGCGCTCGGCGGCTCGCCGGTGAGCTTGATGGCACTCTCGTCGTGCTTGAACTCGGGGTCCGGCACGGGGATCGAGTCGATGAGCGCCTTCGTGTAGGGGTGCTTCGGGTTCTTGACGACCTCGTGAGCGGGTCCCTCCTCGACGATGCGGCCCAGGTACATGACGCCGATACGATCGGCCATGTACTGAACGACCGCCAGGTCGTGGCTGATGAACAGATAGGACAGGCCCAGCTCCTGCTGCAGGTCCTTCATGAGGTTGAGGACCTGCGCCTGGACGGAGACGTCAAGCGCTGAGACGGGCTCGTCGGCCACGATCAGGTCGGGAGCCAGGGTCAGCGAACGGGCGAAGCCGAGGCGTTGGAGCTGACCGCCCGAGAACTCGTGCGGGTAGCGGTCCAGGACCTCTTCGGTCAGGCCAACCTGCTCGAGGATCTCCATGATGCGCTCGGCGATCTGGCGAGCATTGCCGGTCTTCTGGATGCTCATGGGCTCGGCCAGGATCTGGTCGATGCGCATGCGCGGGTCCATTGCCGCGTAGGAGTCCTGGAACATCATCTGCACGTCGCGGTGGATGCGCACAGCATCGCGTCCCTTGAGCGTAGCCAGGTCGCGTCCATCGAGTTCGATGGCGCCGCCCGACGGGGGCTCAAGGCCGGCGATAAGGCGACCCACGGTGGACTTACCGCAGCCGGACTCGCCGACGAGGCCGTAGGTCTCGCCCTTGTTGACCGTGATGGAGACGCGGTCGACGGCGGACACAACGCCCTTGTCACGCTTGAAGAAGCCGGATCCCGCCGACTCGTACTCACGCGAGGCCTCCTTGACGTCCAGCAGTACCTCGTGGGAAATCTGCGGGGTGCTGTTGGCCGCGTCCTCGGCCTTGCCGGAATCCAGCTTGGCCTGGAGGATCGCGGGGGACTCGTCGCCTTCCTGCACCGGATGGAAGCAGGAGAAGGTGTGGGAGTCGTCTCCGCTGAGGTCCGGGTAGCCGGCGCGGCACTCGTCGGTGGCCCACAGGCAGCGGGCAGCGAAGCGGCAGCCCACCGGCAGGTTGGTCAGCGACGGGGGAGCGCCCGGAATCGAGAAGAGCTTGGTGCCGGCCTCGAGGGCGCGCTCGGGCAGTGCTGCCATCAGCGAGCTCGTGTAGCGGTGCTTCGGCTCGGTGAACAGCGTCTTCGTCGGCGCGGTCTCGACGATACGGCCGGCGTACATGACGGCGACGCGGTCGGTGTGACCGGCCACGACACCCAGGTCGTGGGTGATGAGGATGACGCCCATCTTGTACTCGTCGCGCAGCTCGTCGATGAGGTCGAGGATCTGCATCTGCGTCGTCACGTCCAGTGCCGTCGTCGGCTCGTCCGCGATGAGGATGCGCGGCTTGCAGACGAGGGCCATGGCGATCATGACGCGCTGACGCATGCCGCCCGAGAGCTGGTGCGGGTAGTTATTGATGACCACCTCGGGACGAGGCATGCCGACGCGCTTGAGGATCTCGACGGCGCGTGCGAGGGCTGCCCTCTTCGAGAGCTTCTCGTGCACGCGCAGCGGCTCGCACACCTGAAGACCGATCTTCATGGTCGGGTTCAGGGAGGTGAGCGGATCCTGGAAGATCATGCCGACCTTGGTGCCGCGCAGCTTGCGCTTCTCCTTGAGGGGCAGCTGGGTGAGGTCCTGGCCGTCGAGGATGATCGAGCCGGAGGAGACCTTGCCGCCCTGGGGGAGCAGGCCCATGAGAGACAGGGCCGTCATGGTCTTGCCGGAGCCGGACTCGCCCACGATGCCCAGGGTCTCGCCCGGGTTCACGTGCAGGTCGACACCCGAGAGGGCGCGAACCACGCCGTTGCGGATCTCAATATCGGTGTGCAGATCTTTGATCTGAAGGAGTGGAGTATTCATAGTTCAGTGCTCACCTCTTGCGCAGTCGAACTTCGAAGGCGTCACGCAGGCCGTCGCCAATGAAGTTGAACGACAGGACCAGGAGGATGATGAGGACGCCCGGCGGGTAGAGCAGCCACCAGTTGCCCGAGTAGACGTGCGACTGGCTGTTGGAGAGCATGGCTCCCCAGTCGGTAGCGGGAGGCTGCGCGCCCAGGCCGAGGAACGACAGGTAGGCGACGTAGAGGACGGCGTCTGCGACCTGGAAGGTCGCGTTGACGATGACGGTGCCGATCGTGTTACGGACGATGTGCGTCCGGATTGCTCGAGGCATCGAGCCGCCCATGCCACGCATCGCGACGACGTACTCGCGCGTGCGCAGGGAGAGGGCCTCGCCTCGAATCAATCGGGACGTTCCCAGCCAGGACAGGGCCGACATGATGATGATGAGGACCGGGACGGTCGGCGGGATCATCGTGGCGATCAGCATGAAGAGGAACAGGACGGGCACGGACATGAGCGCGTCAACGAGGCGCATCATGATCGCGTCGATCCAGCCGCCCACGAAGCCGGCGATCGCGCCGTAGAGCGTGCCGATCGTGGTGGCGAAGATGCCGGCGAACAGGCCGACGATGATCGAGGTCTGGCCGCCCTTCATGAGGCGTCCGAGCTGGTCGTAGCCGACCATGTCGGTGCCGAGCGGGTGCTCGGCTGAGGGAGGCAGGGCCGAGTTCGACAGGTCCGTGTGGATCTGGTCGGTCACGTAGAACATGGGGCCGATGAACGAGAAGGCCATCAGGATGAGGATGAGGCACACGCCGAAGACGGCGAGCTTGTTCTCCATGAAGACCTGCAGGCCCTGCAGCTTCGTCGACTTGCGGGCGGAGCGCGCCTTGGCCGGCGCGGCGATGGGTGCGGTTGCGGTGGTCATTTGGCACGTCCTGCCAGTCGGATACGGGGATCAGCGAGGGCGTAGAGGAAGTCTGCCAGGAGCGCGCCGATAACGGTCGCGAAGGAGACGATCAGGGCGACGCCGAGGAGAATCGGGTAGTCGCGCCTGCCGGTCGCCTGGTAGTACAGGTAACCCATGCCGTTGAAGTTGAAGAGCGTCTCGATAACCAGGGCGCCACAGAACATCGCGGGGATGTACAGGCCGATCATCGTGATGACGGGGAACATGGCGTTGCGCAGCGTGTGAACGAAGACGACGCGGAACTCCGACAGGCCCTTCGCGCGAGCGGTGCGCACGTACTGCTCGTTGAGGTTATCCACCATCGAGGAGCGCACGTAGCGCGCGTAGGCGGCAATCGTGCCGATCGACAGGGCACACACGGGCAGAACCAGGTGATCCCACTGTTCCCACATGACCGACAGGGCCTCCCCCTGCGGAGCATCGTTGGGCAGGATTGGCCATACCTGGGAGAAGAGGACGATGAGGAGCAGGCCCGCGAAGAAGATCGGCGTCGAGTAGGCGAGCAGACACGCGATCGTCACGATGTAGTCGGGCGCTTTATTTCTCTTGACGGCCTGCCACACGCCCAGGGGGATCGCGACGATGAGAGCCAGGATGGTGGACAGGAGGGACAGGAAGATGGTGCGCGGCAGGCGGGCGGCCAGCAGGTCGTTCACAGACTGGTTGTGCTGGTAGGAGTAGCCGAAGTCGCCGTGCGCAATTTTGTTCAGGTAGTTGACGTACTGCTCGGGGATGGGCCGGTCGTATCCGTTTTCGTGGTCGAAGGCCGCGAGCTGTTCTTGGGTCGCATCCTTACCGAGTGCCGCTCGGGCTGCGCCGCCCGGCTGAGACTGGAGGAGGATGAAGGTGATGATGGTGACCAGGAAGACAACGACGACTGCCTGGCCGAGGCGTTTGAGGATGAATTGGATCATTGCGAACTCCACAGTAAGGGGGCAGGCGCCCGCATGTGCGGGTGCGGGCGCCTGCCCCGTGAGGCGTCAAGGCGAAGGTTTACTTACCTTCGGTCGACCACGACCAATCCTCGGGCCAGGTGTCGCCGGTGGCGTCGAGTTCGCCCAGGTCGAGCGTCTTCTTCACTGCGGTGATCTGGTAGTACGGGTTGGGCATCCACAGAACGGGGAGGTCCTCCGCGAGGTAGTCGTTGTATGCCTGGAGAGCGTTGGGCTCGGAGGAGCGGGTCGACTCTTCGATGAGCTTGTCAGCCTCGGGGTTCTTGTACTGGCCGAGGTTGACGGGAGCGTCAGAGGCGAAGAGGCGCTCGCCGGAGGCGTAGATCGGGAAGCCCCACGAGGTCTGGGATCCGAAGAAGGACAGGTCCCAGGTGCAGGGGGTCTCGTCGTCACATGCCTGCGAGGCGCCGACCGAGTCGGGGACCTCGTTCATGTCGATCTTGATGCCGAGCTTGCCGAACTGGGAGATGATCTCCTCGAACATCTGGTGCGTGGAGACGAAGCCCGACTGGGAGACGAGCTTGAAGCTCAGCTTGTCGCCGGCCGCGATGCCCTCGCCACACTGGTTGGCGCCGGTGCCGGGGTTCTCGCAGGTGGTTTCACCGTCGGGCACGACCTTCCAGCCGTGGTCCTCGAGGAGCTTCTTGGCGGCTTCCGGATCGAACTTGTAGACGCAGCCCTCGGTGGTGCCGGTCTTCTCGGCGGGCATCGGGACGGGGCCACAGGTCGGGGAGGCGGTGCCGGACCAGATCTTCTCAGACAGGGTCGGCTGGTCGATCAGCTGCTGCATCGCCTGGCGGATGTACTTCTGGTTGATGAACTTCGAGCCGGGGGCCTTCTCGTGGAAGTTCAGGGCCAGGTAGGTGATGGAGTTGCCGGGCCACAGGAAGACGTTGTAGCCCTTGTCCTCGACGGCCTTGCGCTGGTTGTACTGCGCGGCCGGGATGTAGCCGAAGTCGATGGCGCCCGAACGCACGGAGTTGAATTCGGCGTCGTCACCCGTGAAGGCCTTGTAGATCAGCGCGTCGATCTTGGGCTTGTCCTCGCCCCAGTAGTTCTCATTGGGGACGAGTGTCAGGCCCTGGTCGGGGGTGAATTCCTTGAGCTTCCAGGGGCCGTTCACCGTCTGCCACAGCGGGTTGGTGGCGTAGGAGGACAGGTTCTTGGCCTCGCCCTGCAGGTAGGCGAAGACCTTCTGGGCGCCCTCGGGGGTGCGGTCGAGGTCGGAGACGGCCTCGTCGGCGCTGGTCTTGTCCCAGGCGTGCTGGGGGAGCAGAGCGACCTTGTTGATCTGGTTGTCAATGAACCAGGCCGGGGCGAACTTGGTCTCGGTGGTGATCGAGAACGTGTGCTCGTCGATGATCTTCAGATCGGCACCGTCGGGGAAGAAGCCCTTCTTGTACGAGGCCCATTCGTCCTTGTTGTTGGTGACGAGGTTCCACCAGAACTCAACGTCGCGGGTGGTGACGGGCGTGCCGTCGGACCACTTGGCGTCGTCGCGCAGCTTGATGGTGTAGGTCAGGCCGTCCTCAGAGACCTCGGGAACGGTGCCCAGGGACTTGGGGAGGTTGATCTTGTAGGGGGTATCAGAGGTGGACTTGTAGGCGAAGAGCGGGCGGTACATCGCCTGGATGAACTGGCCGTTCTCGCCCTGCGTGTAGCCCTTTGCGGAGACCGGGAAGATCCAGTTGGGGGTACGCGAGGCCATCGTGACCTCGTTCTTTCCGGTTTCCGAGTTGGCTGCCTGGCCGCCGCCGCTGCTGCTGCCGCCGCCACCACAGGCGGACAGGCCCAGGGAGGCGACCATTGCGAGGGCCGCGCCGGTGACCATCCACCGCTTCTTTCTAAGGTTCATGACTGCTCCAAATCAACGTTGATCGGGGACACTGACGGATGACAACCCTGTCAGATGACGTTCATCATATGACAGTTTGTTGGCGAATGTTGCCACTTTGGCCAAAATGTGGAATGTTACGAAAAAATAACAAGATATTTCGACGAAAGAAGTGTCAGACTTTCTTCGGTGGGGCATAATGAATCATGTTCTCAACGATGAGCGCAGTGTAACGTTGTAGTTACTGCATACGTACTTAGAGGAGGTGTCATGGCCACGCATGATGTCGACGAGACCGTCCTGACGCTGATTGGGTCCGGTCAAGCAGACACCAGGCCCGCGATTGTCAAGCAAACGGGCCTCGCACCATCAACGGTGTCGGCCGCTGTGTCTCGCCTCGTCGAAGCCGGGGTCATCGCGGAAGCGGAACACTCTGTTTCTACGGGTGGGCGGCGTGCGCGCCGCCTCGTCACCTCCGACGGCGCCGGAGCACTCGCCCTCGTCGAGCTGGGAGCCCACCACGGCCTCGTCGCACTGACGGACCCCACCCGCGGAGTCGGGCAGGCCTCGAGCCTCCTTATCGACATCGCGGAAGGTCCGCAGGTGGTGCTCGACGCTGTCATGGACGAGGTGTCTCGCCAGGAAGAAGCTGCCGGCGTGCGGGTCGGTGGCATTGCCCTGGCGGTTCCTGGTCCCGTGGACGCGGAGCGCTCTCGCGTGATCCGCCCCGCCCGCATGCCCGGGTGGGACGGCATTAACGTCGCCGAGGCCATCACCGAGCAGTGCGGCCTGCCCGCCCTCATCGAAAACGACGCGCGCGCGGGAGCCATCGGCGAATCCGTCTACCGGCGTCGTCTCCAGGGCGTGACCCCCATCGACACGCTCATCTACGTCAAGGCCGGCTCCGCTATCGGCGGCGCCTACCTCGTTGATGGCGTGCCGCAGGTGGGGCAGGGCGGACTGGCCGGGGATATCTCGCACATCCCCGTCGAGGCCGCCGCGGGCCGCCCCTGCAAGTGTGGCAACGTCGGATGCCTCGAAACGATCGCGTCCGCCGACTCGATCCGAGCAGACCTGGCCGCAGCAGGCCTCGTCTATGAGAACAACGCACAGCTTCTGGCCGCCGCACGTGACGGTATCCCCGAAGTTGCGACGGCCATCCGCCAGGCGGGCACCCTCCTGGGCCACTGCGTCGCCCACCTCGTGTCCTTCCTGGCACCCCAGGGAGTCATTGTCGGTGGAGCACTCTCCGCCGTCGATGCTTTCACCGCCGGAGTGCGCGCCGCACTCCACCAATCCTGCCTCCCCTCGATCATGGAACACCTCGTGATCGAATCGTCTCGATCAGGGCGCGAAGCGGCGCTCTGGGGGCTCTCGACACTCACCCCCTCGAAGATCTCAAAGGAGAATCGCTCATGACCAAGCCCCGCATCGCGGTTGCCGGCATCCACATCGAATCCTCGACGTTCACCCCCTACATCTCGACCGCCGACGACTTTATCGTTACCCGCGGCGAGGAACTGATGGACCGCTTCTACTGGCGCGATGAGGACTGGGCCACCCAGATCGAGTGGATCCCCGTCCTGCACTCGCGCGCCCTGCCCGGCGGCGTCGTCGAGCGCGGCGCCTACGACGCCTGGAAGGCTGAGATCCTCGAGGGCCTCGCCGCTGCCGGCCCGCTCGACGGCCTCTTCTTCGACATCCACGGCGCCATGAGCGTCCAGGGCATGGACGACGCCGAGGGCGACCTCATCAACGCCATCCGCGGCGTCATCGGCCCCGAGCCCATGGTCAGCGCCTCGATGGACCTGCACGGAAACGTCTCCCAGGACCTCTTCGACGGCTGCGACATCCTCACCTGCTACCGCCTCGCACCCCACGAGGACGCCCTCGAGTCGCGCCGTCGCGCCGCCTACAACCTGGGCATGCGCCTCCTGAACGGCCAGCCCAAGCCCGTCAAGGCCCTCGTCCACGTCCCCGTGCTGCTGCCGGGCGAGAAGACCTCGACCCGCATCGAACCCGCCAAGTCCCTGTACAAGATGATCGACCCCATCGAAGCGATGGACGGCATCCTGGACGCCGCGATCTGGATCGGCTTCGCGTGGGCCGACCAGCCGCGCTGCAAGGGCGCGGTCGTCGTCACGGGTGACGACGCGGAGCTCGTCAAGGAGCAGGCCGAGCGCATCGGCCAGTACTTCTGGGACGTGCACGACCGCTTCGAGTTCGTGGCCCCCGTTGCCTCCATGGAAGAGTGCCTGGCAGCCGCAGAGGAGGGCCCCAAGCCCTTCTTCATCTCCGACTCCGGTGACAACCCGGGCGCCGGCGGTGCCGACGACGTGACGGTTGCGCTCGCGGCCCTGCTCGCGTGGAAGCCCGTCCAGGAGGCCACGCTCGACGTCGTGTACGCCTCGATCATCGATCCCGCCGCGGCCGCCATCGCGTGGGAGGCCGGTGTCGGCGCCGAGGTCGACCTCGAGGTCGGCGGGCACATCGACACCCGTGAGCCCGGTCCGCTGAACGTCCACGCCACGGTCGAGGCCCTCGCCGACGACCCGATGGGTGGCCACACCGCGCTGCTGCGCACGGGCGGCCTGCGCTTCATCATCACGACGAACCGCAACCAGTACACGATGTACAGCCAGTTCGAGCTGCTCGGCGTGGATATCACCACCGCCGACGTCGTCGTCGTCAAGATCGGTTACCTGGAGCCCGACCTGTACGAGACCCAGAAGGGCTGGCTCATGGCGCTGACCCCCGGTGGAGTCGATCAGGACCTTATCCGCCTCGGTCACCACAAGATTGAGCGTCCGATGTTCCCCTTCGATCCGGATATGGCAGATCCCGATCTGCATGCTCAGGTCGTCGTACCATGAGCGCCGTCAAGGATTCCGAGGGCCCGGTATTTGCGGGCATCGACATCGGAGGCACATCCATCAAGTGGATGATCGTCGATGAGGCGGGCGCGATCCTCACTCAGGGAAACGAGCCGACCAACCGCGAGGCCGTGGCCGAGCAGGTGGGACGTATCGGTGCGCGACTCGCGAGCGACTATCCGGGACTGGTCGGTTTCGGCCTGATCTGCCCCGGCCTCGTCGATGAGGAGAGCGGGACCGTCGTGTACGCGGCGAACCTCGAGCTGCGCGGTGTCCAGCTGGCACGCGCGGTCGAGGATGCCACGGGCGTACCCGCCGCACTCATGCACGACGGGCGCGCCGCCGGCCTGGCTGAGGGACTCCTCGGCGCGGGCCGAGGGGCTTCCTCCTTTCTCATGATGCCCATCGGTACCGGCATCTCCGTGGCCCTCATGCTCGGGGATAACCTGTGGAGTGGTGCGACGTTTAGCGCCGGCGAAGTCGGGCACGCGCCCGTCTTCCCCGGTGGTGAGTCCTGCCGCTGCGGGTCGCGCGGGTGCCTGGAGGTCTACGCCTCGGCGAAGGGCATCGCGAGGCGCTACGAGCAGGCGACCGGTGAGGACATCGGTGCGAAGGCTGTCGAGGCCGGCATCGGTACCGACCCGGTCGCGACCGAGGTGTGGGACACCGCGGTTCGTGCACTCGCGCTCTCCCTCACCCACATGACGCTCACCGTCGACGTCGAGCGCATCATCATCGGCGGCGGCCTGTCGCACGCGGGGGAGAACCTGCTGGCACCGCTGCGAGAGGAATTCGCTTCGATGCTGACATTCCGTGATGCTCCCGAAATCGTCCGCGCCTCCCTCGGAGGAGCGGGCGGTCGCTGGGGTGCCGCGATCCTGGCTGCCCGCGTGGGTGGCTCGACGTGCTACGAGAGGTGGCAGCCGTGACGACTGTAGAGATTTGCGTGGAAGATGCCGTGGGCGTGCGCCGTGCGCGCGACGGGGGAGCGGATCGCATCGAGATCTGCACCGACCTGTCGTGCGGCGGCCTGACCCCCGCATTCGACGAGGTGGCCGCCGCCCTCGAGGTGGCGCCCGCCGGCGGCGTTCAGGTGCTCGTGCGCCCGCGCCCCGGGGACTTCGTGCATACGCGCGAAGAGGTCGACCGCATCGCCTCCGACATCGTGACCCTCTCGTCGATCGGTCGGGGATCGGACGTGCGCCTCGGCTTCGTCGTCGGCGTTATTACCCGCGACGGGCAAATCGACGTGAACGCGGCCGCGCGCCTGCGGGACACGGCCGAGGACGCGCCGTTGACCTTCCACCGTGGATTTGACCAGGTCGTGGATCAGGATCGCGGCCTCGACGTCCTCATGGAACTCGGGTATGACCGCGTGCTGACGACGGGTGGGGATCCGGCCGTCGCACAGCCGGACGCCCTCGCCCGCCTCGTCGAGCGCGGGGGAGACGACATCATCATCCTGGTGTCGGGTGGCCTGCGCGCTCATAACGTCGCCGAGGTCGTGGCTGCCTCGGGAGCACGAGAGGTCCACATGCGCGCACCCGGAACCTCGGGAACCGATCGGGCGGAGGTCGAGCGAATCGTCGCTGCCCTGCACGGATAACCCAGATCACACGTTTTCAAAAAATCTTCATTGATTCGTCTGACAAATCGACGTCAGCAGTGTAAGGTTAAACACATGAGAATTGGAATTTTCAACGACGAAGATCAGATCGCATCCCTCGCAGCGGACCGCATCCTCGAGGTGTACCGCGCTAAGCCGAACTTTGTGCTCGGCCTGGCCACCGGCTCCTCGCCGCTGAAGCTCTACGCAGAGCTCGTGCGCCGCTACGAGGCCGGTCAGATCTCCTTTGCCCAGGTTCGTTCCTACAACCTCGACGAGTACGTGGGCCTGCCCCGCGACCACTACGAGGGTTACGCGAACTTCATCCACCGCAACCTCGTCGACCTCGTCGACATGCCCGAGGGTGCGGCACACGGCCCCGACGGCTGGTGCGATGACCTCGAGGCCGGCGCTGCCGCCTACGACGAGGCCATCAAGGCCGACGGCGGCATCGACATCCAGGTCCTCGGCATCGGCTCTGACGGCCACATCGGCTTCAACGAGCCCGGTGGCACCCTCGCGTCGCGCACCCACGTGGGTGTCCTGACCGAGCAGACCCGCCGCGACAACGCCCGATTCTTCGATGGCGACATCGACCAGGTCCCCACGCACTGCGTGACCCAGGGCCTGGGCACGATCATGGACTCGCGCGCCCACATCTTCATCGCCACGGGTGAAGGCAAGGCCGACGCGGTCAAGGCCATGATCGAGGGCGGCGTCACCCAGCGCTGGCCCGCGTCCATCCTCCAGCACCACCCCGACGTCACCGTGCTCCTCGACGAGGCCGCGGCCTCCAAGCTCGAGCTCGCAGACTTCTACAAGGAGGTCTGGGAGAAGGAACACCTGTGAGATAGGTTCCCCACCCGACTTCGCCCCGGCCTCGTCAATGCGAGGCCGGGGCCTTATTGTGAGCGTCGCTTCTTCGCTCCCGGCGCACGCGTGCCACCCGTTGGAAGGACCCTCAGGCACGTACAATGGACCCCATGCGTAATGCCCTCGACGAACCCACCGGCCCCTCCGCGCCCTCCGGTCCCTCCACCGCGTCCTCGACCGGTCTGCTGGAGCGTACCGAGACCCGCAAGGAGCGCACCGGCGGGGACGGCGACCGCTTCGCCCACTTCGTGCGCAAGGACAAGGCGAACTCGTCCATGGTGACGGGACAGCCCGTCGTCGCCCTGTGCGGCAAGGTGTGGATCCCCACCCGCGATGCCTCGCAGTACCCGGTGTGCCCCACCTGCAAGGAGCTGCGCGACTCGATGGGAAAGAACGGGCGTAACTGGCCCTTCTCCGACGGCGGAAAGGGCTCCGACAAGTGAGCGAGACGACCCGGCGCGCACCCGTTGGCAGGCTGCGCGCCTGGCAGGCCGCTGCCCTGGATCGCTACATGGCGGCCTCCCCGCGCGACTTCCTGGCGGTTGCAACGCCGGGCGCAGGTAAGACGACATTCGCCCTGACGCTCGCGACAGAACTGATCGCCCGCGGCATCGTCGACAAGCTCACCGTCGTGTGCCCGACCGAGCACCTCAAGGGACAGTGGGCCTCGAGCGCGGCGCGCTTCGGTATCCACATCGACCCAGACTTTACGAACTCGCAGGGCGTTGCCGGCTCGCACTTCGACGGCGTGGCCGTCACCTACGCGCAGATTGGCTCCAACCCGGCCGTTCACGCGGCGCGCACCCGCGCCTACCGTACCCTCGTCATCCTCGACGAGATCCATCACGCCGGCGACTCCCTGTCGTGGGGCGATGGCGTGCGTGAGGCCTTCACGGACGCGACGCGTCGCCTGGCGCTGACGGGTACGCCCTTCCGCTCCGACACCTCTCCGATCCCCTTCGTCACCTACGAGGAGGACGAGGAGGGCATCCGACGCTCGCGCGCCGACTACACCTACGGCTACGGCGACGCCCTCAAGGACGGCGTCGTTCGTCCCGTCCTGTTCATGTCCTACTCGGGGCAGATGGCCTGGCGTACCAGCGCCGGTGACGAAGTGAGCGCCCGCCTGGGTGAGCCCCTCACCAAGGACATGATGAAGCAGGCCTGGCGCACCGCGCTGGACCCGAAGGGCGAGTGGATTCCCGCTGTCCTGCGCGCCGCCGATATGCGCCTCGAAGAGGTGCGCCGCGCCGTGCCCGACGCGGGCGGCCTCGTCATCGCATCCAATCAGGAGCACGCCCGCGCCTACGCCCGCCACCTGCGCCTGATCACCGGCAAGGCCCCCACGATCGTCCTGTCCGACGACGCGGATGCCTCCGACCGCATCTCCGAGTTCGCCGACTCCACCGACAAGTGGATGGTCGCCGTGCGCATGGTGTCCGAGGGCGTCGACGTGCCCCGCCTCGCGGTCGGCGTCTACGCGACCAACGCCTCCACGCCGCTGTTCTTCGCTCAGGCCATCGGACGCTACGTGCGAGCCCGTCGTCGTGGCGAGACGGCCACCGTCTTCATCCCCTCCGTCGTGCCCCTGCTGACCCTCGCCGGCGGCATGGAGGTTGAGCGCGACCATGCATTGGATCGCCCCAAGCGTGACGAGGCCAGCGAAGACGACATGTGGAATCCCGAGGACGCCCTTGTCGCGGCCGCGAACCGCGAGGAGAAAGCTTCTTCCGACCTGCTCTCCCAGTTCGAGGTCCTGGGCGCGGACGCCGAGTTCGACGGCGTCCTCTTCGATGGAGCCGCATGGGGCGCGGGTGCAGAGGTCGGCTCCGAGGAAGAACAGGAATACCTGGGTATTCCCGGCCTGCTGGATGCCGATCAGGTGACGACTCTGCTGCGTGCCCGCCAGGCCGACCAGGTTGCCGCGCAGAAGAAGACCCGCGCCGCGCAGAAGATGCGTGAAGAAAACGCCGGAATCCCCGCCCACAAGCTGCGTGCCGCCAAGCGCAAGGAGCTTCAGCACCTGGTCTCCACGTGGTCGCGCCGCTCCGGCGAGACCCACGCGACCATTCACTCGCGCCTGCGTTCGCGCTGCGGTGGCCCCGAGGTCGCCCAGGCTACGACCGAGCAGATCGAGGCGCGTATCGCCCTGCTGCGCGAGTGGTTCGTCGGCCGCCACTGACGCGCACTCCCGTAGCGCTGTCCGCGCCCTGATGCATAACGAGCCCCGGCCTCGTCCCTCCGAGCGAAGGACGAGGCCGGGGCTTCGATCAGTGAGAGGTGAGGGTCAGTCGACCTGCTCGTAGCGCGTCGGGATTGCGACCTCGCCCTCGGACAGACGCCACGCCTGGTAGGGCAGCTCGTTGCGGGCGCGCAGGTGGCGTTCCTGGGCGCGGGACAGCGCCTCGGGGCCCCAGGCTTCGGCGTCGATCTGGCCGCCGCGGACCAGCTGGACCTGCAGCGGGCGGGCGCCGCGCTCGGCTAGCAGAGCCTGGCCCTCCTCGAAGGACGTGCCGACGAGCAGGAGCTCCTCGGTCGCGTAGCCGTCCTCGCCCATGACGCGGCCGGCAACCTTGCGTCCGCCGACCGTGGACTTCGACTCGGCCTTCTTGGCCACAGACACGATCTGGCCGTTGCTATCCTCGCGCTGGACGACCTTGTAGACCAGGGCGGCCGTCGGGACGCCCGAGCCCGTCACGAGCTTGGTGCCCACGCCGTAGGAGTCTACGGGGGCCGCGCCCAGGGCGGCGATCGCGTACTCGTCCAGGTCGGAGGTCACCGTGATCTTCGTGGTGGTCGCGCCCATCGCGTCGAGCTGGCCGCGCACCTTGAACGCTTCAGCGACGAGGTCGCCGGAGTCCAGGCGCACCGCGCCCAGCTCGCCGCCGGCAGCGCGCGCGGCCTCGACCGCGTTGATGACGCCCTGCCTAATGTCGTAGGTGTCAACGAGCAGGGTCGTGCCCGCGCCCAGCTTGGCGACCTGAGAGTCGAAGGCGTCGCGTTCGCTGTCGTGCAGGAGCGTAAACGCGTGGGCGGCCGTGCCGATGCAGCGGATCCCGTAGCGCTTGGCAGCCTCGAGGTCGGAGGTGCCCTGGAAACCGCCGATGATGGCGGCGCGGGCGGCGGAGACTGCCGCGCGCTCATGGGCGCGGCGAGCACCCATGTCCATACAGGGGCGACCGTGGGCGGCGATCGTCATACGCGACGCGGCCGAAGCCACGGCGCAGTCGTGGTTGAGGATCGACAGGAGCAGCGTCTCCAGGAGCGTACAGTCCGCGAACGTGCCCTCGACGGTCAGCAGGGGAGAGCCGGGGAAGTAGCACTCGCCCTCGGCGTAACCCCAGATGTCGCCCGTGAAGCGCCAGGAGGCCAGGAACTGGGCGGCCTCATCGGAGATGATCCCCTGGTCTTTCAACCAATCGATCTGCTCCGCGTCGAACTCGAAGCGTTCCAGGGCCTCGAGAATACGACCGGTGCCGGCGACTACGCCGAAGCGGCGCGTGGCGGGCAGACGGCGCCCAAACAGCTCGAACGTGCAGCGACGATGCGCGGTGCCATCCTTCAGGGCGGCGTCGAGCATCGTGAGCTCGTACATATCAGTTAGCAATGAAGTAGATGTCGATGCAGGCATAGTGTGAGCCTACCCTGAGAAGCGTGTCACCGGGGTGCGAATTTCCTTCCCTGGTACACAAATACGTCTTAGTGTTGATGTATGACTACGATCTTCCAACCCGCGTCCCGCACGCAAGAGGCACCCACCGCGGTGCCGCGTTGGCGTGCCGTCGTGTGGGACGATCCTGTCAACCTCATGAGCTACGTGAGCGCTGTTTTTCGCCAGTATTTCGGCTATTCCACCGCTCGTGCTGAGGAGCTTATGATGGCCGTTCATACGCGCGGGCGCGCCACCGTCTCCACGGGCGTGCGCGAACGTATCGAAGCGGACGTCATGGCCATGCACTCCTACGGTCTGCGCGCCACCATCGAAGAGGATCGGGACTGAGGATATGGAAGGCTTCGCTCTTCGAGACGGTGTCTACGCGTCGTCGATGAGCGACGGCGAGGCGCTCCTCCTGCGTCAGCTGGCCACGGAGGTTCTCGTCGTCTTGGACGATCCCGGTGAGTACGCCGCGACCTCGTCCATGGTGAATGCCGCTACGGAGACCGAACATCGCCGAGACGAACCCCGCGAACGTACCCTGCGTATGCTGCTGCCCTCGATGAGCGAGGATGACGAAGATGCTGGCCGCCTGCGAGCCCTGACCGAGGATTCTCTGCGGACGGATAAGTCCGTCCGTTTGCGTGCCATCGTCGGCGATCTTGACCACATCATCCACGGTGAGAGCGACACCCTGAGGATCCAGCCCGAGGCCGTGTGGTCCTGGCTGGGTGCTCTCAATGACATTAGGCTCGGCTTAGCCGGTGAGCTGGGCCTATCGGATCAACAAGACGCGCAGCGCATCGAAGAATTGGCGCTCAGTGAGCCGACGGGGGAGCGCTCGCAAACCGTCGCCGCCATCTATATGCTTATCACATGGTGGCAGGACTCACTCCTGGAAGCCGTCAATAATCCTCAGTAGCGCATAAGGTCGAGACATGAACAACGCCCCGATCGGAATTTTCGACTCGGGCCTAGGTGGGCTGACGGTGGCGCGCGCAGTCATCGACAAACTGCCCGACGAAGAGATCATCTACCTGGGCGACACCGAGCACACGCCTTACGGCCCGCGCGCGATCGCGCAGGTTCGCTCGCTGACGCTCTCCGCCCTCGACGAGCTGGCCTCGCGCGGCGTGAAGGCTCTCGTCATCGCCTGCAACACGGCGACGGCCGCCGCGCTCGCGGACGCTCGGGAACGCTACTGGATCGATGCCGGGATCCCCGTCATCGAGGTCATCACCCCGGCGGCACGCCAGAGCGTCATCGCTACGCGTAACCACCACGTGGGCGTCATCGGTACGAAGGCCACCATCCAGTCCGAGGCGTACCTGCGCGCGCTCGCAGCCGTCCCAGGGCTGACGGTCAGCCAGCAGGCCTGCCCCGCTTTCGTTGACTTCGTCGAGGCCGGGGTGACCACGGGCGAGGAGATCGAGGCCGTGGCGCGCGAGTATCTGACGCCGCTGAAGGAAGCGGGTGTGGATACGCTGATCCTGGGGTGCACGCACTACCCGCTGCTCACCGGCGTTATCGGTCGCATTATGGGCGAGGGGGTCACGCTCGTGACCTCCTCGGAGGCGACTGCGAACGTCACCTATAACGAGCTTGTGGACCGCGGACTCCTTCATGACCCGTGGCCCGCGGGTGAGGGGCCGCACCATCAGTTCCTGGCCACGGGCGCTTCCGACGCGTTCCCGCGCCTGGCGCGCCGTTTCCTTGGCCCCGAGGTGGGCTCCGTTGCCCGCGTGAACACCGGCGGTGGTATCGCGTGAAGCTGACTGTCATCGGCGCTACCGGTTCGATGTCTGGCCCGGAGTCGCCGGCCTCGTCCTACCTTGTTCAGGCCCGAGGCCTGGACCCGCGATCGGGGGAGGAGCGGACGTTCTCGCTCGTGTGTGACATGGGCCCCGGTTCCTTCGGTGCGCTGTGGGCGCACGTGTGCCCGAGCGAACTCGACGCCCTGGCGCTGTCCCACTGCCACGCCGACCACATGGGCGACATCATTTCCCTGCAGGTGTACCGCAAGTGGGGGCCCGGAGCGACCGCATCTGCGCTGCCCCTGTACGGCCCTGCGGAGACCTTGCGCCGCGTGCGCCAGATCGAGGATGCCCCGGATGACGAGGCGTACGAGGTTGAATTCGCCTTTACCCACATGCAGCTGGGTGAGGCCTACCAGGTCGGTCCCATGACGATCCACCCCTACCGAGCCCTGCATCCGGTCGAGGCCTTTGGCCTGCGCATCGAGGGGCCCTCCGAGGAGGATCCCGAGCGCATGGTGTCCCTGTTCTACACGGGAGATACCGACTTGTGCGACACGATCATCGAGGGTGCGCGCGGCGTTGATATGCTCCTCAGCGAGGTTGGCTTCACGAGCGACGAGACTGAGCCCGATATGCACATGGATGGCGTGCGCGCGGGTGAGGTTGCCACGCGAGCCGGGGTGGGCCGCATGATCGCGACCCACATCCAGCCGTGGACACCTCGCGATCGGGTGGCCTCCGAAGTGCGACAGACCTGGTCTGGTCCCCTCGACTTCGCGACCTCCGGGATGCAGGTCAGCCTCTGAGCCATCCCTCGCCCCCATGGGTGAGGCGAGGCGGTTCCTCGGTCAGTCGCTAGACGTCGAGTACGAGGCGTTGTGGCGCTTCCACTCCGCCAAGTATGTGGCCACGCGCGCCGGGCCTGACGCCTCGGACCATCCGTGATTCTTGTGGCGCAGCAGGATCTTGCGAGTGCCCAGCGACGGCAGCGGCGTGATGCGCATGCCCTCCGTGTGGGCCCCGGCGAGTGCCATGGCCGGCAGGATCGTGGAGCCCGTGCGGGCGCGCACGAGGGCGCGGGCGGCCTCGTAGGTCGTGTACAGGTGAGGCGCCCAGCGCGTGTCCGGGAAGGCCTTCGTAATACGGCGCATGACGTGGTCGCCGCTGGTGCCCGGATTGACGCGCAGCCAGGTGAGGTCCGCGAGGTCTTCGATCGAGCCGATCGGGGGAGCAGAGTCCGGGGTGACGAGCATCCAAGGTTCGTCGAGGAATGGGACGTCCGTGTATCCGCGAGGGGCCAGGCCCGGGTCCTCGTCTCGTTCGATGACGAGGATGTCGTACTGGCCGGTGCGCAGCGCGGCCATACCCGGGGTCTCTTCTGTTTCCTCGATGCGCAGGTCGACGCCGGGCAGGGCGTCCGCGAGGTCGGGGAGTGCGGGGATGAGGGTGGAGCGGCAAATCGTCAGGAACGCCCCAATGGTGACCGTTCCCGTCACCTGTCCGGTGAGGGGACGTAGCGCCTTGAGGGCTTCCTCGATGTCGGTGTTGATGCGCTCGCCGGCCTCGGCGACGATCGTGCCGGCCGGGGTGAGAATCGCGCCGGACGTGGTGCGCTCAACGAGCTTGAGGCCGACTTCCTCCTCAAGTTTCTGGATCTGCTGGGACACTGCCGAGGGCGAGACCATGAGGATGTCGGCGGCGGCAACGATGCCGCCTTCACGCGCGACGGACAGAAGGAAAGGCAGGCGGCGGGGGTCAATATCCACGCGAACTCCTTCGTTAAGTGAAACTGTAAGATAACTATAGAACCATTCAATTGTGCTTGACTAGCGGAAGGTGCATCATATGAGTCATGACGATCTCATCTCTTGTAATTCCGGTTCTCGGTTGGCTGGGTGCGGGCGCCTCTATCGCCGCCTACTACCTGGTCTCCTCCAAGCGCTTCGCTCCCGACTCCCTGCGCTACCACTCTCTCAATGTCTCCAGCTGCATTCTGCTGGCCCTCGCATGTGCATCCACCGGCGCGTGGCCGTCCTTCCTGACGAACGCCATCTTCATCGGTGTCGGCTGCACCATGATCTGGCGCGTGCGCGACCGCCTCGCGCGCCGCATCATGCAGGTCGTTCGCTTCTTCGACGTGCGCCGCTTCCTGCCGCGTCGTGCGCGCCTGGCACGCGCTCGTTGACTCTTCGCTGAATTGGGGTGGTGAGGGGGCAGGCCGTGGGCCTGCCCCCTCACCGTATCCACCGGCTGATTAATTAAGAGAAGCAACCCTCTTCGGTCAAGAATTTTCCAAGCTGCACCAAGGAAAAGTCCGTAAGATGCGCTTCATAGAAAAATAAGAAGATATCGATGGAAAACATGGACAATCAGGCGCACTATGTCAGTACGACGCGGTGACAGATCCATCGCACTGTACTCAAAGAGGAGCACACAATGTCTCGTTTCGTCGCATCACTCCTTCATCGCCTCGCCCATCACCGCAGGTGGCGCCAACAGCGCAACCCCCTGCAGTTCTCGATGGACCGCCCCATCTTCGGCAACCTCGTCGCCCGTTGATGGCGCGCCTGCGGGCGCAACACACAAGTGCCGGACACCCTCGGGTGCCCGGCACATTTGTGTCTGCGGTGCTTCTCAGCTGCGCAGGTACTCCACGATGTGGGGCATGAGGGCGCGGAAGGCGATGCCGCGGTGGCTGATCGCGTTCTTCTGTTCCGCGCTCATCTGAGCGGTCGTGACTTCGAAGCCCTCGGGGACAAAGATCGGGTCGTAGCCGAATCCGCCCTCGCCGCGCGGGGAACGCGTCAGGGTGCCGCGCACCTCGCCGCGCTCAACGAACTCGCGACCGTCCGGGGTGACGAGGACAGCGGCCGACACGAAGGCCGCTCCGCGGTGACGGTCGGGCACATCAGAGAGCTGATCGATGAGCAGACGCAGATTCGCAGCGTCATCCCCGTGGGAGCCAGCCCAGCGCGCGGAAAAGATGCCGGGCGCCCCGCCCAGCACGTCCACCGTGATACCGGAGTCGTCGGCGATGGCAGCCAGGCCGGTCGCGCGAGCCAGAGCGCGGGCCTTGATGAGGGAGTTCTCCTCGAAGGTCACACCGTCCTCGACAGGGGAAGCCACGTCGAAATCGCTCATGCGCGCCACGCAGCCGGCCTCGAAGCCCTCCCACGCGGGGGCCAGGATGGCCTCCAGCTCGCTGACCTTGTGCGCGTTGGAGGTCGCGAAGACCAGGCGCGCGCTCACGGGCGCACCTCGACGCGCTCCATGAGGGGAGCCTCAAGCGCGAGCTTCTGCGCCTCCGCGAGCCGGGCGTTACCCAGGGTTGCCAGGTCCAGCAGCTCGTTGAGTTCATCGCGGTTGAAGGGGGCGTGCTCGGCGGTGCCCTGCACCTCGATGAAGCGGCCATCGCCCGTCTGGACGACGTTCATGTCGGTTTCGGCGCGCACGTCCTCGACGTAGGGCAGGTCCAGCATGGGGGTGCCGTCGATGACGCCCACAGAGATCGCGGAGATCGAGTCGGTGAGGACCTTGGCGGAGGGCTTGAGGATGCCCTGCTCCTTCGCCCAGGTCACCGCGTCTGCGAGGGCCACGTAAGCGCCCGTGATGGCCGCGGTGCGGGTGCCGCCGTCGGCGCGCAGCACGTCGCAGTCCAGGACGATCGTGTTCTCGCCGAGTGCGGAGACGTCGACGATGCCGCGCAGGGAGCGGCCAATGAGGCGCGAGATTTCCTGAGTGCGGCCGCCCACCTTACCCTTGACGGACTCGCGGGAGGAACGCTGCTCGGTCGCACGCGGGAGCATCGAGTACTCGCCGGTGACCCAGCCTTCGCCGGAGTCGCGCTTCCAACGCGGCACACCTTCGGTGAAAGACGCAACACACAGGACGCGGGTGTTGCCGAACTCGATGAGGACGGAACCCTCACCGGTGCCCGACCAACCGCGGGTAATGGAGACGGGACGGAGCTGGGACGGGGTGCGCCCATCGGCGCGCAGGGGAGTATTTGTCATAGTGCCTAGGGTAGCCCACCGCGTTACCGTGGAGTTATGAGTCTTGATCTACCTCTCGTCCGCGGTCACGTCGACCCGGCCGTCGCGCTGCGCGAATCCGTCGCTCCCGGTGCCCTGGTGCGCGCCGGTGAGGCCGACGTCATCGTCGTCGACCCGTCCGGTTTCGTCCTTCTCGACGAGGCCGAGGCACCGTCGGGTGCCCCGGTTGTGCACCGGTTGGTCGGGGACGAGGCCACGCGCGCGCTCGAGGGAGCCACTGCCTCGTTCATCGGTGTCGCGCGCGGACGCTCCGTCGTCGCGATCGAGACGAGCCGGGACGAGGCCCGGGGTCGCTGGGAGCACCTGCGCGCGGTCGGGTGGCAGCTCGACGGTGACGACGCGGCCCTGGCGCTGACTGCCCTCGCGCTCGCGGGCTGGCACGTCAACTACCGCTTCTGTCCGCGCTGTGGGGCTCCGGTGCAGCTGGTGTCCGGCGGGTGGGCCGCGCGATGTGAGATGTGCGATCGACTGGAATACCCGCGCCAGGACCCGGCGATCATCGTCCTCGTTCAGGATCATGACGGGCGCGTTCTCCTGGCGCACAACGCCCTGTGGCGGCCCGGCTTCGTGTCGATCATCGCCGGCTACGTCGAGGCCGGGGAGTCCCCGGACGTCACGGTTGCCCGTGAGGTTGCTGAGGAGGTGCGCGTCGAGATCGAGACGCCTACCTACGTCGCGACGCAGCCGTGGCCCTTCGGGCGTTCGCAGATGATGGGCTACCGGGCTCGTACGGCCTCGCCGCGCCCCACCCCACAGGCGGACGGTGTGGAGATCGAGTGGGCGCGCTTCTACAGCCGCGACGAGCTGACGCGTGCGCTCGAATCTGGGGAGATTAGCGCCCCCGGTCGTGCCTCGATCGCCTACGCACTTCTTCGGGAATGGTACGGACGCGACCTGCCGAGCGGGCCGGACGGCGCGGGACGCAACTGAGGGTGGGCGATGGAACAATGGGGACCATGAACCCCGAGGAACTGCTGGACGCCCTGGACCCCGATCAGCGCGCCGTCGCCACGCAGGTGGCTGGCCCGCTCGCCGTTCTGGCGGGCGCGGGCACCGGCAAGACGCGCGCGATCACGTACCGCATCGCGTACGGGGCGGCTGTCGGCGCCTTCGACCCGTCCAACGTGCTCGCCGTGACCTTCACGCAGCGCGCCGCCTTCGAAATGCGCCACCGTTTGGCCCAGCTGGGGGTTTCGAAGGCTCAGGCGCGCACCTTCCACTCCGCCGCGCTGCGCCAGCTGCGCCATTTTTGGCCCACCGTCGTGGGCGGTCCGCTGCCAGACGTCATCCCGCACAAGGCCTCTCTCGTTGCGGCCTCCGCCGCGCGCCTGGGGATCACGATCGACCGCACGAACGTGCGCGACATCGCCGCCGAGGTCGAATGGGCGAAGGTCTCGATGATCGACGCCGCCCACTACGCCTCGCGCGTGGCTCGCCTGCGCCGCGACGTGCCCGCCGGGCTGGACGCGGGCGACATGGCGCGCCTTCTCGACGTCTACGAGGATGCGAAGAACGAACGCGGCGTCATCGACTTTGAGGACATCCTCATCTACCTGTGCGGCATGCTGCAGGAACGCGCGGATGTCGCCTCGATCGTGCGCAAGCAGTACCGCTCCTTCGTGGTCGATGAGTTCCAGGACGTCAACCTCCTCCAGGCTCGCCTGCTCGACCTGTGGCTGGGTGGGCGCCACGACGTGTGCGTTGTCGGCGACGTCGCGCAGACGATCTACTCCTTTACGGGCGCGTCCCCGGACTACCTGACAGGTTTCGGACGCAAGCATCCGGGCGCACGCATCGTCGAGCTGACCCGCGACTACCGTTCGACCCCGCAGATCGTGAGCTTGGCGAACGACGTCCTGGCGCGCTCGAGCCAGCGCGAGGGCACCGTGCGCCTGTCCAGTCAACGTGACGGCGGCGCCCAGGTCACCTACCGCACCTACGATGACGATCGGGCCGAGGCCGAGGGCGTTGCAGCCTCGATCGCGGACCTCATCGCGGGCGGCATGGCGCCTCACTCGATCGCAGTCCTCATGCGTACGAACGGCCAGTCTCAGGCCTTCGAAGAGGCCCTGGGGGCGCGTGGAATTCCAGTCGCCGTCGCCGGGGGAAAGCCCTTCTTTGCGCGTGATGACGTGCGTACCGCCATCTCGCGCCTGCGGGCAGCGGCGGCGGCCGCCACCGACGACGGGAGCGTGGGCGAGATCGTTCGCGACGTCCTCTCGGGCGTCGGCTGGGCGCCCGAGGCACCCTCCGGTCAGGCGGGATCCGAGCGCTGGTCCAACATGAACGCGATCGTCGGCTGGGCGGATGACAGCAAGGCGGAGACGCTTGCCGCCTTTGTGGCGGAGCTCGACGAACGAGTCGCCTACCAGGTCGAACCGGACAAAGCCGGCGTCGAGCTGGCCACGATCCACGCCGCCAAGGGCCTCGAATGGGACGCCGTCTTCCTCGTCGGCGTCGCCGAAGGCCTCCTGCCGATCTCGTACGCAAAGACCGCGGCCGCACGCGAGGAGGAACGCCGCCTGCTGTACGTGGCCATCACCCGAGCTCGCGACCTGCTGACCCTGTCGTGGGCGCGCTCGCGGGGCGCCGATGGACGCGGCAAACGCAAGCGCAGTCGCCTGCTCGACGGCATTTGGCCCGAGGAAGCGCGAGTGGGCGCGCCGAAGAAGAAGGCACGTGCCTCCACGCGCGCCCTCAACCAGGCCTTCGAGGAGGAGGCCTCGCCCCAGGCGATTGAGCTCTTCGGGCGCCTCAAGGCGTGGCGTCTCGAGGTCTCGCGTCAGGCGGGCGTGCCGCCTTTCGCTGTGTTTACCGATCAGACCCTGCGCGACATTGCTCAGGCCATGCCAAAGAACACGACGCAGCTGCGCGTTATCCGTGGCATCGGTGACGTGAAGGTGCAACGCTTTGCTGCCCCGGTGCTCGCATTGGTGCGCGGCGAAGAGGTCATCGTCGACGAAGGAGCCTGAGCTAGCAGGCGACGCCCTCGATGCCACACACGCATTCGTGGGCGCCGATCGCGCGTTCGACGGTGATGGTTCCGTCCTCGTCGACCGTGGCGATCTCGGCGCACAGGTGCGGGGTGAGTACCCCTGAGGCGAAGTCGCGCAGCAGGCGGGCAATCCGCAGGGCGGCCGCGAAGTGTGCCAGCTGGGGGAGTGGCCCGAGTGGCCACTGGGCGAGTTCTCGCAGGTGGGTGAGGTGATAGGGGTCCTGCTCGGCTCGCGCGTGCTCGATGCAGTGGAAGCACGGCGTGGAGCCGGGAATGACGAACGGCCCAATCTCGTAGGAGTGCTCTCCGCGCGTGATGAGCAGGTGAGGCGTGTCTGTGGCCATCAGCTCGAAGGGGATTCCGGGGTCCTGTGCCCGATCCGCCGACACGAGGGCGACGTCCGGCGTGTCCTGGGCGTGCAGGTCGGGCAGCGGGATCAGTGAGGAGAGTTCTCGGCGCACCGCACGCGAGCGCGGCGTGCCCGTGTAGACGCCGCCAAACACGCGATCCCAGTCGCCGTCCACCAGGGTGGGCGCGTCGATGCGGAGCCGCAGTGCGAGGGTGTCGACCAGCGAACGGAGAGCGAGGATAGCGGCTGGTACCGCCCCGAGAACTCCTACGGACAGGAGTGGGCGTCGGTCGGGGTGCTCCACGAGGTCCGCCGCGGCCAGCGCGGCGAGGAGGCTGGGGGAAGCCTCGGGAGAGTCCGAAGCGTGAACGGGCCCGGCCTGGCTGGCGAGCCAGAGCTGGTCGCTTGCGTGCAGGTCGTCGAGGCGCACGTGTCGGGCGCGGTCGCCACCAATTTGGACGCTGCCCGGACCACGCCACAGGATCGCCGTGTGATGCATCAGTTTCATGATGGTCTCCTTCAGTTTGTGACTGTTAGAGATATGATGAACCTATGCGTGTCGCCCGTGTGGCGTTTTGGAAAATCTGTGGATAACTTGTCAGATCGTTCTGGTATATATCAGTCCGTCTTACCCTTGGGGTTTGATGCTTCAGGATCCTCGGGTTCGTCATCCGAGCCGGCCGAGGCCTCGTCCCCGGGTTCCAGCCCATCCGCCCAGCCGAGCGTTCCATCCAGGAGTGAGTTGAGGGCGGCGTCGATATCCGCGTCCTCCTCGGCAGCAGCCCTGCGCAGCGTGAGGAAGGTGTCCGGCGTGGCCAGCTCTGTCTCGGAGGGAACCATATCCGGGTGCGACCACAGGGCCTCGCGAGCGTCGCGCCCGCCGTCGGCCTCCACCAGCGCAAAGATCGACGCGGCGCCGCGCGCCTGACGCGGGCGCATCTGCAGACCCATGAGGGTCCCGAGGATCTCCTCTGCGGGGCCGCCCGACGCGCGGCGGCGACGCATCATCTCGCGCAGCGCATCCGCGTGGGGCAGGTAGGGCAGGGTAGCGCGGGCCGTCACGACCTCGACCCAGCCCTCGATGAGGGCCAACATCGTCTCCAGGCGCGTGAGCGCACGGCGCTGATCGGGCGTCGTCGACAGTGCAAACACGCCGCCGCTGAGGGCCGACTCTACCGAGTGCGGATCCGAGGGGTCCACCGAGCGCGCAGCCTCGGAAATGGCCTCCGTGTCGATCGCGATCTGGGACGCGTAGCGTTCGACCGCGCGCACCAGGTCGCCCTCCAGCCATGGGACCGAGGCGAAGAGCCGGCGATGCGCCGCCTCGCGCACGGCGAGGAACTGACGGACCTCATCGAAGGGGATGTCGAGCCCCTCGGAGAACTGCGCGACGTTGTGCGGCAGCAGGGCGGCGTGCGACGTGTCCGATAAGGGAATGCCCGTGTCGAAGGTGCCGAACGACTCACCGGCCAGGGCCGCCAGCGCGCGTGCGATCTGCGCGGAGAACATCATCGCCGACAGGCGCGGCATCATCTCCTGTGTCTTGCCGAGCATCGCAGCCATACCGTCCGGCAGGGAGGCCGCATCCCCCAGGCCCTCGGAACCGAACTGCTCCGAGAGGGCAGCGGAGAGGGCGCGCGACACGTTGAGTGCGACGGGCTCGCAGATGCGCTTCCACGTCGGAATCGTGTGCTCGACCCATGCGACCTTGCTCCACACGTCGCGGGTGACCGGGCCGGAGGCAAAATCGGTGACCGCGTCGAGCCACAGGTCCGCGACGGTCATCGCCTGACGCGCGGCTTCGGCCTCCGTGGCCGTGGGGGAGGGGTCGCCGCTCGCGTACGCCGCCTGCTTCGCGCTGTCCTCCACCATGCGCCAATTAACGGGGCCTGCCGTCGTGTTCATGAGGAACTGGAACTGGCCCATCGCCGCGCGCATACGCGCGGGATCGGAAAACTCCGGGGGAAGATTCGTGGGATCGAAACCCTGAGCCTGCAGGGCGCGTGCGGCCTCAGCTGCCGCCTCCTCGCCCAGGATCGAGCGCAGGAAGTCCTCAAACGGGGTGCCGGAGTCAAACTCGTTCATGACAACAGACTAGCCGCCCGTTGTTCGCGGGCGCTGACAATCTTCTGTAAAAACGCTGAGAGCTGAAGGGGTGGCGCGCGGCGCGCGTGCGCAGGGGGAGCGGGTGGGACACAATGACACGGTGAACGATGCGCAGATGACCTCGGAGAATATCGAGCTGGTGCCCCTGCAGGAGGACGACGCCACCCGGCGTATCCCCATCGTCAGCTGGCGGATCGTCACGGCGGTCCTCGCCGCGCTCGCCATGGTGGTGATCCTCTTCTGGATCCCCGTTCCCTTCGTGGTTAACAGCCCCGGTCCGACCTTCAATGTGCTGGGATCCGACAACGGAGTTCCCATGCTTCAGATCGAGGGAACCGACCCCGCAACGGGGGAACCGATCCAGCAGGACGAGCCTCAGTCCACCTCGTACAAGGCGCCCGCGAAGCCGGGGCAGGGGCAGCTGCGCATGGTGACGGTCTCCGAATCGGGAAACCCCAAGTCTCGCCTGAACTTCGCGCAGCTCATCGCCGCGTACTTTGACCCGCACAGCAAGATCGTGGACTACGAGTCGGTGTATCCCAAGGGATTGACGCAGGAACGGTCGAGCGCGGCTCAGCTGGCCATGATGCGCAACTCGCAGACGACCTCGCAGGTCGCCGCCCTCGAGTACCTCGGGTGGGAGGTCCCCGCGACGGTCACGATTGAGGGTGCGGTCGAGGGAACCAACGCGGAAGGGGTCGTCCAACAGGGAGACATCCTCCGCGCGATCACGACCCCCGACGGCGTACGCCATGAGATCACCAGCGCCGCAACTCCTTTCGCCCTCATGCGATCGGTGCCTGCCGGCTCCACGATGACGCTGACGATCGAACGAGAAGGCGCCACGCAGGACGTCTCCTTCGCATCCGTGGCCGCGTCCGCCACCGAGAGCGGCTCCAAGCTGGGCGTCTACCTCTCCGTCGACCCCGCCCTGCCCGTCGACATCACCGTCAACATCGACGGCGTTGGTGGCCCCAGCGCCGGCATGATGTTCTCGCTCAGCATCATCGATCGTCTGACCCCCGGCGATATGACCGGCGGCAACGTTATCGCGGGCACCGGAACCATGTCCTACGACGGGCAAGTCGGAGGCATTGGTGGCATCCAGCAGAAGCTGTGGGGCGCGCACCGCGACGGGGCCCAGTGGTTCCTCGCCCCTTCCGAAAACTGTAACGAGGTCGTCGGACACGTCCCCGATGGGCTGCGTGTCGTCTCGGTGTCCACCCTCGACGAGGCGGTGAACGCCGTGCGCTCCATCGCAGACGGCACCGGGGACGCCCTGCCGACCTGCCAGTAGCGCGAGGGCGCTCTCAAGCCAGCCCACCGACTTTCGTCAGGTGGGCGACAAAGGGCCCCGGCCTCGTCCATCTGGTCCGGACGAGGCCGGGGCCTCTTAACGCTGTCAAGCTTGCTCGTCCGTCACCGGCTCGAGGGACGCGCGCAGGGCGTCCACCAGCGCCGGGACGAGCGCCGAGCCCTGCCCGACCTTGTCGTCAGAGTCGAAGGCGCGTGTGCGCAGCGCGCACCACGACTCGCCCGTCCGCATGACGCCAACGGCCAGACGCACGTCCGTGCGCAGGGGGTGGTTCGAGATGAAGGCCAGGGCCTCGTCGGGGTCCTCGGGGGCCTCGTCCTCGACCTCCGGCGGAACAACGATGCGCTCGACGGTCAATGCGGCGCCCGGCACGGTTTCCGGCCAGGCCAGATGCGCCAGAACCTGCTCGATGTCGTCGTCAGCCAGGTCCTCCTGGATGATCGCGCTCAGGTGATCCTCGGTCCCATCCCAGCCAGCGCGCAGCTGCTCGGCGATGTCAGCAGGCAGATTCGGGTCGGCCAGCAGCATCGCAGTCGGCACCAGCGCGTAGATGGACGGGGCATGATCCCAGCCCACGCGGGCCGCGCCCTTCTCGATATCGACAACCACGTTGGCCAGCGCGATCTCGCGCGCGCTCGGCATCATTTCAACAGTCATGCCCCCATAATCTCACGGAGAGCGAATAAGACAGAGACGAAGAAGTGCATGTGCGCGGCTACACTGGATCGGAGCCGAACGGTTTTACAGAGAGGACTGCCGTGAGCTTCAATTTTTCGGTCTTCCCCCCGGGGGGAGCGCGTGCGCCGCGAGACCCCGATAGCCGACCCGTCGAGCTGAAGATGCATAAGCCCGGCCCCGGAGCGATCACTCTGGGTGTCCTGATCGCGATCGGCGCGATCATCTACGGCGCATCGATCGTGTGGACCGAGATCCTGTGGTTCCGCCAGATGAGCGCCACCCGCGTCATCCTCACCCAGTGGGGAGCGCACATCGGCCTGTTCGTCGTCGGCTTCGTCGTGGCCGCGGCCCTCATCTTCTTCTCGATGGCCTACGCGTACCGGCATCGCGCGTCCTCGACGCGCGGGCAGGCGTCGGCCTCCCTGCGCGCCTACCAGAAGGCTCTCGAGCCCGTGCGCCGATTCGCGTTCTGGGGCGTCGCTCTGTTCTTCGGTTTCACGAACGGCGCTCGTCTGGCCACGGAGTGGCAGACGCTGCTCCAGTTCCTGAACCGTTCCTCCTTCGATCAGGTTGATCCCCAGTTCGGTCTGGACATCTCGTTCTTCGTGTTCGTCCTGCCCGCGCTGAAGGTCCTCGTGTCCTTCCTCCTGACCGTCACCGCCATCGCCCTCATCGCGGCCCTCATTGTGTCCTACCTGTACGGAACGATCCGCCTGGCGCCGCGCCCTCACGCCTCGAAGCAGGCGCGCCTGCAGTCCGGCTTGATGGCCGCCTGCCTGTCGCTCTTCATCGCCGTGAACTACTGGCTGGGCCGCTACGAGCTGCTCACCTCGGACTCCGGCTCCATTCATGGCGCCATGTACTCCGATATCAACGCGACGCTGCCCGCGCACTCCATCCTGGCGGTCATCTCCGGACTCGTCGCGGTCCTCTTCGTCGTAGCAGCCTTCAAGGGCACGTGGCGCCTGCCGGTCACCGGCGTCGCGGTCACGGTGATCGCCGCCCTCGTCTTGGCCGGCGCCTACCCGGCCCTCGTCGAACAGTTCCGCGTGCGCCCCAACCAGCGCAGCCTTGAATCTCCCTACATTCAGCGCAACATCGACGCCACGCTGGCCGCCTACGGCCTGCAGGACGTCGACTATCAGACGAACTACGACGCGGCCACCACGGCCTCGGCCGGTCAGTTCGACACCGAGTCCCTCACCTCCCAGGTGCGTCTGCTCGACCCGCAGGTCATCACAAAGACCGTCCAGCAGCTCCAGCAGTCGCGCTTGTACTACGGCTTCAACTCGGGCATGAAGGTCGACCGCTACAACGTGGGTGGAGAGCGCCGCGACACGGTCATCTCCGTGCGCGAGCTCAACCTTGCGGGCCTGTCCGCTGAGCAGCAGACCTGGGTGAACCAGCACACCGTCTACACCCATGGCTACGGCGCGGTCGCCGCATACGGCAACCAGCTGACCAGCGACGGCCTGCCCTCCTACTGGGAGCAGTCAGTGCCCTCCGTCGGCGAGATGGGCGACTACGAGGAGCGCGTCTACTTCAGCCCCGGCTCGCCCGACTACTCGATCGTCGGCGCCCCCGAGGGTTCCGAGCCTCAGGAGCTCGACTACCCGGACGACACTGCGGTTGGCGGCCAGGTCTCCACGACCTTCGTCGGCAACGGCGGCCCCTCCGTGGGCAACGTGTGGAACAAGCTCCTGTACGCGATCAAGTTCGGATCCACCGACCTGTTTTTCTCCTCGCAGACGAACGAGGCCTCGCAGATCCTCTACAATCGCGATCCCCTCCAGCGCGTCGCGAAGGTCGCGCCCTACCTGACGCTCGAACAGTCCGCCTACCCGGCGGTCGTCGACATGGACGGCGACCCTTCGACCCCCAAGCGCCTCGTGTGGGTCGTCGACGCGTACACGACCACGAACAACTACCCGTACGCGCAGCACGAGACTCTCTCGAATGCGACCGTGGACTCTCGATCCACCGAGGTCGGCCAGTACGTCCAGGCTAACAAGATCAACTACATGCGTAACTCCGTCAAGGCCATCGTCGACGCCTACGACGGCTCCGTGCGCCTGTTCCGCTGGGATGACCAGGATCCGATCCTGCGCACCTGGGAAAAGATCTACCCCGGCAGCGTCGAGCCCGTCTCGGCGATCTCGGGCGATCTCATGAGCCACCTGCGCTACCCGGAGGACATGTTCAAGGTCCAGCGCAACCTGCTCGCCACGTACCACGTGACCGACGCTGCCGGCTTCTACTCGGGCGGTGACCGTTGGCGCCTGGCCGAGGAGACCTCCACCCACGGCGCGGCCTCCAGCTCCGACTCCTCCACGCGCGTGGACGCGGCGGGCAACCCCGTGCCCGCTCCGACCGCACTGCAGCCGCCGTACTACCTGACCATGCAGATGCCCGGCCAGGACAGTGCGGAGTTCTCCCTGACCTCGGTGTTCGTGCCCGGTGGCGGCGGTGAGGGCCGGCGCGAGGCCATGGCGGGCTTCCTCGCCGTCGACTCCGAGACCGGTAATACCCCCGGCCAGGTGCGCGAGGGGTACGGCAAGCTGCGCCTGCTCGCACTGCCGTCCTCGACGACAGTTCCCGGCCCCGGCCAGGTGCAAAACAAGTACGACTCGGACGAGAAGATCGCGACCCAGCTCAACTTGCTCAACCAGGCTGACTCCACGGTCATCCGCGGTAATCTCCTGACCCTGCCGGTCGGCGGCGGCCTGCTCTACGTGCAGCCCGTCTACGTGCAGGGCACGGGCTCGGCGTCCTACCCGGTGCTCCGATCGGTCCTGACCGCCTTCGGCGACAAGGTCGGCTTCGCACCGACCCTGGAAGAGTCGCTGCGTCAGCTGGTCGCCGACGATGGTAGTGCGACGACGCCGCAGACCCCGCCGGCAAGCGACGATGGCAGCCAGTCGGGTGCGACCCCACCGGCAGCCTCGGGCGACGCGAACGCCCGCCTGACGCAGGCCATCAACGATGCCGCTCAGGCCATGCGCGACGCCGATTCGGCGATGAGCAAGTCTGATTGGACCGCCTACGGTCAGGCACAGACGCGTCTACGCGACGCCCTGGCCCGTGCCGAGGCCGCCCAGCAGGAGCTCGGCGCAGCGACGCCCACGCCGACGCCGAGCCCGAGCCCATCGGCCACGAGCGGTGCACAGAGTGGCTCATAACCGCTGATGGAAGCCGCCGCGCGCCCGGTCCTGTTACTCACGCGTTGTGAGGGGACCGGGCGCGCGGCCGTCTGTGGTTTGCGGGAACAACTGGATGGGGGAGTGTTTCCAGCATGAGTTGTTGACCGGCTCGCCTTGGTGCGTCGTTGCTATGGTGAGGGCATCTGTCCCTGGGACCCATCGACATCGTGGAAGGAAGACGATGACCCTGCCCAATAATCCCTTCTCTGCGCCCTCGGGCGGGCCTCAGCCGAGCCAGGAGTCGGCGGAAGCTTCGTCGCTGCCCGCGCCGACGGGTGCTCCCTCGCTGGCGGCTCCGACGGGTGCTCCTGTGATGGTGGCGCCGGCCGCAGATCCTTTTGGCGCGGCGCCCCTGCATGCCGGCACAGTGAGTTCGGCGAGGCCGTCGCGATCCATGCACGGACGCATTGCGGCGTGGATGCTCATCGTCTGCCAGAGTATCTCCCTGGTGCACGGATTCATTCCCTATCACTTCGATCATCTCGATGATTACGTCAGCCGGTTCTCGAACCCGATGTTCTGGTTGTGGCGTCTGATGGAAATCGTTGTCATCACGCTTGCGGTGCTCTATATCCGCAAGGGTGCTGCCATTGCGCGCTATGTTG
Organism: Xylanimonas cellulosilytica; assembly: GCA_001072465.1. Taxonomy (GTDB): domain Bacteria; phylum Actinomycetota; class Actinomycetes; order Actinomycetales; family Actinomycetaceae; genus Pauljensenia. Next base: position 21,294 of record JVKM01000061.1, on the reverse strand, counting down.
CCGCATGCGTCATTTTGGTGTTGTTCTTTGTTGTGACGCCGATCGTGTTCGTTACTAATGATTCTGACTGGTACTACGCATTCGTGCCTGAGCCCGGACTTTATGAGCTCGGACTCTTGGGTGCGCGCTTGCTCCTGATGCGGGCGCTCGAATGGATCTGTGTCATCGCCGCGATCCTGCTCGCGATCCCGGATTTCAAGCCGGCACCCTCGCCCTACGCGATGAGCGCTCCCGTCGCTGCCGCAGGAGCGGCTCCGGCCGGCCACGTTGCCTCGCCGTCGGTGACGCCCGAGGGCGCTTCTTCCGAGGTAGCGCCCGAGGCCTCGTCCGCTCAGGCAAGGAACGCCTCAGGCTTCGTCGCGCCCCAGTGAGCGCGTTGGGGCCGCGTGAATGCCCGCCCGCTGACAGATACTGACCGCTGGGACGTAAATCACCGCGCACGGTTTGTGTGCTCCCGGTCGATGCGCTAGAGTATCTAGAGCCGACGCGGGGTGGAGCAGTTCGGTAGCTCGCCGGGCTCATAACCCGGAGGTCGCAGGTTCAAATCCTGTCCCCGCTACCACCACAGACCCGGCCCCGTGAGGGGCCGGGTCTTTTGTTTCACGCCCATGTTTCATGGTGTGAACGTCTTGACGTATACAACCCTCGGCGCGATAGTATTGGCTGTTCGCCATCAGGAACTGCACCTACGGGTGCGAGAGGAATACAGATGAGCACTATCGATCCGTCGCAGCTCACCGCTGCCGACTTGAGCAATCCGGCGCTTTCGGCCCAGGATCTCGCGGATATTACTGCCGCTCGCCCGGACCTGCGTCCCTACGTCGCAACGCACCCGTCGCTGTACCCTGCCCTTGGGCAGTGGCTGGCGGACCAGGGTGTCGTTCCCGCGCAGCCCCCGGCTGTCGAGGAATCTGTGGCCTCCGAGCCCGAGGCTTCCGCGGAGGAAGCCAGCGAGCAGGTCGAGTCTTTCGCCGGTGTCCACGAGGAAGCGCAGCCCGAGGCTGACGCCGCCCCGACTGAGGCCCCCGTTGAGCAGCCCGCGGTCGAAGAGTCGCACGTTGAGACTCCCGCAGAACCCGAGGCTGCCCACGTCGAGCCCGAGGCTCCCGTGAGCGAGGCCGCCGAGGCGCACGATGACAACCTCGAGCAGGCAATCCTCGAGGGCGCATCGCAGTCTGAAGCCCCCGCGGACGGCGAGGCCGCTCCCGCCCTGTCGACGGAGGAGCAGGTCGCGCAGTCTCCCTTCAGCAACCCGCCGCAGGCAGACACTCAGCCGCAGGGTCAGCCCCAGGTGGGCGCGCAGCCGCAGCAGGGTCAGCAGGCTCCCTTCGGTCAGCAGCCCGGTCAGCCCCAGTACGGCACGGCTCCCCAGCAGGGGCAGCAGGGTCAGCCTCAGTTCGGTGCCCAGCCGCAGCAGGGTCAGCCCCGGTACGGCACGGCTCCCCAGCAGGGGCAGCAGGGTCAGCCCCAGTTCGGCGTGCAGCCGCAGCAGGGCCAGCAGGCTCCCTTCGGCCAGCCCGGCCAGCCCGGTCAGCAGCAGTTCGGTGCGCAGCCGCAGCAGGGCCAGCAGGCCCCCTTCGGCCAGCCCGGCCAGCAGGGCCAGCAGCAGTTTGGTGGCCAGCCGCAGCAGGGCCAGCAGCCCCAGCAGGCTCCCTTCGGCCAGCCCGGCCAGCAGCAGTACGGTCAGCCGGGTTACGCTCCGGCGGGCCAGTCGACGGGCCAGCAGTTCGGTGCTGCCGCCCAGCAGTTCGGTGCTGCCGCGAACTCGGCGTTCAACCAGTTCCAGACGGCCGTCGTGGCCGAAACGGGCAAGGTGAACGGCCGTTCCGTTCGTGCGACCTACTCGCTTATCGGTATCGCCGCATCGGCGGTGCTTATCTTCGTCTCGATGCTGCTGCCTTACGTCGGTAATGCCTATGGCAGCGCGTCGTTGTTCAGCTGGTCGGGTGGCTACTCGGCATTCCACCTCGTCATGCTGATGGCTGTCGTCGGCCTGGGCATCGCCTACTGGTTCACGAACCAGAAGTGGGCGTACCTCTCGGCGGGCATTGGCGCGCTCGTGATGGCATTGCTCGGTTTTATCCAGTTCATTCGTGCGCTTTCTATTGAGTACGTCAATGCGAGCTTTGGTGCGTACATGCTGGTGCTGTTCTCCATCGCCATCGGCGTTGCGGGCGGCTTCCTGCTCATGGAGCTGAAGACCGGTGCGGTCGCTCCGATCAACAACCCGAATGCCTTTGGCGGCGCGTTCGCCGGCGTGCAGATGGGCCAGCAGCAGGGCCAGTTCGGCCAGCAGCAGGGCGGCTTCCAGGCCCCCCAGGCCGGCCAGCAGCAGTTCGGCCAGCAGCAGGGCGGCTTCCAGGCCCCCCAGGCCGGTCAGCCTCAGTACGGCCAGCAGGCTCAGTTTGGCCAGCAGCAGGGCCAGCAGGGCCAGCAGCTCCAGCTGGGCGACAAGCCCCACAATCCTTTCGGTCCTCAGGCGTGATGCTCTGAGAGCCTGATGGCACGAACGAGGGGCCCGCGGTGATCCGCGGGCCCCTCGTCTACGCTGTGGACTTTATTCGTCGTCGTCTTCGCTGATGTCGACGCCCGCGACGCCATCGAGGTCGGCCAGGGTGGTCACTAGCAAGGAGCGTGAGAGGTCCTGGCGCGTCGCCGCAGTGAATCGCGCGGTGGTAGCGCGGTCACTTGAATCCGTGTGGGTCGATACCGCCGAGACCGTCCAGCCCAGGGAAGAGACCTGGCTCAGAATCGTGGAGAGGACGCCGTGCCCCGGCGTGTAATGGATGGTGAGCGTTACCTTGTGGCCATGGGTGCGCATGAGGATGAACTGAACGAGGGGCGTCAGGAGGGCGATGACGATGAAATGCAAAACCGTGCCGGCCACGGCGAGCCACCACAGGCCCGCCCCACACGCCATGCCGATTGCCGCGGTCTCCCAGATGGTGGCCGCAGTCGTGAGGCCTCGAATTGCGCCGTGACGGGTGAGGATGATGCCCGCGCCTAGGAAGCCGATGCCGGAGACGATCTGCGAGGCGACGCGCGAAGGGTCGTATCGGGTGATGCCGTCGACGAGGATGTCGGAGAAGCCGTACTTGGAGATCAGCATCATGAGGCACGCGGTGAGGCCGACGATGGCCTGGGTGCGCAGGCCCGCGCTCTTGCCTCGGACCTGTCGCTCGAGGCCGATGGAAGCAGAGAGGATGAGGGCGAGGAGCATCCAACCGATGCTCATAAGGGATTGCGTCATAGGAACCTCCTGCGGTGGCGTGGGTGGGTTTAGTGTAACTGCCCAGCGTGTGTGTGGCTCGTTTGGTACGGGCGAGGTCGCGGTGGGCAACGAGGTGTCAAAAGCGGAAGGAGAACCCCGGCCTCGTTAAAGAATGAGAAAAGAATCTGTAAACGTCGACACAAGCGTTTGTGGGACTAAGATGGGACTCGACGATCGACAGATGAGGAACCGACTCATGGCTACCCCCACTCCCGACGACATCGCCAGTGATGTGCGCGAGCGCTCCAACACGGCGCTCAAGCGCGGCCTGGCGTCGCGTCATATGCAGATGATCGCCATCGGCGGCGCGATCGGCACGGGCCTGTTCCTGGCCTCCGGTGCGACGGTCGCGAATGCCGGTCCGGGCGGTGCCCTTCTCGCCTACGCGGCGATTGGCCTGATGGTGCTGCTCCTCATGCAGTCCCTGGGTGAGATGAGTGCGCACCAGCCGGTCGCGGGCTCCTTCCAGACCTTCGCCACGAAGTTCATTTCCCCGTCCTTTGGTTTCGCGATGGGGTGGAACTACTGGTTTAACTGGGCGGTGACGGTGGCCGCGGACCTTGTGGCATCGGGCCTCGTCATGGCCTATTGGTTCCCGTCCGTGCCGTCGTGGATATGGGCGGTGGGCTTCCTCGTGATCGTCGTCGGGCTCAATGCTCTCTCGGCGAGAGTCTACGGTGAGGCCGAGTTCTGGTTGGCCGCCATCAAGGTCGTCATCGTTATCGTCTTTGTCCTGTCGGGCGTCTTCATGATCGCTGGCGTGATGGGCGAAAACTCTCCTGGCCTGTCGAATTGGACGATCGGGGACGCGCCCTTCCATAACGGCTTCGTGGGCGTTATCGCGGTCTTCATGATCGCGGGCTTTTCCTTCCAGGGCACCGAGCTGGTGGGCGTGGCAGCGGGCGAGTCTGAGAACCCGCGCAGGGACGTGCCGCGCTCAATCCGCACGGTGTTCTGGCGCATCATGTTCTTCTACATCGGCGCGATCGCGGTGATCGGTACGCTGCTGCCCTACACCGACCCGAGTCTGCTGAGTGCGGCCGATGACTCGGCGAACAACATTGCCCAGTCGCCCTTTACGCTCGTGTTCGCGCGCATGGGCATCGGCGCGGCGGCTGCCGTCATGAACGCGGTTATCCTGACCTCGATCCTGTCTGCGGGTAACTCGGGCCTGTACGCGGCCTCGCGCATGCTGCACTCGATGGCTCTCAAGCGCCAGGCGCCCGCGATCTTCGCGCGCGTCACCAAGGGCGGCGTTCCCGCCTACGCGATGGCGGTGACGACGGTGACCGCGGCGCTTGGCTTCCTCACGCAGCTGGTCTTCAACGACGCGTACATCTGGCTGGTGAATATCGTCGGTATTTCCGGAATCATCATGTGGCTGGGTATCGCGGTCAGTCATATTCGTTTCCGCCGCGCGTACCTGCTGCAGGGATATCGCCTCGAGGACCTGCCGTATCGATCGCCGTTCTTCCCGGCGGGCCCGATCATCGCTTTCGTCATGTGCCTGGTGGTCATGGCGGGACAGAACTATGAAGCCGTGCTTCATGGCCAGGTCTGGGAGGTTGCCTCCTCCTACATCGGCCTGCCGCTGTTCGGCGTGGTCTGGTGGGGCTACCACGTCGCGCGCAAGGATCGGGTGGTGCCTCTGGCTGAGATGGACGTGGCGCCCGTGGAGATTGAGCCGGTCACTCGATAGAGGGGACGAGGCCGGGGCCGGGTGGGCAGTTAGCGCCTGGTGCGCCCCTTGTCACCCCTGGGCTCTGCCCGGCGTGGCGGTGCGTGAGCGGCGTGGCACTTCATAGGATGGGGCCATGATCAACACGCGACGCATTCTTGCCGTGACCTCCCTGTCCGCCCTGGCCCTGGGCATTGCCGCCTGCTCCCCGCAGGGCTCGCAGCCCCAGTCGGGGTCGACGGCCTCGTCCGCTTCCTCGAGCGCTTCCGCCTCTCAGAGCGACATGCCTGCCCAGAGTGGCGCTGGCCCCCAGAGTGGCGTGCCCGACGAGGGCAATCAGGCCCCCGAGGTGAATGTTGCCGATAACGACCAGCGTTGCGACCTGACGAACCTGCAGCCCTCCGTCGACTCTCAGCAGGAGGCGGGCGGCACCACCTACGTGGAAATCGGCTTCATAAACGAGGGGCCCTCGTGCTGGATTGACGGCTTCCCGCAGATCATCTTCTCCGGCGGTGGCTCCGTTATCTCCACAGCCGTGCGCGACGGTGAGGACCCCGGCAACGTCTACACGATCGCTCAGGGTGGCCGCTTGGGTGTGACCCTGACGGCAGAATCGACGGACGGAGTTGATGGGTGTAACCCCGCTGATTCGGAGCTGGTCGACATCATGCCCGAGGCGGGCACCGGCGCGACGAGCCTGCAGCTGACCCTGCGCGTGTGTCAGGAGATGCCTTCGGTGTCGGTGAGCCCCTTCGAGCCGCGTTCCTGAGGAAGGCGCGGTTACTTCTGCGAACGGGTCGGGCGGCGAGACGGATGACGTCTCGCCGCCCGCCTGCATCTTTGGGCCTGGCTTTTGCTTTCTCAACGAAGGTCGCGGTCATTTCTGGGGACGGAATATGAGATTTGGGCGCGTGCTGCTACGCTGAACCAGCTGGAAGAAGTCGCGCATCCGCAGCGCCACACCGAGGTGTCCGCGATCGTGCGCGTGGCCCCTTCTTCACCGGTTGACGCGTAACCCGTGCGCGCCGACTGTGCACACTGAGATCCTTAAGGAGACACTCCCATGGGTATGCGTTCCACGACCCAGGCATTCCAGTTCGACGTGCCGTTCGAGCAGCTGTTCCAGCTTGCTACCCCGGCCGCGCAGTCCGTTCCGAAGGCGACCGTGACGCTCGCCGACCCCAACCGTCAGGTTGTCACCTTCGATACCCCGATGGGCATGATGTCCTGGGGCGAGAACATCGTCGTCGGTTTTATTCCCTCCGAGGGCAGCACCGTCGTTGAGGTCACCTGCACGACCAAGGGCCTGCCCAACCTCATGCAGGACAGCCGCAACCGTAAGATGATCGCGCAGTTCGTGACCGCTCTGTCCAACCTCGCGCAGACCACCGCAGTGGAGGTCGCTCGCTCCTGACGACCCGTGAGCGTCAGGCTCGGCCCCGGCCTCGTCGATTCCTGAACGAGGCTGGGGCCGAACTTTGCGCGCAGGACTGACCGATTGCGGTCGGGGAGTGTGCACGCGATAGGCTGGACGCATGAGTGCCTTCAGGGTGTCACGCGAGGAGGATCGGAGACGTATGAATAAGTTTGCGCCGCCCACAGGCGACGAGAACGTTGCTCCCGGGCCAGTGCCTGCCGAGCAGGCTGGTGCTGCCCAGCCGGTGCCCGTGCCGAATGTCGCATGGAGCCAGGGGAGTGCCGCACCTACGAGCCAGCCTTGGGCGCCCGCACCGGGTGCCGTGGGACAGCCCATCCCACAGATGGTGAGGCCGAGCTACGGCACCTTCCGCGCTGTCACAGACAAGGATGGGAGATCGCTGGGCCGCTGGCTCATCTGGAGCATTGGGCTGGCATGTGCCGCCTTGTTCACGTGGATCGGTATCGAGGGCGAGAGCTGGCTCTACACGGCGGCAGCGATCATCGGCGCCGTCGTCTGCGTGCTGCTGGGAGTAACGGAGGCAAGCTGGGCGCGCTGGCTTGTGCGCGTCATGTCCACGCCCGACGGAACGATCCTCGTGCGTCCCGGTGCCACCCTGATGTATCTTCGCGTCCTCACAGTGCTACTTGCCAGTGCCGCGGGAGTGTGTTTCTTCTACGTGTCTCTCTTCAGCGTAGACGCTGATATTAGGAGCATCGCTGGCGGTAACGTGATGTCGGCCGCAGTGGTCGCGCTCTACCTGCTTGCCAAGATTATCGGATCTCAGAGCCGTGAATGCATCGTCGTAAGCCAGCAGCGTGTGGATATGTGGGGCATGAGTGGCATTCACTATTCGATCCCGTGGAGCGACCAGCCCAGGGTGATTGGGCAGCGCAACAAAGGTAAGAGCCTGCTGATCAGCGCCGGGCAGGACGTCGAATGCCTCGTCGTGTTCACGAATCTGCGCATCCGTCCGTCGCGCGTGAGAAGCCTGCTCGACTACTACCAGACAACACCGGGTGCGCTCGACCGCCTTTCCGCGCCCGAGGCACACGATGAGGCGGTGAAGGCCCTGAGCTGAACGCCACGCGTTGAATCCGCAGTGGTGAGCTGACCTCACGACTCGGCCCCGGCCTCGTTCATAGTGACGAGGCCGGGGCCGAGTCTTGCGTGCAGCGCGCGGGCACTGCGTCCCTCCCCGGCCGTGCCTGGTCCGGGGAGGGGGACGTTACTGTCCGGAGAGTTCCGTGAGTGTCCAGCGCTGCGACTTGGAGGAGTCGGAGCACTGCGAGATGACCGCCTGCGTGGCGTCGCGCGTCGTGTCGCCCGGGATCGTCAGGCACAGGCCGGACGCGCGGTTTTCGAGCTGGCCGTTCTCGTTGAGATCCCACTTCTGGGATTCCAGAGCCGGGTAGCAGGTCCACATGTGCGCAACCGTGCCCTCCTCGGTGTAGCCGCCCAGGACGTCGACGCAGCGGTCGCCGATGCGGATGTGCCCGTCACCCTCGTAGATGACAGTCTGCGCGGCGCTGTTCCCGGCGCAGTTGCTGTTCGCCACGGGGGTGCCGTTGGATCCCTTCGGATCCTGGGACGTCAGGCACTGGCCGAGGCCGTTGCGCAGCTGGCCGACGATCGTCGCGGGCACGAGGCCCGCGTCGTCCGCGTCGGTTGCGGCGGCGTTGTCGGACGTGTCCACTGCCTGAGGTGCAGCAGCTGCGCGGTCCGCGTAGGGGGTGGGGGAGAAGACGACCATGTCCCACGAGGCTAGGCGGCCCACGTTGAAGGTGATCGTCGTGCGGCCCTGCTCATCCGTGCCCGTCGTGAAGTCGAGGGGCGTCGGGCGGCCACCGTCGTCGTCAGGGCTGACGGCGAAGATTGAACCGGGGAGTGCCTCGCCGTCCTCCAGGTGGTAGGTGACGGACGTGTTGTCGAAGGCGAGGATCGGTTTGGCGGCATTGCGCCAGTACTCGTCGTTGCCCTCGTTGTCGTTGGTGCGTAGGTTGATCAGGTGCAGGGCCGTGCCCGCGTTGGACGTCATCGTGTTCGCCCAGATCGTGTTCGCGGCACCATCCGTCGAGGTCGGCAGGCCCACGCCGTTCGTCGAGACCTCGACCTGGCGTTCCTTGCGCGTCAGGTTGTCGCCGAAGAGCAGGTTCTCGTAGGCGGTGGAGATGTTGTAGTAGTTCTTCATCCACGTCTGCATGTCGGCGGATAGGCCGCGGCCGGATTCGGCGAAGAACTGATCGTCGAGCATGCGCCCGTAGTCGCCGATCTCCAGGTGGTGTGCGCCGTTCGCCGCGAACGCCGCATCCGCGAGCTTGACGGAATCCGCGTTGAACTCGCGGAACGTAATGCAGTCGATGTTGACGGGTGCGTACTTCTCGTACTTGTCGATCGGGAAGGAAATCGTGTGGGTGCCCGGGGTGAGCTCCACGTTGATGCTGATGTCCTCGCGCCAGTCAGAGTCGCTCTGCGTCTTGTTGAAGGTGACGTACTTCAGGAGCTTCTGCTGCCCCTTCTTGCCCATGTCGATCATCACCTGGTGGCTGGCGCCATCTGCCTGCGGGCTCGAGTAACGCGGCGAGAAGGTGAAGGTGCCTCCCTGTCCTGCGTCAACGGTGAAGGTGACGGCGTCGCCGTCCTTGGAGATGCCCGAGGCGTAGGAGCCGCCAGAGGCGGAAGCGTCGCCCGACACGATGGTGACGTCGCCGCTCACCCGCGCCTGGTCGGACTCGGCCTCGATACGCACGCCGTTGTCGGGGGTGATTTCGGGATGCTTGTACTTGTTGGCCGCCGCATCCCAGTAGCGGGTCGTCGGATCGTAGTCGTTCGCGTAGGCGGTGACCACCATCGGCTTCTTCGTACCCGTGGCGCGCACGCCCTGCAGGTAGCTGGCGATCTGCGCGTTGGTCTCGTTGTTGTCCCACAGCTCCGTGTACAGGTACGTGGATGAGCCGGGAATGACCTTGTCGTTTCCGGCGCCGTCGGGCAGGTTGATGCCCACCGCGCCCTTCGTCTTCTCGGCGGTCTCGTTGACGAGCGCCGACAGGCCCTCGGTCAGGTCGAGATCGTTACCGGAAGCATCCTTCTTGACGGTCTGGCCGAGCGTGTCGATGTGCGTGCCGGTGAACGCGAATTCCTTCTTCTGGGTCGCGTATTGGCCGGTGATGTAGGTACGCCAGTCCTTGTTGTTGACGTTCATCATCGTCATGTGGTTCTGGGGCTTGGGCGTGTTGGGGGGCACCTGGACCCACCACTGGCTACCGAAGTCGCGTTGCCAGTAGGAGCCGTTGTCCTCGCGCAGGATCCAGTCTTCTTTGATTGTGTTCGTGTCGTAGCCGTCGTTGACTGCGTACGCCATGGAGTAGGCCAGCGAGGCCGCACCAACCGCGTCCGCCTTGGTCACGTAGGTGTTGATGGTCGCAGCGGAGGCATAGGTGTCTCGGTACCACAGCGGCCACTCGTTCTTGAGGTCGCCTGTGGCGACGGGCTGCTCGTGGCGGTACTGCCAGTCGTAGTACTGGAAGGCGTTGAGGTGGTAGTCCTGGCTGAGCTTCGTCACGTAGTCGGACGGGGCGTGGAAGAGGTAGGGCTCGTAGGTGGCGTTGTCCGCCAAGCCATCGGGGGCGGTGGGCTTGAAGTGGGAGAGGTAGCCCATGCGCGGGAAGCGCTCCCAGCTGGTGGAGGCGTCGATGGCTGTCTCCGCGTGCGTGCCGTCCCCGCCGGTCGCGGTGACGAGGTACCCCTGGTTGTTCTCGCTCGGCGTCGTGTAGGTCCAGGTGGCCTTGCCGTTGGATACGGTGGCGTCGCCTGAGTCGATTTCGACGCCGAGGTGGCTGACGGAGAAGTGGACGGTTCCCTCGGTCGAGGCCTCGGCCGTGATCGTTGCCTGCTTACCCGGTTCGTGCGTGGACTTGTCCGTGTAGGCGCGGGTGACGTGCGCCGTGCCCGTGGCGGTGGCCGGTGTGCTGCTCGGCAGGGGTAGAGCGGTGGCGACGACCGCGGTGCCCAGCACGATGGCGGCGGGGATGGTCAGGGGATGTCGTGTCTCCATGACGTGTGTGTCCTCGAAGTCGTTGACGGGACTGCCCGGTGGGGGGAGTCATGCGCGTGAAAATGCGCCCATTCAACGGTAAAGCGATTTTTCAGTAAATTAACCGACAATATGGTCATGCTGAGCGAAAATGTCCCGCAGTGCGGACAAGTAAAATCGTGGGTCGGTTGAATTTCTGAGTATTTGCCAGGTGTTGTGCGCTCGTGAGCTGCTGCTTTGGTTGCGTGGGCGTGAGGGATCCTGTCGTTCTTTTCTGAAAGTGTCTAACAGGGTGGGGTGGGGGAGTATCCTGAAAAGTTGGGTTTTGTGAGTCCGTTTCCCTCGCGCTGTTCTCATTGACGAGGCCGGGGCTGGGGAGGCGGACATAGACGCCTCTCGGAGCGCGATGGTCTACAGATGTGGGGTCGTGCCGTAAGCTAATTTGTGCGGCCTGCGCCTTGGGTTTATAGCGGGCTAGCAGAGATGAAAAGACCAAGTTGGGGTGCAGCTGATGCGCTCTACGCCGGAAATGAGGACACCGTGGCGGCAGTGATCGAGCGAGCCGAGCTGCATAAGACGATCTGGCGTATCGCCAACGACCTGCGCGGCAGCGTGGACGGGTGGGACTTCAAGAGCTACGTCCTGGGCTTCCTGTTCTACCGCTTCATCTCGGAGAACCTGACGGACTACGTGAACGCTACTGAGCGTGAGGCAATTATCGCCGAAGGCGGAACCCCTGAAGAGGCCGCGGCCTTCGATTACGCGACCCTCAGTAACGAGGACGCGGAAGCGGCGCGTGAAGGCATCGTCAAGGAAAAGGGCTTCTTTATTCGTCCCTCTGACTTGTTTGGGAACGTGCGCGCCCAGGCTGCCGGTGACGAGAATCTGAACGAGACCCTCTCCTACGCCTTCCGCTTCATCGAAAACTCGGCGCGGGGCAGCGGCTCCGAGTCTGACCTGCGTGGCCTCTTCGACGACGTGGACGTGAACTCCACGAAGCTTGGGAACACGGTGGCCCAGCGTAACGCGAAGCTCGTGAAGATCATGGACGCCGTCGGCGATCTGCCCCTGGAACACGGTGCTGCGCAGATTGATGCTTTCGGTGATGCCTACGAGTATCTGATGACCATGTATGCCTCGAGCGCGGGCAAGTCGGGTGGCGAGTTCTACACGCCCCAGGAGGTCGCAGAGGTCCTCGCGACCCTCGCTCTGGATGGGCGCTCCGACGTGACGCGCGTGTACGATCCCTGCGCGGGCTCGGGGTCGCTGCTGCTGAAGTTTGCGAAGCTTCTCGGTCCCTCAAGTAGCCGTCAGTATTTCGGTCAAGAGATTAACCTGACGACGTACAACCTGTGCCGCATCAACATGTTCTTGCACGACGTCAACTTCTCGAACTTCGACATCGCGCTGGGGGACACCCTGACGGAACCTGCCCACTGGGACGATCAGCCTTTCGACGCGATCGTCTCGAACCCTCCGTATTCGACGAAGTGGGTGGGCAAGGACGACATCGCTCTCATTAATGATCCGCGCTTCGCGCCGGCGGGGGTTCTGGCACCCAAGTCCAAGGCTGACCTGGCCTTCACCATGCATATGCTGCATTGGCTGGCAGAGGATGGGACGGCCGCAATCGTCGAGTTCCCGGGTGTCCTGTATCGCGGTGCCGCCGAGGGGAAGATCCGCAAATACCTGGTCGAAAACAACTTCGTGCACGCGGTGATCCAGCTGCCGCCGGACCTGTTCTTTGGGACCACGATCGCGACCTGCATCATCGTGCTCAAGAAGGCGCGTCCCGACCATAGCGTCCTCTTCGTGGACGCATCCGCCGAGTGCACGCGTGAGGGAAACAAGAATCGCCTGACGGCGGAGAACCAGCAGCGGATCCTCTCCCTGGTGTCGCAGCGTCAGGCGGTGGACCACGTGGCCGCCCTGGTGTCGATTGACGACATTAAGAGCAATGACTGGAACCTGTCGGTGTCCTCCTACGTCGAGCCCGAGGACACGCGCGAGCAGGTGGACATCGTCGAGCTGAACACTCGGATCGCCGGCATTGTGGAGCGCCAGCGTGAGCTGCGCGCCTCCATCGACGCGATCGTCGCAGCATTGGAGGCCGACCGATGAGCCGCCTCGCCGAGCTGATCGAGGAGCTGTGCCCGGACGGGGTGGAATACAGGCCGTTGGGTGAATTGGGGTCATTTTTTGGTGGGCTATCTGGAAAGACCAAGAGTGACTTCGTTGAAATAGAAGATGCTCGACCCTTTGTTACCTACAGGGAAGTGTATTCCCTGATTGAGATTGATCGGTGTCCTCAAGGTCGAGTCCTTGTTCTTCCTCATGAGAAGCAGCTTGCTCTGTGTAGGGGTGACGTGCTATTTACAGGGTCTTCTGAGAATGCTGATGAAGTAGGATTGACAGCTGTTGTTACAACTGATTTTTCTGAGCCTGTCTATCTGAATTCATTCTCAATATGTTTACGTTGGCGCGACGCTACATTTGATTCGGGGTATGCCAAATACTTGTTCACGTCGTCCGAAGTGCGTCGTCAGATTCGTCGTTGTGCAAGTGGCGTCACTCGATTTAATCTCTCAAAGAAACGTCTTGAAGGTGTGAGTATTCCGGTTCCTCCGCTGGAAGTGCAGCGAGAGATCGCGAGGAGCTTGGATCAGTTCACGACGCTGGAAGTGGAGCTGGAAGCGGAGCTGGAAGCGGAGCTGGAAGCCAGGCGGGCCCAGTATGAGCACTACCGCAACCACTTGCTCTCGTATGAATCGCTGGCAGCCCGAGGTCCGGTTGAAATGGTTAAGCTCGGGGATATCGCATCCATTCAACGTGGCCGTCGTTTCACCCTCGATCAGCTGGGCGGCACCGGGTGCCCAGCAATTCATTACGGACAGATCTATACCCATTATGGTGTCAGTACTACGAGCGTGCTGAGCTACATTGAAGAGTCATTCTCTTCTTCTCTGAGGTTTGCGCTCCAGGGAGATGTCATTGTTGCTGCTGTTGGTGAAACGGTAGAAGATGTTGGTATTGGTGTTGCCTGGCTCGGTGCTGATGCGGTTGCGTACCATGATGATTCATTTGCATTGCACCACGAACAAGACCCGCGCTATCTGTCGTATTGGTTGCGTTCAGACGAATACCATCGACAGAAGCGTAGTTTTGTCTCGCAAGGAAAGGTCAAGCGTCTCTCTGCTAAGGGATTAGCTGCAGTGAAGTTGCCTCTTCCGGGCTTGTCGGAGCAACGGCGTATCGCCGATTTGCTAGACCACTTCGACGCCCTCGTCAACGACATTACGTCGGGTCTCCCCGCCGAGATCGCTGCTCGACGCGCCCAGTATGAGCACTACAGGGATCGCCTGTTGTCCTTCCCCGAGAAAGTCGTCTCCAGAAGCAACGCGTCTTAGAGACGTGTTTCCCCTCGCGCGTGCGCGAGGGGAAACACGAGGGCGTGACTTCAGCTTGCCGTCCACGAGTGGACTATTACGAGGCCCTGTTTTGTCGGGTTTCGCGGTCGTCGTCTGCAGGTGATCTGCTTCGTACCCGTTTCAGCCCTTGCTCTGCGATTATCCTAGTGGCCATAGCGGCGCCAGAGCAACGGGGCAGCATTAGGCAATTAAGCAAGGACAGGATGTTCCTGGTAGTAGCTGCGCATTGCTTCCTGCGTGATAACTGCATTCGAGGGATCGGATGGTGCCAGTCCCTCGCGTGCATTCAGCCAGGGCGATTCAAGGTGCGTCCGTTCACTCAGCTCGGCACCTGTCATGTCGCCCAGTGCAGAACACACGCTATCGATGAGAGCGCGTTCAGCATCGGTGAGAGCAGACGAGTCGCCGGACACCAGTTCGCCCGGACGAATCAGGAACATGCCGCGATGCAGGGCATAGAGTTCGGGTACGACCGGGCCGCCCCGCCACGCCTGAAAGTCCTCGGGGAACAGCGGTGCTCCCGTGGTGACAAGGTGTTGGACCTGGGCGTAGAACGCCAGCTTCTGGAGCTTCATTGTCAGTACCGTATTGGTACGCTCCAGGATGTAGGCTGCGACATCAACGATTGACCGTGCCGTGTTGGTCTCCTCCTCTGCGTAGTTGCCACGCGATTATACTCGGCGTTCAGGGCTATATCAGTCGGGTTGAACAGGCTTCAGGTTTGTCTTTCAGCTGACGCCGCCGGGAGAGCCTGGACGCAGATGATGGTGGGTGACGTTAGCATCGGATCAACGTCACCAGACGGGAGGGAAGCCTCCCGCTTGCCAGCCCCGGCCTCGTGAAAGAGACCCGTAGAGAAAGGAACGCGAGTGTCCACCGACGCACCTCGCCCCCGCATCGAACCCGTCGTCGTCTCCGACGAATTCACGGTCGTCGGTCTCTACCACCCGACCCGCGACCAGGAACAGGACTACCAGAGCGAAGCCGCCCTCGAGGACGACCTCATCAAACAGCTGTGCGCCCAAGCCTACGAATATGTGGATATCCACGACCGCGACGGACTGGAAGCGAACCTGCGCGTCCAGCTCGAGGCCCTCAACAACTACCGTTTCAGCGACCGGGAATGGAAGGACTTCTACCGGCATTCGATCGTCGACGTCCGCTCCTCCGACGGGAACCCCGTCGTCGCCAAAGCCCGCCGCATCCAGGAGGACCACGTGCAGGTCCTCACCCACGACGACGGCACCACCAAAAACATCAGCCTCATCGACAAGACCAACATTCACCGCAACAAGGTGCAGGTGATCCGCCAGTACGCCATCGACACGGGCGCGCGCTCCAACCGCTACGACGTCACCATCCTCGTCAACGGCCTGCCCCTCGTCCACATCGAACTCAAGCGACGTGGCGAAGAACTGCGCCAAGCCTTCAACCAGATCGACCGCTACCAGCGCGACTCCTTCCACGCCGGCGCAGGCGACGGGCTCTTCGGCTACGTGCAGATCTTCGTCATCTCCAACGGCGCACACACCAAGTACTACTCCAACACCGTGCGCCTCCAGCACATCACCGAAAACCAGGGCACACACCGACAGGTGGCCGCCGCGAACGCGCGATCCTACGAATTCACCATGTGGTGGACCGACGCCGCCAACAATCAGATTCCGGACCTCACCGACTTCGCCGCCACATTCCTGGCCAAGCGCACCATCCTCGCCATCCTTACACGCTACTGCGTGCTCAACACCCGCGATGAACTCCTCGTGATGCGCCCCTACCAGATCGCCGCGACCGAAGCGATCCTCCAGCGCATCAAGACCTCCAGCATGAACAACCAGACGGGCACCGTCGCCGCCGGCGGATACATCTGGCACACCACCGGCTCCGGAAAGACCCTCACGTCCTTCAAGACCGCGAAGCTCGCCGCCGGCATGGAAGGGGTCGATAAGGTCCTCTTCGTCGTTGACCGTAAGGACCTCGACCATCAGACCATCCGCGAATACAACGCCTTCGCCGAGGGGACCGTCTCCGCCAACCAATCCACACGCCAGCTCGCCCAGCAAATCAACGACCCGTCCACGCCTATCATCGTCACCACCATCCAAAAGCTCGCGACCTTCGTCAAGAGCCACCGCGGGCACGCCATCTACTCCGGGCACGTCGTCCTCGTCTTCGATGAATGCCACCGCAGCCAGTTCGGCGACATGCACACCGACATCACGCGAGCCTTCCGCAACTACCATCTCTTCGGCTTCACCGGAACACCCATCTTCGCGGAAAACGCCTCCAGCTCCGGCAAAGCAAACCTACGGACGACCGAGCAGGCCTTCGGGGACCAGCTGCACTCCTACACAATCGTCGACGCCATCCGGGACAAGACCGTCCTGCCGTTCCGCGTCGACTACCTCAACTCGTTCCGCGTGCGAGACGGCATCGACAACCACGACGTCGAAGGCATCGATACCGACAGCGCCTACATGAACCCGCAGCGCATCTCGGCCGTGGTCTCCTACATCCTCGAACACTTCAACCAAAAGACGAAGCGGCACGCCTCCTTCCAGTACAAGGAACGGCGCGTCAACGGCTTCAACTCCCTGTTCGCCACCTCCTCCATCAAGGCTGCCCGTGCCTACTACCAGGAGTTCAAGCGCCAACAGGCAGACCTGCCGGAGGCACGCAGGCTCAGCGTCGGAATCATCTACTCATACGCGCCTAACGCCGAGGCTCCGGGAACGGGCCTGCTCTCCGAAGAATCCATGGATCCCTCGGCCCTCTCCCAGGACGACCGTGCCTTCCTCGACGAGGCGATCGCAGACTACAACCAGCAGTTCGGTGCCAGCTTCGGCACCGATGCCTCGGGATTCGAGGGATACTACACGAGCCTGTCAACGGCTCTCGCCGAAAGACGCATCGACCTGGTCATCGTCGTCGACATGTTCCTCACCGGCTTCGACTCCAAGTCCCTCAACACCCTGTGGGTCGACAAGAACCTGCGCGCTCACGGCCTCATCCAGGCCTTCTCGCGCACGAACCGAATCCTCAACTCCGTCAAGACATTCGGAAACATCGTCTGCTTCCGCAACCTCGAAGAGGCCACGAACGACGCGATCGCCCTCTTCGGCAACAAAGAGGCGCGCGGTCAGGTACTCCTGCGCCCATACGGCGAGTACCTGTCCACCTACCTCGAGACCATCGAGCAGCTTCGCATCGGTTTCCCCCTGCCCATCGGATCGATCGCATCCGAAAAGGAACAGAAGCGTTTCATCGACCTCATGGGGCAGGTCCTGCGCCTGCGCAACATCCTCACGTCCTTCGATGACTTCGAGGGTGACGACACGATCGCTCCGCGCGAGCTCGAAGACTACAGGAGCGTCTACCTGGACCTCTATCACGAGGCGCGCGAGCGCTCGAAGGTGGAGAAGGAACCGATCGCGGACGAGCTCGTCTTCGAAATGGAGCTCGTCAAGCAGGTCGACATCAACGTCGACTACATCCTCATGCTGGTCGAACACCATCGGGGCGAGCGCGGCGACGGCGACGACCGTGAAATCCCCGTCGAAATCACGCGCGCCCTCGCTGCATCACCCGCCCTGCGCGGCAAACGCGACCTCATCGAAGAATTCTACCGCCGGGTGTCCCTCAACGGGGACGTTCCCACAGAGTTCGAGTCTTTCATCGCCGCCAGGCGCGACAGCGAACTCGACGCAATCATTGAGGCCGAACGCCTCGGCGAAGGTGCGCGAGACTTCGCGTACGACTCCCTGCGCGAGGGCTACGTCCCCGACGAAGGCACCGGCCTGTCCTCGATCCTTCCCCCGGCCCGCCGCTTCGGTGGCGGTGGCAGCCGCGAAGCCATCCGCACGCGTGTCCTCGACGCGCTGCGGACCTGGGTCGAACGCTTCTCCGGACTCGGAGGACTGTGACGAACCGGCCCCGGCCTCGAGAAAGCGAGGTCGGGGCCAGTTTTTGCCTATTCTCTAGCGGCAGGGGAGCAGTCGAAGCCGCTCCTGAGACAACGGACTACTGCTTGTCGCTGCCGCCGTCGCTGTCTGCTTCGGTAACCCTGGTCGCTGTTGGGGCGTCTGCAACGTTGGAATCGCCCGTGTTCTCGGTTTCAGCCGGAGCGGCGGGACTGTCAGAGGCGCTGGGCCTAGCAGTGAGTCGTGGGCTTAGCCAATGGAAGATCTCGTGGAGCCCCCACGCGCACAAGGCAGCGACGAGATGGTAGTACAACCAAGGGGTTACGAGCCACCAGCTGGGACCGCCGACATAATATCCCAGCAAAACTCCCAAGAACCACAGGACCGGCACGTCGGAGAAGACAGCACCCGCGATGGCGACCGCCTTCCACCATCCGCCCTTCTCGAGGAACTTTCGGGTAATGGCTATCAACACCTGGAAGAAGGTGAAGAAGCCCATGAAGCCATAGAAGTAGAAGTGGGCGAGTCTCCGCCCCATGGCATAGGAAACCCACAGCCCGGCCAGGAAGATCACGTGGAGGACCAGGTATCGGACGACGAACGTCACAATGCCTCGAGGGTCTCTCGATTTTGTCATGCCTCCATCCGCGTCTTCGGAGCCGGCGGGGTTCTCCGTAACAGCCGGATCGGTGGGACTGTTAGGGGTGCTGGGCGTAGCAGTGTCTCGTGGGCTCAACCAGTAGACGAACTCGCGGAGTCCCCACGCGCACAAGGCGGCGACTAAGTGGTAGGGCAGCCACTGGGTCACGAGCCCCCAGCTGGGGCCGTTGGATATACCGCTCACCAGCCATCCCAAGAACCACAGGACTGCCACGTCGGAGAATACGGCCCCCACGATCGCGACAGGCTTCCACGATCCGGCCTTCTGGAGGAACTTTCGCGTGATGGCTATCAGCACCTGGAAGAAGGTGAAGAAGCCCAGGAAGCCAAAGAAGTAGATGAGGGCCAGGTCCATGGCATACGAGAGCGGGAGCCCGACCAGGAAGATCACGTGGAGCACCAGGTACCGGACAAAGAAGTTAACAATCCCTCGCGGGTCACGCGTATCTGTCATGCCCCCATCCTAACGGAGCACTGAGATGCGAAGTTCGGTCCCTCACGCTCCCTGCGTCTCGGCGACACCAGCCTCACCTGCTCCCGGCCCCGGCCTCGTACAACGCACGAGGTCGGGGCTGGGTTCGTCTCCTGCCTGGCGGCAGGGGAGCAGAAGCTCAGAGGGAGGAGACGAACTCCGCGAGGTGCTTCGCGTGCTCGCGCGAACGCTGCACCATGTCGGCGCGCGCCGCCTCATCCGTACGATTCGCGTATGACACCCCGAACAGCGGAAGGCTCCCCGCAAACTCCATGCCCGTCAGCGCGCACGTCGCCTTCGCGGGCGTCAGCAAGTCGTTGAAATCAACGGAATCCGGAGCGTAGTAAGCCTCCGATGCCCCCGTCGTCACCGACACCACCAGCTTCTTACCGCGCAGCGCCGTCCCCGTAGACCCGTGGCTGAAACCGCGCACAAACACATCCTCCATCCACTTCTGCAGCAGTGCCGGCCAGCCATACCACCACAGCGGATACTGCAACACGATCACGTCGGCCGCGGCAAGCTTGTTCTGCTCCGCCTCAACGTCAAACACGTAATAGGGATACAACTCGTCAAGATGATCGATCTCGACGCCCGGAAGCAGGGAGGATAGCTTCTCCAGAATCGTCTTATTCGCTACCGAATCATCGCCGGTGCGGGGATGACCCGACACGACCAGAACCTTGGACATTGCTTTTCCTTTCGTCGATGCCAAAAGTCTACGCCCGCCCAAACGACCCTGAACAGGGCCTACACAATGGTTTCGCGCGGCGTGAAGGCGTGGAACGGAAGACGCTTCATCTCAGGACTAGAGTAGAGACATGGCCCACGTCGACTCTCAGCCCCTCACCCCGCGCCGCGTCCTTCTCGTCATCGCGACGGGAGTCGGCGCAGGATTCCTTTCCGGAGTCTTTGGAGTGGGAGGTGGCCTCGTCATCGTGCCCGCCCTGATGGCCGTCCTGGGCATGGATCAGCGCCGAGCCTCAGCCACGTCGCTCGCCGCCATCATCGTCACCGCCGCCGTGGGCTCGGGTAACTACGCCCTCCACGGCGAGGTCTCCTGGGCCGGAGCCGCCCTCCTCGTCGTCGGCGCGCTCGCCGGCTCCCAGATCGGCGTGTGGCTCCTGCGCCGCCTCCCCGCGCCCTCCCTGCCCTGGATCCTCATCGGCTTCACCGTCTTCGTCATCGTCTCCCAATACCTGCACGTCCCCACGCGAGAGGGAAGCGTGTCGCTGACCCCGACCTCGTGCGCGCTCATGATCCTGGTCGGCCTGTGCGCCGGTATCCTCTCCGGCCTGGTCGGCGTGGGCGGCGGATCCGTCATCGTGCCCGGCATGGAACTCGCTGTCGGCGCGGGGGACCTCATCGCGCGCGGCACGTCCCTCCTCGTCATGATCCCCACCGGCATCGCCGGCACCGTCACCAACCTGCGTCACCGCATGGTCGACCTGCGCGTCGGCCTCATCGTCGGTGCATCCGCTGCAGCCACGACCCCCGTCGGGCGCCTCGTGGCCACGTGGGTATCTCCGAGCGTGGGCGCGATCCTCTTCAACATCTTCCTGCTCTCCATCATCGCCTCGACGATCCTGAAGATGCGTAAGAAAGCCCGCGCCCAGAGCTGAACGAAACGGCCCCGGCCTCGTGGAAATGAACTGCGCCCCGAAACTTGGACGCTTTAAATGGTAGCCGTTATGCGGCTTCCTGTAGGGCCTGATCCCGGTATTCTGCCGGGGTCAGGCCCTTGAGCTTTACTTGGCGTCGTGTTGTGTTCCAGTGCGTGATGTAGGCGTCGAGGTCGGCTTTGAAGCTCTCGAAGGTCTGCCAGTCTTGGCCGCGAAAAAACTCGTCCTTGATGTGACCGAAGACCTGCTCAGTGGCACCGTTGTCGATGCAGTTGCCTTTGCGTGACATGCTCTGGATGAAACCGTTATCGGCAAGCGTGCTGATGTAGCTCTCGTGCTGGTACTGCCATCCCATGTCCGAGTGCAAGATCGGCTCGACCCCTGCTGGTTTGGCGTCCATGAGTATCTGGAGCATCTCTTGTTGCTGGGCGAGGTTGGGGCACATAGAGATGGAGTAGGCGACAATCTCTTTGCTGGCAAAGTCGTAGACCGGAGCGAGGTAGGCCTTACCGAAGGAGAGCTTGAACTCGGTGACATCGGTACCCATTTTCTGCCAGGGGCCGGTCGCCGTAAAGTCGCGACCGATGATGTTGTCGAAGCGTTGCCCCACGTCCCCCTTGTAGGAGTTGTACCTGTGGTAGGCCCTCTCGCGGCGTATGCCGCAGCGCAGCCCCATCTGGCGCATCATCTTCAAGACCGTCTTATCGGCGATGCGCTCCCCTTCCTCAGCACGCAGGCACATGGCTACCTGCCTGTGACCGCACCCGTTGGGGGTTCGTGAAAAGATCTGGGC
>JVKM01000060.1 GCA_001072465.1 Xylanimonas cellulosilytica | reverse complement strand
GGGTTATAGGACACTAGGTGTTGCTGGTGGCGTGACTTTTTGGCTTTCTGGTGCGGGAAAGTCGGTGTTTTAGTTGGTTGGGACCAACTATGAGGATGGACAAATCGTGTTGCTGGGAGGGTGACTTTTCGGCTTTGCTGCGCGGGAAAGTAGCTTTTTTAGTTGGTCGTGTTTGCCTCGTTTCTGTGAATACTGCATCGTGCCCTGTGTGTGGTTGCCCCATGATCCGTCACGGTAGGACTTCATCAGGTCGTCAGCGGTGGCGGTGTAAACCCTGCAAAATCACGACGTTGAACGAAATAGACTCCACGGCCAAGCATCTTGATGAGTTCTTGGCCTGGCTGCTCAGTCGGCGCCGTCAGGCGGATTTGCCTGGCGGGGGACGCTCGTTTCGCAGGCGCTGTGAGCCATTGTGGCAGTTATGGCCGTTTAGCCCGATCGTCGATGAGGTTCATGACGTCATCTTCGTTGACGGTATCCACCTGGGCCGAGGTGCCGTGGTTCTCATCGCTCAAACTCCCGATTGCGTGCTGGGTTGGTACGCGGCTAGGAGCGAGAATTCGCGTGCCTGGGAAGCACTCATGAGCCGCATCGCGCCACCGGCCCTGGTCGTCACTGACGGGGGCAGTGGGTTCGCGAAAGCCTGCAAGAGAATCTGGCCGACCACGCGCATCCAACGCTGCACCTTCCATGCGTATTGCCGTATTCGCCAAGCCACCACAACGCGCCCCAAACTGGCGGCCTCACGAAGCTTATACGCTCTTGGGCAACAACTCTTGCACGTGGAGGGCCGAGAAGAAGCTCAGGAATGGATCGGTGCCTACCAGGACTGGTGCACGCGCTGGAAGGACTTCTTGGAGGAGAAAACACGCAGGCCTGACGGAGGATGGGAATACACCCACGAACGTCTCGTTCGGGCTCGTAACAGTCTCAACAAGCTCATCAGGCAAGGCCTGTTGTTCACGTACCTGGACCCCACCTGGGATCAGCCGATGCCTGCAACAACCAACCAGATCGAAAGCACGAACGCGCGCCTACGCCAGATGCTGCGCGATCACCGTGGCATGCGCCTGACTCGACGCATGAAAGCCGTGTTTTGGTGGTGCTACACCCACTCTGCGCACCCACAGCCAGCAGCCCGCATCCTCGCCACCATGCCCACCGACGCAGACCTCGAAAACGCCTGGTATAACGCCAGCCAAACCCACCAAGCCACCGCCATTATCCCCGGCTGGGGCGACGCAATTTGCTGGAACGAACTCCACCACACCACCCCCTACCACAACACCTGGGACTAACCCCAGCAACACGAAATGTCCTATAACCCGAGCTTGCCCTGCATGCGTCTTTTCGGGCGCCCCGCGACAAAGTTCGCCCAGCACGGGGCCTTCAGCAGCTCTTTCGCGAAATAGTTCGCCCGGCACGCCATAAACCGCCATTTTTGGGCCATTTTTCGTGCGCGGGGCGAACTTTTTCGCGCTCACGCCCACACCTGGCCGAGCAGGGCGAACTTTTTCGCGCACAGGCAGCTGTGACGTGGCGACGCTGAAACCAATGGCACCTCTGCAACCACTGATGCAGACCAACGTGAAACCACCATCACCAATGCTCGCCCCAGAACAGCGACCATCGAAACCACCATCACCTCTGCAACCGAAAAACGCGCTCGAAAAGGCCGAAAGTGGTGGGTAAAGGTGCTGCGGGTTTCAGCGGCAGCGGAGCTCACCCGCGCAAAGGTGCTGTCGGTTTCAATCTGGCGGAAGTGCCCGCCGCCCACGGCGCAGCACGGCCCAACAGGGCACATAGAGCAGCCCGGAACACCCGTGGGGCCACAAGCAGCCCTCAGGAACTGGGAGGCGTCACGACCCACGGCTCGGTCGGCAGGGAACGCAATCCTGAAATCCCCAGGGAATCCGCAATGTCGGAGGCGCAACGCGCCCCGGGCACTCCCAGGGACGACCCGATGAACGAGACGACGTCCTCGGTGGACCAGCCCAGGCCTCGTAGGTCAGAGAGGGTGACGGCGCCGTCGCGCTTGGCCAGGCGCGCCCCTGAGGGCGTGAGCGCGAGGGGCACGTGCGCGTAGGTCGGCTCGGGGGCACCGAGCAAGTGGGCGAGCTGTGCCTGCGCGGGCGCCTGGGAGAGCAGGTCGAAGCCGCGGACGACCTGGTCGACGCCCTGGAACGCGTCGTCGACGACGGCCGCCAGGTTGTAGGCGGGCACGCCGTCCGCGCGGCGTACGACGAAGTGGTCGACAGCCCCGGTGTAGGAGCCGTGCAGCTCGTCGAACACGGTCCACTCGGGCGAGGGGGCGGCCAGGCGCAGCGCGGGGGCGCGCCCCAAAGCGGCCAGAGCCTCGCGCTTCGCCTCGCGCTTGGACTCGCTCAGCGTCAGGCAGGTGCCCGGGTAGTGGCCGGGTGGGACGTGCGGCGCGGAGGCGGCCTCGCGGATGTCGCGGCGAGTGCAGTAGCACTCGAAGATGAGGCCGCGCGCGGCCAGCGACGCCAGGGCGGCCTCGTGCGCGTCGGCCCGCGCGGTTTGGATGAGGGGCTCGCCGTCCCAGTCGACTCCGATCGCCGCCAGGTCCTCGATTTGGCGCTCGGCGGACCCGGCGCGTTCGCGGTCGATGTCCTCGATGCGCAGGACGAATCGCCGCCCGGTCGTGCGCGCCCACGCCCACGCGAGGATCGCGGTGCGCAGGTTGCCCAGGTGGAAGTCGCCCGTGGGGGAGGGCGCGAATCGTCCGGTGTTCGTCATGCGCCCAGTGTACGAGGCCGTGGCCGCCTCCTGGGATCCGCCTCCCCGGGTGGTGGCGCGGCGGGCGTACAGTGGGGTGCATGGTGAGTTTTCGGGTGCCCGACTGGTTGGCGGTCTTCGTGGGCGGGGTCGTGGGGACGGCCGCGCGTGCCGGCCTGGACGAGGTCGCGAAGGCCTCTCCCGTGCGCGGCCTCTTCCTGTCGTGGTCGACGTTGACGGTCAACGCGGTGGGCGCGTTCCTGCTGGGTGCGCTGGCCGCGTGGGTGGCGGGACGCCTGGCGCGCGGCGCCGGGGATGCGGCGTCGCTGAAGACCCTGAAGCTCCTGGTCGGCACGGGTTTTGCGGGCGCGTTTACGACGTACGGGACATACATCGTCGCGTCGGTGGGGTACGCGTCGCTTAATGGAATTGTCGAGGCCGTCTCTCAGTCCCTCGGTCTCCTGGCCCTGGGTGGCGCCTGCGCCTGGGCGGGGATACGCGTGGGGGAGTGGGCGAGTGGTCGCTCAGGTTCGCGCCCCGTCGCCAGTGAGGGGGACCCGGCATGAGTGGCGCAACCTTCCTGTTCGTGGCCCTGGCCGGCGGTCTGGGCGCGTGCGCCCGCTTCTGGCTGGATCGAGGGACTCAGCGTGCCCTGTCGTCGTGGGGTGACCCGGCGGGAGCGAAGCTCGGCATCCTGGTTGTCAACGTCATCGGGTGTTTCCTGGCCGGCGCGGCCACTCAGCTGGTGCCCGCAGGCCTCATGCCGATCGTGTCGACGGGGTTCCTGGGTGGTTTCACGACGTTTTCGACGGCGCTCGTGGACGCGGTGACCCTGTGGGCGGACGGGTTCCGGGGGCGCGGCCTCGCCCTGGCCCTCGGCACGTGGGCGGCCTCGTGGGGCGCGGCGCTCGCCGGCATCGCCTGTGCCGGATAGGCGTTTGTCACGCAACTGGGGCCACTATGCGGGCTGATGGGTGAGGGTTTAGCCACGATACGGAGTTTTGTAACAGCATTCCGAGCGCTCGCGACGCTGGCCCTCATATGCTGATGTCGCGGGCCGTGCGGCCCAGTAACGGAGATGCACATGATTGACCTCACCGGGGTGTCCAAGGTCTACCCCGTGAAAAACGGCGGCACGGTCGTCGCGCTCGATGGGGTGAACCTGCACGTTGATCGCGGTTCGATCCACGGGATCGTCGGCCGCTCGGGCGCCGGTAAGTCCACGCTTATCCGCTGTCTGACGGCACTGGAGAAGCCCACCGAGGGCCACATCGTCGTCGACGGCCTCGACCTGGCGACCCTGACGGGTTCAGCGCTGCGCGCCGCCCGTCGTCGCATCGGCATGGTCTTCCAGGCCGCGAACCTCCTGGACGCTCGCACCGCCGCCGACAACATCGGCTACCCGCTCAAGCTGGCGGGCGTGCCCGCCGCGAAGCGCCGTGAGCGCGTCGAGGAGCTCCTCTCGCTCGTGGGCCTCGAAGGCCGCGGCGACTCCTACCCGTCCCAGCTGTCGGGCGGCCAGCGTCAGCGCGTCGGCATCGCCCGCGCCCTGGCTGACAACCCCGCCGTGCTCCTGTGCGACGAGCCGACCAGCGCGCTCGATACCGAGTCGACCGCTCAGATCCTGTCGCTGCTGCGCCACGTGCGCGACGTCGCCGGCGTTACCGTCGTCATCATCACCCACGAGATGGCCGTCGTCCGCGAGATCTGCGACTCCGTGACCCTCCTCGGTCATGGCCAGGTCCTGCAGACCGGCCCCCTCGAAGAGGTCGTGGCCGACCCCTCGACTCCGCTGGCCCGCGAACTGGTCCCCATGCCGGTCGTCGAGTCGGTTCCGACGGAATCCGCCGATGGCCGCTTCGAGCCGAACGCGGTGGGCACCGTCCTCCTCGACGTCGTCTTCACGTCGCACCCGGGTGTCCCGACCGGTGCGACCGTCCTGCACCTGGCCTCGTCCATGGGCGCCGACGTCACCGCCGGAACCTTCGAGTCCCTCGGCAGCGTGCAGGTGGGCCGCCTGGCCCTGACCGTGCCCGCGTACCACGCTGACAAGATTATCGAGCAGCTGCGCAAGAACAACGTCCACGCGGAAGTGAGGGACCAATGACCGCCGCACACACCGCCGCTCACGCGCTGGCGCTCCTGCCCGCAGGCAAAGGCGACCCGACGTGGTTTGACAACCCGGCCCTCACCGAGAAGTTCGGTCCGGCAATCCTCGAGACCCTCATGATGACGGGCCTGTCCACGCTCTTCGCGGTCATCATCGGCACGCTCCTGGGACTCCTCCTCGTGCAGACCGGCAAGGGCGGCCTCACCCCGAACAAGGGCGTGTACCAGGCCGTGTCCTTCGTCGTGAATATCGTGCGCTCCCTGCCCTTCATCATCGGCATCATCATGCTGATCCCGGTCACGAAGATGATCGTCGGCAAGTCCACGGGCTCGCTCGCGACCGTCGTGCCGCTCGTCATCCTCTCC
Organism: Xylanimonas cellulosilytica; assembly: GCA_001072465.1. Taxonomy (GTDB): domain Bacteria; phylum Actinomycetota; class Actinomycetes; order Actinomycetales; family Actinomycetaceae; genus Pauljensenia. The sequence continues at coordinate 45,341 of JVKM01000060.1, read as the reverse complement.
GCGCCCTTCTTTGCGCGCCTCGTGGAGACGAACCTGTTGGCCGTCGATCCCGGCAAGATCGAGGCCGCCCAGATGATGGGTGCCTCCAACCGTCAGATCCGCTGGGGTGTCCTCATTCGCGAGGCCATGCCCGCCCTCATCCAGTCCATCACGACCCTGGCGATCACCCTGATCGGCTACTCCGCGATGGCGGGCGCCGTCGGTGGCGGCGGCTTGGGCCAGATGGCCATCAACTATGGCTACAACCGCTGGCAGGACGACGTCATGATCTCCACCGTCGTCGCCATCATCGTCATCGTGCAGATCATTCAGCTGATCGGCGATATCCTCTCGCGCCTGGTCGACCACCGCGCGCGCTGACAGACCCAGGTCAGGCCACCCCGGCCTCGGCCATCCATCCCATCCAGTACGCAGAAGAAAAGAGAAACACCATGCGTCACCGCTCTCTCGCAGCTATCGGCCTGGCGGCCGTTGCCACCCTGGGCCTGGCGGCCTGCGGCGGCGGCTCCTCCTCCTCGGATGCTTCCGGCTCTTCCTCGGATGTCGTCACCCTGACCGTGGGCGCGACCCCCTCGCCCCACGCGAAGATCCTCACCTACATCAACGACAACCTGGCCGCGGACGCGGGCATCAAGCTCAAGATCGTTGAGTACACCGACTACGTCCAGCCCAACACCGCGCTGAACGACGGCGACCTGGACGCTAACTTCTACCAGACCGTTCCCTACCTGGAGAACGCGGAGAAGCAGTTCGGCTACGACTTCGAGGCCGGCGAGGGTATCCACCTCGAGCCCCTCGGCGTGTTCTCCAACAAGCACAAGTCCCTCGACGAGCTGCCCGACGGCGGCACGATCGGCATCATCTCCGACACGGCCAACCAGTCCCGCGCGCTCCAGCTCCTGGCCACGCAGGGCCTCGTGTCGATCCCCGAGGGCGACGGCGACGTCAACATCAACACCGTCACCAAGCTGAAGAACTTCGACTTCCGCGAGGTCGAGGGCCCGCAGCTGGTCCGCTCGCTCGATGACTTCGACTACGCGGTCATCAACGGCAACTTCGCCCAGGAGGGTGGCAAGACCATCTCCGGTGACGCCCTCGTCGTTGAGTCTCCCGTGGACAACCCGGCCGTGAACATCCTTGTCTGGAAGGGCGACTCCAAGAAGGCTGACGCCATCGCGAAGCTCGAGAAGCTTCTGCACTCCGATGAGGTCAAGCAGTACATCGAGAAGACCTGGTCGGACGGCTCGGTCATCCCGGCGTTCTGATCCACGAGGCCGGGGCGCGCTGGCGCCGAGGCTGACGGAACGCAGGGCTGCGGCTCTCGCATAGAAAACGGGTGGGCCCCGGAACCATACGGTTCCGGGGCCCACCCGTCTGTCCGCGTAAGCGGCGATCAGTTGGTGCGAGACTCGAGCGGGAACTCGGCGTCCGGCTCGTGCGTGATGCGGTTACGCATGTCGCGGCGGAAGACTTCGATGACCCACAGCCAGATGATGTGGCCGAAGAACTCGGAGAAGTGTTCCGCGAAGGGCTGGTTCCAGGGCGCCGGGACGGTGCCCATCAGCGGCATGAGGACGACGTGGAAGGCCACGTAGACGAAGATGCCGAAGGCGGCACCCTGCCAGAGCTTGATCTGGGGGAAGCGCTCGGCCAGCAGGCAGTAGATGAGCGCGAAGGCGATCGAGAACGAGAAGTGGACGATGAAGGAGACCCAGGGGAGTCCTTCGTTACCGTTGAAGGTGTAGGACAGGTGGGTGACGCTCTCCGGGACGCCCAGCTGCTGGAGCAGCTCCTGGGGCGGGTTGGTTGCGTTGCGCTCGGGAGTACGAGGAGGCAGCGGCACCTCCCAGCCAAACTTCACGATGGCGGAGACGATACCGCCGAGAACACCTGCAATTGCTGCGGCGCCGTAGCGGCGGCGCTTGGGATTGGTCTGAATCAGTGCCATGTGTCAAGCATGAAACGTGCGCAGGGTATTTTCGAGGCCTTGGGGTGCTTAGCGCTCAAGGTCACACGAGGGTGTGATTAGGGAAAATGGGCTAAAAATAGCCAATGTGGTTAATTTGCGCCTTTATTGGTGAGTAAATGCGAGGGGTGGGCGCGGGACTTTCATCCCGCGCCCACCCCTCGTGTGGCGTTAACTGCGTCGCATCCCCCGGCGCTGCATTGTGCGAGGGCTGCGCGCCTCGTCAGTCGACGATGCCGTACAGGCGGTCGCCCGCGTCGCCCAGGCCGGGGACGATGTACGACTTCTCGTTGAGGTGGTCATCGACGGCGGCGACGACGACGTTCACGTCGGCGCGGTCACCGATCGCGTCCTCAAGGGTCTTGATGCCCTCCGGAGCGGCCAGGATGCACACGCAGGTGACGTCCTTTGCGCCGCGCTCGAAGAGGTAGTTGGTGGCCGCGACCATGGTGTGGCCGGTGGCCAGCATCGGGTCCAGCACGAAGCACTGGCGGCCCGACAGGTCGTCCGGCAGGCGGTTCGCGTAGGTCTCGATCTCCAGGGTGTCGTCGTCGCGGCGCATGCCCAGGAAGCCGACCTCGGCGGTGGGCAGCATGCGGGTCATGCCCTCGAGCATGCCCAGGCCTGCGCGCAGGACGGGGACCACGATCGGGCGAGGCTCGGAGAGCTTGAGGCCGACGGTGGGGGCGACCGGGGTCTGGATGGGGGTCTCGGTGACGGCCACTTCGCGCGTCGCCTCGTAGGCGAGCAGGGTGACCAGTTCGTCCACGAGCTGGCGGAACGTCGCCGACGGCGTTTCGCGATCGCGCAGGACGGTGAGCTTATGGGTGATCAGGGGGTGATGAGCTACGTGGAGGCGCATGGTTATAGGCTACCTTGTTCGTCCGTTGGCGCGCATCCAGTGTGTTGAAGACGAGGCCGGGGTCTCCTCGGCGCTTCCGCTGCGCCGGTCGGCGGTCGGGATCGGCAGCGTGTCGGGCCTCGTGTCAAACTTATTCGTCACACGAGCATCATGAGCCACTGTGGACTCCAACTACCCCAACAGTGATTTGGCCGGTAAGCTAGGAGGGTGACCGTGAATGAGCAGTACCGCGAAGCAATGGGCAAGGCCCTCTTCCTGGCCAACCGCGCCCGCGAAACGGGAGATGTTCCCGTCGGAGCCGTCGTCGTCGACGAAAACGGCCGCATCATCGGACGCGGGTGGAACTGCCGCGAGGCTAACCATGATCCCGCAGGTCACGCCGAAATCGTCGCCCTGCGTGAGGCCGGCCGCGCCAGGGGTACCTGGCGCCTGACGGGCTGCACGCTCATTGTCACCCTCGAGCCCTGCACGATGTGTGCGGGTGCGATTCTCGCCTCTCGCATTGATCGCGTCGTCTTCGGCGCCTGGGACCCCAAGGCCGGCGCCGCCGGATCCCTGCGCGACGTCCTGCGCGACGCCCGCATGCCCCACCCGACCGAGGTCATCGGCGGCGTCCTCGCTCAAGAGGCTGCCATGCAGCTGCGCTCCTTCTTCCTCGGCTGCCGCACGCCCGACGAGATGCCCGTCGTCCAGGCTCCCGTTCACGAGCCCAGCGACCTGGTCGCGCCCATCGTCGTCCCCTACGAGGAGGACGAGGCCCCCGAGCAGGTCAGCGAGGAAGCCCCCCGTGAGGAAGCCACTCACGATGAGGGCGTTCCCGCGCAGCTCGTCACCCCCGAGGCTCCGGCCGCTCCTGCCGTTCCCGCTCCTTCCGACGAAGACCCCCGCTCTGGAGCCTTCCCCGTGCCTCCCCAGCACGGTCGGGTCAGTCACCGTGGCACCGAGGCCTCGCCCCTGCCTCGTCGAGCAGGACGCCCCTTCTCCGAGCGCGTCTCCGGCAATGCCGATAACCCTGACGACATCCCCGTGGGCGAGTCGGTCGAACCCGGCGCCACCGCGGCCCCCGTCTCGCAGCCGCCCTACCGCAGCGCCGCCCCCGTCCTGCCGGCGGTCTCGCCGAGCACTGCGCGCGGCCCCATCACGCGCTCCGTCCCCCAGATTCGCCCCGTCCACGTGCGCCCCTCCGCGTCCGTGCCCGAAGGTCTCTACACGCCCGCCCAGCCCGGCCGTCCCGTAGCCCAGCCGCTGCGCGATAGCGCGCCCCGGCCTCGTGCTGCGGAGCCCGTCGCCGCCCCCGCGCCCACGGAGCCGCCGGTCCCCGTCGTGCAGGCCGCACCCGTCGAAGAGCCGCCCGCGCCGATCCCCGCGCCGCCCGCGTTCCCGCAGCGCGCCACCTCGCGCCAGAGCGCGCGCCCGCAGCGCCCCCTCCCGCAGGCCTTCGAACCCGAGCCCGCGCGCCGCGTCGACTACGAGCTGTCCCCGCGCCAGTTCAACGACGTCGACCCCATCACTTCCGGCATTCGCGTGCGCCGCTCCGCCCGCCGCCGCGGCAACGCTCGTCACTGACGTGATCCCCGCGCGCGTCATCACGGTCTCGGACCGCTGCTCTGCCGGCCTCGCCGAGGACCTCTCCGGCCCTCTCGCCGCGCGTCTCCTCGCCGATCACGGCGTTGAGGCCTCGGTCGTGATCGTCCCCGACGAGGTCGACGCCATTCGCGCCGCGATCACTGCTGCCGTGGAGGACGGCGCCCGCTTCGTCTTCACGACCGGCGGCACCGGCATCTCTCCCCGCGACGTCACCCCCGAGGCCACCGAACCGCTTCTCGTCACCCGCATCGACGGCCTCGCCGACGCGATCCGCCGCCGCGGCGAGGAAAAAGTCGCGTCCGCCGCACTGTCGCGAGGCCTCGTCGGCGTGACCGCGCGTTCCCCCGAGGGAGCCCTCGTCGTCAACGCGCCCGGCTCGCGCGGAGGCGTTACCGATACGGTGGCCGTCATTGGCCCCCTCGTCGCCCACATCGTCGACCAGCTCGCGGGCGGCGACCACCCGCGCGCTTAAAATCCTGAGATGGCAACGAAAAAGCCGCCCGGCAGATGTGCTGCGGGCGGCCTCTTCGTCTTTTCGTAGGGGGCCTCAGTCCTGCGGATCCTCCGGGCGCACCCAGTCGCCGCTGCGGCCGCCCGACTTCGCCACGATCTTCGCCTCGCGGATGCGGGCGCTGCGGTCCACGCCCTTGACCATGTCCACGATCGCGAGAGCCGCGACCGTCACCGAGGTCAGCGCCTCCATCTCCACGCCCGTGCGGTCGGCCGTGCGCACGGTCGCACGGATCGCCACGTGATCGTCCTCCAGGCTCAGGTCCACCGCGCAGCCGTGCACGCCGATCGTGTGTGCGAGGGGCAGCAGCTCGGGGACGCGCTTTGCCGCTGAAATTCCGGCCACGCGCGCCACCGCCAGGACGTCGCCCTTTGGGACGGTGCCATCGCGCAGGGCCTGCATGACCTCGGGCGAGCAATCCACGCGGCACACGGCGCTCGCCTGGCGCACCGTCGGATTCTTCGCGGTCACGTCCACCATGTAGGCGGCGCCGTCCTCGTTCAGATGCGTAAACTTCACGGTTTTCCTCTCGTTAATTCTCTCTATGGTGGGGTCAGCCCACGAGCGGGACGACCGCCAGCTCCTGGCCGGCCTCGACCTGCTCGACGTCCGGGGCGACCACGCCGATCGCCTCCGCGTGCGCGAGCGAGGCCACCAGGTGCGACTTCGACCCCAGGGGGTGCACCGGCTCCACCCAGCGGGCCCCGGCCTCGTCCCCGGGTGCGTCCACGAAGCGAAGCGGGATGAACTGCGTCTTTCCGGACGGGCATTCCCAGCCCACGTGCGCGCGGGCGATGATGCCGCTCGGGACCGTCCCGCCGTGCTCCGGGGCGACGAGGCCGGACATGACCGCCAGCGCGCCCGCGACGTACATGTGGAACGTCGTAAAGACCGAGACCGGGTTGCCGGGCAGGCAGATGACCGGTGTTTCGCGGCCACCCGTGCCCACCCGCGTCGAGCCGACGCCCTGCGGGCCGCCCGGCTGCTGCACGACGTGGTGGAAGCCCGCGTCCGTGCCAAGCGTCAGGCGCACGACCTCGAAGGCGCCCGCCGAAATGCCGCCGGCCGTGAGAACCAGGTCGGCCTCCGGGGCCTCATCGAGGGCCGCGCGGAGCTCGGCCGGGGTGTCCCCCGTGCGCAGGTGTGCGACGACGCGCCCGCCGGCCTCCTCGACGAGTCCGCGCAGGAGGATGCCGTTCGAATCGGGAATCTGCCCGCGCTCGAGGGCCTCGCCGGCGCGCTTGAGCTCCGTGCCCGTCGAGACAACGATGACGCGCGGGCGGGGTAGAACCGTGAGGGTGCCGTAGCCGACCGAGGCAGCGGCCGAGAGGGCAGTCCCGTCCAGGATGTGGCCCGCCTCCAGGACCGGGGAGCCAGCTTCGAGAGCCTCGCCCGCGACGCGCACATTCGCGCCCAGCTTCGGGGCGACGCGGATCTCGACGGTGTCGGGCGCCTGAGCGATGCCCGCCGCGTGGTCCGTGTCCTCGACCTTCACGACAGTGTCGGCACCTTCGGGGATCGGCGCGCCCGTCATAATGCGCCAGGCCTGCCCCCGCTCGAGGCGATTCTCGCGGGTGTCGCCCGCCGGAATGTCGCCCGCGACGGGCAGAGTCCACGGGCCCTCGCCCTCCAGGTCCTCGCGGCGCACCGCGAACCCGTCCATCGCGGAGTTCGTGAACGGCGGGAGGGGGATCAGTGAGGAAACGTCGACCGCCAGGCGGCGACCCAGGCATTCCTCGACGGGGAGCGTCTCGTGGGGGAGGACGTGGCTGAGCGCCAGTGCCTCGATCAGCTCGCGATGCTGCGCGGTGGACAGGGAGGGATCGTGCATGCCACCAGTGTAGAGGCCTGTAGGGGCGGGGAGGTGCGCGAGGGCCGGTTGGGCGTCTCTTGGGGCACCCGTCCTGCTCCCCTTTGACGAGGCTCGGGCTGGGGCGGGCGGTTGCGGCTCATTTCAACGGCCTGGATATGGGAGGCCGGGGGGGGGAATTGCAGCATTAGGGACGCGACACGCCGGCGACACGCCGTGACGGGACTTCTAGTGCTGCCGAACCCCCGTTTGGTTGCCGATGTGAGCCCTCGCTGGCGGAGAGGATGCAGCCACTGACTGTGTTCGTCGGGTGTCGTGGTCTCACCCCAGGCGCGCTGCGAGTGCCGCGCGGACCTGCGCAATGAGCTCGTCTGGATGCTCCAGATCGTGCCAGCCGACACGGATGATGTGCCAGCCCTCGGCTTCGAGGTGGCGTTGGCGTTCGCGCTCGCGGGAAAGTGAGGAGTGGATGCTGCGGGCGTCGTCGCCGTATTTTGCGCGCCCGTCGAACTCGATGCCGACTTTTTCGGCCGTGAACCCGCAATCGATGAAGTAACGACGGCCCCTCGTGTGCACCTCGACCTGTGTGCGCATGCCTGTCAGGTCCGCGGCACACAGCTCGTACAGCACACGCGCTTCTCCGGGGGAGGCGCAGCCGGCATCTGCGTGAGTGATGATCCACTGTGCTTGAGAGCGGCCTCTTGCCCGATTGCCCAGCTGTTTTAGCTCGCGCTCAAGAAAGAGCTTCCACGACTCCTCGTTGTTGCGTGACGCTTTCATGTGGAAGTTGTCGAAGTGTGTGTAGGCGTGGGCGTTCATGCACATCTGCGTGAAAGCAGCACGTCGGTTGGATGATGTGCGGGCAGCAGTAATCTGTGCAGATTCAAGGTTCTCGATGAGGAGCCCGCGTGTGTCACTGATAGCAGGGAGGCGACGGATGTGCCTGGCCTTGACCTTCATGGGAGTAAAGCTGTGAGTGCCGATTGCTATGGCAGGCAGGACGATGGGGCGGATAGCGGACGAAGTGGCAACCGTGATGGGTGGAAGTGTGGGATTGCTTCCATAGCCGTGCGCCCATAGCGCACATTGTCCGGTCACAACGAGAGTTTGGTGCGTGTGCGCGAGGTGGTAGAGGCGTGCGGCGAGCACTACCTCCGGTAGCCGACTCATGTTTATGTCTGTCAAGAGAGACCGATCAAGGTATGTTCTGCCCGCGATTTTCACAGCCGTCGGTATCTTTGTGAGACCGTGGTGGCTGGATCGCGGCACGCGAATGATCGCCCGTTCAACGGCGTTGAGGATGAAAGGAGCGTCATTGCCCCTGACTTCTTGGCTCATGAGTGAATTCTAGTGCGATAGATTTCAGTCTGTTGCAGTTTTAGATGTACTAATTTGCTTGATTGTTAATGGTGCACATATGTGACTTGTCGCGGTGCGGGCGTGGTTGCGGCGTTCGTGCCGGGTGTGATGAGGCGTGGGCCGGATTGGGCGGTTGCGGCTCATTTCAGTGGCCCGGACATGGTTGCAAGGGGGAATTGCAGCATTAGGGGCGCGACACGCCGGCGACACGCCGTGATGGGACTTCTAGTGCTGCCAAACCCCCACTTGCTCGATGCGTCGGCGGAATCAGGTGCCTCGATGGCTGCGACTTGGTGAGGTACGGGCAGTGTCGGGTGGTTGTGGCGCGTTCGTGCGGTTTTCTAGGTTCTAGTGGCGGTTGCAACGGGGGGAATTGCAGCATTAGAGGGGCGACACGCCGGCGACACGCCGTGATGGGACTTGTAGTGCTGCCAAACCCCCACGTGCGCCTTCGTGGGTGATGCGTGGGGCGCAATATCCTGAGTCTGCGCCGCGTGGAGGGATGGTGGCTGCATAATTCTCACTTGGCCACGCTGATTGGGTGCCGGTGCCTGTCTCCTTTCTCTCAGAGACGAGGCCGGGGCCGCGTGTCGCCGTTGGTGCTCGGTTTTTCGAGGGGCGAACACCGGGCAAATCGCGGTAGGGTTGCGCCATGTCAGTCGAGTTCGTTTCCGCCCCTCAGGCGGCAGATGCAGCTGCGTGTGACGCGCCGCTGCGGCTCGTCGACACCTTCGGGCGGGTGGCCCGCGACCTGCGCGTGTCGCTCACCGACCGCTGCAACCTGCGCTGTTCCTACTGCATGCCCCCCGAAGGCCTGGACTGGCTGCCCACCGAGGAAACCCTGACGGACGACGAGGTTGTGCGCCTCGTGCGCGTTGGCGTCGAGCGGCTCGGGATCCGCCAGGTCCGCTTCACCGGCGGGGAACCCCTCCTGCGCCGAGGTCTCGAGGGGATCATCGAAGCATGCTCCCACCTGCGCACCGACGAGGGAAACCCCCTCGATCTGGCCCTCACGACGAACGCGCTCGGCCTGGCCAAGCGCGCCCAGGGCCTGAAGGACGCTGGCCTGAACCGCGTCAACATTTCGCTTGATTCTCTGGACCCCGAGCACTTCGCGGCGATCACCCGCCGCGACCGCCTCGGCGACGTCCTGGAGGGCATCGAGGCCGCCGCCCGCGCGGGCCTGAGCCCGATCAAGGTCAACGCCCTCGTGCTGCGCGGCATGAACGAGGCCGACCTGCCCGACCTGGTCGACTACTGCCTGGACCGGGGCATCGAGCTGCGCGTTATTGAGCAGATGCCGATCGGCCCGCCGGACACGTGGGATCGCCAGAACATCATGACGGCCGACGAGATCCTGCACATCATGAGCACCCGCCACACGCTGACCCCCGCGCCCCGCGAGGATCCGCACTCGCCGGCGGGGCGCTGGATTGTGGACGGTGACCCGACGAAGCGCCTCGGAGTTATCGCCTCCGTGTCCGACCCCTTCTGCAGCGCGTGCGACCGCACCCGCCTGACCTCGGACGGCATGGTGCGTTCGTGCCTGTTCTCCACCGAGGAGACCTCGCTGCGCGACCTGCTGCGCGGTGGCGGGGACGATGCGCAGATCGCCGCCCGATGGGCCGACGCGATGTGGGCGAAGCCGGCCGCGCACGGGCTCAATATCGACACTTTTGCTCGCGCATCGCGCACCATGAGCCGTATTGGTGGGTAACCTCCCACTAATTTCGTGACGCCGATGTTTTCTAACAGCGGTTAATTGCTTGTGTGTCCTCGGGAGGGACGTTCGTGGCGAAAGAACTTTTCCTAGTGTTCACAAGGGTGATGCACGTCCCAATGCGTTCTTGTGGGTTATGTCATTTCAATTGGTAGCCTCCGTGTTAAAGAATGTCCGGCGCACGCCCGCGCCCGGACTCCCTTCAGACCCGAGGAGAGCCATGAGCGCGACCGAACCTGCGGCCAAGAAGAGCCGCTACCTGCTCACTGACTGGAACCCCAACGACGAATCCAAGTGGGACTCGAAGCTCGCGTGGCGCACGCTGTGGATCACGACCTACTCGCTGATCCTGGCCTTCTGCGTGTGGTTCCTGCCCAGCGCGATCGCGCCCAAGCTGACGCTTCTCGGCTTCAACCTGGATAAGTCTCAGCTCTACTGGCTGACCGCCCTTCCGGGTCTGGCCGCCGGCATCCTGCGCCTCATCTACATGTTCCTGCCCCCGCTCATCGGCACACGCAAGCTCGTGGGCATCACCTCCCTGCTGTGCATCATTCCGATGCTCGGCTGGTTCTTCGCGGTCCAGGACAACACGACCCCCTACTGGGTCCTGCTGACCCTGGCATTCATGTGTGGAATCGGCGGCGGCGCGTTCTCCGGCTACATGCCCTCCACCGGCTACTTCTTCCCCAAGCGCCTCGCCGGCACGGCGCTCGGCCTGCAGGGCGGCATCGGTAACCTCGGCATGTCCGTCATTCTGCTTGTTGGTCCTGTGTTGATGGGCTTTGGTCTTTTCGGTCTGACCTGGCTGGCGCCCCAGCAGCAGGTCGCCGGCGACCACGTCGGTGAGAGCATCTGGGTCTACAACGCAGCGATCTTCTTCGTTCCGTGGTGCATCCTCGCGGCGATCCTCGCCTTCGTCTGGCTGCGCGACGTGCCCGTCAAGGCCAACCTCAAGCAGCAGCTGGACATCTTCTCCAACCCCAACACCTGGTACATGACCATCCTCTACGTCATGACCTTCGGTCTGTTCTCCGGCTTCTCCGCCGTCTTCGCCCTCCTGATCAACAACCAGTTCGGTGACCAGTCGGCCCTCAACCTGGGCGTCAAGGGCGCGACCTTCGCCTTCCTCGGCCCCCTCATCGGCTCGATCGTCCGCATGTCCTGGGGCATCTTCTGTGACCGCATGGGCGGCGCCATCTGGACCTTCATCTCCGGCGTTGGTATGGCCATCACGATGGGCGCCATCGCCTGGGTCCTGACCAACCCCACCGGCATGACGGACTTCTACATCTTCCTGGGCCTCATGCTCACCATGTTCCTGTTCTCCGGCTTCGGTAACGCCGGTACCTTCAAGCAGATGCCGATGATTATGCCGGCCCGCCAGGCCGGCGGCGCCATCGGCTTCACTGCGGCGATCGCGTCCCTCGGCCCCTTCCTGGTCGGCGTCGCGCTCTCCGCCATCAGCGCCCCGGTCTTCTTCGCGGGCTGCGCCATCTTCTGCGCCCTGTGCTCGGTCCTGTGCTGGATCATGTACGCGCGCAAGAACGCCCCGTTCCCCGGCTGATCCACCCGGCACTGCGTGGTGCCGACGGACCTGCCACTGCCTCGTCAATCGACTCTTAGGAGCACCCCATGACGAATCTCGAATCCGATATGACCTTCCCGACCTACGGCGGCGAGGTCAAGCCCGCGACCGGCGCAACCCTGTTTGCGCTCGGCTCGTGGCTGCGTCGCGGCAAGGCCTCCGCCGACGCGCGCCAGCTCTTCCTTGAGGGCGGCCGCGAAGGCGACTCCTTCTACCGCGACCGCTGGAGCTACGACAAGATCGTGCGCTCCACCCATGGCGTGAACTGCACGGGCTCGTGCTCGTGGAAGATCTTCGTCAAGGACGGCGTCATCACCTGGGAAACCCAGCAGACTGACTACCCGTCGACCGGCGCGGACATGCCCGAGTACGAGCCCCGCGGTTGCCCGCGTGGTGCGGCGTTCTCGTGGTACGAGTACTCGCCGACCCGTATCAAGTACCCCTACGTGCGCGGCGTCCTGCTGGACATGTTCCGCGAGGCCAAGAAGCGCCTCGGGGATCCCGTCCACGCGTGGGCCGCGGTCGTCGAGGACCCGGAAAAGGCGCGCGCCTACAAGTCGCAGCGTGGCCGCGGCGGCATGGTCCGCGTGTCGTGGGAAGAGGCGATGGAGATCGTCGCCGCCGCCTACGTGCACACGATCAAGCAGTACGGCCCCGACCGCATCGCCGGCTTCTCGGTCATCCCCGCCATGTCGATGATCTCCTACGGTGCGGGCTCCCGCTTCCACGAGCTCATCGGCGCCACGATGCTGTCCTTCTACGACTGGTACGCGGACCTGCCTCCAGCCTCGCCTCAGGTGTTCGGCGACCAGACCGACGTGCCCGAGGCCGGCGACTGGTTCAACTCGCAGTACCTCATCATGTGGGGCACGAACCTGCCGCTGACCCGTACCCCCGACGCTCACTTCATGGCCGAGGCCCGCTACCACGGCCAGAAGGTCATCGTCGTGTCCCCGGACTTCGCGGACAACACGAAGTTCGCGGACGACTGGTTGCGCGTCCAGCCCGGCACGGACGGCGCCCTGGCGCAGGCGATGGGCCACGTCATCCTCAAGGAATTCCACGTCGGCAAGCGCGAGCCCATGTTCCTCGATTACATGAAGCGCTACACCGACTCCCCGTTCCTGGTGGAGATTAACGAGGTCGGCGAGGGTGCCCACGAGGGCGTCGCCCCGACGACCCTGGTCCCCGGCAAGTTCCTGACGGCCGCCAAGATGCCCGCAGGCACGACCGAGCGCACCGAGAACAACGAGTTCCGTCCCCTCGTTATCGAGGCCGACGGCACGGTCAAGGACCCGGGCGGCACGCTCGCCGATCGCTTCGGTGAGGAGGGCGCCGGCCACTGGAACCTCAACCTGGATGGCGTCGAGCCCGTCATGTCCATCATGGACACGGACGAGTGGGAAGCCGCCCTGATCGCCCTGCCGCGCTTCGACCTGCCCGCGGCCCCCGGCCAGGCCTCGGTCGGCGGTGGCTACGTGAAGCGTGGCGTGCCCGCGCGCCGCGTCAACGGTCGCCTCGTGACGACCGTGTTCGACATCCTGCTCGCCCAGTACGCCGTCGAGCGTGAGGGCCTGCCGGGTGAGTGGCCCACCGACTACATGGACGCCTCCACGCCGGGCACCCCTGCGTGGCAGGAGGAGTTCACGTCGGTTCCCGCCGCCGCAGCCATCAAGATCGGCCGCGAGTTCGCGCAGAACGCGGTTGAGACGCAGGGCCGTTCCATGATCCTCATGGGCGCCGGCACGAACCACTACTACCACTCCGACGAGATGTACCGTACGTTCCTGGCGCTCACGGAAATGTGTGGCACCCAGGGCCGCAACGGCGGCGGCTGGGCCCACTACGTGGGTCAGGAGAAGGTCCGCCCGATCATGGGTTGGGGCTCCTTCACCTTCGCCCTGGACTGGGCACGCCCGCCGCGCCAGATGATCTCCACCGGCTGGTACTACATGACCACGGACCAGTGGCGCTACGACGGGGCCCCGGCCTCGGCTATGGCGAACCCGATCAAGTCCTCGCACCTGGACGGCAAGCAGCTGGTCGACACGCTCGTCGAGTCGGTTCAGCGCGGCTGGATGCCCTGCTACCCGACGTTCTCCAAGGGCTCGACCCAGCTGGGTCGCGAGGCCGCCGAGGCCGGCATGGCCCCCGCGGAATACGTGTCCCAGGAGCTGCGTGAGGGCCGCCTGCAGTTCGCGATCGAGGACCCGGACGCCCACCACAACGTCCCGAAGATCCTCGCGAACTGGCGTACGAACCTGCTCGGCTCGTCCGCGAAGGGCACAGAGTTCTTCCTGCGTCACATGCTGGGTACCGGCAACGAGGTCAACGCGCAGGAGCTGGAAGAGGGCAACCGTCCCGCGTCCGTCAACTGGCGCGAGGCTCACCCCGGCAAGCTCGACCTCATGTGGGTCGCGGACTTCCGTAACACCTCGACGACGCTGCACTCCGACGTCGTGCTGCCCGCCGCCACGTGGTACGAGAAGCACGACCTGTCCTCCACGGACATGCACCCCTTCATGCACTGCTTCGACGAGGCCGTGAACCCGCCGTGGGAGGCGCGCACCGACTTTGAGGTGTTCCAGACCCTGGCTCGCCTCGTCGGCCGCATGGCCCCCGGCCACCTGGACATCCAGACGGACGTCGTCGCCGTCCCGCTGGGGCACGACTCCCCGGACGCCATGACCATGGCGGATGGCGTCGTCCCCGAGCAGACGTGGACGCCCGGCAAGACCATGCCGAAGCTGGTCCCGATCGAGCGCGACTACAGGCAGGTCGGATACAAGTTCGACCGTATGGGACCGCTCCTGCCCAAGGCCGGCCTGGCCTCGAAGGGCGTGGCGTACAACGTGCAGGAGGCGTACGAGCAGCTCGGCGACCTCAACGGCCGCGCCCCCATGGACGGCAACGCCGGCGAGGGCATGCCGCTGTGCGACACCGCCATCAAGGCGGCGAACATGGCGCTGCGCTTCTCGGGCACCACGAACGGCTCGCTGGCCGTTCAGGGCTTCCGCACGCTGGAAAAGCGCGTCGGCAACGAGATGGCGTTCCTGGCCGAAGGTGACGAAGAAAAGAAGATCACCTACCAGGACACCGTCCTGCAGCCGCGCAGCGTCATCACCAGCCCCGAGTGGTCGGGCTCCGAGCACGGCGGACGCCGCTACAGCGCCTTCGTGCAGAACGTCGAGTGCCGCAAGCCGTGGCACACGCTCACGGGTCGCCCGCAGTTCTACATCGACCACGACTGGATGATGGACATGGGCGAGTCCCTGCCGATCTTCCGTCCCCCGCTCGACCTGGCGCACATCTACGGTGAGCGCCCCGTCGGCGACCATCGTCCCGGTCAGCCGGGTCAGGCCGAGGTCGCGGTGCGCTACCTGACGGTCCACAACAAGTGGGCCATCCACTCCCAGTACTACGACAACCCGTACATGCTGACGCTGGGTCGTGGTGGCCAGACGGTGTGGATGAGCCCGCAGGACGCCGAGAAGATCGGCGTGCGCGACAACGAGTGGATCGAGGCGAAGAACCGTAACGGCACCGTGTCGGCTCGCGCCGTTGTCTCCCACCGCATCCCGGAGGGCACGGTGTTCATGCACCACGCCCAGGATCGCCAGATCAACACCCCGCTGAACGAGGAGTCCGGCAAGCGCGGCGGTACGCACAACTCGCTGACCCGAATCTTCATTAAGCCGAGCCACCTGGCCGGCGGATACGCGCAGTTCGCCTACGCGTTCAACTACTACGGTCCCACCGGCAATAACCGCGACGAGGTCACGGTTATCCGCCGCCGCTCCCAGGAGGTGCAGTTCTGATGAAGGTCATGGCTCAGATCGCGATGGTGATGAACCTCGACAAGTGCATTGGCTGCCACACCTGTTCGGTCACCTGTAAGCAGGTGTGGACGAACCGCGAGGGCACCGAGTACATCTGGTTCAACAACGTCGAAACCCGTCCCGGCGTGGGCTACCCCCGCGGCTGGGAGGACCAGAAGAAGTGGAAGGGTGGCTGGAAGCGCACCGCCACGGGCCGCCTCGTTCCCCGTCAGGGCGGACGCGTCGCCTCGCTCGCGAAGATCTTCGCGAACCCGACGCAGCCGACCATGAAGGACTACTACGAGCCGTGGACGTACGAGTACGACAAGCTGCTCCAGGCGCCCGCGAACTCCCGCGCGATCCCGACGGCCCGCGCGAAGTCCAAGATCACGGGCGAGCACATCGACAAGCCCGAGTGGGGCCCGAACTGGGACGATGACCTCGGTGGCTCCATGGAGACCCTGGATCAGGACCCCGTCCTGCACCAGATGAACCTCCAGGTCGCCAAGACCATCGAAGACGCGTACATGTTCTACCTGCCTCGCATCTGCGAGCACTGCCTGAACCCGACCTGTGTGTCGGCGTGCCCCTCGGGCGCGATGTACAAGCGCTCCGAGGATGGCATCGTCCTGGTCGACCAGGATCAGTGCCGCGGCTGGCGCATGTGCGTGTCCGCCTGCCCCTACAAGAAGGTCTACTTCAACCACAACACGGGCAAGGCCGAGAAGTGCACGCTGTGCTACCCGCGCCTCGAGGTCGGCCAGCCGACCATCTGCTCGGAGACCTGCGTGGGTCGCCTGCGCTACATGGGCGTGCTGCTCTACGACGCGGACCGCGTCACCTGGGCCGCCTCCCAGGAGGACGAGCGCGACCTGTACCGCGCCCAGCGCGAGATCCTGCTCGACCCGAACGACCCGCAGGTGGTCGCCCAGGCTCAGGCCAACGGCGTTCCCCACTCGTGGATCACGGCCGCCCAGCAGTCCCCGATCTGGAAGCTCATCACCGAGTACGAGGTCGCCCTGCCGCTGCACCCCGAGTTCCGTACCCTGCCGATGGTCTGGTACGTGCCGCCGCTGTCCCCGGTCGTCGACCAGGTGACCGCGTCCGGCAGCGACGGCGAGGACCACAAGGTCCTGCTGTCCGCCATCTCGCAGATGCGTATCCCGCTGGAGTACCTGGCCGGCCTGTTCACGGCCGGAGACACGGCTCCCGTGGAGCTGGCGCTGCGTCGCCTCGCCGCGATGCGCTCCTACATGCGCGACGTGTTCGTCGACAACCCGACGAACGAGGAGATCCCGGCCTCCGTGGGCATGACCCCGGAGAAGGTCAAGGAGATGTACCGACTGCTGTCGATCGCCAAGTACGACGACCGCTTCGTCATCCCGACCGCCCACCCCGAGATGCCGCGCGGCATCAAGGAGCTCGAGGGCTGCCCGGTGTCCTACGACGTCGAGGCCTTCCACGGCCTGGCCCCCGCCACGTCGAACCGCCCGATGGGTGGCTCGTCGCCGGAGGGACGCCAGATGCTCCCTCTTGAGGTCGTTCGATGAGTACTTTCGTCGGCATTCCGCGTATTCCTACGGCCGCTCCGGAAACGGAGATGGATCCGCAGGACGCGCGCGGCGTGCGCATGGCGGTCTCGGTCCTCCTGGACTACCCGGGGGATGACTTCGAGACCAAGCTGGACGCGGTCGAGGAGGCTCTGGCGGACCTGCCGGAGCCGGCCTCGGCGTCCCTGGCCTCGTTCGTGAGCTACGCTCGCGCCGCTGGCCTGCGCGCCATGCAGACCACCTACGTGGAGACGTTCGACCAGCGCCGACGCTGCGCGCTCGGCCTGACGTACTACACGCACGGCGACACCCGCGGACGCGGCCAGGCCATCCTGGCCTTCAAGGAGATCCTGCGTCGCGCCGGTTTCGAGATGGAACGCGAGGAGCTTCCCGATCACCTGCCGGTGGTCCTGGAGTTCGCGGCCTTCGACGAGACCGGCACGGCCGAGGGCCTGCTGCGCTCCAACCGCGAGGGTATCGAGGTGATCCGCACGGCGCTGCGCGCCACGGACTCCCCGTACGCGCCGCTGCTGGACGCGCTGGTCGCGACGCTGCCCGAGCCGGACGAAAAGACCATTGAGGGCTTCCGTAAGCTCATTAGCCAGGGGCCGCCCACCGAGCTGGTGGGCGTGGGCGATCTGTCTGCGACGCCCTTCCCGACTTCCGATTCAACGATGGGACGGTAACGTTCATGGAATCCGCACTTTTGCATGCCGCGTCAGCATCTGCGACGCAGTCGCTGTCCTTCCTGGACATTGCCCTGTGGGTGGTCCTGCCGTACGTGTCCTTCGCGATCCTCATCGTGGGCCTCGCGTGGCGCTACAAGACCGACCAGTACGGGTGGACGTCTCGTTCCTCGCAGTGGAATGAGCCGACCATCCTGCGCTGGGCCTCGCCGCTGTTCCACTTCGGCGTTCTCTTCGTGTTCTTGGGCCATATCCTCGGCCTCGTGATCCCGAAGACCTGGACCGAGGCGGCCGGTGTGCCCCAGCACGTCTACCACCTGATGGCGACGATCCCCGGCACGATCGCCGGAATCATGACGATCGTTGGCCTCGCGCTGCTGATCTACCGTCGAGTGGTGGTCAAGTCGGTTCGCGTGGCGACGACCCGCATGGACATCGTCACCTACGTGATGCTGGCGATCCCGGTGCTCCTGGGCGGGGCGGCGACCCTGCTCAACCAGGTACTCGGGGGCCACGAGGGCTACGACTACCGCGAGACGATCTCCGTCTGGTTCCGCTCGATCTTCACGCTGCACCCGCAGGCGCACCTGATGGTGGATGTGCCCCTCAGCTTTAAGCTGCACATCATCGCGGGCCTGCTGCTGTTCTGCATCTGGCCGTTCACTCGCCTCGTGCACGCGGTGAGTGCGCCGGTCGGCTACGTGGCGCGTCCCCCGGTGATCTACCGGTCGCGCGACGAGCGTCGCACGCACGAGCTCACGCGCGGCGGTATGTCGGACTGATCGATGGCCGTGCCCGCCGCGGTCCCTCGCTCCCAGGCGAGGCCCTGGCGCGGTCAACGGTGGGGCCGGGGGCGAGCGCATGCTCGCCCCCGGCTCTTTATCGTGGTTCCCGCGTTCTCACCTGTATGAATGCACCGATAGACCCCGCGTAATGCGACCGACTGTTGGTATTGGGCGTGCGGGGGGATGTCTGTGATGGGTAGAATAAAGCGCGCTTTGTTAGTAACGTAACAACTTTAATGCCGTTCGAAGGTGTCCGTGAAGGGTATTTTCACTGATTATGAGGGAGAGAGGATACGTCATGAGTGATACCTCCCGTGCTCGGCCTCTGGCTGAAACGCTCGCTGCAATGGCGGCGTTGACCCCTGCGCAGCACGCGCTCTTGGAGCGCATTTCGCACCATGCGACGCCCGTGACCGTGGCGGAGCT
Organism: Xylanimonas cellulosilytica; assembly: GCA_001072465.1. GTDB lineage: Bacteria > Actinomycetota > Actinomycetes > Actinomycetales > Actinomycetaceae > Pauljensenia. The sequence continues at coordinate 26,676 of JVKM01000060.1, read as the reverse complement.
GGCTCAGGAGGCCGGCCTGCATGTCTCGAGTGTGCGCGAGACCCTTGAAGGCCTCTTCACCCTTGGCCTCGTGGAAAAGCAGCAGCTTCCCTCATCCGGTCGTGGCCGACCCGCGCTGGGCTATTCGACGATGACCCCGGCGGATCCCTCGTTTGCGGCCCAGATGCTGCACCAGCTCACCTCGTCGCTGCTGGCATGGCTGCGCGTTGATGCGGCTGACCCGGCGGCCTCGGTGCGTGAGATCGGCTCGCGCTGGGCGGATGCCGCCCTCGAGACGATGGCGGTGCCTGATCACAGCCACAATGCGAACCGTCGCCCCGTGCGCGACACTTTCAATATCGCGTCGCACCTGGGCAAGGTGCGCCTGTTCATGAACGCCATGGGCTTCGCGTCTGTCCCGCACGACACTGATCCGATGGCGGTCGTCCTGACGGCCTGCCCGTTCACCGAGCCGGGCACCCCCGATGACTTGGCCCTCGAGCTGCGCCGCGGCATCGTCGAGCGAGTCTTCGAGCGGACGGCGACCGGCTTTGCCACCTGGTCACTGGAGGCGGATCCGGCCGATCCGCTGCGCCTGACGGTCTATATTCGACGGCTCGACGAGGCGAACCCGAAGCCGCTGTCGACGACCCTTCACTTCTTCGGTGGAGCGGCCGAGGCTGCCGGTGGGTACATGCGAGAACTGCCCTCCGATGAGACCCCCGCGACCCTGGGTGAACTCATCGATCAGCTCAGCTCAGAGAGCCCTGAGCTGGAGCGAATCCTCGCTGTGTCGAGCTACCTGGTCAACGAGCGCTCCGCTCGTCTGGATGCCGAGCTTGCGCCCGGCGCGCGCGTCGACGTGCTGCCTCCGTTCGCCGGCGGGTGAGATTTTTTAGTCATTTGTGTGGGGCGGTCAGGGTTGTAAGACAATCCTGACCGCTCCCTCGTAAGATGGAGGGGAAGGCATTCCCGTCCCTGGAGGATCCCATGTCAGCTGAGATTGCAACCGGCATCACCGATGAGCCGCTGGATACTGGCGCGCTGATTGATAGCGCACGTCGGGATACGTGTGGTGCTGTGGCGTCCTTTATTGGGGTTGTGCGTAACCATGACGGCGGAGAGAGCGTGGATGCGATCGAGTATTCCTCGCACCCCTCATCGCAGCAGATTCTGCGGGACATCGTCATGGAATTCAAGGATCGTCCGGGTGTGCATTGCATCGTTGCGTGGCACCGCGTGGGGCATCTGGAGATCGGCGAGGATGCGATGGTCGTCGCCGTCGCTGCAGAGCATCGCGCGCAGGCATTCCGTGCGGTCGAGGCTATCGTCGAGGATGTGAAGGCGAAGCTCCCGATCTGGAAGAAGCAGGAATTGACTGACGGTTCGCACAACTGGTCGGGTCTGTGAGATGACGATCGGCGATCCTTATTCCCGTCATGCGGCCGTCTCGGGGCGCACTGTCGCCCTCCCGCTGATCAATCAGCCCGTCCCGTACGAGGCCGGGGATCCCGCGCTGGAGCGTTTCCGTCGCAATTGGCTGGTGTCCGGTATTGGCGAGGCCGGTCAGGCGCGCCTGGCAGCCGCGCGCGTGCTCGTGGTGGGCGCGGGCGGCCTCGGCTCCCCCGTCCTCCTGTACCTGACGGCGGCGGGCATCGGCACGATCGGCATCTGCGATTCCGACGTGGTCGAGGTGTCGAACCTTCAGCGTCAGCTTCTGCACGGCGAGGGTGACGTGGGGGATCCGAAGCCGGATTCCGCGGTGCGTCACCTGAGCGGACTGAACTCCTCGGTGCATTTTGAGCGCTACGGGCACGTGACCCGCGAGTGGCTGGACGAGCATGGCCGCGAGTGGGACCTGATCGTCGAGTGCACGGATAGCTTTGACTCGAAGTACCTGGTGGCGGACTATTGCGCGGATTCCGGTGTTCCGCTGGTGTGGGGCACGGTCGTGTCGATGGCCTTCCAGGTGAGCGTGTTCTGGTCTGAGGCACCGGCCCCTGTGCCGTCGCTGACGCTGCGGAGCCTGCATCCGGTCAAGCCTGCGCCTGGGACGACTCCGGCCTCGCCGAAGGTTGGCGTGCTCGGTCCCGTGGTAGGCCAGGCGGGCACCGCAATGGCGACGGAGGCTATCAAGCTGCTGGTGGGCTTCGGTGAGCCGCTGATCGGGCGCGTCCTCATGACGGATGCGGCGACGCAGCGCGCCGACGTGCTGACCTTCGCCCCGTGGGACTGAGTCCCGTGGCCGCCCCGCGCGCTGACGTTGCCGCGATCGTCGTCGGCGGCGGTGGGGGAGAGCGCCTGGGTGGCGTCTCCAAGCCGGATCTGACGCTGGGTGGCGTGCGCTTGATCGACCGCGTGTGCGCGGCCTTGATAGAGGCGTGCGGCGCAGGGTGCGTGGCTGTTGTGCCGCCCAGTGTGCGCGTCCCCGACGGTGTCCTGCGTACCCTTGAGGATCCGCCGAGCGGCGGCCCGCTGGCCGGTATCGACGCGGGCTTGCGTGCACTGAGCGTCGGCGACGATGTCCTCGTCGTGGTTGTTTCCGTCGACGCTCCCGGTGTGGGTGCTTTCCTGCCCGCCCTCCTCGAACCTGCGTTGGGAGAGGGGGTCGAGGGGCGTGTCGTGCGCGGTGGCGATCCGGAGCCTTTCGACCAGTATCTGATGGGCGTCTACCGCGCTGGTGCGCTGCGCCGCGTCCTCGACGAGGCCGTGGCTGCCCTCGGGTCCGTCCGCGGCGTGGGGGTTCGTCGGGTGCTGCGCGCCCTCGACGTCGAGCGGGTGAGCGTGAGTGCCGACGTGTGCCGGGATATTGATACCCCCGAAGATGTGGCCTGGTGGGAGACATTTCTGAGCAACTGATTTGTCAGTAACGCGTTTTTGGGTGTAGGTTTAGCTAGTAAGCATCTAGTGACCCATCCCACTCAAGGCGTGCTCATGAATCTTCGTCACGGACAACTGTGGCAGCGACTCGGACTGGCAGTGCTGTCAGGAATTCTTGTCGCCTCCCTCGCTCCCGCCACTGCCGCCGCTCCGACAGATGGCCAGAACATGCATGGCGACATGGAGTCTACCGACCTCGATGCGTCGAGCTCCGACTCTGGCGTTTCCGCCCCCGACACCGCGCAGGACCGTGCGGCCTCGGACGGTGCTGATACTTCCGATGCCGCCGAATCCGCGGATTCCGCAGAGGAGGCCACGGCCTCGTCCGAGGAAGAAAGCGTGGACGGCGTCGACGCGCAGATCTACACCTTCCCCGGCACGGATGGCCCCACCCGCATTCATATCCTGACGACGACGGGTTCGGCGGACGCCATCCTGCTCGAATCGCGCGGCGTCTTCGCCATGATCGACGGAGCGGAGGGGGTCGGCGCCCCCGACGGCAAGGATCCGCGCTACCCGCTGCGTGAGGGAGTTGTTAATGCCGCGCTCGGAGATACCGACTGGGTACTCGGCTACATGTCCAACCATGGCGTCACCTCCTCGAACCTCGCGTTCTACCTGGGAACGCACGCGCACTCCGACCACATCGACAATGCGGACGAGATCATCAAGAAGTTCCGTCCGAAGGTCATTCTCAGCCCCGAGTATTCCGATGCGTGGATTACGGATAAGTCCCGCCTGTGGGACAACCAGTGGATCTACGACAACATGATGGCGGCCGCGCGGTGGGCTCAGGGCGCGTACGGAGCGTCGATCGTGCAGAACATCAAGGACGACAACACCCACATCACGCTGGGTGATATGGATGTTCAGATTATCCCCACGGATCCGGCTGAAAACTACAAGAAGACCGGTGTACGCGATGCAAACCTCATTGCCTACACCGCGAAGGTGAGCGCCTTCGGGCATTCCGCCTACCTGGCCGCCGACCTGGAGGCTGGTGGCGGCTACGAGGACCGCATAGCCCCGATCGTTGGGCATGTCGACATGCTTAAGGCCGGTCACCACGGCCTGCCGAGCTCTAACTCCAGTGCCTTCATGAAGGCGTTGAGTCCCTCCATGATCGCGCAGACGGGGCCGGAATGGTACACCCCTGATAATCTGACTGAGAGCGTCATTCATGGGGAATCGTCGTGGGTGCCGATGATGGACTTATGGTCGAGTGGGCATATTCCCTCGCTCATCGCCACTTTCGGCCCTTCCGGCATTTCGTACAACGATCTGTCCTACGCTTCCTGGGGACATGAGTACGGCCTGGAAAGTCCGCGCGCCTGGTGGTTCAAGGGCGGGCGCCCCGCGGCCACGACCGGCTGGTGGAAGGGAAGCAGCGGCAACTGGTACTACTTCGCGGGCAAGCCCTCCGCCGAGGCCATCACCTGGGTGTACGACAAGGGGCAGTGGTACTGGATGGACTATTCGGGTGCGATGGTTTCCTCGGAGCTGGTCGACACGGGTAAAGGCCTCTACTATCTCGACTCTGCGGGGCACCCTTCCGGTAATGGGTGGACGCAGATTAAAGGCAAGTGGTACTACCTGCATGATGGACGCGCCCATAATGGTTGGCTGTACGACGGCGGCTCCTGGTACTGGCTCGATGGGCGCTCGGGCGCTATGGCTACCGGCTGGACGAGCGTTCAGGGATCCTGGTACTACATGCGTTCTTCGGGTGCGATGGTCACCGGGTGGCTGGACGGCGGCGGCACCTGGTACTACCTGCGCGCCAGTGGTGCGATGGCGACCGGATGGCTGTACGACCACGGCTCCTGGTACTACTTCGGCAGCGAGGGAATGATGGCCCTCGGCTGGTTCTCGGATGGAAGCGCTGTGTACTACGCGGCACCCTCCGGTGCGATGGCGACCGGCTGGCTCTACTCGAACGGCTCCTGGTACTACCTGGGCTCGAGCGGTTCTCGGGCAACAGGCTGGGTCCTCGATGGTGGCACGTGGTACTACCTGTCGTATGACGGGCGGATGGTCACCGGTCGGAACTACATCGATGGGCGCTTCTCGGTCTTTACTGACTCCGGCGCCTGGGTGGGGTACACCTTCTGAGCGAGCCCCGGCGAACAACCTCACAAAGCGCCGCCCGCCGCGTATTGACGCAGGTGGGTGGCGCTCCTGCGTCGCTGCAAGAGCTGACCTCCCGACAACGACGAGGCCGTGGCGTGCGCCGTGGCCTCGTTCGTTTCTGGTGTCCGGGGGCGGCGGCCCGCCCGCGAGATCGCCACACTCGAGCCTACGGCTCGGAGTGATCGATCTCGAAGCCCGGCCAGGCCTCGCCGCCGCCCCCGGACACTAACGAGCCGAGGCCTCGTCTGGAGCACTGGCTTGGTTCCCCACAAATGTCGCACGTAATTCCCGTGTCAACCTTTCATGCTTTGAAATGGAAGCATTGGTATTTCAACGTTTTCCGGGCCCCTAATAAAAATCAGGGAAACCAAATTACGTGCGACATTGGAGGGAGGGGGGGAGGGGGTCAGCGCTGCTCGTCGAGCTGGTGGAAGATCGCGGGGAGCAGCGGCGTGACGACCTCGAGGGTGTCGAGTGCGCCGCCTCGCGAGCCGGGGGAAGAGATGATGAGGGCGCCCGAGGAGTCGCGTGCAGTTACGCCGACGACCTCTCGGGACAGGCCCGACAGGGGGGTATTGGCGAGGCCGTGGGCGCGGATCTGCTCGGCGATGCCGGGGATCTCGACCTCGACGATCGAGCGGACGACCTCGGGTGCGTAGTTGCCCACGCCGAAACCCGAGCCACCCAGGACCAGGATGAAGCGCGCGCCGGCCTCGAGCGCGCTGCGAATCTCCGTCTCGAGGATGTCGGCGCTCTCGGGGATCGCCGCGACCGTCACGGGGCCCAGGCCGGCCTCGGCCAGCGCCGCCGTGCAGGCGGGGGTCGCCCGGTCCTCCTTCGTGCCGCGCTGGATGCGGTCGGAATAGGTGATGACGTGGGCGCTGATCTGGCTGAGGTCGTAGTCGACGGGCTTGGGCATGGTGTCCTCCGGTGGCGAATGTGTATAAGTGTGATCCTAGTCCCTTCCTGCTGTGGGGGTGGGTCTGAGGGCGGGCGTGAGCGTGAGGTGATTTTGTGTGCGCGTCGCCCGAGTGAAAGGGGGCCTCCGCACGTCTGAGTGTGTCGATGCGCGACTGGAGTGGCCTGAGTATGGCGGCTTACCCCGTTTTATGATGGGTAAAAACAAGTTAAATAACTTTCTGGCTTTCCCCGGTATCAAAAGCAAAAGTAACAATTTGGGTGCGCTCTTGCGAACCGTTGCGTGCTTGCTGCGCCCCTTGTTAGATTTAACGCGTTCGATTCCCTCTCAAAAGGAGATATGAGTGCGTTCCCTCCGCATCCTCCCCGCCATCGGCGCCGCCGCCCTGGCACTCGCCGCCTGCACCTCCGGCTCCACCCCCGCCGACTCCACGGCCTCGGCCGAGGCAACCCAGCCCGCCGCCGAGACCACCGTCCTCAACGTCTACGCCGCCGCCTCGCTGACCGAGACCTTCGGTGAGCTCGAAAAGACCTTTGAGGCCGCCAACCCCGGCGTGGACGTGCGCTTTAACTTCGCGGGCTCCCAGGACCTCGTGACCCAGCTCGGCGAAGGCGCGGATGTTGACGTCCTGGCCACCGCCAACGAGTCCACCATGAAGAAGGCCGCCGACGCCTCGCAGGTCGACGCGCAGACCATCTTCGTCACCAACACCCTCACCCTCATCACGACGCCCGGCAATCCGGCGGGCGTGACCGGCCTCGACTCCTCGCTCGATGGAGTCAAGCTGGTGATCTGTGCGCCCGAGGTTCCCTGCGGCAAGCTCACCAAGACCCTCACCGAGAAGCTCGGTGTGACCCTCAACCCGGTTTCCGAGGAGCAGGCCGTCACCGACGTGCGCGGCAAGGTCTCCTCCGGCCAAGCCGACGCCGGTATCGTCTACAAGACCGACGCCCTCGCCGAAGGTGACGCAGTCGACACCGTCGAGATCCAGGGTGCCAATGAGGCCGTCAACAAGTACCCGATCGCCCTCGTGACTGCCTCGACCAAGAAGGACCTCGGCCAGAAGTGGATCGACCTGGTCCTCTCCGCCGACGGCCAGAAGGTCCTCGAAAACGCGGGCTTCACGCCCGCCGCGAAGTAACATCGACAGGTGACATCGCGTCGAACGCCCGCCGTGAGCCCCCTGCCCCTTTGGGCGGGGGGCCTCGGTGCGCTCGCCCTGTGCTTCCTGGTCCTGCCCCTGGCCTTCATGCTGGGGCGCGTCAACTGGGCCGCCCTCGGCACGACCCTCGCGACCCCGGAGGCACGCGACGCCCTCGGCCTGTCGCTGCGCACCTGCGCCGTTGCGCTCGGCGTGGACCTCCTCCTCGGCGTCCCCGCGGCCCTCGTGCTGTCCCGCTCGTGGCGGGGCGTGCGTGCAGCCCGCATCCTCGTCGCCCTGCCGCTCTCGCTGCCGCCCGTCGTCGCGGGCATCGCCCTGCTTGCGGCCTTCGGTCGGCGCTCGACCCTCGGGGCGCTCCTCAGCGGTGCCGGCCTCGACATCGCCTTCACGACGACCGCCGTCGTCATCGCACAGGTCTTCGTCTCCCTGCCCTTCCTCATCGTCACCCTCGAGTCCGCGCTGCGTGCCCGCGAGCAGGGGCTCGACGAGATGGCCTCCTCCCTGGGGGCCTCGCCCTCGCGCGTGTTCTGGCAGATCACCCTGCCGACCGTCCTGCCCGGCCTCGGGCGCGGCGCCGCCCTTGCGCTGGCCCGCTGCCTCGGCGAGTTCGGCGCGACCCTCACCTTCGCGGGGTCCATGCAGGGCGTGACCCGCACGATGCCCCTCCAGATCTACCTGGCCCGAGAGTCCGACGCGGACCTGGCCCTCGCGCTCGGCGTGGTCCTCCTCGGCGTCGCAGCAGCCGTCGTTGCGTTGACGGAAACCCCGTGGGGACGCCTCGCCTCGCTCCTTCGATCGATGAGGCCTGGGCACGCTTCCGCTTCTGCTGTTCCTTCCGCTCGCTCCTCCGAGGCCCCCGCCGCGCTCGCAGGCCAGGCGGGGGAGGGCGTGGCCGTACGCGTCGCCGGAACCGTGGCGGCGCGCGGATGGGACGTGGACGCGTCTCTGCGCCCCGGCCTCGTCACCGCCGTCGTCGGGCACAACGGCGCGGGAAAGTCGACGCTCGCCCAGGTGATCGCCGGGACCCTGCGTGTGGATAGCGGGACCGTCAGCATCGGCGAACGCGTCGTCGATGATGCCGCCACGTTCGTGCCTGCGCGCCGCCGCGGCGTCGCCCTGGTTTCCCAGGCGCCCCGCATCTTCACCCACATGAGCGTGCTCGCCAACGTCGCTTTCCCCCTGCGCGTGCGCGGGGTGGGGCGCGCCGAGGCCCGGGCCGCCGCCCTTGAACAGCTGCGCGCCGTGGGGATCGCCGACCTCGCGAGCAAGCGCGCCTCCGACCTGTCCGGCGGCCAGGCGGCCCGCGTCGCGATCGCTCGTGCCCTCGTCTTCCGCCCCGAAGTCCTCATCCTCGACGAGCCCACTGCTGCCCTCGACGTCGAGGCCACCGCTCAGGTCTCCGCCGTCCTGCGCGAGCGCTTGGCGGGCGCCGGCATCACGACGCTGCTGGTCTCCCACGACATCGCCGAGGTGCTCTCCCTCGCCTCCCACATGATCGTCATGGGGGAGGGGCGTATCGTCGAAGAGGGCGAACCCGCCCGTGTGCTCGCATCGCCCGCGTCGGTGTTCGCGGCCCGCTTGGCCGGGCTCAACATCGTGAGCGGACCGGCGCTCTCGCGTCCCGGCATGGTCGGCGTGCGCGTCGGCGACGGGGCGCTGTGGGCGGCTTCCGACAGCGTTGCCCCTGGGGAGGAGCTGGCGCGCGTCGCCCTCACCTTCCCGCCCGAGGCCGTGGCTCTGTCCCGCGAGGAGGCCCATGCCTCGCCGCGTTCCGTCCTGCCCGGCGTCGTCGCGGGCATCGATGTCGATGGATCCCTCGTCAGCGTGCGCGTCGCGCTCGCGGAGGGTGTGTCGGTGAGCGCCCGAGTCACCGCCGCCGCATGGTCCGAGCTGGGCCTCGGTGTCGGCGAGGGCCTGTGGGCGAGCGTGAAGGCCACCCAGGTCCGAGCGATCCGCGTCGCGCCGACCTCCTGATCGTTTCACTGTCTGGCGGTGGCGCGAATTTTGTCACGCTTCATTTGTTGTAATTCTTGGTTTTCGCATGAGCGGGGTCCGCGCCCCCAAAATGCGGAACACAGCCTATTTTCGCGGTTATTCTGCGGTTTTAATCGCCGTGTACCAGCAGTCGGTGGACAGCTTTGACTCTGCGCGAGGGGTTTCCTAAGTTGTGGTGAGAACCCAGGAGGTACCTCATGACAACACAGGGTCACCACGAGGCAACGCGCCCCTATCAGCTCGGCATCGACGTCGGCTCGACGACGGTGAAGGCCGTTGTTTTGGACGGGAACCGCCGACTTTTCTCCGACTACCGCCGCCACAACGCAGACGTGCGCGCATCCCTGGGGGCCCTCCTCGCCGACGTCGAGCGCGCCCTGCCCGGCGCCCGCGTCCACGCGGCCATCACCGGATCCGGCGGCCTGACAACCGCCCGCGCCATGGGTATCCCCTTCGTCCAGGAGGTCATCGCCGGCACCGAGGCCACCCAGCGCCTCCACCCCGAGGTCGACGTCGTCATCGAGCTGGGCGGCGAGGACGCCAAGCTCACCTACCTGCACCCCACCCCCGAGCAGCGTATGAACGGCACGTGCGCGGGCGGCACCGGCGCGTTCATCGACCAGATGGCGACCCTCCTGCATACCGACGCGGCCGGCCTGGGCGAGATGGCGACCCGCCACACGCAGCTCTACCCGATCGCCTCGCGCTGCGGCGTCTTCGCCAAGTCCGACATCCAGCCCCTCATCAACCAGGGCGCCGCCCACGAGGACCTGGCCGCCTCCATCTTCAACGCCGTCGCCACCCAGACCATCGCCGGCCTGGCGTGCGGGCGCCCGATCCGCGGAACTGTCATGTTCCTCGGCGGCCCCCTGCACTTTCTGCCCGCCCTGCGCGAGGCCTACAAGGCCCTCCTGCCCAAAGCCGACTCCTTCGTCACCCCCGACGACGCCCAGCTGTACGTCGCGATCGGTGCGGCCCTCCTCGCCGAGAAGGAGGCCGCCAAGAAAGCGCGCCAGGCCGAGGAAGCGGGCGCCACCTCCGTCGACTCCCGCGGAGATAAGCTCACCACCCTCATGGAGCGCCTCGCCGCCGCGCCCGTGCAGGTTGAGTCCCCGCGCATGGACCCCCTCTTCGCGACCCCCGAGGACCGTGAGGAGTTCATGGCCCGACACAGCCTCGACGTCATCCCCAAGGCCAGCCTCGACGAGGCCGAGGGCCGCTGCTGGCTCGGCATCGACGCGGGCTCCACGACGATCAAGGCCGTCGTCATCGACTCCCAGGACCGCATCGTCTTCACCCACTACGCCTCCAACGAGGGCGACCCCGTGGCCGCGGCCGTCGACATCGTGCGCGCGGTGCGAGGCGCGTTGCCCGAGGGCTGCGAGATCGGCCGCTCGTGCGCGACCGGCTACGGCGAGGGCCTCGTCAAGTCTGCCCTCACCATGGACGAGGGCGAGATCGAGACGATGGCCCACTACCGCGCCGCCGAGTTCATCTGCCCCGGCGTCACCTCCGTCATCGACATCGGCGGCCAGGACATGAAGTACCTGCGCATCCGCGACCACGCGGTGGACTCCATCTCCGTCAACGAGGCCTGCTCCTCGGGCTGCGGTTCCTTCCTGCAGACCTTCGCGCAGACGATGGGCACCGACGTGCGCTCCTTCGCGCGCATGGCCATGGAGTCCGAATCTCCCGTGGACCTGGGCACCCGCTGCACGGTGTTCATGAACTCCTCCGTCAAGCAGGCGCAGAAGGAAGGCGCGGACGTGCGCGACATCAGCGCCGGCCTGTCCTACTCCGTCGTGCGCAACGCCCTCTACAAGGTCATCAAGCTCAAGGAGCCCTCGGACCTGGGTGAGCGCGTCGTCGTCCAGGGTGGCACCTTCCTCAACGACTCGGTCCTGCGCGCCTTCGAGCTGCTCACCGGCCGCGAGGTCGTGCGCCCCGACATCGCCGGCCTCATGGGGGCGTACGGCGCTGCCCTGACCGCGCGCATGCACGACACGGGGGAGGGGACCTCGTCCCTCGCGACGATCGAGGCCCTCGAGGGCTTCAGCGTGGACACGACGCGCAAGACCTGCCGCCTGTGCCAAAACCACTGCCAGATGACCATCTCGACGTTCTCCAACGGCGAGCGCCACGTGTCGGGCAACCGCTGCGAGCGAGGCGCGTCCCTGGAGCGCGTGCCGAAGAAGTCCGACCTGCCCAACCTCTACGACTGGAAGTACAAGCGGATCTTCGGATACCGCCGCCTCACCGAGAAAAAGGCGTTCCGCGGCGATATCGGCATCCCGCGCGTGCTCGGCATGTACGAGAACTACCCGTTCTGGTTCACGATGCTCACCGAGCTGGGCTTCCGGGTCATGATCTCGGGCCGCTCCAACCACGACCTCTTCGAGACCGGCATGGAGTCCATCCCCTCGGAGAACGTGTGCTACCCGGCCAAGCTCGTCCACGGACACATCGAGTCGCTGCTGGACAAGGGCATCACGACGATCTTCTACCCCTGCGTCGACTTCGAGCAGAAGCTCACCGAGTCCGAAAACTCCTTCAACTGCCCCATCGTGGCGACCTACCCCGAGGTCATCCGCAACAACATGGAGCGCCTCTTGGAGCCGGGCACAAAGTTCATCAGCCCCTTCGTCAACTTCGGCAACCGCGAGTATCTGCCCGCCCACCTGTCCAAGACCTTCAAGGAATACGGCTACGACATCCCCGTCGAGGAGATGAAGGCCGCCCTCGACAAGGCCTGGGAGGAGGACGCCGCCGTCAAGGCCGAAATTCGCGCGAAGGGTGTCGAAACCATCGAGTGGATGCGTGAGCACGGCGTGCGCGGCATCGTGCTCGCGGGCCGCCCCTACCACCTCGACCCCGAGATCAACCACGGCATCCCTGAGGTCATCGTTGGCCTGGGCATGGCCGTGCTCACCGAGGACTCCATCGTGGACGCGCGCCTCGAGCGCCCTCTGCGCGTCCTCGACCAGTGGTCCTACCACTCGCGCCTCTACGAGGCCGCCGCCCGCGTCGGCGACGAGCCCGACCTCGAGATGGTCCAGCTCAACTCCTTCGGCTGCGGCGTCGACGCGATCACCGCCGACCAGGTCCAGGAGATCCTCGAAGGCCGCGGCGACGTGCACACCGTCCTCAAGATCGACGAGGTCTCCAACCTGGGCGCCGCCAAGATCCGCCTGCGCTCCCTCGACGCGGCGATCACCGAGCGCGCCTCCCTCGCCTCCGCGATCGACGAGGCCGGGGCCGGGGACGGCGAAAACGGCGCGGATCGGGCGGAACTGGCCCCCGCCTCGTCCGTGGGCCTGGTGTCGGGTTCCGTCGACACCGCCACCCTGCGCGACCCCTCCGGTGACGCCGCCCGCGAGGAGGAGGCCGGGCACATCCAGCCCCGCGCCGTCTTCACCGAGGAGATGCGCGTGGCCGGATACGAGATCCTCGCGCCCCAGATGTCCCCGATCCACTTCCGCTTCCTCACCCCGCTGTTCGCGAGCGCGGGCCTGAAGGTGCGCGTGCTGGAGCACACGAGCCGCACCTCCATGGAGGTCGGCCTGAAATACGTCAACAACGACTCGTGCTACCCGGCGATCGTCGTCATCGGCCAGCTCCTCGACGAGTTCATCTCCGGGCGCGCCGACCCTGACCGCACGGCCGTGGGCATCACGCAGACGGGCGGCATGTGCCGCGCCAGCAACTACGCGGCCCTGCTGCGCAAGGGCCTGCGCGACGCCGGATACCCGCAGGTCCCAGTCATCGCCCTGTCCGTTCAGGGCTTCGAGGACAACCCGGGCTTCCGCCTGGGCGTCACCCACATCCACAAGGCCATCCAGGCCTTCGTCATTGGCGACGCCATCCAGTCGATGCTGCTGCGCGTGCGCCCCTACGAGGCCACGCCCGGCTCCGCGATGGAGCTGTACCGCACGTGGGACGCCTACGTCCAGGAGTGGATCACCTCGGGACGCGTGGAAGCCCTCGGCGGACGCGTCTCCTACGGAAAGCTCATCCGCGAGTGCGTGCGCGCCTTCGACGCCCTGACCCTGCGCGACATCCCGCGCAAGCCGCGCGTCGGCCTGGTCGGCGAGATCCTCGTGAAGTTCCACCCCGACGCCAACAACCACGCCGTCGACGTCATCGAGGCCGAGGGCTGCGAGGCCGAACTGCCCGGCCTGATGCAGTTCTTCCACAACTCTGTGGCCACCGCCGCGTGGGACAAGGAGAACCTGGGCATCGAGGGCAAGCAGCGCTACATCATGCCGATCGTGCTGTGGGCGCTCAAGAAGTACGAGAAGCCCGTGCACCGCGCATTTGCGGCGACGAACGGCAAGTTCGAGGCGCACCGGCCCATCGAAGAGATGATCGAGCGCTCCCAGGACATCGCGCGCCTGGGCAACCAAGCCGGCGAAGGCTGGTACCTGACCGCCGAGATGGTCGACATGATCGAACATGGCTGCCCGAACATCATCTGCGCCCAGCCGTTTGCGTGCCTTCCCAACCACGTCGTCGGCAAGGGCATGTTCCGCGCGCTGCGCACCCGCTACCCCGAGGCCAACATCGTGGCCGTCGACTATGACCCGGGTGCCTCCGAGGTCAACCAGCTCAACCGCATCAAGCTCATGCTGGCCACCGCCCTGCAGTCACCGGAGGCGCGCGACAGCGAGATCCTGCAGCTCGTCGACGCCGAAGAACCCGCGTCATGCGGCGGGTCCGGCTCGGTCATGCTCGGCATGCCGACCATCCCGACCAGGCGGGCGGCCTTCCGCTGACCCAGCCGAGACGCCGAGAGGGGGACGGAGCTCGCAGGCTCCGTCCCCCTTCGCGTGCACACCTCCTCGTGCGCACTGTCCCCGGCCTCGTCCGATGTTTACGGCGCGGGCATGACCCCGCGACCGATCTCAAACCCAGCCGGCGCCCAGCCTGTCCCGTACGACAGGCGCACCGACACCTCGCGCATGCCCGAGGCCGGCCACGCCACCGGGAGGAACCCCGTCTCGCCGGGTGCGACGTCTAGGAATGCCGGGTACTCCCACGTGACGGCTCCATCCTCGATGACACGGCACAGGAACTCCAGGTCGCACGTTGGCGTGAAGGTCATGTGGTTGCGAACCGTCACCCCCGAGTACGAGGGCGCCACCGTCACCGGCGCGTAGTGCAGCTCCTCCGCGCGCACCTCGCTCAGCAGCGGGAAGTCCGTGTCCGCATACTCCGGGCGAGTCGGATCCAGCGCTCGGGCGGCACGAATCTCCTCGTCCTCCTCGCCCACGTTCCACGCAATGATGCTCGGGTGGGCGCGATCCCGGCGGATCATCGCCTCGATCGCCTCGTCGCGCGCGACTCCAGGCTCGTACATCGTCGACGCCCGGCCAATGATGTACAGGCCGTACAGGTCCGCCAATTCGTAGAAGCGCGCGTGCGCGGGCCCCTGCTCGATCGCAACCGCGTTCACGCCGTGGCGCTTGCACCACACGATGTCCTCGACCATGTCCTGCAGGCCGACCGCGAGCCCAGTGCGACCATCGCACTCGTTCCGGCGCACGCCGCGCAGCGTCAGCGGGCGGCCCGCCAGGCGCAAGCCCTCGGGGGTCGCCGTCAGATTGCGGAAGCCCACCTGCAGGGCGATCGTGTCCTGCGTGCCCGCCTCCTCGTCGCTCAGCATCACCACCAGCGTGTACAGCACCGGCTCCTCCGCGCTCCACGGGAGCACGCCCACACCTCTTGCCTCAAGGTCCTCGCCGGCGGGGGCGCTCGCGGACCAGATCTCCTCCTGCTGGGCCTCGCCCAGCAGTGCGGCGCGGATCGTTGAGGTGTTCGAGGCCTCGGAGCACTCGACGCGCAGGCGCAGGGACCCGCTCGTGCCGTCGTGCGAGGCCTGTGGGATCACATCGATGACGTGCGCAGGTGGGCGAGCCTCGAGGGAGACCTCGCGGAACAGGCCGTGGCAGCATGCCGGCGAATCCATGAGGAGAACGCTGATCTCGTGCGTGTGCATCGGTTGCAGCGCATCCGTCACGTCGAAGGCTGCCGGGATGAAACCGTCCGCGCAAAAACCGACGAAAATGCCGTCCAGCCACACGTAGAGGGGGCCGGTGAAGCCGCCGAAGGTCAGCGTCATCGTCCACCCGCGCTCGCTCGCGTCCTTCAGTGGCGCGTCGAGGATGAACTCGCGACGCAGAATCGAGGCGCGAACCTGATCCGGGGCGGGTTCTCCCTGGGCCTCCGCCGCCCTGCGGGCCTCCTCCTCGCGGCGCACCCATGCGCCGTCCATCTCCAGCACACCGGGGATGGACGTCGCCTCGAAGTCACGCTGAAGGGGGGTGCGTTTGATCAGCTCGGCAGCAGTGCCTGACACACCCGTGACCTGCCAGGTGCTCGACAGCATTTGAAGCGGCCTGCGCGACCTCCACGTCGAGTGCACCGTCAGGCGGTTCACCGACGCCCCGGGGTCCCGTAGCCATGCAACGTCTGGTTCCGGGATGTGTTTCATGTAATAAAAGTACCATTTAATGTTTAGTCATGAAATGGCATTATTTTTTGAAATACAGGTAAATGTGCCTTGACATGCGGAATATCTACGGGTGACAAGTGGGACGGCGACCACATTCTGGGATTTATGGTCATGCGGATGGACAAAAATGCCTCGTTGCCGGGAGGTTGTGGGGCGGCATAACGAGCCCCGGCCTCGTCCCTGAGAGTAGGAACGAGGCCGGGGCTGATGCGTAGCGAGGGAACCCCTCGCACATGCTGCGTGCTTACTTCGCGGCGGACTCGCGATCCGAGTCTCGCGTGATCTTACGAGCGAAGTTGTAGAGCAGCCACGTCGCGCCCGCGAAGAACGCGATGCCCAGGATGTTTGCGATCGGCGTGAAGCCATCGCCGATGAAGGGCAGCGCCAGTGGCGACTCCGAGCCCGTCGCACCCGCGATGCCCGCGTAGACGACGCCGAACAGGGACTCGCCGACGATCAGGCCCGTCGCAGCCAGCGTGCCGAAGCGCTTCGCGCGCTCCACGTCTGCCTGCTTGTCAGCCCACCTGTTGTACAGGAAGCCAATGAACGCGCCGATCGGGATCAGGACCGTCAGGGAAGCGGGCAGGTAAATGCCCATGCCGACCGCCAGCGGGGGCAGGGCGAGCTTGCCCTTCGACGCGGGGCGCAGGACCTCGTCAATGATGATGACGACAACGCCGATCGCCGCACCGATGCCCAGGAGCTTCCAGTCGATGCCGCCGCCGAGCACGCCCTTGGCGAGCGAGGAAATCAGCGAGGCCTGCGGGGCCGCCAGCGCGTCGGGGCCAGCGCCGGGAGCGCCCTGGAAACCGAAGGAGTTCTGCATGAGCTCCAGGACCGGGGGAATGATCAGCGCGCCGAAGACGACGCCGATGATCAGGGCGACCTGCTGCTTCCACGGGGTCGCGCCCACCAGCTGGCCCGTCTTGAGGTCCTGCAGGTTATCGTTCGCGATCGTCGCAATACAGAAGACGATGGCCGAGGTAAACAGCGTGTAGGCGATGAGCGCCGTGTTCTCTTCCGTAGTCGAGCCGCGGCCGTGCACCGCCAGGATGACAACCGCCGTGATGACGACAACCAGCAGGCCGACGCCGGACACCGGCGAGTTCGACGAGCCAATCAGGCCGGCCATGTAACCACAGACCGCCGCGACCAGCAGGCCGGCGAGCAGAATGAAGAGAACCGAAATAGCGATCAGAACAGCAGTGTTGTGCTCGATCTTCGTGCCACGCATGAACCACCACAGCAGGCCCGCGATCGGAACCATGGCCACGAAGATGGAGACGATAACCCACTTGCCGGGGATGTCCCGCTCGGTGCGGTCGACCTGCGCGCCGTTCTCCTTGGTGCCGCGCGAGGCGCGCAGTGACTCGGACATACCGCGGGCGATCGGGTCCATGATCTTGATGAGCGTCCAGATGGCGGCAACCGCCATGACGCCCGCGCCGATGAAGCGCACGTCCGTCTTGAACACCGTGGCCAGAGCCGAGGTCAGGTCATCCGCGCCATCCAGCTGGCCGTTCGCGTACAGGGGCAACAGGACACCGTAGGAGGTGACCATGCCGATCAGCATCGCGATGCCGACCGTCATACCGACCAGGTGGCCAACGCCGATCAGAGCGAGGGACAGGGAGGTGGAAATCATCGTGCCCGTCGAGCCAATCTTGAAGGCCGTACCAACCTCGGAGGCCACAACCTTCATGTAGCCCAGAAGCGCCATCGTGGCCGAGGCCAGGGCACCCCACGTGATCGCCAGGAGGCCGCGCTTGTTGTCCTCGCCCGCATCCTGGGCGTCGCCGACCTTCAGAATCTCAGCGCCTGCCACGCCCTCCGGGTAGGGCAGGTCCGAGCCGGTCACGAGCGCACGGCGCAGGGGGATCGAGTACATGACGCCCAGCGCACCGCCGACCGCACACACAAACATGGTCTCCCAGTAGGGGAAACCGCTCCACCAGCCGACAATCACGAGGCCGGGGAGAACGAAGATGACCGCCGACAGCGTGCCGGCCGCCGAAGCGATGGTCTGGACGATGTTGTTCTCCTGGACCGTGTGGTCGCCCCAGAAGCGCAGAACCGCCATCGAGATGACGGCTGCCGGGATCGACGTCGCAAACGTCAGGCCGACCTTCAGACCCAGGTAGACGTTCGCGGCCGTGAACAGCAGCGTAATAATGCCGCCGAGGATGATGCCGCGGAGGGTCAGTTCTTTGAGCGACGTTTGCTTCGTCGCGTTTGGCGCAGACACGAAAAATCCTTTCGCTGCCTTGAATAGATACCCTGCAAGAGTAGTGCATTTATGAGTGGTCGTGAATGGTATGCGGTTACTTAATCTCGTTTTCAACCGTTCTAAAAGCCGAGGTTGCGCTTGTTTTGCGTGCCGCATGTGATCTTGCGCCGTTGTATGGCCTTGCTTTTAGGCTGCGGTGTGGCCCTGCTCCCAGCGCGCCCGGTCGATTTGCGCGCGTGGGGGGAGGGTGTAGTAGAGTATCCGGGTAAGGTAGCGTGTCCGAGCGGCCGAAGGTGCAGCACTCGAAATGCTGTGTGGTGTCACAGCCACCCTGGGTTCAAATCCCAGCGCTACCGCCACTGCCGCCCGGCCCCATTGGGGCCGGGCGGTTTTGTTATGCCGACGCGGCGTGCGTGGGTTGCTTGTGACGCCGCTGGTGGGCCGGGCTGCTTTGTGTGCCCGTGGGCGGCGGCCCGCCCGCAGTGCCTTGTTTGTGGCCCCGCTGGTGTTCCGGGCGCCGGAGGGCCCGGCTGTGGGGCCGGGCTGCTTGGTGTGCCCGTGGGCGGCGGCCCGCCCGCGAGCCGTCCGCGCCGCGAGCTTCGCTCGGCGCGTCGCCTCGAAGCCCGGCCAGGCCCCGCCACCGCCCACGGGCACCGCAGCCAGGCCCCTCACGGCCCTCCGGCGCCCTTCACACCAGTGGGACCTGGTCTGTTGACGTGTGGCTTGGCGCGTCGGCTCGTTGTCCGGGCAGGCCCCGACGCCGCCCGCGGGCACCGCAGCCTGTCTCCTACTTGAACCCCATCTCTGGCAGCCAACCCTAACGCACATCATTTCTGCGCCCACACCCAATTTCGCATGCAATTCCCCCACACCCCTTTCAAATTCGAAAATCAGATCGTTGGAATTGCAACGTTTTCAGACTTTATTGAAACTTAACCCAATCGAATTACGTGCGACTTTTCTGAGGCAGTCCCAGCCACCACCCACGGGTGCCGCAACCAGGCACTGACACGCGGCATGGGGGTATCGGTCTCATCGAGGCACTCCACGGCAACCACCGCCACTTCCAGCGAGCCTCCATGGAAGAAATATCGCCCCAGCAGGGCGCCCCACCGCTTGACTCACGTCCTCAGTGAAAGAAATATCGCCCTGCTCGCTCAAAATGGGCAAAATACTGCACTTTTCGGCGTGCCGGGGCGAAGAATATTTCACGGCACCCCACAACACCTCACGCAGGGGCGGTTTTTCTGTCACCCCAGCTCCATCCCGACCCACAGGCGGGACACAACTCACCCTGCTCGGCTCTATCAGCGCACACGCGCGAAACAGTTCGCCCAGCGTCCTCTATTTCTGCTGCGGTGTGCGAAAAAGTTCGCCCTGCAAGCCCAAACGGGCGAAAAACGCTGTTTTCAGGCGTGCTGGGCGAGTTTTTTCGCGGAGATGTCGCTGGAGGGGCCGTGTCGGGCGAGTTTTTTCGCGCCGTGGGACTGGCAGCTGGGCCCATCTACTGGCACCCCCGCTGATGCACGGCTAAACCCCATTGGTGGCGTGGTGGGCAGCCTGCCCGCACAGTCACCCACCGGGTTAACGCGCGCAGGATGCGTTCACAGAAGCAGGTCCTGACGGGCTCGCAGGCCTCCCGCCGCCTTCCAGATGCTCAGTGATACAACGAGAGGCGGGACCCCGAAGGATCCCGCCTCTCGTTGTGTGCGGTGGCCGCGCCGTCGGCGCCGATAAGTCAGCGCTAGAAACTCAGCGTCCGAGCCTCAGCTCGGTAACAACGGCCGCGGTCGCGTCAGGCGCGAACGCTCAGTTCTTCCACCAGCCCTTGACGGTGTCGACCGCGTGGGCACCCAGGTCGGTCAGCGCGGAGTGGGCGTTGACCAGGCCGGAGGACAGGCGGGCGGCCTGGAAGCGGGAGGCGACGTTCTCCCAGTTCACGAGGTTCCACCAGGCCTTGACGTAGTCGGCCTTGACGTTGAGGTAATCCAGGTAGAAGGCGTGCTCCCACATGTCGATCATGAGCAGCGGAACGGTCGCGACCGGGATGTTGCCCTGCTGGTCGGTCATCTGGTAGGTGACGAGGCGCTTGCCGACGGTGTCCCACGCGAGGACGGCCCAGCCGGAGCCCTGCAGGCCCAGGGCAGCGGCGGCGAACTGAGCCTGGAAGGACTCAAAGGAGCCGAAGAACTCGTCGATGGCGGCGCCGAGCTCACCCTCGGGGCGCGAGGCGCCCTCGCCGGTCATGTTGGTCCAGAAGATGGAGTGGTTGGTGTGACCGCCCAGGTTGAAAGCCAGGTTCTTCTCCCATAGGTTGATCGCGGCGAAGTCGCCGGACTCGCGGGCGGCGGCCAGCTTCTCGAGGGCCGCGTTCGCGCCGGCCACGTAGTTGGCGTGGTGCTTGGAGTGGTGCAGCTCCATGATGCGGCCGGAAATGTGGGGCTCGAGAGCGGTGTAATCGTAGGGAAGTTCGGGCAGGGTGTAGACGGTCATCATGCTCCTCCTGGGCGTCGTCGTTTGTCTGTTGACTCCAAGGGTAGTACTTAAGTCCCGCCTTGCGTAGGGGTTATGTGTCACCTTTCGCGCAGTGCGATCAACGACGAGGCCGGGGCTGGGTCTCGCGACCACGCCCCGGCCTCGTGAAACGACAGACGATCAGGCCTTCGTGCGCGCCCGACGCACGAGTCCGGAAACGCCCACGACGATCCACGCGATGACGGCACCGAGGATGACGCCGAAGATGCCGGACAGGAGAGTCTCGACCAGCCAGGTCACGAATCCGCCCGCGCCGGACACCGCGTGCTCAGCGACCTCGAGGATGTGGTGGAAGACGGGGACTCCGACCTCGGCGAGGTTCGCGATGACCAGGTGGCCGCCGACCCACAGCATAGCGACCGTGCCGACGACGCCGATCACGTTGAAGATGTGCGGCATGACGCGCACGATCGTGCGGCCCACGTTGTCGACGGGGCCGGGGCGGTTGTCCTCGGGCTTGATGGCATCCTTGGCAAGGTGGAGGCCGAAGTCGTCCGCCTTCACGAGCAGCGCGACGAGGCCGTACACGAAGAACGTCATGAAGAACGCGACCGCGATGAGGACGGCGACGCGCATGATGCCGGTCTCGTTGGACAGGCCGGCCATGGACACGAGCATGATTTCGGCGCTGAGGATCAGGTCGGTGCGGGTCGCGGAGGCGACGATGCCCTTCTCGAGTTCCTCGCTGGAGGTGGCGTCACCCTCGTCGTGCTCCTCGTGGTGGCCGGGTAGCCAGCCGAGATTCTCGAGGACCTTCTCACCGCCTTCGAAGCACAGGTACGCACCGCCCACGACCAGCAGAAATGGTAGAACCTGCGGGGCCAGCCAGGTGAGCAGGAGCGCGATCGGCAGGATGATGAACAGCTTGTTGATGAGGGAGCCGCGCGCGATCTTGCCGATGATGGGCAACTCGCGCGCCGGGCTCAGGCCCGACACGTACTGAGGCGTCACCGCGGTGTCGTCGATGACGACGCCCACCGCCTTTGAGGAAGCCTTGACGGCGTTGGCCGCGACGTCGTCGATCGACGAGGCCGTGACCTTCGCGAGGGTCGCGATATCGTCGAGCAGTGCGACAAGTCCACCGGACATGGGGTTTCCTCCTCTGAGCCTGACGTGAGGCTTCTGGTTGGGTACCCGCGCATTGTACGCGTGGGGATAGGCTTGAGTCATGACGACTTCCGTACCCGTTCCCGCCCTGGACCGTGACCTGATCGGGCGCCTGCGCGCCGACGTGATCGCATCGGAGTGGACTGTTGAGAATCTTCAGACCCTGATCAGTGAGGGCGCACTGTCCGCCCTCATGCGGGACTCGCGACTGCCTGCCCTCGTCGAGCTTGCGGGCGCGACCGACCCCGCCGCGGTCCTCACGCGCTTCTTCATCCTGGGACTGCCCGAGCGCGCCTCGGCCCTGAACGAGGCCCTCCCGACGCTTGGCGCGCGCGGGCTGGAGTCCCTCGGCCTCGCGGCCACCATCGACGAGGCCGAGGCCGCCTCCGCTCTCGTCATGCCCCGCGCGGGCGGCGCGCCCAAGCGCGAACCCAAGGAAGAACGTGAGGAGGCCTCGGCCCCGAAGGCCCCGAGCCTGCCGACGATGCGCGACCCCGACGAGGAGGCCCCCGAGCCCGAGGTCGAGGCGGACCCGTGGCTGCGCGCCCTCTTCGACCTGCGCCCCCACGCGGCGACCCTGCCGGGCGGCGACCACGAGTGGTGGGTGGCCTCGGACCTGGCGGAGGTGCAGACCGGCAAGCCGCTGTCCGATGACCACGTGCTCGGCATCGGCGGCGCGACCCTGACGCTGCTGGAAATGACGGTGCGTGAGCAGGTTGATTCGGCCCTCGACGTGGGCTGTGGCTGTGGCATCCAGGCCCTCTACTTGGCTACGCACGCCGACCGCGTCGTCGCCACCGATCTGTCGTCGCGCGCGTGCGCGCTCACCCAGTTCAACGCCGCCCTCAACGAGGCTGTCATTGACGTGCGCGAGGGCTCCCTCTTCGAGCCCGTCGAGGGCGAGACCTTCGACCTCATCGTCACCAACCCGCCCTTCGTCATCACCCCGGACTCGGTGCGCGGCGCCGCCGGCCTGCTCGAGTACCGCGACGGCGGCATGGACCGAGACAACCTGATCCGCGCGGTCCTGCGCGGCGCGCCCGCGTGCATGAACGAGGGTGGCGCCCTGCAGATGCTCGCCAACTGGGAGATCCCCGCCGACCGCAACCCCGACACGCAGTGGTCGTGGCGCGTGGATTCGTGGCTCGACGGCCTGCCGGTG
Source organism: Xylanimonas cellulosilytica (assembly GCA_001072465.1). Taxonomy (GTDB): domain Bacteria; phylum Actinomycetota; class Actinomycetes; order Actinomycetales; family Actinomycetaceae; genus Pauljensenia. The sequence continues at coordinate 4,069 of JVKM01000060.1, read as the reverse complement.
GACGCGTGGGTCGTCCAGCGCGACGTCCTCGACCCCGCGCGCTACGTGGACATGTGGATCCGCGACTCGGGCGGCCAGCTCATGGCCCGTGCCGACTACGAGCGCGCCTTTACCTCGTGGCTGGCCGACTTCCGCCGCGCGGGCACGGGCGCGATCGGCATGGGCTTCGTGGCGCTGCGCAGGCTCGACGAGGCCGAGGCCGCCTCCGGTGGAAAGCGCGCCTACGACCTGTCCCTCGATGGGCACGCCCCGCGCGGGCGCGACGTTGCCTGGGCGCTGGCCTCCCTGCGCGCCCCGGAGCTGTGGGACACCGCGCTGACGCGCGCCTCGGACGTGCGCGAGGAGCGTCACTACGTGCCGGGCAGCCCCGACCCGGAGTTGATCATCATGCACCAGGGCGGGGGACTGGGCCGTTCCGTGCCCGTCTCCTCGTCCGTGTCCGCGGTCGTGGGCGCTTCCGACGGCGAGCTGACGGTTGGGCAGATCGCGGCGGCCGTCGCGATGCTCACGTCGGTTGAGGTTGATGATGTGCGCGCCGAGATCGAGGCGCCCCTGCGTGACCTGATCCGGTGGGGATTCCTGACGTACTGATCGTTGTTGTGTGCGCGGGCGCCGCGGCTGCAGGGGCAGCCGCGGCGCTTGGCGTGAGAGCGACGTTACTTGTTGTGGGGGTGGAACCAGCGCGGGCCTCGTGAATGTTTACTGGCCATAGTGGAAGCGGCAGGCAACGATTTCGACCGTATCTTCGGTGATGCGATAAACCAATCTGTTGCGTCCGTCGATTCGGCGCGACCAAAAGCCGGTGTATTCGTAGCGGAGAGGCTCAGGCTTGCCGATCCCCTCGTTCCCGTTGCGCTGGATATCCGCAACGAGAGCGTTGATGCGCTTGAGGGTCTTGCGATCCTCGAACTGCCACCAGACATAGTCGTTCCAGGCGTGTGGGGTCCACAAGACTTTGAGCATCGTTAGTTCTCCTCGTCAGGGATGTCGATGAGATCGTGCTCTTCGAGGTTGCCGTGTCGCAGCTGCGCGATGGATTCGCGCAGGTGGCGGGCGTTCGCGGGGGATTGCATGAGGTAGACGGTCTCCATGAGGGACTCGTACTCGTCGAGGGCCATGATGACGACGCTCTCGTGCCCCTGTCGGGTGATGACGATTTCCTCGCGGTCGTTGACGACCTGGTCGAGGACCTCGGCGTAGCGTGCGCGCGACTCGGTGTAGGTCATGATCTTCATGGGTGCTCCTCTGCTCGCCTATGTACAGAACATTGTACAGAAGGTGGGGGAGTGTGTCGCCAGTGGGATGGTGATGTGCCAGGGTGTCGCTACTGGATGACCGGATTGCCGCCGATGGACATGGGGGCGCGGGTGCGGGGGCTGCCCTCAGCGCTATCGTCTCTCGTCGAGCCGATGGAGGCGGCCCCACCAGCGGGTGATCAGCCACTCGTCGTGCGTTGAGATAACCAGGGTTCCCTCCCACTCGCGCATTGTCTCTTCGAGGGACTCCAGGGCGTTCAGGTCCAGGTAGTTCGTGGGCTCGTCGATCACGAGGATCTGAGCGTCGGCCCGTGCCGCGAACGCCAGCTGTGCCCTCCGTTGGTTTCCCGCGGAGAGCTCACCGAGCGGCCGGTTCCACGCCGCTGGGGGAACGAATCCCTTCCCGGCCTCCCCGATGCCCAGGTACCACGCATTCTCGGGGATGAGGGGATCGCCGGGCCGCGGGAGCACCTGGGGCACGAGGACGACCCCGGAGGCGGCGTCGACGCATCCGTGCGCCCCGCTGGGTGCCCCGCGTGCGATCCACTCCAGCAGGGTGGTCTTGCCCGACCCGTTGGGCCCCGCGACGAGGAGGTGCTCGCCGTAGCGCACCTCGAAGGAGGTCGGCGCGAGGCGTCCCTCCACCGACGCGCCGCGGACGGCCAGGGCGATACCCATTGCGTGGGGGTGCGGTGATGTCCCGCCCGTGGTGGTCCTCATGGCGCGAGGGAAAGAGAACCCGCCCTGGTCATAGCGGGGCTTGGGGACTTCGTGCGCCGCGAGAACCGACAGCCTCCGGGAGTCGTCGTTGATGCGCCTCGTTGACACAGTTTGGGCGCGGTCTGCATAGTACTTCTGTGCCATCCGTATCTCGGTGCGGGGTTTGAAGCGTGCATGCCCCACCACCGTCGAATCCCGCTGGTGAGATACGAGTCGGCGTTTCTCGGCCTGCTGATCCGCATGGATCGCGGTGTGCCGCGAGCGTGCGTCGGACTTGTTGCGCAGGTAGTCCGAGTAGGATCCTCGTACCCTGTACGCCCCGAAATCCGCGGGCTCTCCCTTGGAGATTGCCACCGCCTGCCACGGTGTCGGATCCAGGTCGAGCAGTGCCGTCGCCGTGCGCTCAATGAAGGCCCGGTCGTGGCTGGTCATGAGCACCGGCCCCTGCCAGTCGTCGATTGTGTGTGCTAGGTGCTCGCGCCCGTCAGTGTCCAGGTGGTTCGTCGGCTCATCCAGGACGAGGGCCTCTGGTCGATCGACGAGGGTGAGGGCCAGGCGCAGGCGGGCACGCTGCCCCGGGGAGAGGGAGGCGAGGGGGCGGGAGCGGTCGAGGCCTCCTAGGTCGAGGGCCTCCAGGGTCTGTTCGAGGCGCGTGTCGATGGTCCACGCATCCCGTGTGATCATCGCCGCTAGGACGCGGTCGTACTCCGCTTCGTCGCGCGGAGAGGGGTCCTGGGCGAGGCGCTCGGTGAGGAAGTCGAAGCGCGCCGCCAGTACGCGGATGCTCGATGTGGCGACATCGATGAGCTGTGCGACGGTGCGGGACTCCCTGTCTCCCTCGAGCGGAGGACGAGACGCCAGAGGGACTCCCGGTTCTGACCGCGTGGCCGCGGGCCGATGAATTGGGGGAACTAGCTGGGTCGCGGAGAGTGCCGGGCCGGTGATCGTTCCGGAGTCCGGCTGGAGTTGGCCTGCTGCGAGGGCCAGCAGCGTTGACTTGCCGATCCCGTTCGGACCGACGACGACGAGGCGGTCGGCGGGCCCACACGTGAAGGAGACGTTAGTGAGGACGGGCAGCGTGCCGTAGGAAAAGAAGACGTGGGAAAAGACAATCGTGGACATAATGCACCTTGGGGAGGAGGGGCAGGGAGGCATTATGTCAGGAGTCCATGGGGACATTATACCGGCAACGGTGCGCAGGCGCGGTAGTTCTACACGGAAATGGGGGCGTCCTCCCGCGGCCGTCTGACAAGACTAACGGCTTGCCGACGGACGACATGAGCATGCGGGAGGAACCCGGACAAAATACTCCCCCGCGAGCCCTCGTGAACTGCGCCCCGAAACTTGGACGCTTTAAATGGTAGCCGTTATGCGGCTTCCTGTAGGGCCTGATCCCGGTATTCTGCCGGGGTCAGGCCCTTGAGCTTTACTTGGCGTCGTGTTGTGTTCCAGTGCGTGATGTAGGCGTCGAGGTCGGCTTTGAAGCTCTCGAAGGTCTGCCAGTCTTGGCCGCGAAAAAACTCGTCCTTGATGTGACCGAAGACCTGCTCAGTGGCACCGTTGTCGATGCAGTTGCCTTTGCGTGACATGCTCTGGATGAAACCGTTATCGGCAAGCGTGCTGATGTAGCTCTCGTGCTGGTACTGCCATCCCATGTCCGAGTGCAAGATCGGCTCGACCCCTGCTGGTTTGGCGTCCATGAGTATCTGGAGCATCTCTTGTTGCTGGGCGAGGTTGGGGCACATAGAGATGGAGTAGGCGACAATCTCTTTGCTGGCAAAGTCGTAGACCGGAGCGAGGTAGGCCTTACCGAAGGAGAGCTTGAACTCGGTGACATCGGTACCCATTTTCTGCCAGGGGCCGGTCGCCGTAAAGTCGCGACCGATGATGTTGTCGAAGCGTTGCCCCACGTCCCCCTTGTAGGAGTTGTACCTGTGGTAGGCCCTCTCGCGGCGTATGCCGCAGCGCAGCCCCATCTGGCGCATCATCTTCAAGACCGTCTTATCGGCGATGCGCTCCCCTTCCTCAGCACGCAGGCACATGGCTACCTGCCTGTGACCGCACCCGTTGGGGGTTCGTGAAAAGATCTGGGC
>JVKM01000059.1 GCA_001072465.1 Xylanimonas cellulosilytica | reverse complement strand
CTACCCCGACGCCCACGCCTGAGCCGACGCCTACCCCGACGCCGACCCCGACGCCCACTCCGACCCCCTCGGAGTCTCCGAAGCCCACCCCCACGCCTTCGGAGTCCCCGACGCCGGAGCCGACCCCGACGCCCTCGACGCCTCCGGCTCCGCGCCTGGCGAAGACCGGTGCTGATGCTGCGAACGTCGGCGTCCTGGCCGGAATCGTGGCCCTTGCGGGTGGATCGCTCGTCGCCGTCAAGCGTCGTCAGCGCTGACCCCGATGAAGGTTGCTTTCGCGGCTCCGGACCGGTGACGCGAATGCACGAATCATGCGGAATACGCGGGTGGGAAGACTTGGTCTTCCCACCCGCGTGTTCTACGTGCGTGAAGCAGTTGTACTGAGACCGGAAACCACTAATCGTGCAAAAGGAACGACGGTCATCCTCCGATGATCAAGATGCTGCTCTCATAGCGCAGTGCCACCTTGCATTGAGCCCGACAGTTCCTTGGACAGCTCCTCGTCGCTCTAGTCGGCGAGGAGATACACGCGAGCCTCCCACGGCTTCATCGGTGTGGTGACCGTGGGTTCGCACCGCATCTGGTCGCCGACCTCATCGGTCGTCGTCTGTGATCTGTCCGTGTTGCCCAAGTAGAGGCGCCACGGCAACGAAGCCACGGCCTCGTCCTCTGGAGAGAACAGGGGAGCGTGGTGCTGCCCGGACAGATTGACCATCACGAGGACGTCCGAACCTGGGGTGCTGCGCCGATAGACGAAGAGCGCAGGCGCTGAGGCATCTATCCGTGAGAACGTTCCATCGGTCAGCGCGGGAACGACGTGGCGAGCACTGATGAGCGCGCGGTAGTACGACAGAACGGACTGAGGATCTTCCGCCTGTACTGCGACGTTAATGTGCTCAGCTGAAGCGGGTACGTCAATCCACGGGACTGCCTCAGAGAAGCCGGCAGCGGGGGAGGAATCCCACTGCATTGGAGTCCTGCCGTTGTCTCGCGACATCGCGGCGAGCCCCTCGGGAACCTCGTCAATCCCTAGGCGTTTCATGTACGACACGGATTCGACGTCGCGGAAATCGGCTGCGGCCGTGAAATCACCGCCGAGCATGCCGATCTCCTGGCCCTGATAGATGAAGGGGGTGCCGCGCTGCAGGAAATAGGCGGTCGCCAAAGCTGTCGCCGATTCGTACCAGTAGCGCGACGGATCCCCGAAACGGGACACCGAGCGCGGCTGGTCGTGGTTCTCCAGGTACAGCGCGTTCCATCCGCGCGTCCCGAGCGTGTCCTGCCAGCGGGTGAGAACATCCGCCAGCTCCCCGGGCGCCAGGCGGCGGGGCGAAAACTTGCCGTTCTCGAGGCCGAGGTTGACGTGCTCGAACTGGATGAGCATGTTGAACTCGCGGCGCTCGGGATCGCAAAACAGCAGTGCCGTCTCCGGTGACGCGTTCGAGGCCTCGCCGACCGTAAACGACCCCGGATGGTGGTCGAACGTCCGTTCGTGCATCTCCTGCAGGAATTCGTGGAGACGAGGCCCGTCGGCGAAGCACTCGTGGCCGACCCCAAACGGTGGGCGGGGCAACCCGCCATCGGGCAAGCCCGGTAGCTTCGAAATGACGTCGATCGCGTCGACCCTGAAGCCGTCGACGCCCCGGTCGAGCCACCAGTTCATCATCTCGTAGACGGCGTCACGAACCTGCGGATTCTCCCAGTTTAAGTCGGGCTGCTCGCGTGCGAAAAGATGGAGGTAGTACTGGCCGGTGGATGCGTCGTACTCCCACGCCGGCCCGCCGAAAAATGACTCCCAGTTCGTTGGCTCAGCACCGGGAGTTCCGGGCTCGAAGCCAGGGCGTGGATCCCGCCAGTAGTACCAGTCTCGACGCTCCGAGTCGACGCTCGACGCCGACTCAACGAACCAGGGGTGCTCGATCGACGTGTGGTTGACGACGAGGTCCATGACGATGCGCATGCCCAGGGCGTGGGCGCGCGCGACGAGGGCATCAAACGCGTCGAGATCGCCAAACAGCGGATCAATGTCTTGGTAGTCCGAGATGTCGTAGCCGTTATCCGCCTGAGGGGAGCGGTAAATCGGCGAAATCCAGACGATATCGACCCCGAGCTCGGACAGATAGTCGAGGCGGTGGAGAATCCCCTCAAGATCACCGATCCCATCCCCGTTCGTATCCTGGAACGAACGGGGATAGATCTGGTAGAGCACCGCATTTTTCCACCACGGCTGTACCGCGTGGGAGCCGGTCGGGACCAGCTCGGGATGATGAATCATCGTGCGTGCTTTGTGGTGTGGTTTAGTAAGCGTCGATAGATGCCCAGGCCTCGTACAGCTTCTGATCCTGGTGGTAGACAACCGTGCACGTGAAGTTGAAAGTGCCGCTCTTGCCCGTGAGAAGGGTGCCGTTGAACTGGCCCTTCGATAGGTACTGAGGACGTCCGGAAGAATCAAAGCCGTCGCGCTCGACTGTCCAGTTCTCGAGCTTGCCCTGTTCGACAGTCTGGGACAGTGCGGACTTGCATTCAGTCTTCACGCCATATGCTTCATCTGCAGAAACATCACTCGATGAACCTGCATCCTGAGTCGGTGCAGGGCTGGGGTTCGTGCCGACGGGCGGGGTGGACTGGGTCGGTGCGGGGGCGGGAGCCACGGGAGCCGACGGGCTGGGGGCCGAGGAGGGTGCAGCCGTGGGCGCTGCGCTGGTCGGAGCGCTCGGCGAGGCCGATGCCTCGTCGGTGGAGGAATCGTCCTTGGTCAGCGCCCAGATTGCAACGCCAGCGACCAGGATCACGACCACGACGGCCGCGATGATGCCGATGATCAGCCCGGTCTTCGACTTCTGCTCCGGCTGTCCACCGTAGGGGGCGCCCTGGAACTGGCCCTGAGGGTAGTATCCCTGCTGAGGCTGCTGACCGAAGCCCTGCTGCGGCTGCTGAGCGTATCCCTGCTGCTGATATCCGCCTGCCACGGGCATCTGCTGCGTGTACTGCTGCCCGGTCGGATACTGGCCGTTTCCGGATGTCGGTTGCTGGTTGGGGTTGTACGGGTTCGACATTGGTGCTCCCTGTATTGAGTGAGTGGGAATCAGCCGTTCTCTGAGACGCTGGGTCGTCAGAGCCAGCTTGTGATCATGACGGCCTAGGCTTCTTTGTACGTTATCCAGGCGCCGTAGTCGTTGTAGCTTTTGATGTAGTAGCCGTTACATGTGAAAGCCCAACGCCCGGTCTTGTTCGTCTTCGTATCGGTTCCCGTGACGATGCCGGTATAGACGTGTTTCTCTCCGTTGGCGTTAATCTCGGGCTGCGCGAAGTTCTCGTTTGAAATGTTGGCGTTCGCCCAGTTCTTATTGATTTGCTCTTTGCAGATCGAGAGAATCTTTTGCTTGGTGTCTTCCTGTCCGCCGCTCCCATTCCCGGGCGCTGCCCCCTGCGACGGGTTGGCGCCCACAGGCGGCTGCATTGGGTTGGTGCCCGCCGCTGGGTCAGAGCCCTGAGAGGGAACCCCGGGCATGGCGGGGGAGCCAGCGGCGGAGTCAGAATCGTCCTTGTTCAGCGCCCAGATCACGACGCCGACGATGATCGCGACGACAAGGACGGCTGCGATGATGCCGACAATGAGGCCCGTCTTCTTCTCCGGTGCTCCGCCGTAGGGGGTGCCCTGGAACTGACCCTGCGGGTAGAAGCCCTGCTGAGGCTGCTGTCCGAAGCCCTGAGGCTGACCGTAACCGCCAACGCTGGGCATCTGCTGGCCGGGTTGCTGGCCGTAACCAGCACCGAACTGCTGCCCGGTCGGGAACTGACCGTTGCCGGGCATCGGCTGCTGGTTGGGGTTGAAGGGTGTGGACATGGGGATTCCCTCGGTTTGTCGGAAGCTGTCAGTGCGCGTCAGCGCCACAGCGTAGTCGTTGGGACTTACGAGACACTAGTGCTGTCTCTTAGTAGTCCTCGGGGATGACGACGGCGGAGTACTCCTTCGTGCTATCGAAGTAGAACACGGAGCATTTGAAACGGGTAGTGATGGGCTTCTTCGTGATAGTGCTCGTGCCGCTGACAGTACCGGTGTATTCCCACCACCTGGTCTCACCGTAGCTATCCATCAGTTCCAGCTTCGTGTCCGAGACGTTTGCGTTGGTGTAGTCGCTGTTGATTTCCTTGGTGCACTCTGCGATGGCCTGCTTTTCCTTTTCGGAATCAGAGCCGCCGCCAGGTGCTGTGCCCTGCGAGGGGTTGGTGCCCATGGGCGGCTGCGAGGGGTTGGTACCCGCGGGCGGCTGCGAGGGGTTGGTGCCCGCCGGGGGCTGGGAGGGGTTGGGGCCCACCGGAGGCGGTGTCGGGTTTGCGCCCGCGGACGGGGCAGCGGCGCTCGGGGCGCTCTGGGCAGCATCAGCGTCGGAAGAGTCGTCGCCGGACATGAACCACCAGACGGCGACGCCGGCGGCAATGAGCACAACCACGACGGCTGCGACGATCCCGATAATGAGGCCCGTCTTCTTCTTTTCCGGTGCGCCGCCGCCCGGGGCCCCCTGGAACTGGCCCTGAGCGTAGTAGCCCTGCTGGGCCTGCTGGCCGTAGCCCTGAGCCTGTCCGTAGCCGCCCATGGCAGGCATCTGCTGGGTGGGCTGCTGCCCGTAGCCGCCCATAGCGGGCAACTGCTGGGTGGGCTGCTGCCCAAAGTCACCCTGCGGGTATCCGCCCTGCTGGGGGTACCCACCCTGCTGGGGCTGGTAAGGCTGCTGATTCTCGGGAGAATAGGGCGTGCTCATGATGTACTTCCGTGTTGGTGAGAGAGGTCTCAGGGAACGTTCTGTATCCTACCAGGCGCTAGGCTTGTGGCATGACGATCGACTATCTGACTCAGACGCGACCGCTGATGCCCCGCGAAGATATCCTGCCCGTCATTATCGGAGGAGACTTCGGAGTGTACGGAATTGGGCGTTGTTTCAACGAAGCGTTCGGTTGTCGGTGCATCTGCGTGGGGTCGCAGCCGACCGAGTCGATCACGCGTTCGCACTTTTTTGATGTCCGCCACGTGAGCGCCCATGCGAGTGACGCACAGCTCCTGGACGTCCTTATGACCATTGCGGGTGAGCATTCGGATAAGAAGCTCATCCTGATGGCCAACCACGACATTTTCTCGGCGTTCGTTGCTCGGAACGTGGAGACGCTCTCGCGCCACTACGCGCTGCCGTTCCCCACCGAGGAGGTCATGGATCGACTCACCGACAAGGCGGAGTTTGCTCGTGCGTGCGAGCGTGCGGGCATTGCCACGCCGGGTACTGTCGAGGTCGATTTCTCCGGCGTGGAGGACGAGGCCTGGGCTGCTCCTGAGATTCCCTTCAGTTTCCCCGTGGTTGCTAAGTCTGCGAAGGGCGAGCCCTACGACGTGCTCGAGTTTGAGGGCAAGCGCAAGATCTGGTTCATCGACACGGCCGAGGAACTCACGCAGCTGTGGGGGACCCTGAAGGCTGCGGGCTTCCGAGATACCTTCCTGGTGCAGGAGTTGATTCCCGGCGATAACACCGCGATGCGCTCGATCACGGCGTATGTCGACTCGCGCGGAGAGGTGACCCTGATCGGGTCGGCGCGCGTCCTCCTCGAAGACCACGCGCCCACGATGATCGGCAACCCCGTCGCCATGATCACCGAGGACTTCCCGGCCCTGTGGCGCGACGCCTGCGCCCTGCTGACCGAGAACGGCTACCGCGGATTTGCGAACTTCGACGTGAAGATCGATCCCCGGGACGGGCGAGCGCTCTTCTTTGAGGTGAACCCGCGCATCGGCCGCAACAACTGGTACATGGCTGCCGCCGGCGCGAACCCGATGATCCCGATGGTCGAGGACCTTATCGACGGCAAGGCCTGCGAGCAGACCCAGGCGACCGACGAGATTCTCTACACCCTCGTCCCGGACTCCCTTCTGCTGCACTACATCACTGATGAGGATCTGCGCGCGCGCGTCAAGCGCATCATCCGTGAGGGCCGGCGATTCGATCTGCTCCTCAATCCGACGGAGAAAGACCTGCGCCGCAACCTCACCGTGTGGCTCCAGAAGCAGAACCACAGGCGTAAGTTCGCCCGGTACTACCCGGAGCCGACGGAGACGTCGTACTGACTCTCACCGCCCCGGCCCGCCCCGGCCTCGTCGGTGGGGGAGGTGGCCCTGATAGACTGACCCCCTACGCGACCGATATTTCCGACTAACGAGGACACCATGACGACAACCGCACTCGTGCCCATTTCTCAGGAAGACAAGATCGCCGCGGTCTCTGGCTTCCAGGACCGCTCCCTGCCCATCGAACAGACGTGCGTGTGGGAGGCTTTTGAGGAATCCCAGGGCCACGGAGTGTGGGGGCGCTACGCCTGGTGCGAGGATGATTCCAAGATCGCGTTCATCACCCTCTACAAGTATTCGGTGCGCGGCGTCCACTACCTGTGGGCGAAGTGGGGACCTGCGTGGGTGAAGGAAGCCTCCCCGGAGCGCGAAGCCGCTCTGCGAGCGGACCTTGTGCGCGAGATTAAGGCGAAGGACAAGACCGTCGCCTTCGTGCGCCTGCACGCCATCTACCAGCACCCCGATCTGTGCATGCCGCTGCAGACGATCTCCTACGACCGCACCGTCGTCATCGACACGTCCGGCAAGACCGAAGAAGCGATCCTCGCCGCCATGCCCAAGGCCGGCAAACGCTCGATCCGCTCCGGCCTGAAGAAGGGCAAGGCCGAGGGCATCACCTTCCACGAGGACACTGCCAACGCCGAGGCCGTCATCGACGAGTACTACGCCGTCATGGAAGAGACCGCCAAGCGCGACGGCTTCCGTCCCCACCCCAAGGAGTACTACCTCAGCCTGCTCAAGACGCTGGGCCCGCAGCACGCCCGCATCTTCTCGATGCGCGATGCCGACGGAAACATCCTGTGCTGGGACTTCTGCCTCGTCGAGGGAATCCGTGCGCAGGCCGAATACGGCGCCTCCACCGAGGCCGGCCGTCGCCTGCGCCAGCCCCCGGTCCTGGATTTCCTGGCCGCCGAATTCCTTGCCCGCGACGGCGTGCGTGAGTTCGACCTGATGGGCGCGCATTCGCCGCGCTGCCCCGACCTCTATAGCGTCGGAAAGTACAAGAGCGCCTTCGCCACGCACTTCACAGACGTGCCCGGTGGCTGGGACATGCCCATCAAGAAGGCCACCTACCGTGCCCTGACCGCCGCGAAGGCCGTGAAGGACTGGCGCGCCCGCTCCTGAAGCGTTCGCGCCACGGGGCTAGAATTCAATTCGCAACACAATCTCGCGCATCTAACGAAACTAGGAGACACAGTGCCCGATATCTCGCTCGTCATTGACGGACACGAACAGACCGTACCGGCGGGGACCACGGGCACAACGTGGTTCGAGAAGTCGCGCGACGTCGTCGCCATCAAGGTTGACGGTACGCCGCGTGACCTCGAGACGCCTTTTGAAGCAGGAACGACTGTCGAGGCGATCACGCTGGACAGTGAAGACGGCCTGAACATCCTGCGCCACAGCGCCACGCACGTGCTCGCGCAGGCCGTCCAGGATGTGTTCCCCGAGGTGAACCTGGGTATTGGCCCGTTCATCACCGACGGCTTCTACTACGACTTCGGCAATATCGATGCGGTGACCCCCGAGCTGCTGCGCGACCTCGAGAAGCGCATGAAGCGCATCGTCAAGGAAGGCCAGCGCTTCGTGCGCCGCGAGATCTCCGAGGAGGAGGCTGTCGTCGAGCTGGCCGAACAGCCCTACAAGCTCGAGCTCGTCACGACGAAGGGCAAGGGCGCCGAGGGCGCTTCCGTCGAGGTCGGTGGCGGCACGCTCACCATGTACGACAACGTCCGCCGCGACGGCTCCGTCGCGTGGAAGGACCTGTGCCGTGGCCCCCACCTGCCCTCTACCAAGCTCATCGGTAACGGCTTCGCGCTGACCAAGGCCTCGGCCGCCTACTGGAAGGGCGACCAGTCCAACGATCAGCTCCAGCGCATCTACGGCACCGCCTGGGCCTCCAAGGAAGACCTCGTCGCCTACCAGGAGCGCATCAAGGAAGCCGAGCGCCGCGACCACCGTCGCCTCGGCGCCGAGCTGGACCTGTACTCCTTCCCCGAGGAAATCGGCCCCGGCCTCGTCGTCTTCCATCCCAAGGGTGGCATCCTGCGCCACGAGATCGAGTCCTACGTGACCGACCGTCACAAGAAGGCCGGCTTCGACTTCGTGCACACCCCCGAGATCTCCAAGGGCGGACTCTTCCACACGTCGGGTCACCTGCCCTACTACGCGGACACGATGTTCCCGCCCATGCTCGTCGACGAAGAGCGCGACGAGGACGGCAATGTCACCAAGGCAGGCCAGGAGTACTACCTCAAGGCCATGAACTGCCCGATGCACAACCTGATCTTCCGTTCGCGTGGACGCTCCTACCGCGAGCTGCCCCTGCGCTTCTACGAGCTGGGCCACGACTACCGCTACGAGAAGAGCGGCGTCGTCCACGGCCTGACCCGTATGCGCGGCTTCACGCAGGACGACTCGCACACCTACTGCACGCCTGAGCAGGCCTCGGAGGAGATTCGCACCCAGATCGAGTTCTTCCTGTCGATTCTCTCCGCTTTCGGCCTCAAGGACTTCTACCTGGAGCTGTCCACGCGCGACGAGGACGGCAAGAAGAAGGACAAGTTCATCGGCTCGGATGAGGATTGGGCGGCCGCCACGAAGGCCCTCGAGGACGCCTGCGCCGCGACCGGCCTCGACCTGGTTCCGGATCCGGGCGGCGCCGCCTTCTACGGCCCCAAGGTCTCCGTGCAGGTCAAGGACGCGATCGGTCGCACCTGGCAGATGTCGACGATCCAGTACGACTTCAACCAGCCCGACCGCTTCGACCTGGAGTACACGGCGGCCGACGGTTCCCGTCAGCGCCCCGTCATGATCCACTCCGCCAAGCTCGGCTCGGTCGAGCGCTTCATCGGCGTTCTCACCGAGCACTACGCGGGCGCATTCCCGGCGTGGCTCTCGCCCGTCCAGGTCCGACTCATCCCCGTCGCCGAGGCCTTCGACGGCTACGTCAAGGACGTTGCCGCGAAGCTGCGTGAGCGCGGCGTGCGCGTCGAGACCGACCTGTCGGACGACCGCTTCGGCAAGAAGATCCGCAACGCCTCCAAGGACAAGATCCCGTTCACGCTCATCGCCGGTGGCGAGGACGTCGAGGCCGGGGCCGTGTCCTTCCGTCTGCGTGACGGCTCGCAGCACAACGGCGTCGCCGTTGATCGCGCGGTCGAACTGATCGTCTCGCACATCGAGCAGCGCAACAACGCCGACCAGATCGACGGCCTCGACGAGGCGTGAGCGAGATGAGCCGCGACGCAGGTGCCGACTCGATCGGTACCCCGAACGGTTCGTTGCCGACCGAGGATGCCCGCTCACTGGCGGGCGTCCCGGACGGCTTCGGTCGTTTCTGGACCCCCTACCGCATGGCCTACATCCGCGGCGAAGGCAAGCCCGCCGATGCCTCGGACGTCGGGTGCCCGTTCTGTACGGCGCCCGGTAAGGACGACCAGACGGGACTGATCGTCTACCGCGGCGACACCTGCTTCGTGCTCATGAACCTGTTCCCCTACAATTCCGGGCACCTGCTCGTATGCCCGTATCGTCACGTTTCTGACTACACGGAGCTCACGGACGAGGAACGCGTGGAGCTGGGCAACCTGACGGCGACCGGCATGCGTGTCACCCGTGAGGTCGCGTCTCCGGCGGGTTTCAACCTGGGCATGAACCAGGGTGAGGTGGCTGGTGCCGGTATTGCCGCTCACCTGCACCAGCACGTCGTTCCGCGCTGGTTGGGGGACGCGAACTTCCTGCCGATTATTGCGCAGACGAAGGCCGTGCCTGAGCTCCTCGAGGATGCTCGTGCTCGGCTCGCCGCCGCTTGGCCTCAGGAGGACTGATGCTCGGAAACCACGGACGTTCCATTACGAAGGCGATCTTTACGCCTCTCGCTCGCGTTCTCGCTCGCGCCGGCGTCACCCCGAACATGGTGACGGTCGCTGGCACTGTTGCGACGGTCGCGATCGCGGTCATCTGCATTCCGCAGGGATGGATCTGGCAGGGCGGCATCGCCCTGGCCGTCGTGATGTTCGGCGACTCCGTGGACGGCACACTCGCACGGATGACCACGGGTGGCACGCGTTTTGGTGCTTTCCTCGATTCGACGCTCGACCGTCTGGGTGATGGAGCCGTGTTCGGCTCCCTCACCGCTTACGCCGTCTTCCAGATGGACGACTCGTTCGTGCGCACCTGGGCGATCATCGCCGGTATCTGCTCGATCGTCGGTGCGGCCGCTGTTCCCTATGCGCGCGCCCGCGCGGAATCCGTCGGCGTCGTGGCCAAGCTGGGCATCGCTGAGCGCACCGACCGGCTCATCATTGGCATGGGTACGGCGATCCTCATGAGCCTCGGTCTGCCCGAGTGGGTGTTTGCGGCTGGCCTGACCTGGGTGGCGTTCGCATCCTTCGTGACCGTGTGCCAGCGTATCTGGTTTACCGCCCGTCACATCGACGAGGGAACGCCGTGAGTTTTTCGCCCCTGTCGCTCGCTTTTTCGATCGCCCCCCGTTTGCCGCTGCGCCTCGTCATGCGCATGGCGGACACTGGTGCATCGATTGCGGCCAGCCGCGGGGGAGCCATGATCGACCGGCTGCGCGCCAACATGGCGCGTTTGACCGGAAACGAGCCGTCCGCCGATGAGGTGCGTGACGCGGTCCGGTCGCACATCCGCAACTACGCTGAGCAGCTGATGCTCGGATCGCGTCGCGGCGAGCCGTTGCTCAAGGGAGTCTCCTTCGAGGGCTTCGAGGCCCTGGCGGCGGCCGGCGAAGATGGACCGGTCGTCCTCGCCCTCGGACACTCCGGCAGCTGGGATCGTGCTGGCGCGTGGGTGTGTGCGCACGGCCGGGGCATCGTGACTGTCGCGGAGAAGGTTGAGCCTCCCGCGTTGTTTGAACGTTTCGTGTCGCTGCGCGAAGGCCTCGGCATGGAGATTATTGGCGTCGCGAAGGGGGAGTCGGTCTTTTCCGTCCTCATCGAGCGCGTGCGCGGCCGGAGTGTCATCGTCCCGCTTCTTGCAGACCGGGACATTTCGGGTTCGGGCATTGAGGTCGATCTGGGGACGCGGCGGGCACTCGTCGCCGCGGGTCCCGCTGCGCTCGCGACCAAGCTGGAGCGTCCGCTCTTTGTAGCCTGCATCACGTATGAGAACGAGAAACCCACCGGGGCTGATGTCCGCGTGCGTTGCGTTGGACCGATCAACGCGGATGGCCAGGAGCGCCCCGGCCTCAACCGCGTCGAAGCCCTCACGCAGGCGTGGGTTGACGAATTTGCCGCCATGATGGTGACCAAGGCGCAGGACTGGCACATGATGCAACGCGTGTATGTGGAGGATCTTGACCCCGAGCGCCTGGCGCGCGCGAGGGCCGAGCACGAGAGGAAGAATCGATGAAGATCGGAATCGTGAATCCATACTCCTGGGACGTGCCCGGGGGAGTGGGCTTCCACATTCGCGACCTCGCGTTAAAGCTGCGGTCCCGCGGACATGACGTTCAGGTGCTGACGCCGTCGACCTCGGAGGATCTGCCCGAGTGGATCACGTCCGCCGGTTCGTCCGTGTCGATCCCCTTCAACGGATCGGTGGCCAATATTTCGGTGAAACCGAAGGCGCTCGCGCGTACTCGCCGTTGGCTGGCA
This sequence comes from Xylanimonas cellulosilytica, assembly GCA_001072465.1. Classification (GTDB taxonomy): domain Bacteria; phylum Actinomycetota; class Actinomycetes; order Actinomycetales; family Actinomycetaceae; genus Pauljensenia. Next base: position 84,526 of record JVKM01000059.1, on the reverse strand, counting down.
GACAATGATTTTGATGTTGTGCACGTCCACGAGCCTGTCGTTCCCTCGGTGTCCATGGCAGCTGCGATGCTTTCGACTGCGCCCCTCGTGGGGACATTCCACGCGGCCCTCGGTCGGTCGGTCTCGCGCGCCATTGCCTCGGCCCCCATGCGCCTGTACATGGAACGCATCGGAGTGCGCATCGCCGTGTCCGAGGAGGCGCGTCGAACGCTGATCGAGCACCACGGCGGCGATGCCGTCATCATTCCAAACGGTGTGGAGACGGCCTCTTTCCGCAGCGCGCAGCCCCTTGAGCAGTGGGTGGCGACGGACGAACGTCCGGTCATCGTGTTTCTTGGCCGCCTCGATGAGCCCCGCAAGGGCCTGAGCATTTTCGCGGGTGCCATCGCCGGGGTTCTCGAGCGTTTCCCGGGCGCCCGTTTCTTGATTGCCGGCCGAGGAGACGCTCCGGAGATTCGCCAGGCCGTCGAGCGTTTTGGTGATTCCGTGTCCTTCCTCGGTGGAATCAGTGACGAGGAGAAGGAATCCTTGCTCGCCGGCGCCAACATCTACGTCGCTCCGCAGACGGGCGGCGAGTCTTTCGGCATCGTCCTCGTCGAGGCGATGGCGGCCCATACGGCTGTCGTTGCCTCGGATATCCCCGCCTTCCGTGCGGTGCTAGAGGACGGGCGAGCAGGCGCGCTCTTCGAGATGGGCAACAGCGAGTCGCTCGCACGTACGCTGATCGATCTGCTGGCCGACCGCGACCGTCTCGAGGAACTGTCCGCTGCCGGAGCGCGCTCATCGGCGCAGTACGACTGGGAGGTCGTGGCGGATAAGGTCTTCGAGGTCTACAAGCTGGCGATTGCCATGGGGAGTCCTGCCGAGTCGGGTACGCGCCGGGCACGTGACCTGATCCGAGGCCGTGGAGAAGAAGGGGAGGAGCTCGCATGATCTCGTTGTCCCCCTGGCTGCTTGTCGCTATTGTCTTCGCCGTTATCGCGCTCGGCGTTGTCGCAGGATTCGCGATCACGCGTGCGCGCCGTCTGGATCGGCTCCATCAGCGCATTCTTGCTTCGCGAGACTCCCTCTCGCGCCTCCTGCTGCGCCGGGCCTCCGAGGTAGATCTGCTGAGCCGCAGTGTCGGGCTGGAAAACTCCGGCCTCGCCGACGCCGCACGCACCTACATTCAGGACGGGGGAGACCAGCTCACCACCGATGGCCTCGACCGCCGAACTACGGCGCAACGTCAGGGCGATCGTGTCGAGGTCGCGACGCGCCTGGAGCGTGCGTCCGCCCTGTCTCGCGCAATCCGCGAGACTCTCACCCCCGAAGAGCGGGCACGGATTGCGTCGGATCCCCAGGCCAGCGCACGCCTGGAAGCGTTGGATGCGACGTGCTATCGCATCGAGCTCACACGCAACGTGCATAACGTGGATGTCGCGGGAGTTCGCGCCCTGCGTTCCGCACGAATGGTAAAATTATTGCGACTGGCCGGGCATGCTCCGATTCCCGAGCCCATTGACTTTGACGATGACACGCGAACGGGTGGACGAGGTTACTGACATGCACGCGACCCACTGGGGAGGGCCCGGCGAGGACTATCGCCTCAGCAAGATCAGCAGCGCCACCATCGACTCCACCGATGGTGTCTCAGCACCGGCCCCCGACGATGCCGCTCCCGTCTGGCAGCCTCCCAAGGCTGCGCACTCCTTCCCCTGGTTCGAGGTCGTCATGACGACGATCGGCGTGCTGGGGACCATCGGCATCATCGTCTTCGGTCTGGCACCCGAGTCTTCGAGCGTGACATCCTTCGTGAAGACGACGCTGCTGTCCCTGGTTGCCCTCGTGATCGTCGTCGGCTTCCTCCAGCGGATCGATCGCTGGGAGCCCGAACCGTGGACGACGAAGCTCGCGATGTTTCTGTGGGGTGGGGGCGTGGCGACGCTGTCGGCGATGATCATGAATACGGCGCTGGGCGAGGACATTGCCGCCACAATCGGTGACTTCGACCGTGCGGAGGCACTCGGCGCGGCATTCATTGCGCCCCTCGTCGAGGAGACCCTCAAGGGCATCGGCGTCCTCATCATCGTCGTTGTACGCCGCAACTCCATCAACTCGGTGCTCGACGGTGTCGTGTACGCGGGATTCTCGGCTGCAGGGTTCCTTTTCTTCGAGGACATCCTGTACTTCCTGCGCAGCGAAGGACAGGGAACAAACGCTCTCATTGTGGTATTCGTCCTTCGCGCCCTGCTGGGACCGTTCCTGCACGTGATGGCAACCTCGATGACGGGCATCGGATTGGCCCTCGCCCTCCTCAAGTTCAAGCGGGGCTGGTCGAAGACCGCCATCGTCGTCGTCTTCTGGTTCTTCGCGATGCTCATTCACTTCGTGTGGAATGGAAGCGCCGCATTGACCGGATCCGGATTGGCCTTCATTGCCATGTATCTCGTCGTGGGTATTCCCGGGTTCGTCCTCTGGTCGATTCTCCTGCTGCGAGCAGCGCGCCGGGAGGCTCTCCACATTCGCGACGGCCTCGTCCCGTACGTGCGTACCGGATGGGTTCTTCCCGGCGAAGTGTCGATGGCAACCGATCGTCGCGCGCGTAAAGCCGCCTTCAAGTGGGCTGCCCAGGGTGGTCGGGATGCGAAGCGTGCCATGCGAGCCTTCTTGTCCGACCTGGCCTCCCTCGGCCTCGACCAGCGCCTCATGGCTCGCCACGGCGCCGATCGCTCGCGCATTGAAAACGATCGTCAGATGCTCGCCGACGCCGTTGAAAAGCGTCGTGAATTCCTGCGACTGACCTCTATCGCGGAGCAGCAAAAGGACGTCACAAACGCCGTCGCTGGTCGTGCGCAGGTCGCCTGACGCGCGGCATCGAGCAGGGAAACAGGTCGTCGTCGAGGCCGCGAGGCGAGATCAGGTTGCTCGGCGGCTCCCGCTACGGGGGCTGTTGCATGAGTGCGATCTCACGGCCGTTACATCGCCCCCTCATAGGTGACGCATAGGAACAGCGGGCATGATGGGGGGCGACAGAAAGGAAATAACGTGACTCATGCTGTGTCTATGCGCCCTCGTTCGTGGGCGCTCGTCGCGTGCTCGCTCATCCTCGTTGCAGTGAGTGTTCGGGCGGCTATCTATGAATTGACGGAAGCTCTCGAGGGGGTCTCGTCGTCTGATGCCTGGCTTGCGGTTGGTGCCTCGACGCTGAGCGCAGTTGTTGGCCTGGCGTTCCTCGCATGGGCCGCTCGCCTCAAACCCACCGTGCTGTCCTGGTTGGCCGCATTCGGCTGGGGAACGGGTGGCGCGCTGATCTTTGCGGGATATGGCAACACAGTCATCGACTCGGCCGTAGCCGCGAGCAACCTGAGCGACGATGCGGTCGATGTCGTGACGTCCGTGCTCACGGGTCCCATCGTGGAAGAGACGGGTAAGGGAATTGGTGTTCTGGCGCTGATTCTCGCTGCTCGTAAGGTGCTCGATCGCCCTGCGCAGGGTGGCGTGCTCGGCGCGCTCGTTGGCCTCGGTTTCGCCTGGGGTGAGGACGTGGGCTACTACGTGAGTGCCCTCGAAGACGGGATGAGCGGACTGTGGGAATCCTTCCTGGCACGTGCGCTGCTCGGCGCCTACGGTCACGCGATCTTCACGGGTGTGTTCGGTTACGCCCTGGCGTGGGCGGTGCTGCGCGCACAGAATGTGCTTGTGGGCCTCCTCGCCGCGGCCGGCGGATTCGTCGCAGCTCTCGCGCTGCACGCCCAGGCTAACGGCGTTGGATTCCTGGCTCCTGAAGACTCGTGGAACCTGACCTACGGCGCGCTCGAAATCCCCGTTCTCGTCGTGAGTGTCGCCCTCCTCGTGTGGGGCCTGCGCCGCCACCGGGCTACCCTGGAGGCATGAGCGCACTCGACTGGCCTGTGGACGCGGACGGCTTTCCCCACCGGGAGGCCGCCCGCGTCCTCCTTTTTGACGGCAGCGGACGGGTCCTGTTGGCTAAGGGCCACGACGAAGACCAACCGGAGCGGTTCTGGTGGTTCACGATCGGTGGCGGCATCGAAGAAGGGGAAGACCTGCGCGCCGCAGCCGTGCGTGAGGTCTTCGAAGAAACTGGCATTGAGCTGAGCCCTGAGGACCTGGTGGGCCCCGTCCTCTATCGGACCGCCGAGTTCGACTTCCTGGCGGTCACCGCCCGGCAGGACGAGTGGTTTTTTATCGCGCAGGCACCCTCGACCGCCCTGAGTCGGGATGGATGGACTGAGCTGGAACGCTCCGTCATCGACACGCAGGCCTGGTGGGACATCGACGAGGCCGCCGCCCAGATCGATGGAGAAATCTACCCCGCGCAGATCCTCGAGTATGCGCGCGCCTGGCGCGACGGGTGGGACGGGCGCATGATCCGCCTGACCGACACGCGTGAACCCTGACGTGTCCGGCTAGGCGAGGCCGAGGGGAGCGATCGCCAGAGACAGGTCCGGCGTGTTCAGCTGGACCGATACTTGCTCGCGCACGGCGGGCTTCGCGCAGAACGCGATACCGACCCCGGCCTCGTGCATCATGGGGATATCGTTTGCCCCGTCGCCGATCGCAACCGTGCGCTCGAGGGGGATCCCGAGGGACGAGGCCCAGGAACGCAAGCACTCGACCTTCACCTGGGAGGTCACAATGCGCCCCAGTACGCGGCCGGTCAGCACGCCATCGGTAACCTCGAGGCGGTTCGCCGCGTAGAAATCGATGCCGAGGGAAGCCGCCAGGGGAGCGACCACTTCCTCGAATCCGCCCGAGACGATGCCGAACTTTCCGCCGGCCCGGTGGACTGCGTCGATCAGCTCGCGAGCGCCCTTCGTGGGGGTGATGGCGGACAGGACATCGCCGAAGACGGATTCGGGGACCCCCGCGAGGGTTGCAACGCGCTCGCGCAAAGACTCCGCGAAATCAAGCTCTCCATTCATCGCACGAGACGTAATCTCAGCGACGCGCGCCCGCGTGCCCGCAGCTTCGGCGAGCTCCTCAATGACTTCCTGGCTGATCAGCGTCGAATCGACGTCGGTGACGACGAGGCCGGGTGCCCCGCTGGCACACAGCAGCGGAGCACCCGGCTCATCGAGACGGTGAGTCATGCTCACTTGCGGACGACCGCGCCCTTGGGAACGACCGTAATGCCGGACTCCGTGACGGTGAAGCCGCGCTCGCGATCGTGGTCAAGATCGACACCGACGACGGCGCCTTCCTCAACGACGACATTCTTATCCAGAATCGTCTTCACGACCCGGGCCGAGCGGCCGATGCGACAGCCGTGCATAACGACGGAATCCTCGATCTTCGCCCACGAGTGGACGTAGGTGTTCGGGGAAATGACCGAGCGCACGATCTCACCGCCAGAGACGATGACGCCGGGGGAAACGAACGAGTCGATCGCGTGACCCAGACGATCCGCATCGCCGTAGACGAACTTGGCCGGCGGCAGTGAGCCGTCGATCATCGTCATGGTCGGCCAGTCGCGGTTGTACAGGTTGAACACCGGGTGCACCGAGATCAGGTCCATGTTCGCCTCGTAGTAGGCGTCCAGCGTACCGACGTCACGCCAGTAGTCGCGGTCACGGTCGGTCGACCCCGGCACGTCGTTGTCCTGGAAGTCGTAGACGCCGCACTCGCCGCGCTCGACGAACCACGGAATGATGTTGCCACCCATGTCGTGCTTCGAATCGGGGTCGGCCGCATCCTCACGCAGAGCGTTGACCAGATCCTTCGTGGTGAACACGTAGTTGCCCATGGAGGCGAGGACCTTGGTCGGATCGTCGGGCAGGCCCACGGCGTTCTTCGGCTTCTCGAGGAAGTTCTTGACAACCCCGTTCTCGCCGTCGATGACGCCGAGCGCCGAAGCCAGCTCGATCGGCTGACGGATGCCGGCGACCGTGGCGGGCAGGCCCGAATCGATGTGGTGCTGGACCATCTGCGAGAAGTCCATACGGTAGATGTTGTCCGCACCGATGATGACGATGTACTCCGGCTGCTCGTCGTCGACGATGTTCAGCGACTGGTAGATAGCATCCGCGCTACCCAGGTACCAGTGCGGGCCGCGACGCTGCTGAGCCGGCACAGGAGCAATGAAGTTGCCGAGTAGGGGAGACGTGTACCAGGTCTTTGTGACGTGGCGGTCGAGCGAATGGGACTTGTACTGCGTCAAGACAACAATCTTGAGGTATCCGGAATTCACGATGTTCGACAGCGCGAAATCGATCAGACGGAAGTGACCACCGAACGGAACTGCCGGCTTTGCACGGTCATCCGTCAGGGGCATCAGTCGCTTTCCCTCACCGCCCGCGAGAACGATTGCCAGAACGTGGTTCTTTGCCATGTGGCACCTCTTCGTTGGTCGAGTGGACCCGCATCGGCGCGGATCCGTGGGAGTGGTCACACTGTATTACAAATGTCTATCGATTGCTACACTGTCTCGTTTTCGACCAGCGGTGACGTGAGATCGGATACGATGAGTCTCACACGTCGCTCCCGTCGGAAGGACCCCACCATGCGCGTTGATCTCCTTACCCGTGAATACCCGCCTCACGTCTACGGAGGAGCCGGTGTCCACGTGCTCGAACTGGCCAAGGTCCTGCGCGGCCTCGTCGATGACCTGCGCGTCCAGGCGTTTGACGGTCCGCGCGAACCGGGTACCGATGGAGCCGACCCGGGCGTGACCGGACATGCCGATCTGCCTCAGCTGGCCGGAGCGAACGCCGCGCTGCGCACGCTCGGTGTTGACCTCGAGATTGCTGCTGCGTGCGAGGGTTCTGACCTGGTCCACTCCCACACCTGGTACGCGAACTTTGCTGGGCACGTTGCGTCGCTTCTCGGCGACATCCCGCATGTGATCTCGGCGCACTCGCTTGAGCCGCTGCGTCCGTGGAAGGCCGAGCAGCTCGGCGGTGGCTACCGCCTGTCCTCCTACGTGGAGAAGACGGCCTACGAGGCTGCGAGCGCGATCGTCGCCGTCTCCAACGGCATGCGTGACGATATTCTGCGCTGCTACCCCGGCGTTGATCCCGAGCGCGTGCACGTCATCCACAACGGCATCGACCTGAACAAGTGGCACGCCCCCGAGGGTGAGGCGGGCGAGGAACTGCGCGCCCGCGTTCTCGCCGAGCATGGTATTGACCCGTCTCGTCGCACGGTCGTGTTCGTCGGCCGCATCACCCGCCAGAAGGGCCTCCCGTACTTCCTGCGCGCCGCCCAGCTCCTGCCCGATGACGTTCAGCTTGTGCTGTGCGCCGGCGCTCCCGACACCCCCGAGATCGCCGCAGAGGTCGAGGGCCTCGTCGCCGAGCTGCGCGCTCGCCGCTCCGGCGTCGTCCTCATCTCCGAGATGCTCCCGCAGCCCGAGGTGGCGGCGATCCTGTCCTCGGCGCAGGTCTTCATCACGCCGTCGGTGTATGAGCCCCTCGGCATCGTCAACCTGGAGGCGATGGCCCTCGGCTTGCCCGTCGTCGGCACCGCAACCGGCGGCATCCCTGACGTCATCGTCGATGGAGAGACCGGCTACCTCGTGCCGATCGACCAGAAGCAGGACGGCACGGGAACCCCGCTCGATCCTCGTGCCTTTGAGGAAGCGATGGCTGATCGCCTGGTGCGTGTCCTCGACGATCCTGAGCTGGGCCGTCGTATGGGCGAGGCAGGCCTCGTTCGCGCCCGTGATCACTTCTCCTGGGAAGCGATCGGCGTGAAGACCGCCGAGCTGTACCGTTCGCTCGTTTAGGGCGCACGTCACCCGACAGACGACTAGGCTGGATACATGACTTACGTCCTGAATCTTTCTCACGTGTCCCTCCAACGCGGGGACACGCAGGTCCTGTCCGACGTCTCGTGGTCGACGCGCCCGCGCCAGCACTGGGTCATCGTCGGCCCGAATGGTGCTGGCAAGACCACGCTGGCGCGCGTGGCCTCGGGCCGTATCGCTCCCGATAGCGGAGAAGTGACGGTGTCGGAGACCGATTTGTCGCACGCCGACCCCTCAGAGATCGCCACGCGCGTGGGGCTCTCGTCGGCCGCGGTGGGGGCCAAGATCGTGCCGACTCAGTCGGTCCTCGACACGGTGCGCAGCGCCGCCTGGGGCCTTGCCGTCGCCCACGACGAGGAATACGAGCAGGTCGACGACGAGCGTGCCCACGCGCTCATGGATATCTTCGGCGTCTCGCACCTGGCCCAGCGCGAGTTTTCGACGCTGTCCGAGGGTGAGGCCCAGCGCGTACTGCTGGCGCGCGCCCTCATGACCGACCCTGAGGTGCTCATCCTCGACGAGCCGACCTCGGGCCTCGACCTGGGTGCTCGCGAGCTGCTGATCGCCGCTCTGTCGGAGATCATGCAGGGTTCGAAGTCCCCGCAGGTCATCCTGGTGACGCATCAGATCGAAGAGATCCCCGCGGGTGTCACGCACTGCGCGATCATGTCGAACGGTGCGATCACGCACCAGGGGCCGATTGAAGACGTTCTGACGGGTGTCAACCTGTCCGAGGTGTACGGCATGCCGCTACTCGCTGGTAACACCGACGGGCGCTGGTGGGCGCGCGGTGTGAGCGCGTGAGAATAGGAGCGTGAACGGTATGTGGTGGCTGTGGATTCTCGGTGCCCTCGTCTGCGGAATCGTCGAGGTCATGAGCGTGAGCTTTGTGTTCCTCATGTTTGCGATCGGCGCGCTGGCCGCCGGCATCGCGGGCGCTTTCGGCGCGAACCTGACAATTCAGGTCATTGTCTTCGTTGTCGTGTCGATTGCCCTCCTGGTCATCCTGCGTCCCTTCCTGAAAGGGCGTATCGACCGGTCCAGCGGTTACGTTCCGAGCAACACTGACGGTCTGATTGGCAAGACCGGTTACGTGACCGAGGCCGTGGGAGAGCGCCACGGGCGCATCCAGTTTTCCGGTGGAGAGTGGAGCGCGCGCACTGAGGGGCCCACGCTGCCCGTTGGCGCCGAGGTTCGTGTCGACCGCATCGACGGTGCAACCGCCGTCGTGAGTGCCCTCAACCCGGCCTCTGCGGCTCCGACACATCCGTACGGAGACTCGATCTCCTGATCCCGCACATCTTGTATTTTCATCGACGTAAGAAAGGAAAGACGCTGTGAATTCAGGAAACATCATCGGTAACATCGCGTTCATCGTGGTGCTTGCTCTCGTCGTTTTCGTCGTGGTTTCGCTCGCCCGCGCAGTGCGGATCGTTCCGCAGTCGCAGGCGTACGTTGTGGAGCGTCTTGGTCGGTTCCAGGCGGTCATGCAGGGTGGTTTCCACCTGCTGGTCCCCTTCGTGGACCGCGTTGCCGCTCGTATCGATCTGCGTGAGCAGGTCGCGAACTTCCCGCCCCAGCCCGTCATCACCGCCGACCAGGCGATGGTTTCGATCGACTCCGTCATCTATTTCCAGATCACGGATCCGCGCAGCGCGACCTACGAGGTCGCTAACTTCCTGCAGGCGATCGAGCAGCTGACCGCGACGACGCTGCGTAACCTGATCGGTTCGCTGGATCTGGAGCAGACGCAGACCTCGCGTGAGTCGATCAACAAGCAGCTCCGCGGCGTTCTTGACGAGGCCACGGGCCCGTGGGGCATTCGCGTGACCCGCGTGGAGCTCAAGTCCATCGAGCCGCCGCCGCGAGTTCTGGCCGCCATGGAGCAGCAGATCACCGCCGAGCGCACCAAGCGTGCCACGATTCTGACGGCCGAGGCCGAGCGTGAGGCCCAGATCAAGAAGGCCGAGGGTGCCAAGCAGGCCGCCGTTCTGGCCGCGTCTGCCCAGCAGGAGGCTCAGGTTCTTCAGGCCAAGGGTCAGAAGGAAGCCCTGATTCTCCAGGCCGAGGGTGCCCGCCAGGCACAGATCCTGCGCGCACAGGGTGAGTCTGAAGCCATTCAGACGGTCTTCGCGGCCATCAACGCCGGAAAGGCCACGCCCGAGCTCCTGTCCTACAAGTACCTTGAAATGCTGCCGAAGATCGCAGACGGCCAGGCGTCCAAGCTGTGGATGCTGCCCTCGGATCTCACCGGCGCACTGGAATCCATCTCGAAGGGTTTCAACCTGGGCAAGTAGACTGAAGCCATGCCGGGCCGACCGCAGTCCCTGCGGTCGGCCCGTTCTTTTCTCAACGGGAGGATACCGGTGGATTCGCATCAGGAATACGTGCTGCGCGAGGTCGCGCAGAAGAATATTCGCTTTATTCGCTTGTGGTTCACGGATGTCGCGGGCGTCTTGAAGTCGATCTCGATCGACCCCGGTGAGCTTGAGGAGGCGTTCAGTGAGGGGATTGGCTTCGATGGGTCGGCCGTCGAAGGCCTGACGCGCGTCTACGAGTCGGACATGCTGCTGAAGCCCGATGCCTCGACGTTCCAGTTGCTCCCGTGGCGTTCCAACGAGGACCCGGTTGCTCGCATGTTCTGCGACGTCCTCATGCCCGATGGTCGCCCGGCTCCCTCGGATCCACGAGGGGTTCTCGAGCGCGCCGTGGAGCGCGCCGCCGATGCGGGCTTCCGGGTCATGATTCACCCGGAGATTGAGTTTTACCTGCTGCGTCAGCCCGTGACACCCGATCGTATGATTCCCGTCGATCAGGCTGGCTACTTCGACCACGTGGCGCGCGGCGATTCGAACGACTTCCGCCGCCGCGCCGTGCGGATGCTTGAGGACATGGCGATCCCGGTCGAGTTCTCGCACCACGAGGGCGGACCGGGTCAAAACGAGATTGACCTGCGAGCCGTTGACCCCGTGCGCGCAGCGGATAACATCATGACCGCTCGCACGCTGATCGAAGAGGTCGCGCTACGCGAGGAGCTTGTTGCGACGTTCATGCCCAAGCCTTTCATTGAGCACCCCGGCTCGGGCATGCACACGCACCTGTCGCTGTTCGAGGGCGAGGAGAACGCGTTCTTCTCCCCGGCGGGACAGTATCGCCTGTCCACGACGGGGCGTCAGTTCATCGCCGGCCTGCTCGCGCACGCCGAGGAGATCGCGGCCATCACCAACCAGCATGTCAACTCCTACAAGCGGCTGTGGGGCGGGGGAGAGGCTCCCTCCTACGTGTGCTGGGGCCACTTGAATCGCTCGGCTCTCGTGCGCGTTCCCCTCTACAAGCCGAAGAAGGCTGCGGCGGCACGTATCGAGTACCGTGCCCCCGATCCGAGCGCGAACCCCTATCTGGCCTTCGCCGTCCTCATCGCGGCGGGGCTCGACGGCATCGACAAGAAGATGGAGCTGATGCCAGAGGCCGAGGACAACGTGTGGGACCTGTCGGATCGCGAGCGTCAGGTTATGGGCATTCACGCCCTGCCTGCCTCGTTGGCGGACGCCGTGCGTGCCATGAAGAGTTCCGACCTGGTGGCCTCCACGCTCGGTGAGCAGGTGTTCGACTACGTGATCCGCAATAAGCGCAAGGAATGGACGGAATACCGCCAGCAGATCACTCGCCAGGAGCTCGAGCAATTCCTCAAGGTCGTCCCGCGGTGATGCTCGACGAACTCCGGGTTGCCGGATTCCTGGACCCTCGCCGAGCCCTTGACTTTTTCGAGGAGCTTCCGGGTGGAGCCGAGGTATGGGCGGCTGACCTGGGGGCGAGTGCCGACCCCGATCAGGCGTTGCTGGCGGCGATCCGCCTCCATGAGGCCGACTCCAGCCTCGTGCGGGGACTCGTCGATGATTCGCGTGCGCGCGCTCGCCTGTGCGCCGTCCTGGGGGGCAGCCAGTGGCTGGGCGATTACATCATCGCCGAGCCTGGCCGTGCTCGATCGACGTGGGAGGATCCCGGCGAGGCCGCGCGCGTGATGCTCGCGTCCGTGGGGGCGACGCGAGGGGAGCGCGGCGCTTTCGTCGCCTCTGAGGACGCGCGGGTGGACGATCTGCGAGGCGCGTATCGCCAGGTCCTGCTGTTCCTGGCCGCCGACGACCTGACGAGCGATGATCCTGAAGGCTTCATGCCCGAGGTCGGTCGGCGCATCGCCGACCTGGTGGACGCGACCCTCGAGGCCGGCCTTGCCCTGGCGAGGCGGGACATCGACCCGCAGGGGCGCATCCCCTTCGCCATCATCGCGATGGGTAAGACGGGAGCACGGGAACTCAACTACATCTCCGACGTCGACGTCGTCTACGTCGCCGAGGCCGGGGCAGACGGGGACGAACGCGTGGCCCTCGAGATCGCGACACGTCTCGCTGCGGCGACGGCATCCGCCTGCTCGGGGCCCGGAACCGAAGCTCCGCTGTGGACGGTGGACGCGAATCTGCGGCCCGAGGGGCGCAACGGAGCGCTCGTGCGCACCGTCGAGTCCTACCGCCAGTACTGGGACAAGTGGGCGCAGACCTGGGAGTTCCAGGCGCTGCTCAAGGCGCGCGCCTGCGCGGGAGACGAGGCCGTCGGGCGTGCCTTCGAGGAGGCGGCACAGCCCTACGTGTGGAGCGCTGCGACGCGTGAGGGCTTCGTCGAGGCCGCGCGCGCGATGCGCCGACGCGTCGAGGACAACATCTCGCGTTCGCACGCGTCGCGTGAGCTCAAGCTTGGGCGCGGCGGCCTGCGTGACGTCGAGTTCACGGTTCAGCTGCTCCAACTTGTTCACGGTCGCACCGACGCCTTCCTGCGCGTGAGGTCGACACTGGAGGCGATTGAGGCGCTGCGCGAGGGCGGATACATCGCTCGTAGCGACGCGCAACAGCTCGCCTCGTGCTACCGATTCCTGCGCGCTGTCGAACACCGCACTCAGCTGCCCCGCATGCGGCGCACGCACCTGATTCCGGACAAGGAACGGGAGCTGCGTGTCCTCGGGCGTGCGATGGGGACCGCTCGCTTCGCGGATGCTGAGTCGATCAGCGCCGCCATCGACGAGGTTCGGGTGCGCGTGAGGGCTCTCCACGAGGACGTCTTCTACCGCCCGATCATCGCCGCGACTGCGTCGCTGAGCGAGGACGAGGTGGCCCTGCATGCGGATGGCGCGCGCGACCGACTGGCCGCTATCGGCTACCGGGATCCGGCGGGAGCGCTCACGCACATTGGAGCCCTCACACAGGGCACGAGCAGGCGCGCGGCGATCCAGCGTCACCTGCTTCCGGTGTTCATCTCGTGGCTCGCCGGAGGCGCCGACCCCGACATGGGCCTGTTGAACTTCCGCATCCTGTCCGAGGACATCGGAGACTCGCACTGGTACCTCGCGCTCCTGCGCGACTCGGGCGTGGCTGCCCACAGGCTCACGACCATGCTTCCGAACTCCCGCTGGATTGCAGAGGCGCTCGCCAAGCGTCCCGAGGCCGTGGCGTGGCTCGACGACGATGGTGAGCTGGCGCCGCGCGAGCCGCATCGGCTAGCTCGGGAAGTGACGGCCCTCATTGATCGCCACGATGACGCGACGGAGGCCGCTGCCCGCGTACGGGCAGTACGTACGCGTGAGCTCACGCGTTGCGCGATGAGCGACCTGCTGGGTGGCGTCGATCCGCGCGGGAATGCGATCGCCGACGCCACGGATGCGGCAATTCTCGGAGCCCTCGCTATTGCGCAGCGGGAGGAAGCCGAGCGGTGGGGCGAGCAGCGGGCGGGCGTCGTGTTTGTTGCGATGGGCCGCTACGGCGGACGCGAGTGCTCGTACGCCTCGGACGCCGACGTGATTGCCCTGCACGAGGCCGTCGGGGGTGCCACCGAGGCGGAGGCGGCGGCCAGCGCAACGGCGATCGTCAACCGCGTGAAGAACCTCCTCGGCTCGGCGACCAACCAGCTGGGCATTGTCGTCGACCTCGACCTGCGTCCCGAGGGTAAGAATGGCCCGATGAGCCGCACGATTGAGTCGCATCGTGAGTATGCGCAGCGCTGGGCCTCCACCTGGGAGCGCCAGGCGGCGGTGCGTGCACGCCCGATCGGTGAGGGAAGCCTCGCCGATTCTGCGCGGGCACTGTTCGATGAGCTCGCCTATGGGGGAGTGAGCGAGTCTGATGTGCGTGATATTCGCTTGCTCAAAGCGCGCATGGAGAACGAGCGTCTGCCGCGCGGTATCGAGCCCGCTCGCCACGTGAAGCTCGGCCCCGGTGGCCTCACGGACGTGGAGTGGACGATCCAACTCATCCAGATGCGTGCTGGGATGACCAACCCCGCACTGCGTACGCCCTCGACGACGCAGGCGATCCTGAGCGCTCGGGAGCACAAGCTGATTAGTGCTCAAGACGCGCAGACTCTTCTCGATGCTTGGGATATGGCCACTCGTATTCGCGCGGCAAATACTCTGGCGACCGGGCGCATGAGCGGTGTGAAGCTCGACGTCTTGCCTCGTGACAGCGCGGAGCTACGTGCCCTCGCAGCGATCCTCGGGTACGGTAGCGGCGGGCTGAACGCCCTTGAAGACGACTGGCTGCGCGCTGGACGCAAAGCGCGCGCCGTTATGGAACGACTTTTCTGGGAGCAGCAGTGAAGATTGTGCTGGTACGGCACGGACAGACCCCCGCGAATCGCCTCGGCGCGCTCGACACGGTGCGCCCCGGCCTCGGGCTGACTCCCGAAGGACTCCTCCAGGCCCAGCGCCTCGCGGACCGATGGGAGTCCGAGGTTGCGCCGCCTCCCACCGTCATCGCATTGTCCGGACTGCATCGCACGCGGCTGACCGCGGCCCCGCTGGCGAGCGCCTACGGGCTGACCCCGCAGGTGCACCCCGGCATCCGCGAGCTACGCTCCGGCGACCTCGAAATGGCGGCCGACCCGGCATCGCAGTCCCTCTACGTGCGCACGACCCTGTCGTGGTGCGCCGGGGATTTGGATAATCGCATGCCTGGCGGCGAGAGCGGGCGCGAGGCCCTGGCCCGCTCGCTGGAGACCGTGCGCCGAGTGGGACTGGCCGCACGCGAGCAAGCGGGGGACGAGGCCGTCGCGGTGTTCGTCATCCACGGTGCACTCACGCGCCTGCTGGCCACGTGGCTGTCCACCGACATCGACGAGGAACTCGTCTCCAAGCACTTCATGTCGAACACGGGCACGTCCACCTTCGAGTGGGCGCCCGACTTCACCCCGGCCTCCGCGGACGAGCTGGCGAAGGGGCTCCGCGCCCTGACCTGGAACGACCGTCCCCTCGATCAGTGGTCCTGATGCTGCTCCTGATCGGGTGCAACGAAGGCTGACACCTCGAAAGGGAACGAGCGGTATGTGAAGTACCCCTCCAGGTAGGAGCGGTGCTCCTCGCACGCGAGCCACGTCTTCGTGCGGGCGTGGTGGATCGCAGGGTTACGCCAGTCGATCCGGTAGATCGCGGCGTTCGTGCATTCACGCGCCGAGCAGATGCCCGATGCGGCTTCGACTCCCAGTGCCATGGTGTCCTCCCCGTGCGGTTACGCTTGGAAGTATGCCAACCCTCGTTCTCGTTCGCCACGCGCAGGCCGCATATTCATACCCCGATCACACTCGACCCCTCACGCGTGCGGGCGTCGATCAGGCCGCGCGTCTCGGCGGTGTCTTATCCCGCGAGATCGGCGCATTCGATGTCGCGGTGTGCTCGGACGCGACGCGCGCCCAGCAGACGTTCGCTCAGATCAGTCAGTGCGTGTCGATCCGTGAGAGCTGGTTCGACCGCGGCGTCTATAACGCCGACGAGGAGGACATCCTCACCCTGGCGCGCACTTTCGAGGGGACCAGCGCACTCATCGTCGGTCATGAGCCCACTATCTCCGGCGCCGGTTACGTGCTGGCGCGCGAGAACGATCGGGGAGAGGCAGCCCGAGGCGTACCGACCGCGACGGCTCTCATCCTCACCTTCGACGGAACCTGGGAGGATCTGGCCCCATCCAGCTGCACCCTGCGCGCGGTGCTGACCCCGCCCACCCGGTAGGTCACGTGCTCGCGGATGAGGCCCCGGCCTCGTCCATCGTTCCTGTGAGTGTGTTTACGTTTGTCCACGTGACGCCCGCCCGGATGCGGATGGGGGCCACAAGCGCGTTAGAATATGGCGGTATCTATCCACCCAACAGGGAGAAGTGATGTCGGGACACTCTAAGTGGGCGACCACCAAGCACAAGAAGGCCGCTATTGACGCCAAGCGCGGCAAGCTCTTCGCGCGCCTCATCAAGAACATTGAGGTCGCAGCTCGCACGGGCGGCGGCGACCCCGCTGGCAACCCGACCCTGTATGACGCCATCCAGAAGGCGAAGAAGAACTCGGTTCCCGCCGACAACATCGACCGTGCCGTCAAGCGCGGCTCCGGTGCCGAGGCCGGTGGCGCCAACTACGAGACCATCATGTACGAGGGCTACGGCCCCAACGGCGTCGCCTTCCTGGTGGAGTGTCTGACCGACAACCGCAACCGCGCCGCCTCCGATGTGCGCCTGGGCTTCACCCGCCACGGCGGCTCGCTGGCCGACCCCGGTTCGGTGGCCTACCTGTTCTCTCGTCGCGGCATCGTTGAGGTGCCCGCCGCCGACGGTGTGGACGAGGAATCCATCATGATGGCCGTCCTGGACGCGGGCGCCGAAGAGGTCGAGGACGCCGGTGAGCTCTTCATCATCGAGTCCGACCCCAAGGACGTCGTTGCCGTTCGTACCGCTCTGCAGGACGCCGGCATCGACTACGACTCCGCCGAAGTCCAGTTCGTCGCCTCCACCGAGGTCGAGCTCGATCTCGAGGGCGCCCTCAAGGTCAACAAGCTCATCGACGCCCTTGAGGACTCCGATGACGTGCAGAACATCTACACGAACATGTCCCTGTCGGACGAGGTTCGTGCCCAGCTGGAAGAGCAGGAGTGAACATGAGCGATTCGACCGCTAAGCGCGAGGTCGGCACCCCGCAGGTCAAGCGCGGTATGGCCCAGATGCTCAAGGGTGGCGTCATCATGGACGTCGTCACCCCCGAGCAGGCGAAGATCGCCGAGGACGCGGGTGCCGTGGCCGTCATGGCCCTCGAGCGCGTCCCCGCCGACATCCGCGCCCAGGGTGGCGTGGCCCGCATGTCCGACCCCGACCTGATCGAAGGCATCATCGAGGCCGTGTCCATCCCCGTGATGGCCAAGGCCCGCATCGGCCACTTCGTTGAGGCGCAGGTTCTGCAGTCCCTCGGCGTCGACTACATCGACGAGTCCGAGGTCCTGACCCCCGCCGACTACACCCACCACATCGACAAGTGGAACTTCACCGTTCCCTTCGTCTGCGGTGCGACCAACCTCGGTGAGGCGCTGCGCCGCATCAACGAGGGCGCGGCCATGATCCGCTCCAAGGGCGAGGCCGGCACCGGCGACGTCTCGAACGCGACCACGCACATGCGTAAGATCCGCGACGAGATCCGCCACCTGACCTCCCTGCCCGAGGACGAACTCTACGTCGCGGCCAAGGAACTGCAGGCCCCCTACGAGCTCGTCGCCGAGGTCGCCCGCGAGGGTCGCCTCCCCGTCGTGCTGTTCACGGCCGGTGGCATTGCCACCCCCGCCGACGCCGCCATGATGATGCAGCTGGGCGCCGAGGGCGTCTTCGTTGGCTCGGGCATCTTCAAGTCCGGCGACCCCGCCAAGCGCGCGGCTGCCATTGTCAAGGCCACGACCTTCTACGACGATCCGTCCGTCATTGCCGAGGTCTCGCGTGGCCTGGGCGAGGCCATGGTCGGCATTAACGTCGACGACCTGCCGGTCGATCACCGCCTCGCGGAGCGCGGATGGTGACCATCGGCGTTCTCGCCCTGCAGGGCGACGTCGCAGAGCACGTGCGGGCGCTGGAAAACTCCGGCGCCCGCGCGCTGCTTGTGCGCAGGGTTTCTGAGCTCGACCAGGTCGATGGCCTGGTTATCCCGGGCGGCGAGTCGACGACCATGTCGAACCTGCTGCTCTCCTTCGGTCTGTTTGACACGCTCAACGACCGGATCGCCTCCGGCCTGCCGGTCTACGGGACGTGCGCGGGCATGATCATGCTCGCCTCGTCGATCCTGGATGGTCGCGAGGACCAGCGTTCCTTCGGCGCGCTCGACATGGTCGTGCGCCGCAACGCCTTTGGTCGGCAGGTCGACTCCTACGAGGAGGACCTGGACGTCGAGGGCCTCGAGGGTGGCCCCTTCCATGCCGTCTTCATTCGCGCCCCGTGGGTTGAGTCGGTGGGCGAGGGCGTCGAGGTCATCGCGCGCGCCGGAAATAGCACCGATGGCCCGATCGTCGGCGTGCGCCGCGGCAACGTCATGGCGACGTCGTTCCATCCTGAGGTGGGCGGAGACGACCGCATTCACGCCCTTTTCGTCGATATGGTGGCGCGCGCCTGATGCGTGTCATGGGCATCGACCCGGGCCTGACGCGCTGCGGCCTCGGCGTCGTCGACGTCGATGCGTCGCGGCGCGCCTCGCTCGTGTACGTCGGTGTTGCCCGCACCGACAAGGACCTGGCGACGCACTTCCGGCTGCGCACGATCGCGGACGCGATCGATAGCGTCATCGAACGCTACGAGCCCGAGGTCGTCGCCATCGAACGCGTCTTCGCGCAGGACAACCTCCAGTCGGTGACCACCACGATGCAGGTCATGGGCGCGGCGATGACGTGCGTCGGTCGTGCCGGCCTGCCGATGGCCGTCCACACGCCCTCCGAGGTGAAGTCCGCCGTCTCCGGCAACGGCAACGCGGATAAGGCTCAGGTGCAGGCGATGGTTGCGCGCATCCTCGGCCTCGCCAAGGCTCCCAAGCCTGCGGACGCCGCGGACGCTCTGGCCATTGCGATTACGCACGCGTGGCGGGGGACGGGTTTGCTCGGTGCTCCGGAGGACTCGTCGGTCGCAGTCTCGATCTCGGGCCGCCTGACCGCGCGCGGATCCATGACGCCCGCCCAAAAGGCATGGGCCGAGGCCCAGGCCGCGCAACGCCGAACGGGTGCCGTCGATCCGAGGCGCAGGCGCGGCTAGAATCGTACATATGTTCGCCCGCGTGTGCGGGTGACCCGTGAACGAAAGGAACGCAGTGATCTCCATTCTGCGCGGCACAGTCGCGAGCGTCGGCCTCGACCACATCGACATCGTGGTGGGGGGCATCGGCTTCCGCGTGCACGTGACGCCCGCGTTTGCGCAGGGTGCCTCGCGTGATCAGGAGATGACGGTGTTCACGTCGATGATCGTGCGCGAAGACTCGATGACGCTGTACGGTTTCGAGTCCGCGGATGAACGCGACGTGTTCACGAAGCTCCTGTCTGTCTCGGGTATCGGCCCGAAGATCGCGCTGGCAGCCCTGGCGGTCCTGCGCCCCGACGACCTGCGCCGCGCGGTGCGCGACCAGGACCTGACCGCGCTGCAGCGGATCCCGGGCGTGGGCAAGAAGTCGGCGCAGCGCATGGCCCTCGAAATCGGGGACAAGCTCGGTACCCCGGCAGCACTGCCGGGCGGCGAAACCGCCGCCGCCCCCGCGCCCACCGAGGACGCCGTGGCCTCCGAGGTCAGCGCTGCCCTGGTCGGCCTGGGATGGTCCGAGGCACAGGCTGCCAAGGCCATCGAGAAACTCGCGGGCAGTGGTCTTGGTGCATCCGACATGCTGCGCGCCGCCCTCGTGACGCTGGGAGGCGGACGTGGCTGATCAGATGGATTCCGGTTTCGACGTCGACGCGATGCGCATCGTCGCCCCCGACGCCGGCGAACTCGAGCGGGCAGCCGAGGCCGCGCTACGCCCCAAGAAGCTCTCGGAGTTCGTCGGCCAGCGCGTCGTGCGAGGCCAGCTGCAGCTTGTGCTCGACGCCGCGCGGATGCGTTCGGCCAGCCCCGACCACGTCCTGCTTGCGGGCCCTCCGGGACTCGGCAAGACGACGCTGGCAATGATCATCGCCGCGGAGATGGGAACGTCCCTGCGACTGACCTCCGGCCCCGCGATCCAGCACGCTGGTGACCTTGCCGCGATTCTTTCCGGCCTCCAAGAGGGCGACATCCTCTTCATCGACGAGA
The DNA here is from genome assembly GCA_001072465.1 of Xylanimonas cellulosilytica. GTDB lineage: Bacteria > Actinomycetota > Actinomycetes > Actinomycetales > Actinomycetaceae > Pauljensenia. The sequence goes on along the minus strand of JVKM01000059.1, from coordinate 64,681 downwards.
TCCACCGCCTCGCGCGAACCGCCGAGGAAATGCTCTACCTCGCCATGGAGGATTTCCGTGTCGACGTTGTCGTGGGCAAGGGGCCCGGCGCGACGTCGATCCCTCTGACCCTGCCGCCTTTCACCGTCGTCGGCGCCACGACGCGATCGGGCCTGCTGCCGGCTCCGCTGCGCGACCGCTTCGGCTTCACAGCCCATCTCGAGTTCTACGAGACCGATGAGCTCCAGTCGGTGGTCACCCGTTCCGCCTCGCTCCTCGGATCGCCCATCGACGCGAAGGCCGCCCATGAGATCGCCTCGCGCTCGCGCGGCACGCCGCGTATCGCGAACCGCCTCCTGCGCCGCGTTGTTGACTACGCCCAGGTGCATGGCGACGGGCAGCTGACCCTCGAGGCCGCGCGCGGTGCCCTCGAGCTGTTCGAAGTTGACCCCTCCGGCCTCGACCGCCTCGACCGCGCCGTCCTCGAGGCCATCTGCCGTCGTTTCGCCGGTGGTCCCGTCGGCCTCACGACCCTGTCGGTGACGATCGGCGAGGAAGCAGAAACCGTCGAAACGGTCGCGGAACCATACCTCGTGCGCGAAGGCTTCCTCGTGCGCACCAACCGCGGACGCATGGCAACCCCCAAGGCGTGGGCCCACCTCGGCCTCACTCCGCCCGCGCCGGACGGCGGCCTCTTCGACTAGGGGAGTGGGCCTCGTCCCCATCCGTGCCGGCCGCGGGCACGTGCGGAGTGTCAAAAAGGCTCCGGAGGCGTCTCGCGCCGCGCCACACCTTGATCACTTAGGCTAAAACGTTGCTCGGGCATTAGACTGGCAAAGTGCGCTCGAAGCGCTAGACCGTCATCGAAAGTGAATCAGCCTTTATGAACAACTACATGCTCCTGATCATGGCAGCTTTCCTCATCGTCTTCATGATGTGGACAACGCGCTCCCGCAAGAAGCAAATGGAGAAGATGGAGCAGGACAAGCGCGACCAGCTTGCGGCCGTCACCCCCGGAGAATGGGTTCGTACCCGCTGGGGATTCTGGGGCCGTTTCGTGGACCTGGACGGCGACATCGTCGTCCTGGAGACCTCCGATGGTCACGAGATGTACTGGGAACGCTTTGTGATCGCCGAGATCGGTGGCCAGCCGCCCCTGGGCACGACCGAGGAGGACGTGGTGGCCGAGGCATCCGATGCGCCTGAGTCGGCGGATGAGGATGATGTCATCCTCGGGCTCGACGACACGGACACGCAGTCCTCTCTCCAGGACTCCGACGAGCAGCAGAAGTAACTCAAGGCTGAACGGAAAGTAGAACCGTGGCATCACACAAGCGACGCCCCGTGCGCGCGCTCGTGACCCTGACCGTCGCCATCGTGGCGGCGTGCGCGGCACTTGCGATCGGGCACTTCGTGAAGGGCGTGTCCCCGTATCCCGACCTGGCCCTTGACCTTAAGGGTGGTACCCAGCTGATCCTGACACCGACCCCGACGTCGGAGGGACAGCGTGCAATCACCGAGGAAGATATCACGCAGGCGATCGCGATTATTCGTAATCGTATTGACGCTTCCGGCGTGTCCGAGTCCGAGATCTCCTCTCTGGGTAGCTCCAACATCATGGTGTCGATTCCCGGCACCCCGTCCCAGGAGCAGCTGGATCTGATCCGCTCGTCCTCGCAGATGAACTTCCGCCCCGTGCTGCGCATTGGGCCCGCGCAGGGCATTCTGCAGAATCAGCAGCAGCCCAAGGTGGATAACCCTCAGTCGGGTGCGCAGTCCGGCGCTCAGTCGGGTGAACAGTCCGGTGCTCAGTCCGGTGAGCAGAGCGGCGCTGGCGCGGCTGATACGGCTCAGTCCGGCGTTCAGTCCACCGCCCTGGATGAGGCGACCGCTCGCGGCGCTGCCGACGCGGATGGCGACGGCGTCCTGTCCGACACCCCTGCGACGACTCCCGAGAATGCGTCGGATCTCGCCTGGGTGACCGAGCAGGTCACGTACGACTTCCTGACGCTCGATTGCTCGGCATCCGCCGATGTGAAGCGCGTCGAGGGGCCCGCCGACAAGCCCTACGCCGCCTGCGACGAGTCCGGCCAGGTCAAGTACATCCTGGGCCCCGTGGCCGTTCCCGGTTCGGATCTGGAGGCTGCGAGCGCTGCCCTCGCAACGAACGGCACCGGACAGTCGACCGGTCAGTGGATTGTCTCGCTGCGGTTCAACCACGACGGTGCCGAGAAGTTCAAGGACACGTCCACGATCCTGTACGGCTACCACGATTCGGACCCCCAGGGCTCGTCCTATCGCGGCAGCCCGGACCGTAACTCGTTCGCGGTCGTTCTCGACGGAACCGTGATTACCGCTCCGTCGATGCAGGCCATCATCACGAATGGTGAGGCGCAGATCAGCGGCAACTTCACCGCGCAGTCTGCGAAAGCGCTGGCTAACCAGCTGCAGTTCGGTTCGCTGCCGCTCAACTTCGAGGTTGAGTCCGAGCAGCAGATCTCTGCGACGATCGGTACGGACCACCTGACCGTTGGTCTGTGGGCCGCTCTCATTGGCTTCCTGCTGGTCATCCTCTACCTGATTTGGCAGTACCGCGGCCTCGCGATTATTTCCGCCGGTTCGCTGGTCGTTGCCTCGGTCATCACCTACCTGGTGATCACGCTACTGTCGTGGGCGATGGGCTACCGCCTCTCGCTGGCAGGCGTCGCCGGTCTGATTATGGCCATCGGCGTCACCACGGACTCGTTCATCGTCTACTTCGAACGTGTCCGAGATGAGGTCCGAGACGGCCGACCGCTGCGCGCCGCCGTCGAAGAGGGCTGGGATCGCGCCAAGCGCACCATCCTGGTCTCCGACGCCGTCAACCTGGTTGCGGCCGTGGTTCTCTACCTGCTCGCCGTTGGTGGCGTTCAGGGCTTCGCCTTCACCCTCGGTATCACGACAGTTATCGACATCGCGGTGATCTTCCTGTTCACCCACCCGATGATGGAGCTGCTGATCCGAACTCGCTTCTTCGGCGAGGGCCACAAGCTGTCGGGTCTGGATCCTGAGCACCTGGGTGCGAAGAATGCTCTCGTGTACGCGGGTCGCGGACGCGTGGTCGTGCGTGGTGAATCCGCGACGACGAAGGACAAGGACGACGAGGCTGGCGACGGTCTGTCGATTGCCGAGCGCCGCCGTGCCGCCCGCCTCGCCGCTGCGAAGGCCGAGGAAGAGACCGTCGACGATGCTTCAGCCGAAACGACGGATGGCGCCGCAGGCGTGACCGAGGAAGAGGAGAACTGACATGATGAGTTTTGCTCAGTGGGGTAACGCCCTGTACTCGGGCGACAAGTCCTATGCTGTCGTTCCCAAGCGTAAGGTCTTCGTCGGCCTCGCCGCCGCGGTGCTCGTTCTCGGTTTCGCGCTCGTCGCGATCCTGGGCCTGAACCGCTCGATTGAGTTCACCGGCGGCTCGCAGTTCGATGTCGCTCACGTGAGCGACCAGAGCGAATCCTTCGCCTCGCGCGCAGTGAGCTCCACCGGCCTCGTCGAGGGCGCCCCGAAGGTGACTCGCGTGGGCTCGGACTCGGTCCGAATCCAGACGACGTCCCTGGATTCCGCGCAGACCGCTCAGATGCGTGACGCGCTGGCCAGCGCCTACGGCGTGGATGCGACCGAGGTGCAGTCCTCTTCGATCGGCCCCTCCTGGGGTTCCTCGGTCACCACTAAGGCCGCTCAGTCGCTCGTCATCTTCATGGCGCTCGTCGCCCTGCTGATGACGGTGTACTTCCGCTCGTGGCGCATGGCAGCGTCTGCACTGCTCGCGCTGGTGCACGACATCGCCGTGACCATCGGCGTGTTTGCGATCCTGCAGGTCGAGGTCTCGCCCGCGACCGTGATCGGCTTCCTGACGATTCTGGGCTACTCGCTCTATGACACCGTCGTCGTCTTCGACAAGGTGCGTGAGCTGACCTCGGACGTCTACGAGCAGAAGCACTACACCTTCGCCGAGTACGTGAACCTTGCGGTCAACCAGACGATGGTTCGTTCGATCAACACCTCGGTTGTGGCGCTTCTCCCCGTCGGCGCGATCCTCATCATTGGTTCCGTGGCCCTCGGCCCGGGTACCCTGGTGGATATCTCGCTGGCCCTGTTCGTCGGTATGATCGCCGGTACCTACTCGTCGATCTTTATCGCGTCGCCGCTTCTGGTCACCTTCCAGGAGCTGTCGGCCAAGACCCGCGAGCACAACGCGGCCGTCGACCGGGCACGTCAGGGCCGCCACGCCGCTGACACGCCGGGTGCCTCCGCATCGGTGAAGGTGGCTCCTATCAAGCCCGGCAAGCGCCTGGGCAACGAGAACCAGCCCCACAGGAAGAAGAATCATCGATGATCGGTGAGCTTGGCGAGCGCATCGCCACTCTGGTGCGAAGCAACATGCTGGAGATCCCGGATTTTCCGGAACCCGGCGTCCTGTTCCGTGATATCACGGAGCTGTTTGCGAACGGCCCGGCATTCAAGGAACTGGTTGAGCTGATCGGCGCTCGCTACGAGGGTCGCATCGACGCAGTCGCGGGTCTTGAGTCGCGTGGCTTCATCCTCGGTGCCCCCGTGGCCGCCGAGCTTGGCCTCGGAATGCTGACGATCCGCAAGGCTGGCAAGCTGCCCGGCCACGTGATCGGCGTCGACTACGAACTCGAGTACGGCACGGCGCGCATGGAAATGCATCCCGAGTCGGTCCACGAGGGCCAGCGCGTCCTCATCATCGACGACGTGCTCGCAACGGGCGGCACCGCGAACGCGGCGGTGAAGCTGCTGCGTCAGTGCGGCGCGTCCGTCGAGGCCGTGGCCGTTCTCCTGGAACTCGATGCGCTGGGCGGTCGCTCGGTGCTGACGGATGTGACGGTGGAGAGCGCGCTGCACCTCTAAGCGTCGTTTCTTGACAGCGAGCGGGTCCGGGGATCGCCACGATCCCCGGACCCGCTCGTTCGTCGCTATCATGGGGCCATGAGCAGCGACGACATGACTTCAGGATCCGCACTTCCCGCGGCCGGTTCCCGAGTGCGCTCTGGCCTCGTTTGGTTTGGCTCACGCGGACGCGCCACAATCCCCGAGATTGAGCCGCTTGTGCGCGCCCTGCGGGCGAACCATCCGAAGGCGGACATCAGCGTCGTTGAGCGGGCTTACCGCACTGCCGAGGAACACCACCGCGGGCAAATGCGCAAGTCCGGTGAACCGTATATCACCCATCCGGTCGCCGTTGCGACCATCCTGGCGGAGATGGGCATGACGACCCCGACGCTTGTCGCAGCGCTGCTGCATGACACGGTTGAGGACACGGACTACACGCTCGAACAACTCGCTGCCGAGTATGGCGAGGCGATCGCCAACCTCGTTGACGGCGTCACCAAGCTCGATAAGGTGCACTACGGCGCTGCTGCCCAGTCCGAGACCCTGCGCAAGATGCTTGTCGCGATGAGCCGCGATATCCGCGTGCTGCTCATCAAGCTCGGCGACCGCCTGCATAATGCCCGCACGTGGCGGTTTGTGCCCGCCAAGTCGGCGGCAAAAAAGGCGAAGGAGACGCTAGAGATCTACGCGCCTCTGGCTCATCGCCTCGGCATGAACATGGTGAAGTGGGAGCTCGAAGAGCTGTCGTTCAAGACGCTGTACCCGGAGATCTACGAGGAGATCGACCGCCTCGTCACGGAGAGGGCGCCCCAGCGCGAAGAATACCTGCGAGATGTCATCGACCAGATCGAAGAGGATTTGCGTCGTTCGGGCACGAAGGGGACGGTGAGTGGCCGTCCGAAGAGCCACTACTCGATCTACCAGAAGATGATCGTGCGCGGCAAGGCCTTCGATGAGGTCTTCGATCTGGTGGCTGTGCGTGTCCTGGTGGAGTCGATCAAGGATTGCTACGGCGTGCTGGGGGCGCTGCACGGACGCTGGAACCCGATTCCCGGCCGTTTCAAAGACTACATTGCGATGCCGAAGTTTAATCTCTACCAGTCGCTGCATACGACGGTCATCGGACCCGGTGGAAAGCCGGTGGAGATCCAGATCCGTACCTTCGACATGCATGAGCGCGCCGAGCACGGCGTCGCCGCGCACTGGAAGTACAAGCAGAACCCGAACGCTTCGAGTGGCGATGCGGACCGCATGAGCTCTGACGAGCAGGCGAACTGGCTGCGCGCTTTGGTCGAGATGGAGCGCGAGACGGGGGATCCTGAGGAATTCCTCGATTCGCTGCGCTACGAGATCGCCGGCGATGAGGTCTACGTATTTACGCCGAAGGGCCAGGTCATCGTGTTGCCGGCGCGTTCGACGCCCGTCGACTTCGCGTATGCGGTGCACACGGAGGTCGGCCACCGTACGGTGGGCGCGAAGGTCAACGGCCGCCTCGTCTCCCTGGATACACGCCTCGAGTCGGGCGAGACGGTCGAGGTCGTGACCTCTAAATCGGATAAGTCCGGACCTTCGCGCGACTGGCTGGCCTTTGTCGCATCTCCGCGTGCGCGCTCCAAGATCAAGGCGTGGTTCTCCAAGGAACGCCGCGAGGAAGCTGTGGAGGCCGGCAAGGAGGCGCTTGCCCGCGCGATGCGCAAGCAAAACCTGCCGCTCCAGCGCCTCATGAGCCACGAGTCGATCCTGTCGGTCGCGACGTCTTTCGGCTATCCGGACGTGTCCGGCCTGTACGCAGCTGTCGGCGAGGGCCACATCTCCGCACAAAACGTCGTCTCCAAGCTGGTCGACAACCTGGGTGGGGGAGACGGCACGGAGGAGACGCTGTCCGAGGCCGTGACCCCGGGTTCTCAGAAGCCGCGCTCCGAAGCCTCGGGCGATGCGGCGATCACCGTCGCCGGTCTGAGTCCGAACGAGATCTGGGTCAAGCTCGCCAAGTGCTGTACGCCGGTGCCCGGAGACGACATCGTCGGCTTCATTACCCGAGGCCAGGGTGTCTCGGTGCATCGCAGTACGTGCGCGAACGCTGTGCGTCTAGGACAGCTGCAGCCCGAGCGCTTCGTCGACGTGTCCTGGAACGAGAAGGGGCTGGGCGCTCCGTTCCGCGTGCAGATTGAGGTGCGTGCTCTCGATCGTGGCGGACTGCTCTCGGATCTGACGCGCGTGCTGTCCGACTATCGCGTCAACATTCTTGCCGCCGCGCTGAAGACCGACGGAGATCAGGTCGCGTCGGGTAACTTCTCCTTCGAACTGGCCGACCTCGGACACCTGAACGCGGTCCTGTCCGCCCTTCGTCGGGTCGACGGAGTCTTCGAGGCGGTGCGCATCGGCGCCGATTCATAGACGAGGCGCGGGGGGCCTGCGTCGATTCGCGCGAAAAGCGTGTTACATCCGTCCCCTTTTAGGGGATGAGCTTCCAGACGCTCGTTAGATGTGACACACTAGCTATGTGTGTCACATCGGCACGCACCCGCGCCGGGCGTAAGCCCTCGTCTCAGAAGGAATATCGTGACCACGACGCCGATTCCGAATAACGAAACCGCTCCCGAAGCTGCCCCGTCGACGATTGATGAGGCTGCGGCCTCGACGACGATCGCTGCTTCTGAGGTGCCCGCTCACCCCTTCGCTCGCATTGGCGAGGATGGCACTGTCTATGTCAAGGACGGTGATGAGGAGCGCGTCATCGGCGGTTTCCCCGAGGGCATTCCCGCCTCTCCCTACGCGCTGTACGAGCGTCGCTACGCCGACCTCGAGGCCACCATCAAGCTTTTTGAGGATCGCCTGGGCACGCTGAGCCCGCGCGATATCGACCAGACTCTCGCAACGCTGCGCGAGCAGGTCGCCTCTCCGAACGTTATCGGTGACATCCCGGCGCTGCGCGAGCGCGTCGCCGCGGTCGAGAAGGCCGCCGAGGAGCGCAAGGAAATCGCCCGCGAGGAGCGTAAGGCTGCGAAGGCTGCCGCCCTCGCTGAGCGCACCTCCGTCGTCGAGCGCGCCGAGGCAATCGTTGCCCAGGATCCCGCGAAGACGCACTGGAAGCAGTCGGGTCAGACCCTGCGCGACCTCCTCGACGAGTGGAAGAACCTGCAGCGCCGCGGTCCGCGCCTGGAGAAGGCCATCGAGGATGAGCTGTGGAAGCGTTTCTCCTCCGCTCGCACCCAGTTTGATCGACACCGTCGCCAGTTCTTCTCGCAGCTGGATCAGGCTCAGTCTGAGGCCAAGCGCGTGAAGGAGGCTCTGATCGCCGAGGCCGAGGCTCTGTCCTCTTCTGTGGACTGGTCGCGCACCTCCGGTGCCTACCGCGAACTCATGAACCGCTGGAAGGCTGCTCCTCGCGCCTCCCGCAAGGAAGACGATGCCCTGTGGGCACGTTTCCGTGCGGCGCAGCAGGTCTTCTTCGATGCCCGCCGCGCGAAGGACGAGGCCACCGACGCTGAGTACCGCGAGAACCTGGTGGCTAAGGAAGCCATCCTTGTCGACGCCGAGGCGATCCTGCCGGTGACCGACATCGAGCGCGCCAAGGCTCAGCTGCGTCAGATCCAGGACCGCTGGGAAGAGGTGGGCCGCGTGCCGTCCTCCGACCTGCACCGCATCGAGGGCCGCCTGCGCGCCGTCGAGGCAGCCGTCCGCGAGGCGGAAGAGAAGGAGTGGCGCCGCACCAACCCCGAGACTCGTGCACGAGCCGCCGGCATGGTCGGTCAGCTTGAGGACCAGATCGCTCAGCTCGAGCGTTCTCTGTCCGAGGCCGAGGCCAAGGGCGATGAGAAGGCAGCGCGCAACGTGCGCGAGGCCCTCGAGACCAAGCGTGCCTGGCTGGCTCAGATCTCCTCGTCCATGGAGTGACATGCGGCTTCACGTTATTCCGTCGCCTTTCTACGCGGCGAATGGGCTTGTGCTCGTCCCTTCCGGGGCGGGCACAGCCCTTGTCGTCGACCCTTCCGCGGGTATCCAGCACCTGATTCGTGAGGTCCTCGAGCGTGAGGACGTCAGCGTCGGTGCGGTTCTGCTGACCCACGGTCACCCCGATCACGTGTGGGACGCGGCTGCGGTATCCAGCTGGGGAGCGGACGGAACCACCGTCCCCGTGTACGTCCCGGGCCCCGACATGTACCGGATGGATGACCCGGCCTCGTTCCTGCCGATGCCGCTGCCGGACTTCCTCGGCGAGTGGGTCAAGCCCTCCGACCTGCGTGAGGTCCCCTCCGATTCCTTCGAGGTGTGCCCCGGCGTGTGGATGCGCATGGTTCCCGCTCCTGGCCACACCGAGGGCTCGGCCGTCTTCCTGGGGGAGAGCCCGCTCGATATCCGGGTCAACAACCAGTCCTTCTACTCTTCCGACGAGGCGGTTCCGTGGGCGATGAGCGCAGACGTGCTGTTTAAGGACAGCGTCGGGCGCACCGATCTGCCCGGGGGCGACGAAACTCAAATGCGGCATTCTTTGCGCACGATTTCCAACGCTCTTGATCCTCGCACGGTCCTTGTTCCCGGGCACGGTCCGGCGACGACGCTCGCGGATGAGATACGCTCGAACCAGTATCTGATTCGCGCTCGTCGCATCGGCTAACCACCTTCCTCATAGAAAGAACGCTCAATGGCTCGCACGTCCCTGTCAGGTTTCCCCGAATGGCTCCCGGAGGGCCGCATCATCGAGATGCATGTCCTCGACGAGCTGCGTCGCGTGTTCGAATTGCACGGCTTCGCGGGCATTGAAACCCGTGCGGTCGAGACCCTTGAGCAGTTGGAAGCGAAGGGCGAGACCTCCAAGGAGATCTACGTGCTCGACCGCCTGCAGGCCCTGAAGGCCGCGGCGGCAGGTGCACGCGCTCCCAAGGACAAGGGCATGGGTCTGCACTTCGACCTCACCGTTCCCTTCGCCCGCTACGTGGTCGAGAACGCGAACGAGCTGGATTTCCCGTTCAAGCGCTACCAGATCCAGAAGGTGTGGCGCGGCGAGCGTCCCCAGGACGGTCGCTTCCGTGAATTCACGCAGGCGGATATCGACGTCGTGGGTAACGGTGAACTCCCGTTCCACTTCGAGGTGGACCTGCCCCTCGTCATGGCCGAAGCGCTCAACAACCTGCCGATCCCGCCCGTGCGCGTGCTCGTGAACAACCGCAAGGTCGTTCAGGGCGTGTGTGAGTCCCTCGGGGTCACGGACGTTGAGGCTGCCCTGCGTGGCCTCGACAAGATTGACAAGATCGGCCCGGAGGGTGTGGCCGCCGAGCTGGCTCAGTCCGGGATTGACGGCGACCAGGCCTCGGTTCTGCTCCAGATGGCGCAGATCCGCACGTCTGAGTCTTCCGAGGTGCGTGCGCGTCTGGCCGAGCTCGGTGTGGGTGGCGAACTGCTGGACGAGGGCCTGAAGGAGCTGACCGAGCTCCTCGATACCGCGAATAAGCGGATGCCGGGTGCGGTCGTCGCGGACCTCAAGATCGCCCGCGGCCTCGATTACTACACGGGCAGCGTGTACGAGTCGGAGATCGAAGGTCATGAGGACCTCGGCTCGATCTGCTCGGGTGGACGCTACGACTCCCTGGCGAAGGACGGCAAGCGCACCTACCCGGGCGTCGGCCTGTCGATCGGCGTCTCGCGCCTCGTGTCGCGCATGATCTCGGCGCCGATGGTGACGGCCTCTCGCAAGGTGCCCACGGCGGTCGTCGTCGCGGTCATCGCGGAGGAACAGCGTGAGCGCTCGGAGGCGATTGCCGCTGTGCTGCGTTCGCGCGGCATCTCAACGGACGTTGCTCCCAGCGCCGCGAAGTTCGGCAAGCAGATCAAGTTCGCCGATAAGCGTGGCATCCCCTTCGTCTGGTTCCCGGGCGAGGAGGGCAGCGCCGACACGGTGAAGGACATTCGCAGCGGCGAGCAGGTGGACGCTGATCCGCACACGTGGGTCCTGCCCGAGGCCGACGCGGTCCCCACTATCGAGAAGGTGACCGACTGAGTGTCCCTCACGGCGGTTGAAGCAGCTCGCTCGCTGGCACATGCCCTCGAGGAAACGCTCCATGCCATTCCGGACGGGAGTCGTGGCGATGCGGAGCGCGCGCTGCGACGCCTGCAGGACGTCGTGTTGCCGCGCCTCGAGGACGCGGATGCGCCCGTGCTCGTGGTCGTCGGCGGTTCGACGGGGTCGGGAAAATCGACGCTCGTCAATTCGTTGATTGGCCGAAACGTGAGCCGGGCGGGCGCGGTGCGTCCGACGACTCGGCGCCCCGTGTTGGTGTGCTCGCCCAAGGCGCGCGAGTGGTTCATGTCGGACCGAGTGCTGCCGCGACTGGCGAAGAGCGAGGGCACGGGTGGGGATAGCCTCGACGCGATCACGATCGCTGTCGAGGAGACGCTGTGGCCCGCCGTGGGCATTGTGGACGCGCCAGACATCGATTCCGTCGAGGATGGAAACCGTCGCCTGGCTGCGGAGCTGCTCGACGGTGCAGATCTGTGGGTGTTTGTCACGACCGCGGCCCGCTACGCGGATGCGGTGGCGTGGAAGCACCTGGAGGAAGCCGCGAGCCGCGGACTGCGTGTCGCCATCGTGCTCAACCGCGTTCCCGCCGGGGCGGCGCAGGAGATTCGTGAGGATCTGGCCGCGTTGGCTCGTCGGCGCGGCCTGGGTGAGGTTGCGATTCATACGGTCGAGGAACAGCCGCTCAGCGACGGGCGCCTGCCCGCGGAAGCAATCGCGCCGATCGGCTCCTACCTGGAGGAAATCGGACGCGATACCGAGGAACGCGCCGCTATCGTACGTCGATCGCTGTCCGGGGCCGTCACCTCGTCGTTGGAGGAGACGACGCGCGCACTCGAGGCTGCGAGGCAACGCAATCGCGAGTTCGAGGCGGCCGCCGACGATATCGAGCAGCTCGTTGCTTCCTATGCCCGGGAAGTGTCCTCCTCGTCGAGTGATGACGTACTGCGCGGCGAAGTAAGCGCACGTATCGCCGAGGTGCTGGGCTCGTGGGATATGTCCAAGACCGTCTCGCGTGTGTTTTCTGGTCTGAGCTCGCGTGTGATGGGTGCTCTTCGTGGACAGGCAGCCCCGGACGTTCAAGTACAGCGCGATCTGACCGGAGGCCTTGCGCAGCGTTTGGCGGACCAATACCACCGGGCGTGGGGTGAATCCCTGCGCAGGGCGCGTTTCGTCGTTGACACGTCTTCGTTCGATGAGCTGCTCGACGTCGACGCGGCGGCGCAGCGCGCACGCACAGTCGCACAGGAGTGGACGCGCGAGGTCACGCAGATCATTCGTGGCCAGGCCGAGTCCTCGCGCGTCAGTGGGCGCATGCTTGCGGGCGGCATCAACGTCGTGACGGTCTCGCTGATGGTGGCCGCGTTTACGATGACCGGTGGTCTTACCGGTGTTGAAGTCGGTATCGCCGGGGCATCGGCCGCCCTGTCCCAGACAATCCTGGAAGCCTATTTTGGCGAACGCACGGTTCGATCGCTGGCCGAGCAGGCTCGTGCGGCGCTCGAACGCCTCGCCGCAGAGTCTCTGTCGGATGTCGTTGCCCCGGTGAGCGCGAGCCTCGATCGGGCTTCCGACAAGGTTCTCATCGACAAGCTGGCGGTGGCCGAGCAGAGAGCCCGGGAGGCGCTGGCGTGAGGCGAGCAACGAATCCCGTAGCGTCGGCTGCCCAGCAGCTTGACGAGATGTGCACCCTGGCTGCACCGGACCTCGATCAGCAGACGCTGGCGCACATTCGCGATCTTATTGACGTGACCGCCGAACGCAGTGAGGTCGACCCGTCCTGGTGCGTTATCGGCATGCTGGGAGGCACGGGTGCCGGCAAGTCCTCCCTCGTCAACGCGCTGAGCGGGGGAGAGGTCGTCACTGCGGGTGTTCGCCGCCCCACGACGAACGAGGCTTGCGCCGTGCTGCCGCGAGGCCGTGAACCGCAGGAATTGCTGGGGTGGCTGGGTATCGGTCGTCGGGTGGAGGTGCCGCAAGCGCTGCCTGGCGACACCGTCGTCGTTGATTTGCCGGACATTGATTCGGTTGAGGCGAGTCATGCGGAGATTACCGATCGTCTGGCGTCGCGCGTCGACGCGCTCGTCGTTGTCGTTAACCCGCAGAAGTACGCGGACGCGCGTCTGCACGACGAGTGGCTGGTGCGCCTGCGCTCGTCGCACGCATCGGTGACGGTCGTTCTGACGCACGTCGATACCATCTCCGTGCCCGAGCGTGATGCGATCGAGCAGGATCTGCGTCGTCTGCTGAGCGAGCGCGGCATGGCTGACGCCGAGGTCTTCGCGGTGTCGGCGACGACGGGTGAAGGCATGCGCACTCTCATCAAGCACCTGACGCGCGACGCCGAGCGGGTCTCCCGGCAGGCGTCGCGCGCGCGTGCTGCGCTGCGTGAGGCCTCCCGGCTGCTGCGTGAGTCCTTGGAGTTGACTGGAACGGTCCGTGGCCTCGAGACCGATGGTCTGGCCGCCGAATTGGCTGGCACGGCCGCCGACCTCGCGGGTGCTCCGATCATCGCCGAGGCCGTGGCTGACTCGACGCTGCGTGCCGGACGCCGGGCGGGCGGCTGGCTGCCGTTGCGCTGGCTGGCACGTACGGGTGTGGACCCGCTGCGCCGCCTGCATCTGGACGATGAGTCGCGTGCCGAGGGGGCGACGACTCCGACGTTGCCGACTCGGTCCGCCTCCGACGAAGCTGCTTTCGTCAACGCCGTTCGCGGGGCCGTTGGGGAGCGCACGCAGGCGCGTTCCGCCCGTTGGCGCGCGGCGCTGGTCGAGCGTGCGCTCAGCGGGGCGCGAGAGGTTCCGGACGCAGCGCATCGTGAGGTTGCGGAGCACATTCGCGTCTCGACCGGAGCCCCGGCGCTGTGTCGTGTGCTGGGTGGTGCCCAGCTGCTCGCCTGGCTGGGCGTTGTTATCGGTGTTGCGTGGATCGTCCTCGTGCACCTGGGCAGGGCTGTCCTCATCGATGTCCGGGTCCCCGCGCTCGGGCCGATTCCGCTTCCGACGGCCCTGGTCGCGCTGTGCCTGTTGATCACGGTGCTCTGCGCGTGCGCGAGCCGAGCACTCGCTCGGTGGGCTGCATCGCGCCGTCGGCGCGTCGTGATGCGTGACCTGCGGGGACTGTGCCGCGATGCGGTCGAGCGACTCGTCGTTGCCCCGCTGCGTTCCGAGGACAATCGACAGGTGACGATCGCCTCGTTCCTCGCCCGCCTGCCCCTCTGAGTGTCGCCCCATCGCAAAGGGCGGACGATTCCCAGACAGTGAGTTCGCCGACCACGCGCCTCTGTCAGCTGACTGCGAGGGTATGCTGGTTGTAGCGATGAGGCGCTGCCCCTTGTTATGGTGCCCGCGGGATGCGGGATTTGTTGTTATGGGTGAGGCTGCGCCGAGGAGCCGAGTAGGCCCGCCCCGATGGTTTTGCTGACACCGATTGCACCACGCAAGGATGAATTATGCCCTCTGACGATTTCATGGAACGCGCTGACGACGAGCGCGAGATGACGGCGATCGCCGACGATATTGACGACCTCGACGATGATCGTGACCTCGTCGATGACCACGCGGACGAGGAGGACACGGACACCGTGACCTTCGCGAGCCTCGGCCTGCCCGAGGAGATCCTCGCGGCCGTCACCGATATGGGATTCCGCGTTCCGACCCCGATTCAGGCCGCCGCCATCCCGCCGCTGCTGGAGCTGCGCGACGTCGTCGGCATCGCCCAGACGGGTACCGGAAAGACCGCTGCCTTCGGCCTGCCGCTGCTGGCAATTGTTGACGCGGACGAGCGCGACGTCCAGGCCCTCGTGCTGGCGCCCACCCGTGAGCTCGCGATGCAGAGTGCCCAGGCGATCGAGGATTTCGCCGCACGTACGGCCCGCCTCGACGTCGTCCCCGTCTATGGTGGCTCGCCCTACGGCCCGCAGATCGGCGCGCTTAAGCGCGGCGCTCAGGTCGTCGTCGGCACCCCGGGTCGCGTCATCGACCTCATCGAGAAGGGCGCCCTCGACCTGTCGAACGTGCGCATGCTGGTCCTCGATGAGGCCGACGAGATGCTGCGTATGGGTTTTGCTGAGGACGTCGAGACGATCGCGTCGAGCGCCCCGGATGATCGACTGACCGCGCTGTTCAGCGCGACGATGCCCGCGGCCATTGAGAAGGTCGCCCGCGAGCACCTGAAGGATCCGGTCAAGGTCGCGGTTTCCACCGAGTCCTCGACGGTCGACACCATCCACCAGACCTACGCGGTGGTGCCCTACAAGCACAAGATCGGTGCGCTGTCCCGCGTGCTGGCTACCCGCGCCCAGCACATCAAGGAAGGTCAGGAAGAGGCTGACGCCGCCATCGTCTTCGTGCGCACGCGCGCCGATGTCGAAGAGGTCTCGTTGGAGCTCTCGGGCCGCGGATTCCGTGCCGCCGGCATTTCCGGCGATGTCGCTCAGACCGAGCGTGAGCGCATGGTCGAGCGCCTCAAGAACGGCTCGCTCGACGTGCTGGTTGCGACCGACGTGGCCGCCCGAGGCCTCGACGTCGAACGTATCTCCCTCGTCGTTAACTTCGATGTTCCGCGTGAGCCCGAGGCCTACGTCCACCGCATCGGTCGCACCGGCCGTGCGGGCCGTGAGGGCCGCGCGCTGACGTTCTTCACCCCGCGTGAGCACGGTCGTCTGCGCCGCATCGAGAAGCTGACGGGCACCGAGATGGAAGAGGTCGAGATTCCCTCGCCTGCAGCCGTTTCCGAATTCCGCGCCAGCCGCCTGCTCGAGGGGCTGTCCGCTCGTATCGAGCGCGGCCGTCTCGACATGTACAAGCGTCTGCTCGCCGACCTCGGCGATGAGATCTCCGTCGAGGACATCGCCGCCGCCCTCATGGCGACGGCCGTCGGCGACGAGGGCCCGGCCCCGCGCGTCGAGAAGGACCGCCGTGGCAACGGTAAGATCCGCCGCGAGGAACAGCTGGACGAGTCCGGCGAGTTCGTCGGCGCCACTTTCGAGGCCGGTCGCGACAAGGACCGCCCGATCAAGGGCGGCGCTAACGGCGCTCGTCGTCGCGCCGGCGGCCGCCCGGCACCCGGCTCCGGTACCCGCTACCGCATCGAGGTGGGCAAGAAGGACCGCGTGAAGCCCGGTTCAATCGTTGGCGCCATTGCTGGCGAGGGCGGCATCGACGGCCGCGACATCGGCAACATCGAGATCTACCCGACCTTCTCACTGGTCGACATCACCGCGGACCTGTCCAGCGAGCAGCTGTCCCGTATCTCCAAGGGGTACGTGTCGGGCCGTCAGCTGCGCATCCGCGTGGACGAGGGCCCCGGCGGCCGCTCTCACGGCGACCGCGACGGTTTCGAACGCCGTGAGCGCCGCGACTTCGACCGAGATAACCGAGGCCGCGGTGGCTACGGTGATCGCGAGGGCCGCTTCGGGGACCGTGATGAGAAGCGTCCGCACCGCTTCGAAAAGGGCGACGGATCGCGTCCGCGCCGCAGCGTTCGCACCGAGCGCTGGGAGAAGGACATCAAGCGCGCCCGCCGCGAACGCGAGGGTGGCCGCGACGGCGGTTGGGACCGCGACGGAAGCCGCGACGGCGGACGCCGCCACTTCGGCAAGCGCCGTTACAACGACTGAGCGCTAGCTGCCTCACCCGTGGAACGCTCCGATGAGGGACGCAGCCGCGTCACCGCGACCACGGTGAGGATCGCAAGCACAGCAGCAATCACCCAATAGGGAGCGTAGGCCGCCCCGCCCACCGTGGTGGTGGCGGCCCACGCGCTCATGGCGACGGACACGAGGGCGAGTTCGAGGGCTGGTCCTGCCGAATCTGCGACCTGCAGCCAAGAGGCCACGCGCCCGTGCTTGGCCTCGGGGGTCACCTCGAGTGCCATAACGGACAGGGGTGCGTGAACGAGACCGACGCCGAGGCCGACGAAGAGCCAGCCGATGAAGGCGACCCAGACCGGTATCGTGGGGAACAGGAGGGCTCCGACGGGGATCGCGCCGATGGCCATCAGCGCGCCGCCGATGACCGGGAGCCTGCGGCGCAGGTGTGCATCGTGAACGCGTGCCTGGCCGACTGCGCCGATAGCCCATGTGATCGACCCGAGGGTGACCCACCAGGCGGAGGAGGCCTCGGACCAGCCGTGCACGCGCTGGAGAATGAGCGGAATCATGACGGCGAGACCGACCTGTGAGGCCATCGCGCTCAGCCTCGCAAGGATGGCCGAAGGCATGCCGCGGCGGGACATGAACGTTCCGCGCGGCAGGAGCCGGGGCAGCGCCCAGGCGGTGATGCACGCGCCGAGAGCGAAGACCCCGAACTGCGCGGAGGGCGAGGACAGGGCGCCCGCAAGCTGGAGCAGCATGACGCCGATTCCGACGAGGCCAGCGTCGCGTGAGAGGGACGCGAGTACGGGGGAGCGCTGCCCCTGCGCAGCTGGAAGCGAACGCAGGACGTAGGCAATCGGGACCGCTGCGATCATAACCAAGAGCGGAACGACGCCAAAGACGTAGCGCCATCCCCACTCCTGGGTCACGTGGCCTGCGATCGCGGGGCCGACGAGCGAGGGGAGGACCCACGCCAACGAGAAAGATGCGAAGAATGTGGGGCGGTGTCGCGGGGAGGCGACCGAACCCACGAGGACATAGAGCGGGACAATGAGGAGGCCGCCGCCGAACCCCTGAAGCGCGCGGCCAACAACAAACACGACCACGTCTGTACCCGCGGCGCACACCACCAAACCGACAGCGAAGAGCGCCAATCCCGCGAGCAGAACGAAACGTGGCCCCTTCCAATCCGCCAGCGCGCCCGCGACCACGGTGGCGCTCAGCTGCGTCGCCAACGCCGCGCCCGAGGCGATCGGGTACCAGGCGGCAGCGTCAAAAGACTGGACGACTGCGGGCATGATCGTCGTGGCGGCGAGCTCCTCGAAAGCCACGAGGGTAATGAGGAGAACCGACCCGATGGCCAAGCCAATTTCGGACGTCGTCCAGGAGGTACGGGAAGGAGAGGCAGGCTCGGCGGTTGGCATGTTCACTATCGTACTCGCGGCACGCGCGACTCTTCGGAAGGCAGGCGTACAATGACACTGCCGCCGCCTGTCTCGCGGATGGTAACTACGAAAGGAATCACAGTGCTTCGCACTCACAACATTGGAACCCTCGGCACCGATCTGGTCGGCCAGACCGTGACGCTCACCGGTTGGGTGGATCGTCGTCGTGACCACGGTGGCGTGGCGTTCATCGACCTGCGTGACGCGTCCGGCATCGCCCAGGTTGTCGTCCGCGACGAGCGTGTCGCCCACGAGCTGCGCTCCGAGTTCGTCCTGAAGGTCACCGGCGAGGTCTGCGCTCGCCCCGAGGGCAACGAAAACCCGCACCTGGCCACCGGCGCCATCGAGGTGATGGGTGACGACATCGAAATCCTGAACACCAGCGCGCCTCTGCCGTTCCAGGTGTCCTCCAATGCTGAAGATTCCGGCAACGTGGGCGAGGAAACCCGCCTGAAGTACCGCTACCTCGACCTGCGTCGCGAGCCCGAGCAGTACGCGATCCGCCTGCGCTCGAAGGTCTCCCGCGCTGCCCGTGAGGCGCTCTACGCCCGCGACTTCGTCGAGATCGAGACCCCGACCCTGACCCGTTCGACCCCCGAGGGCGCCCGCGACTTCATCGTCCCCGCGCGTCTGTCGCCCGGCTCTTGGTACGCACTGCCCCAGTCGCCCCAGCTCTTCAAGCAGCTGCTTATGGTGGCTGGCATGGAGCGCTACTTCCAGATTGCGCGCTGCTACCGCGACGAGGACTTCCGTGCCGACCGTCAGCCCGAGTTCACCCAGCTCGACATCGAGATGAGCTTCGTGGACCAGGACGACGTTATCGAGGTCGCCGAGGACGTCCTGAAGAACGTGTGGGCGCTCATCGGCTACGACCTGTCCACGCCGATCCCGCGCATGACCTACAAGGACGCGATGGAGCGCTACGGCTCGGACAAGCCCGACCTGCGCTTCGGCCTCGAGCTCACCGAGCTCACCGAGTATTTCAAGGACACGACCTTCCGCGTGTTCCAGGCCCCCTACGTGGGCGCCGTTGTCATGCCCGGTGGTGGCTCTCAGCCGCGTCGTACCTTCGACAAGTGGCAGGAGTGGGCCAAGGCGCGCGGCGCCAAGGGCCTGGCCTACGTCACGATCGCCGAGGACGGAACGCTGGGCGGCCCCGTCGCCAAGAACATTACCGAGGCCGAGCGTGATGGCCTGGCAGCCGCGACCGGTGCCAACCCCGGCGACTGCATCTTCTTCGCCGCCGGCAAGCCCACCCCCTCGCGGGAGCTGCTCGGCGCCGCCCGCCTTGAGATCGGCAAGCGCTGCGACCTCATCGACCCCGACGCCTGGGCCTTTACCTGGGTCGTCGACGCTCCGCTCTTCAAGCCCACCGGCGACGCCGAGGCCGAGGGCGATGTCGCGCTGGGCCACAGCGCCTGGACCGCCGTCCACCACGCGTTCACCTCGCCCAAGCCCGAATGGGTTGACTCCTTCGACAAGGACCCGGGTAACGCGCTGGCCTACGCCTACGACATCGTCTGCAACGGCAACGAGATCGGCGGCGGCTCCATCCGTATCCACCGTCGCGACATCCAGAACCGCGTGTTCAACGTGATGGGCATCGGCGAGGAGGAAGCCCAGACGCAGTTCGGCTTCCTGCTCGACGCCTTCAAGTACGGAGCCCCGCCGCACGGTGGTGTCGCTTTCGGTTGGGACCGCATCGTCTCCCTGCTGACGAAGTCCGACTCGATCCGCGACGTCATCGCCTTCCCGAAGTCCGGCGGCGGTTTCGACCCGCTGACCGAGGCCCCGGCCCCGATTACGCCCGCGCAGCGTAAGGAAGCTGGCGTCGACGCGAAGCCGAAGAAGCGCGGCGAGGAGGCCTCCGAGGAATCCGAGAAGTGATTCCTTCGCCGTGACCTTGTCCACGGAACCCCCATCGGTTACCGACCGGTGGGGGTTTCGTGCACAATAGGTACATGTCGTACGTCGAGATGCACCCTGAGAATCCGCAGGCACGTTTGGTCAACACGGTCGTTGACCTGCTGGAACGCGGCGGTACGATCGCGCTGCCTACCGACTCCGGCTACGCGATCGCCACGAAGGCGGGCAACAAGGCGGGTATGGACACGATCCGTGCCATCCGTAAGCTCGATGACAAGCACAACTTCTCGTTGCTGTGCCACTCGTTCGCGCAGCTGGGCGAGCTCGTGATCATCGATAATCACGAGTTCCGCACCATGAAGGCGCTCACCCCCGGACCCTACACGTTCATCCTGCGGGGGACCAAGGAGGTCCCACGCATCATGCTGAACAAGAAGAAGCACACGGTGGGCGTGCGGATCCCCGATCATGTCATTACGCAGACGATCGTCGAGGCGCTGGGTGAGCCCCTGGCCTGTTCGACGCTCATCATGCCGGGCGAGGAAGAGCCGCTGACGGACGGCTTCGACGTGGATGATCGCATCGGCCACCAGGTTGATCTGGTGGTTGTGGGTCCCGTGGGCGTCGCCGAGCCGACCACGGTCATTGACTTTGCTGGCGGGGACGCTGTCGTCGCGCGCGTCGGTGCGGGCGATATTTCGCTCTTCGACTGATCGCGTGTCATTCGAACAGACATCTTTTTCGCGCACCGGTTTTTGCCGGCTGCGCTGGGAGGCGTCGGACGGCGTCTATCGTTACGCCGACGGGCTTCCGATCGTCGGACCTCGGCTCGTCGTCGATGGAGTCGACGCCGTACGCGTGACCTTCCAGTGGGGAGCCCAGGCCGCCGCCAGCTGCTACGTCATCCTCAACACGATTACGGATCGGGCGCGCGAGCATCTCGACGACTTTTGCATGTCGGTGGGCCCCGGGCGCGGGGATGCTCGGGCGCTCGTGTGCGCGCTTCCTGCGGATGCGATCCTCAGCTACCAGAAGGTGATCGTCGGTCCGTCGGGCCTCGACCCCGCGGTGCTCACGGACATGGGGGAGTGGATCCGCTTCCTTGAGGAGGCACGCCCTGATAAATCGAATCCCCTGAGAGTCGTGAACGGGCGAGGCGCTGCCGCCTCACTCTTCGTTGGGCCCGACGCGCATGTGGTGTGGCCGTCGCAGGATCTGTCTGCTCCCGAGATGCGTGCGGCGCGTGAACAGAACATCGCTGCGGATGTGAGCGCGCGGCTCTCTGTCGCGCGCCAGCATGATGTGATCGTTCATGACGGTGACGCGGATCCGACGTGTACGCTCATCCTCTTCGACGGCGAGATCTGGCGGGGCAACGGCGTTGGCTGGTTGACGCGGCGCTATCCCGGCCTGCGCGTCGTGACGATCGACGCCGGAGATCTTGGCGTACGCGAGGCGGAGTTGACCGTCGTGGACAGTGTCGTGGCGCTGCTACGGGCAGTGTGCGACGAGGCTGGAGTGGGGCCTGTGATGGTAGCAGGCCAGTCCTACGGCGGTCTGGCCGCGTTGGAAGCGGCGCTGCGCAGTGATCTTCCCCTCGATTGTGCGGTCGCCCAGTCTCCGTCCCTGTGGTGGGGAGGAGAGCAACGAGGAGTCGGCGAAGGGACGCTGATGGGCGACCTGCGCGCCGGGAGCGTCAGGCCGCGCAAGGATGTGCAGCTGCGCCTGCAGGTGGGCACGCTGGAACAAACAATGCGCCCCGTGGTCGATTCGTGCGCTGAGCTTGTGCGAGGCCTGGGGGTGCCCGTCGACGTGGACCGCTACCGCAGCGGACACGACGTTGCTTGGTGGCGCGAAGGCCTCGTCCGTGCCCTTGATGAATGGGACGCTCTCACATGCTGACCAGCAGTGAGACAGCCCAGGTCAATGTGCAGTTTGTAGGTTAGGCTTACCTATGCACCTAACAAGATCGACTGAATTGAGACACCTGTGCACCTGTCGACGCGAATTCGCGCCATCGTCGGCGTCGCTCTGACCGCTCTCGCTCTGGGAGCTTGCTCGTCCAACCAGCCCGCCCCGGCCTCGTCCCCCGAGGCTTCCGCGACGTCCGAGACCTCTGCGACGCGCACCGTCACCGATGCGTCCGGCCAGGAGGTTACCCTGCCGTCGCACCCCAGCCGTGTTGTCACGCTCTCTGAGCCGACGACTGACAACGCGCTCGCCCTCGGTGTCACCCCGATTGGCGTCGTCTCGGGCCGCGGCCAGCAGACCGTTCCCAACTATCTCATCGATCGTGCGGGCGACATCCCGATCCTGGGTTCGATCGGCACCCCCAACCTCGAAGCTATCGGTGCGGCGCACCCGGACCTCATCCTTGTCGATGGCACCTCTGTGAAGAACAATGACACCGAGACGCTCAATGCGCTGAGTCAGATCGCCCCTGTCTTCTTCACCACGCAAAAGGGCGGCGACTGGCGCGAGACCTTCACCCTGACGGCGGACGCGCTCGGCGTTGCCGACCAGGCTGAGGCCAAGCTCGCAGAATTCGACCAGCACGTTGCCTCCGTCAGCGCCCGCCTGAAGGACGCCGGCTACCTCGATCAGACCTACTCGGTCGTGCGTTGGCAGGGCGATAGCGCCGGCCTCATCCTCAAGGAGCTCCCCGCCGGCCAGGCTCTCACCGCGCTCGGCATGAAGCGTCCCGCAAACCAGGACCGCGACGGCGAGGGCCACTCCGAACCCGTCTCGCTGGAAAACATCGATCAGATTGACGCCGACTGGATCTTCTTCGGTACGCTCGGCAAGTCTTCGGTGAACAACCCCTCCGCCGGTGGTAACACGGGCGTCGAGGCCTCGGCCGCAGCCCTTGAAGAGGCCAAGACCACCGTCGGCTTCGACTCGCTTCGCGCCGTCCAGGCGAACCACGTCATTCCCGTCGACGGCTCCCTGTGGACTTCCACCGGTGGTTACCTCCTCATGGACGGCATCATCTCGAGCATTGAGGCCCAGTTCGTTCCGGCCTCCTGAGGTCGATGGACGAACACACCGGGTCGATGACCTGACATGACTACTCGTCGCATCACCAGCGTCGCCATTGCCTGCGCAGTGGCGACGCTGGTGCTTGCCGCTGTCACCCTTGCATCCCTCGCTCTGGGCTCGCGCCAGATTGCTCCCGACGTGGTGTGGGACGCGCTCGTGAACGGCGGAGTCAGCCAGGATGCCCAGGTCGTCACGCAACTGCGTGTTCCGCGCACCGTCGCCGCGCTCGTCATCGGCGGGGCGCTGGGGCTGGCAGGTTCCATCATGCAGGCGATGACCCGAAATCCTCTCGCCGATCCTGGCGTCCTCGGCATTAACGCTGGAGCTGCATTCCTTGTTGTGACGGTGACGGCCGCGAGTGGCGTCGCTACCCGCGCGGCGACGCTCGGCGCTTCGCTCGTCGGCGCGGGCGTGGCAGCCGGTCTTGTCTTCGCTATTTCGGGGAGCGGGGGAGGATCTCGATCGCGCCTCGCCCTGGCCGGCATTGCCGTATCGGCTGCTCTCGCCTCACTCACTCAGGCTGTTCTCGCCGCGAACCAGTACGCCTTCAATGAATTCCGATACTGGGCATCGGGATCATTGGAAGGCGTTGACATGGCCTCGGTGGCGAGCGCGGGTGCAGTGATCGCCGGCGGCGCTGTCGTTGCGCTTTTCATTACCTCGGCACTGGGCGTCCTCGCGCTCGGCGACGACGCCGCGGTGAGCCTTGGAGTGCGCGTGCGACTCATCCGTGTGCTCGGGGTTGTCGCAGTGACAGCACTGGCCGGGGGCGCGACTGCTCTGGGAGGGCCCCTCACGTTCGTCGGCCTCGCAGTGCCGCTGATGGTTCGACGAATCGTTGGAGCCCGGCAGGGCGCCATTGCCCTCTGGTCTATCGTGGTTGGAGCTGCTTGGGTGTGCGGTGCTGATGTCGTCTCACGCCTCGTGCTCGCCCCGTCCGAGGTTCCCGTGGGCGTCATCGTCGCTCTGATTGGTGCTCCGTTCTTTATCCTGGGGGCGCGCGGAAAGGGCATGTCATGACGCCAGCTCCCTCGCGCTACAAGACCGTTTCGCTGCGCCGTCTGTCGGTGCGCGTGCACCGACGCAGCGCCGCCGTCGTGCTCATCGGATTTATTCTCCTCGCCGCGTTAGCCGTTTATTCGCTGACTCTGGGGGACTACGGACTCAGTGCCGGTGACTCGTTCCGTCGTCTTCTGGGAGACGGCGGGCCCCGGGACGATTTCCTGGGTGTCTACTTTGTTCAGTCGGTGCGCCTGCCGCGCATGCTCGCAGCGATTGCTGTCGGCGCAGCGCTTGGAATCGCCGGGCGTATCTTCCAGACAATCTCGGGCAACCCACTCGGTAGCCCCGACATCGTCGGTCTGTCGACGGGGTGCGCGACCGGCGCCCTGATTGCGATCATCATCCTGGGCTCGAGCCCCACGGTCACTGGGGTGGGTGCGTTGCTCGGAGGACTTGTTTCGGGTGCCGTCATTCTTGCGTGCGCGGGTGGCATGCGAGTCACGGGTATTCGCGTCGTCCTCGTGGGCATTGGCTGCTCGGCGGCGTTGCGTGCTGTCAATTCGCTGCTCATCGTCAAGGCTCCGCTGGAAGCAGCGCAGCGCGCCCAGCTCTGGAGTGCCGGCTCATTCTCCGGCGTTACTATCACGCGTCTGATGCCTTTGTTGATCGTGATTAGTGCTGTCGTTGTGGTGTGCGCCGTCTTCGCGGTGCCCCTCGGCCTCGTCGCTATGGGAGACGATGTTGCGACGGGGCTTGGCGTGCGAGTGCGTCGCACCCGTGTACTCCTTATCGTCGTCGCGATCCTACTCGTCGCATCCGCGACATCGGTGGCTGGGCCGGTTGCTTTTGTTGCTCTCGCCGCTCCTCATGTCGCGCACCGGCTGTGTGGCGGCGGGGGAGTCGGATTTACATCGTCTGCCCTCGTCGGTGCTCTTCTTGTGCTGGTCTCAGACGTGTGCGCACAGAGGCTCGTCGCTCCGGCCGAGCTTCCCGTCGGCGTCGTGACAGGTGTTGTTGGAGGCGTCTACCTTCTCTGGTTGTTGATTCGTGAGGTGAGATCGTGAGTGAGACCGCTGCGAGCCGTGGGCTGAGTGCTCGGGACATTGTTGTCGGCTATGGAAAAAATGCCCCCATCCTTGAAGGACTTTCTCTGGATGTTCTGCCAGGCGAACTGACTGTCATCGTTGGCCCGAACGCCTGCGGAAAGTCGACGCTCCTGCGTTCGCTGGCCCGCGTGCTCGGCCTGCGGCGCGGTGCGGTCGAGCTGGATGGACGAAGCGTCGCGGACCTGAATCAGAAGGCTCTTGCGCGTCGCCTGGGTTTGCTTGCTCAGTCGTCGGTCGCTCCGGGCGACATGTTTGTCGAGGATTTGGTTGCTCGCGGCCGCTATCCCTATCAGTCGGTGCTCCATCAGTGGAGCACCGAGGACGACGAGGCGGTGGCGCGCGCGATGAAGGACGCTGGGGTTGCTGACCTGGTGGGGCGTCGCGTTGGCGAGCTGTCGGGTGGCCAGCGTCAGCGCGTGTGGATCGCGATGTCGCTTGCCCAGGCGACGGACATTCTGCTCCTTGATGAGCCAACGACGTATCTCGACCTCAATCACCAGCTGGAGGTCCTGCGTTTGGCGCAGCGCCTCCATAGGGACGGCGTGACGGTCGTTGCCGTCCTGCATGACCTGCATTTGGCATTCCGCTACGCGACGCACCTCGTGTTCATGAAGGACGGTGAGATCGTGGCTCAGGGCGCGCCGCGTGACGTTGTGACGGCAGATCTTATCGAACGCGTTTTCAGTGTGCCCTGCAGGATCATCGACGACCCTGAGACTGGATCGCCACTGGTGATTCCGACTCGGTGACCCGCGTGTTGTGATTCCCAATATCTCAAATGTTGACCGGCGGGTCACGCAGCCCCATGATTGTTGGATAATATAAGTCACAACAAGTCGCTAGAAGGCTGATATTTCCTGATAAAAACGTGTTTTGACTGCATGTTCCGGTAATTTGCTTGTTGTTCGCAATTGCAGAACCGGCAGCAGGCAATAGTATGGTGTCTGTAGCTAGTGGTTACTCGGACACTGACATATTGATTCTGGGCCTGGTGAAGCCGATTAGCGCACGACATCCCGTCGAGATAGAAAAGGACACAGATGACGACACAGATGCGATCGCACGGTAGGGGACTGCGCATGCCTCTACTGGCTCTGACCGCGTCTGCTTCCATCGTTGGTGGAATGTTTGTCGCTGCGCAGCCCGCATACAGTGTTGACGGAGTTGTCGGCGTGGGTGGACAGTGTCTCACCGCTGCTGATGAGGGTGCGTCCATCGTTGTTTCGTCGGTCGTCCCTGTTGGATCTCCGCTGCATGTGGAAGGTTCTGGCTGGGGCGCTAGTTCTGAGACGTCACGCGGCTTTGTCATCGTCACGCTCGATGATGGGCAGGAAGTTCGCCCCGACGGCGTCACTCTTCCCGCCTGGGTTCCTGCGTCTGTTGCTCGTAATAAGACTGCGTGGAGCGTTGCCGAAGTGTCGACTGCCGGCGAATTTCGCGCCGATATTGAGCTGCCGTCGACGTGGGCGGTTGGTTCTGAGCACTCGATCATGATTGGCGATGGCGTGACCGGCACCTACGTGCAGGTGTCTGTGACCGTCGTAGAGGCCAACGCGCAGGCGCATGTGTGCTCTCTGACGTCGACGGACGAGCCTTCTCATGAACCCGCGGATGAGCCGTCGACAGATCCTGATGTCCATGCGACTTCTGACGTGGTTACCGATGGGCCGACGGAGTCTCCCGCGGACAACGCGGCTGATAATGCTGCGAAGCCCGATGTTGATCTGACCGATGATGCTTCTGCAGATGCGGCAAGCGACGCGTCAGCCAGCGCTCCCTCGACTGTGGCGGCTCCGCCGTCCCCTCGCGTCACCCCCTCAGCAGATGCATCGGATACCTCGCGCTCGTCGGCGACTCCGACGCCCTCGGCCTCGTCTGCGCCTTCTTCCAGCGGCAACGGATCTTCTTCGAGTGGTAGTGGTGGCGCCGATTCGAACGCTGACGCCCCGTCCCCCTCCCCGTCCGCGGAGCAGGAGAGCGTGTCTGCGTCGCAGATTGGCCCCAAGGCTCATTCAGAGCAGCAGGCCACGAACCAGGCTGTTCGCGAGCAGGAGTCTCGCCTTAACGGTTGGATCCTCGCTGGTGGCGGTCTCCTCGCCCTTCTCGGAGCGATTGTGACGGTCAGCATTGTTCGCCGCTCGCACGGACTGCTGCGCTGAAGGTCGCACACCTGCGGCAATGCACTGGGAATTTGTGCATTAACCACATGGTGTGTGTTGGGATTTAGCATTTGCGCGTTACGCCTGTTACTCTTGATCCGATACAATAGTTTCTGCGGATTAAGTCACTAAGGAGAACGGTATGCAGCACGGACGAGCATCGTCTGCCATAGCCGCTCGGAGCTTCGTCGGTCGCAGTCGGGTCATGAGCCTGCTCATGGCGTTGTTCCTGTTTGCGGGCATCGGTCTTGCCATCCCGGGTTTCGCCGCGCGTGCCGACGATGCAGTACCGCACTACGCCCTTCGGGCGGGGGACAAGCTCAAGGTCAATATCGCGAACAATGCTGATTTCGCGGCGAAGTTCGCCGAAACTGGGCACTGGGGACTCATCCTCGATCATGGGGGTGTCACTCCGCTCACCCGTCCGACTTTCGAGCGCGACGGCGAGACGGTGACACCTTCGGACCCTGATCTGTGGGCTGCTCAGTCGTTGAAGGATTTGTATATCACCGCAGATGTGCCCGACGGCACGAACAACGTTGAGGGCGTTAAGTGGCTGCCGGGGGAGACGCACACGATTACCTTCGTGCTGTACCGCAGTGATTCTTCGGGCGTCGAGCCCAACCCCATCTACGGCACAGTGAGCATCTACACGCCGTACACGGATAACATCGACGATCCGACGCCCGCTCCCACCGCGGACCCGACCGATGATCCGACGGCTTCGCCCGCTCGCACGGATGAGCCGACGGCCGACCCTGCCCCCACGACGGACCCCGAGCCCGCTCCGACGAGCGAGCCGAGCGCTGATCCCGCTCCGGTGCCCGCACCGGACCCGGTCGTTGAGCCTGCGACGGAGCCTTCCGTCGCTCCCGCACCGGTGCCCGATGACCCGCAGCTGCCGGCCGTGCGCCCGAGCCCGACTCCTTCCGAGAGCGCGTCCCCCACGCCCAGCCCGTCCGCTTCCGCGACCGCTTCGCAGCCGTCCGAGACCCCCGTATCGCCGATTAGCGACGTGTCCCAGCTCAACGACTCGAATAAGGGCGGTGTCAGCGCAGCCTTTACGGCCGGCCAGCTGACGATCAACGTGCCGTCGGAGAAGGCTGCCGCCGGCGACTGGGTGAGCGCCAACATCATGCAGACTGGCGAGGCCCGCTGGCTGCAGGTCGAGGAATCCAACAAGGTCACCATGGACCTGACGGGTCTGCCGACCGGTGAGTACAAGGTCGTTGTTGCAAACCGCTCGCACGAGCTCGTTGGATGGGCCGAATTTAAGGTCGCTTCCTCTGTCGGCGCAGCAGCGAACGGTTCGCCGGTGGACGCATCGGGTGCCGTGAAGCTTCACGCGGAGATGCTGTCCTCCTCGCTCGCTGGCGATGAGTCCGAGGGACTCAACGGATACCTGCTCGGTGCCGGTGCCTGCATGCTGATCCTCGGCGGCCTCGTGGTCGTCCAGGTTCTCTCCGGTCCTAAGATCGGCTCTTCCTCGAGTGGAGTCACTCTGTCCTAAGCTGGGTTTCATGGATCTGTTTGATTCTGAATCTGTCGACGAGTCGGGCGTGCCTGCTTTCAACGCGGGCGCGCCCCTCGCCGTTCGTATGCGCCCGTCGACTCTCGACGAGGTTGTTGGACAGTCTCACTTGCTCGGTGAGGGGGCGCCGCTGCGCCGCCTCCTGTCGCCTGGTTCGAGTGATGGTGTTGCCGTTTCCTCAGTGGTGCTGTGGGGACCGCCGGGAACGGGTAAGACGACCCTCGCTTATTTGATTGCGCGCGCGTCAGGGCGACGTTTCATTGAGCTGTCCGCCGTTTCCTCCGGCGTGAGCGACGTTCGGCGGGTCGTGGATGATGCGCGCCGAACCCTCGCCAGCGGGGGAGAGGAGACGATTCTGTTCGTCGACGAGGTACATCGCTTTTCTAAGTCGCAGCAGGATTCCCTGCTTCCGGCGGTTGAGAATCGGTGGGTCGTTCTCGTCGCGGCGACGACGGAGAATCCGTCCTTCTCGGTTATTTCGCCTCTGCTTTCACGCTCGCTCCTGCTGACGTTGCGTCCCCTGGACGCGGATGCAATCGAGGGACTGATTCGGCGTGCGCTGGTCGATGAGCGGGGTCTCGCGGGGCGTTTCTCCATCACGGACGAGGCCGTGGCCGGCCTCGTGCGTCTGGCGGGCTCGGATGCGCGCAAGTCGTTGACTCTCCTCGAGGCGGCGGCAGGCGTTGCCAGTGACGATGGCTCTGGTGAGATCACTGTCGCGAGCGTCGAGGCTGCGGCGAACCAAGCCCTGGTTCGGTGGAGCAAGGATCAGCACTACGATGTCGCGAGCGCGTTCATTAAGTCCATGCGCGGGTCCGATGTGGACGCCTCGCTGCACTATCTCGCCCGCATGATCGAGGCCGGGGAGGATCCGCGCTTTATCGCGCGGCGCATCATGATCGCCGCTTCCGAGGAAATCGGCATGGCTGCTCCTGAGGTGCTCACGACGTGTGTGAGCGTCGCGCAGGGCGTTGCTCTCATCGGTATGCCCGAGGCGCGTCTCCTTCTCGCCCAGGCGGTTGTCGCCGTGGCGACAGCCCCGAAGTCGAATGCGACGTACCTGGCGATTGATCGCGCGATCGCAGACGTGCGCGCCGGACGTGGGGGAGCGGTACCCGAACATTTGCGCGATGCGCACTATGCCGGTGCGAAGTCTCTCGGGCATGGCGACGGATACCTCTACGCGCACGATCAGCCGCACCACGTCGCCGCGCAGCAGTACCTCCCGGACGACCTGGAAGGCACCCGTTACTATGAGCCAACCGAAAACGGACATGAGGCGATGCTCACGAAGCGGCTCGGTGTGA
This sequence comes from Xylanimonas cellulosilytica, assembly GCA_001072465.1. GTDB lineage: Bacteria > Actinomycetota > Actinomycetes > Actinomycetales > Actinomycetaceae > Pauljensenia. The sequence continues at coordinate 34,742 of JVKM01000059.1, read as the reverse complement.
TTCGCAATCTGCTGAAAAGACGCTAGGATGGAACAGTTGTCCGCACCAGCGGGCACCTGGGGCCTTAGCCGACGGATCGATGCGATCCTGGAGTTGGCCCCATGCCGGGATTCCCGGCATGACATGAGAAACAGGAAGAAGAAACATGGCAACGAATCGTTCCCGCAAGCAGGTGCGCGAGTCCCGCGCACTCGGTCTGGCTCTGACCCCCAAGGCCGTTCGCTACTTCGAGAAGCGCCCCTACGGTCCCGGTGAGCACGGCCGCACCCGCCGCCGCCAGGATTCCGACTACGCCGTCCGTCTGAAGGAAAAGCAGCGTCTGCGCGCTCAGTACGGCATCCGTGAGTCGCAGCTGCGCCGCGCCTTCGAAGAGGCCCGTCGCACCGCCGGCCTGACCGGTGAGAACCTGGTCGAGCTGCTCGAGATGCGTCTCGACGCCCTCGTTCTGCGCGCTGGCTTCGCCCGCACCATCCAGCAGGCCCGCCAGTTCGTCGTGCACCGTCACATCCTCGTTGACGGCAAGATCGTCGACCGTCCCTCGTTCCGCGTGAAGCCCGGCCAGACCCTGCAGGTCAAGCCGAAGTCGCAGACCACGGTTCCCTTCGAGATCGCCGCTGAGGGTATTCACCGCGACGTGCTGCCCGCCGTCCCCGAGTACCTGGATGTCGAGCTGTCCCGCCTCAAGGCGACCCTGGTGCGTCGCCCCAAGCGCGCTGAGGTCCCCGTGACCGTTGACGTCCAGATGGTCGTCGAGCACTACTCGCGCTGACACTAGTCAACTCCGCGCCCCCGAGCGACGCTCGGGGGCGCGGTTTTTTCTTCCATCCCACTGTCCGATTGCGCGCGCCGATGTGTCGTGCGCGGCGCCAACCGTCTAACATGGGGGACTATGCGTACGTCTGAAATCCGCACCCGCTGGCTCGACTACTTCGAGAAGCAGGGTCATGAGATTCGTCCTTCCGTTTCTCTCGTCTCTCCGGAGCCCTCGATTCTGTTCACGATCGCGGGCATGGTTCCGTTCATCCCCTACATCACGGGCGTTGAGCCCGCGCCGTGGCCGCGCGCCGCGTCGGTTCAGAAGTGCATCCGCACGAACGACATCGACAACGTCGGCAAGACGACCCGTCACGGCACGTTCTTCCAGATGAACGGCAACTTCTCCTTCGGCGATTACTTCAAGGAAGGTGCGATCAACTACGCGTGGGAGCTGCTGACCGGCTCGCGCGACGAGGGCATGTACGGCCTGGATGGCGATCGCTTCTGGGTGACCCTGTGGGATCAGGACGACGAGGCTTTCGACGTGCTGACGAAGCAGATCGGCATGGACCCCAAGCACATCGTACGACTGCCGCGCGAGGAGAACTTCTGGGACACCGGCCAGCCCGGCCCCGCGGGTCCGTGCGCCGAGTGGCACTACGACCGCGGCCCCGAATACGGCCCCGAGGCCGTGGGCGGTACAGTCGACCCGGGTGGCGACCGCTACCTCGAGGTGTGGAACCTGGTGTTCGACCAGTACATGCGCGGTGAGGGCTCCGGCAAGGACTATCCGCTGCTGGGTGAGCTGGACAAGAAGGCGATCGATACGGGCGCCGGCCTGGAGCGTCTGGCTTTCGTCATGCAGGACAAGCCCAACATGTACGAGATCGACGAGGTCTTCCCCGTCATCGAGGCCGCCATGCAGATGAGCGGTAAGCGCTACGGTCTGGGCGCCGCTGGCCCCGAGGCTGGCACCGCCTATGACGACGACGTGCGCATGCGTGTCGTCGCCGACCACGTGCGTTCGTCGCTCATGCTGATTGGCGACGGGGTGCGCCCCGGTAACGATGGCCGCGGCTACGTGCTGCGTCGCCTGATCCGCCGCGCCGTTCGTTCGATGCGTCTGCTGGGCGTCGACGAGGCAACCATGCCGACTCTGCTGACGGCGTCGAAGGACGCGATGAAGGCGTCCTACCCCGAGCTGGAGACCAACTGGAAGACGATCTCCGAAGTCGCTTACGCGGAGGAAGATGCGTTCCGTCGCACCCTCAGCGCCGGTACGACGATCCTGGATGCGGCGGTTGCAACGGCGAAGGAATCGAAGGGCGCCCCCGTGATTTCCGGTGCGTCGGCGTTCTCGCTGCACGACACCTACGGCTTCCCGATCGATCTGACCCTCGAGATGGCCGCCGAACAGGGCGTGTCGGTTGACGAGGAGGGCTTCCGCACTCTGATGGCCGAGCAGAAGGAACGCGCACGCGCCGATGCTCGCTCGAAGAAGACCGGCCACACCGACGTCCGTGTCTTCCACGACATTGAGAAGGCCATGGGTGGCGGCTCGACGTTCCTGGGCTACACGGAGCAGGCTGCTGAGGCCACCGTTGAGGCTCTGCTTGTCGATGGTGTGGCGGCTCCCGCTGCCAGCGCTCCCGCCGAAGTTGAGGTCATCCTCGATCGCACTCCGTTCTACGCCGAGATGGGTGGCCAGCTCGCCGACCATGGCACCATTCGCCTTGCAGGAGGCGGTGTTGTCGAGGTCCACGACGTCCAGGCACCGATTCGTGGCCTGAGCGTCCACCGTGGCACCCTCACCGAGGGCGGCATGACGGTGGGTGAGAAGGCGTACGCAGAGATCGACGGCCAGCGTCGTCTCGCCATTGCACGTGCTCACACCGCGACCCACATGGTCTACGCGGGCCTGCGCAACGTCGTGTCGGAGGACGCCACCCAGGCGGGTTCGGAGAACTCGCCGTCGCGCCTGCGTTTCGACTTCCGCCACGGGTCCGCTCTTGAGGGATCGCAGCTGAGCGATATTGAGGCTCTCGTCAACGAGAAGCTCGCTGAGGATCTGGCGGTGACCACGGAGGTCATGAGCATCGATGCCGCGCGTGAAGCCGGCGCGATCGCACTGTTTGGTGAGAAGTACGGTTCCGAGGTTCGCGTCGTCACCATCGGTGATGGGTTTGACCGTGAGCTGTGCGGTGGCACCCACGTGCCCACGACCGGTCACATCGGCCGCATCACGGTGCTCTCCGAGGGATCCGTCGGCTCGGGCGTGCGTCGTATCGACGCCCTGGTGGGCGACGGCGCATACGAGTTCCAGGCCAAGGAACACGCGCTCGTCAACCAGCTCTCCCAGCTCGTGGGCGGCCGCGCCGACGAACTGCCCGAGCGCATCGAGTCGCTGCTGGCTAAGCTGCGCGAGTCCGAGAAGGAGCTCGAGAAGGTCCGCACGGCACAGGCTCTGAGCCAGGGCGCCGATCTGGCGGCTTCCGCGAAGGCTATCGGTCCCGTGACCGTCGTCGCCTCCTCGGTCGGTGAGATGCCGTCCGCGGACGCTCTGCGTACCCTCGTGCTCGATGTGCGCGACCGCCTCGGCAATGAGCGCGGGACCGTCGTTGCCCTTGCTGGTGTCGTCGGCGGCAAGCCCTCGCTGGTCGTCGCGACGAACGAGGCAGCGCGCGAGGCGTCGGTGAAGGCCGGTGCGCTGGTTCGCGCCGTCGGTAAGTACATGGGCGGTGGCGGCGGTGGCCGTGACGACATCGCTCAGGGCGGCGGCACCAAGCCTGAGGGTATCGCCGACGCGATTGACGCGATCCGTAAGGAAATCGAGGCTCTGTGAGTATTCGTCGGGGTATTCGTATCGGCGTTGACGTCGGCACTGTGCGTGTCGGCGTCAGCCGGTGCGACCCCGACGGCATTCTTACGATGCCCGTCGAAACCCTTCACAGGGCTCCCGATCTGTCCGATCTTGATCGCTTAGCCGACATTGTGCGTAGCCACGACGCGATCGAAGTGATCGTCGGCCTTCCTCGGCACTTGCGTGGGGGAGAGGGGATCTCAGCGAAGGGGGCGCGTAAGTATGCGCGCCGCATTAAGAAGCTTGTTCCCGATGTTCGTGTAGCGATGGTCGACGAACGTATGACGTCCAACCAGGCGCACGCACGTCTTCGTGCATCCGGGATTCCTGAGATCGAGCATCGCAGCGTTATCGACCAGGTCGCGGCGCAGATCATTTTGGAACAGGCACTCGAGCTCGAACGGATGGGCGGTCGAGCTCCCGGTGAGGAAATCATCCTCGAACCAAGTGAAGGAGCGCACGCATGAGTACGCCTCCCCCTTACCCCTTCCGTTCTCGTCGAGAGATTCATTCCGGCGAGCGAAAGGTCTATTCGGATGCTGAGCTGCACGAGCAGCATGCATCGCAGGACACGACCGCGACGCCCGCTCAGGGAACCGACTTGCGTGGCGGTCCCTCTCGTAACGAGGCCGTGGCACCCGTCCGAGAGACGGCTCAGGGTGAGCGCACGCTTCCCTCTTTTGACGAAGTGACGGATACGGGCGCGACTCCTCGCGTGTCCGGTGCGGCGCTGCGTCAGCGCAGTGCAGCGCAGGGAGCAGAATCGCCTTCTGAGACCACGGGCATGCGTTCTCGCCGCCTCGCCAGTGAACGACGAGCGGCGCGCAAGCGTAAGCGCCGTCGTCGGGTGCGGTCCTTCTTCATTATCGTTCTGGTGCTTGGCCTGCTGGCGGGTGCCAGCTACGTCGCCTACGATCAGCTCTTTAACTCGTCGACGACTGCATCGGATGACTTCCCCGGGCCGGGCACCGGCTCGGTCGAGGTGACGATCGCAGAGAATTCGTCCGGGCGCGATATCGGACAGATGCTCGTGGATGCCGGCGTCGTGAAGTCCGTCGGTGCCTTCGTGCGTCAGTTCGAGAAGACGCCGGCGTCGATGTCCATTCGCCCCGGTACGTATCGCCTGAAGCAACAGATGAGTGCAGCCGGTGCGCTCGCAGGCCTGCTGGACGAGACGAACCGCGTTGATTCGACGATTACGATCACGTCGGGTCAGAAGATGTCCGAGGTCAAGAAACGGATCGTTGACATCATGGGCGTCACCGAGGAACAGGTGGACGCTGCTTTCGCCGACACGGAAGCGATCGGGCTGCCGTCTGAGGCCGGTGGAAATGCCGAGGGATGGCTGCTGCCCGGTTCCTACGAGGTCTCCGAGGACGACACTCCGACGACCGTTATCGCGCGGATGGTGAAGGGCACCGTCGATGAGCTTGACCGTCTCGGTGTTGCCCCTGCGGATCGGCAGACCGTCCTGATTAAGGCGTCGATCGTGGACGGCGAAATGAATATCGACAAGTACATGCCGATGGTCGCTCGCGTCATTGAGAACCGCCTCGCCGACACGAACGGTGAGACGAAGGGGTATCTCGGCATGGACTCGACCGTCCTGTACGGCGTCGGAAAGACCAGCGGCGTTCCGGACCAGGCGGACCTGGACAACGACAATCCCTACAACACGCGCCTGCACGCAGGTCTGCCTCCCACCCCGATCGGACAGCCGAGCGAGAAGGCCATCAAGGCAGTCCTGAACCCCGCTGAGGGCAACTGGCTGTACTTTGTGACCGTCAACCTGGACACGGGTGAGACTCTGTTTGCCTCGACTCTCGAGGAACAGGAGAAGAACCGCGAACAGTTCAAGGCGTACTGCAGCGCAAACCCGAAGGTCTGCACCGCGTCATGATGTGGGCCGGTGTCATCGGTTCCCCGATCGAGCATTCCCTGTCCCCGGTGATCCACCGGGCGGCATGGGAGGACCTCGGAATTGAGGGGTGGGAGTACCGCCGTATCGAACAGGATGAGACGAGCCTGCCCGAGTTCATCTCAGGGTTGGACGAGTCCTTCCGCGGTCTGTCGGTGACGATGCCCTGCAAGCAGGCGATCATTCCGCTTTTGGATGCGATCGATCCGCTTGCCACTGGAGTTGGCGCCGTCAACACGGTGGTTCCATCCTCCGGCGTACTCGCCGGCTTCAACACGGATGTCACGGGGATCGCCTCGGCGATTCGGCGCGCGTGCTCGCAGGCGGACCGTACGCTCCCCACAAAAGCCATCGTGCTCGGGGCGCGAGCCACGGCCTCGTCTGCGCTCGCCGCCCTCGGTGAGCTTGGCATCGTGACCTCCACCGTCGCTGCGCGCCGTTTCGGGGGACCCGGTTCCGTCGTTGCCGCATCCTCGCGACTGGGCGTCAGCATCGAACAGGTGCTCTGGTCGGATCGCGACGCGGTTCTTCGTGCGGTCAGCGGTGCTGACCTCGTGATTTCGACGCTGCCCGCTGGCGTTGCTGACCCGCTTGCCGAGGAGATGACAGTTCGCGAGGGCCAGGTCCTCCTCGACGTTGTCTATTCTCCGCGCGAGACGGCCCTACGCAGCGCCTTCGAAAGGAACGGTGGCATCGTTGCCGAAGGCACCGACATGCTCATCTACCAGGCGGCAGCACAGGTGCAGCTCATGACAGGACGTAGCCCGAAGACCGATGTCATGCGCGGCGCCCTGGAGGCAGAACTTGCTCGGCGTGCGCGGGTGAGCGGGGGAGGAACTGCCTCGTGATCGTGACGTGGCTGCCGCCGTGGCTGAGCGCTGATCTGTCGTTAATCTCCGGTTTTCTCACCTGGATTGTCGTTCTTTCCTGGCTGTGGCGTTCCGGGTGGAAGATTCAGCGCCGCTACTTCATCGAAGCGACGCAAAAGCCCCTCACGCGCAATGCGATCGTGTGGAGCGCGGGCATCGTCGGAGCAATCTTCTTCGTTGCGGCACAGATGCGTCCCGGCATGCCCGGCGTCATGACGGTCGCGATGATCGGTGCGCTGAGCGCTTACGTCGACGCTCGTACCCACCGCCTACCGAACGCCTACACGGTCGCAATGGGCATCGGTGTTGTCCTCGGTCTGGTCATCGGTGGTGTGATTTCGCCGCTCTGGCAGGAGCGGCTCATGGGTGCGCTCATTGGTGCGCTCATTTGGTTCGTGCCGATCGCTTTGTTGAATCGCTTGCCCGGCGGCATGGGCGGCGGTGACGTCAAGCTGGCTCCAGTTTTGGGAGCATTGGTCGGTTCCGTGGGACTGAATGCCGCGATTTTTGCCCTCGCGCTCTCCTTCGTGTCCGCCGGCGTCGCGGCACTGTGGAAGATCGTCGTCGGGTCCGCGGGAACGAAGACCCGCGTGCCGATGGGCCCCTGGATGATCGGATCAGCGCTCGTCGGCACCATCGCATGGGGCGTTGTCCCCGACTGGCTGTAGGGATAAGCGCAGGTCTTATCGTGGACCACGCCGGGACGAGTGTGCGTCCGGATGGGACAATAGTGCGGTGAGTATTTCGACGCCTTCGTATCAGTTTGAGCCCGTGAGCCTCGAGTGGGGCCAGACGTGGCCCCCGCGTGACGTCTTTGTTGATCTCGCTGCGAAGCGCCGCGTGATCCCCGTGGTGCGCCGCGTGCTCGCCGACGAGCTGAGCGCGGTGGGCGTCTACCGACAGCTTGCGCACGGCAACTATGGCAGCTTCATCCTGGAATCCGCTGAGCACGGTGGTTCGTGGGGACGCTGGTCGTTCGTTGGAGCATCGAGCGCCGGTGCGATCGTCGCGCGCGATGGACACGCGCAGTGGATCGGTTCACATCCTGAGGGCGCCCTGGAGGAGGGAACTTTCCTCGAGGTCGTGCACTCTGCCCTTGAGGAGCTCGCCGCACCTGCGATTGAAGGAATGCCCCCACTGACGGGCGCGCTCGTCGGTTCTCTTGGTTGGGGCATCATCCCCGAGTGGGAGCCGACGCTCGCAGCGACCGCGCCGAAGGAATCAGACATCCCGGATGCGACGCTCGTGCTGGCCACCGAGGTCGCTGCGCTCGACCATGCGACTGGTTCGGTGTATCTCATGGCGATCGCCTGGAACCTGAACGGCTCGGCTGACGGTGTGGACGGGGCGTACGACCGTGCGATTGAGCGCCTCGATGCGATGACCGCGCAGCTTGCGACCCCGATCGCCCCCGCGGTTCTGGGCGCCAGCGGCGCCACGCCGCCCGAGGTGCGCGCGCGCACGGCGCGCGCAGATTTCGAGTCTTCCGTCAACGCGGCCAAACGGGCGATTGAAGACGGCGACGCCTTCCAGATCGTCGTTTCCCAGCGCCTCGACGTGTCGACGTCGGCCAGCGGCATCGACGTCTACCGGGTGCTGCGCACGGTCAACCCCTCGCCCTACATGTACTTCCTGGATCTGCCCGATGAGCGGGGCGGTCACTTCGAGGTCGTCGGCTCGTCTCCCGAGACCCTTGTGAAGACCGAGCGGCGGCGCGTCTGGACGTACCCGATCGCCGGCTCGCGCCCGCGCGGAGCGGATTCGGCCGAGGACCATCGCCTGGCGGCCGAGCTTCTCGAGGACCCGAAGGAGCTGTCGGAGCACGTGATGCTCGTGGACCTGGCTCGTAACGACCTGTCGAAGGTCTGCGATCCTGCGTCGGTCGAGGTCTCCACGCTCATGGAGCTCAAGCGTTTCTCTCACATTCAGCACATTTCCTCCACGGTGACGGGTGTGCTGCGCGAGGACGCTGACGCACTCGATGCCCTGGTTGCGACGTTCCCCGCAGGAACCCTGTCGGGTGCGCCCAAGCCTCGTGCCATCCAGCTGATCGATGATTTCGAGCCCGCGGCGCGCGGCGTGTACGGCGGCGTCGTCGGGTACTTCGACCTGTCGGGGGACGCGGATCTAGCGATCGCTATTCGCACCGCTTCCTTGAAGGACGGTGTGGCCTCGGTGCAGGCGGGTGCGGGTCTCGTTGCGGACTCGGTTCCTGCCCTGGAGTACGAGGAGTCGCGTAACAAGGCCGCCGCGGCGGTTGAGTCCGTCGTACGGGCGTCGACTCTCGTGCCTCTGTCCTGACCCGTAGTGCGGGATGGCTGACTCGTTGGCGGCCATTTTTCGCTAGCCTAGGTGAGGATTGATCATTTCTGCCTGAAAGGGGAGCGTCGTGAGCGTTCTCGATGACATTATCGCTGGGGTCCGTCAGGACCTGAAAGAGCGTGAAGACCGCGTCCCTCTGGCTCGGATCAAGGAGATGGAGACCCAGGTCCCGGAGGCGAAGGATGCGCTCGGCGCCCTGCGGGGCCGTGATGGTGCCGTCAAGATCATCTCCGAGGTCAAGCGATCTTCGCCGTCCAAGGGTGCGCTCGCAGCGATCCCGGATCCGGCCGCTCTCGCGTCGACGTACGAGGCCGGGGGAGCGTCGGTCATCTCGGTGCTCACCGAGCAGCGTCGCTTCAACGGTTCGCTCGCGGATCTTGACGCTGTGCGTGCTGCCGTCGACATTCCGATTCTGCGCAAGGACTTTATCGTCACTCCGTATCAGATCCACGAGGCGCGTGCTCACGGCGCTGACCTCGTGCTCCTGATCGTTGCCGCGCTGGAGCAGAATGTGCTCGTGTCTCTGCTGGAACGAACCCGGTCGCTCGGCATGGAGGCGCTGGTGGAGACGCACTCGCGACTCGAAGCTCTGCGCGCGATGGAGGCCGGTGCCTCGATCATTGGCGTCAACGCTCGCAATCTGAAGACGTTGGAAGTGGACCGCTCGACCGTCGAGCAGGTTATCGACGTGATTCCTCAGGACGTTGTTGCGGTCGCCGAATCTGGCGTCGCGAATGCTCATGATGTTTTTGAATACGCCAAGTGGGGCGCGGATGCTGTTCTCGTCGGCGAAGCGCTCGTGACCTCGGGTGATCCCCGCGCGAGCATCCAGGACATGGTGAGTGCCGGGCAGCATCCTGCTCTGCGAACGGATCGTAAGGCTCGCGTCGCCGCGGCGCGTCAGGAAGGACAGTGATGGTTGCCGAGAACTTTGCGCAAGGACCGTACTTCGGTGATTTCGGTGGACGTTTCGTCGCCGAGTCCCTCATGGGCCCCCTCGAAGAGGTTGAGGCCGCGTGGAAGCGCCTGTGGCGCGACAAGTCGTTCCAGCGCCGTCTGCGCGACCTGTTCCTGAACTACGCCGGACGTCCCTCGCTGCTGACCGAGGCACCGCGTTTCGCAGCCGACCTGGGCGGTGTGCGCGTGTTCCTCAAGCGCGAGGACCTCAACCACACGGGCTCGCACAAGATCAACAACGTGCTCGGTCAGGCCTTGCTCACCAAGGAGCTGGGCAAGACGCGTGTCATCGCCGAGACCGGCGCTGGCCAGCACGGCGTGGCCACCGCGACCGCCGCTGCTCTCCTTGGCCTTGACTGCACGATCTACATGGGACGTGAGGACACCGAGCGCCAGGCGCTGAACGTCGCGCGCATGCAGATGCTCGGAGCCGAGGTTATCGCTGTGACGGCTGGATCGGCGACGCTCAAGGATGCGATCAACGAGGCATTCCGTGACTGGGTGACCAACGTTGAGACCACCAACTACATCTTCGGTACGGCCGCGGGCCCGCACCCGTTCCCGGAGCTGGTGCGTGACCTTCAGCGTGTCATCGGCGATGAGGCGCGCGCACAGCTTCTCGCTGCCGAGGGACGTCTGCCTGACGTCGTCGTGGCCTGCGTCGGCGGCGGCTCCAACGCCATTGGCTCGTTCACCGCTTTCATCGATGATCCCAGCGTTGAGTTGCTCGGTTGCGAGGCAGCCGGCGATGGCTTCGACACCGGGCGACACGCCGCGTCGATCACTGCTGACGAGGTGGGCGTGCTGCACGGTGCCCGCACGTTTGTGCTGCAGGAACGCGACGGCCAGACGAAGGCCTCCCACTCGATTTCCGCCGGCCTCGATTACCCGGGTGTCGGCCCGCAGCACGCGTGGTTAGCGCGCTCCGGCCGTGCTTCGTACATGCCCGTTTCCGACGCCGAGGCCATGGATGCTTTCCTGCACCTGTCGCGCACGGAGGGCATCATTCCCGCGATTGAGTCCTCGCACGCCCTCGCCGGCGTGCGCGCCTGGGCCCGCGCGAAGTCCGAGGCCGAGGGCCCGTTCGCGCCGGGTGAGGAGCCCATCGTGATCGTGACCGTGTCGGGTCGCGGTGACAAGGACGTGGACACGGCGTCGCGGTGGTTTGGCTACGGACACGCGAAGCTGCAGGTCATCGACCCCAGCGCCGGCCCGTCGGGCGTTGCCGTCCTGGACGAGAACGAGGAGAAGTGATATGACGCGTGCACCCCATTCAGCTGTCGCGATTGACGCCGCCCTCCAGCGCGGCGACGCTGCGCTCATCGCATACCTGCCCGTGGGATTCCCGTCGGTCGAGGATTCGATCCGCGCGGGTAAGGTCCTGGCGGACTGCGGCGTCGACGTCATCGAGCTCGGCTTCCCGTACTCGGATCCGGGTATGGACGGCCCGACCATCCAGCGCGCGACCGTTGCCGCCCTCGAGCGCGGCACCCACCTTGAGGATCTCTTTCACGCGGTGGATGAGCTGACCTCGTACGGTATTTCGACCTGCTCGATGACCTACTGGAACCCGGTCGAGTGGTGGGGCGTCGAGCGCTTCGCCAAGGACTTCGCCGCCGTTGGCGGCTCTGGCCTCATCACGCCGGACCTGCCGCCTGAAGAGGGCGCGCAGTGGGAGGCGGCGTCGGACAAGTACGACCTCGAACGAATTTATCTGAGCGCTCCTTCATCCCCCGAGCATCGCCTCAAGCTCATCGCCGAGCATTCGCGCGGCTGGGTCTACGCGGCCTCGTCGATGGGTGTGACGGGTGCGCGCGCAGCGGTCGGCGCTCACGTTGCTGACGTCGTGGAGCGTACCCGAGCCGCCGGTGCCCAGCGCGTGTGCGTGGGCCTCGGCGTTTCCAACGGCGCTCAGGCCCGCGAGATCGGCGCCTACGCGGACGGCGTCATCGTCGGATCCGCACTCGTGAAGACTCTGTTCGACGAGAACATCGACCGTGGCTTGAAGGCCCTGGGCGAGCTCGCCACCGAGCTGAAGTCCGGCGTGACCGGGGCGCGCGCGTGAGCGCCCTCATCGCGGCCGGTATCCCGTCGCCCTCGCAGGGCGTCTGGTACCTCGGGCCGATTCCGCTGCGGGCCTACGGCATCATCATCGCCGCAGGCATGATCATCGGCGTCTGGTGGACGGCGCGCCGTTACCGCGACCGCGGTGGAAACCCGGACACGCTGTACGACGCCGCGCTCTGGGCGATCCCGCTTGGCGTCGTGGGCGCGCGCATCTACCATGTCATCACGTCCCCGGACGCTTACTTCGGTCCGGGCGGTGACCCGATGCTCGCTTTCCAGATTTGGCGTGGAGGCCTGGGCATTTGGGGCGGCGTCGCCTTCGGCGCGCTCGGCGTGTATATCGCGGTCAAACGTGCGGGTGTCCGCCTCGGCCCAATCGCCGACTCCCTGGCTCCGGCTCTGCTGATCGCCCAAGCGATCGGCCGTTGGGGAAACTGGTTTAACCAGGAGCTCTTTGGCGCGCCTACGACAATGCCGTGGGGTCTCCAGATCGATGCTGCGCACATGCCCGCCGGATACCCCGCGGGGACGCTGTTCCATCCGACATTCCTCTACGAGTGCCTGTGGAACCTTGCCGCTGCCGCGCTCATCGTGTGGCTCGACCGGCGTCACCGCTTCGCCGGGGGACAGGTGTTCGGTCTGTACCTGATGGCCTACACCGCCGGCCGGTGCTGGATTGAGATGCTGCGCATCGACGATGCGCACAGAGTGTTGGGTCTGCGCCTCAATGTATGGACGTCCCTCCTCGTGTTCGCACTCGGAGTGCTGGTGTTCGTCGTTGCCGGCCGGCTTGGGCGCCCGACGCGCGTGGTCGCTGAGACAACTGCGGATAACGCGGACGGACAAGGCCAAGACCTGCACACTTGCGCCAGTGAATCCGATGCTGACGATGTTGTGGGGACCAGCGTGAGTGAGGATGAAACTGCTGAAGAGAGCACTCTCGAGCAGTTTTAGACTCGCCCCGTGCGCGCAATCCGTGTGCCAGAGGTCCAACCACAGGTGGATTCATGGGAATGATCACGTCGCCCCGCTGCTGATCTTCCTCGTCAGAACAGGGGTTGGAAGGTAAACTTTTACTTATGCGTCGAGCTAAGATTGTCTGCACTATTGGACCTGCCACTGAATCCCCTGAGCAGCTCCAGGCGCTGGTGGACGCCGGCATGGATGTCGCGCGTATCAACCGGTCGCATGGAAAGCCTGAGGAACACGAGGCCGTCATTTCGCGCGTGAGGAAGGCGTCTGCGACGTCCGGCCGCGCGATCGCGGTTCTCGTCGACCTCCAGGGCCCCAAGATCCGCCTGGAGACGTTCCAGGACGGTCCCCAGGAGCTGAAGATCGGTGATACCTTCACCATCACGACCCGCGACGTTCCCGGCACCAAGGAACTCGTCGGTACGACCTTCAAGGGCCTACCCGGTGACTGCGCTCCCGGCGACCGCCTGCTGATCGACGACGGTAACGTCGCGGTCCGCGTCGTCGAGGTCACCGATACCGACGTCGTTACCCGCGTCGAGGTTCCCGGCATGGTGTCGGACCACAAGGGCCTTAACCTGCCTGGTGTCGCCGTCTCCGTCCCCGCCCTGTCCGAGAAGGACAAGGAGGATCTGCGCTGGGGTATCGAGCAGGATGCCGACTTCATCGCGCTGTCCTTCGTGCGCTCTGCCGAGGACATCAAGGACGTCCACGAGATCATGGACGAGATGGGCAAGCGTATCCCGGTCATCGCCAAGATCGAGAAGCCGCAGGCTGTTGAGGCGCTGGAAGACATCATCGAGGCCTTCGACGGCATCATGGTCGCCCGCGGTGACCTCGGTGTCGAGATGCCCCTCGAGGCGGTCCCGCTGGTGCAGAAGCGCGCGATCGAACTCGCTCGTATTGCCGCCAAGCCCGTCATCGTCGCGACGCAGGTCATGGATTCCATGATCAAGAACCCGCGCCCGACGCGCGCCGAGGCTTCGGACTGCGCCAACGCGATCCTCGACGGCGCCGATGCGGTCATGCTCTCCGGCGAGACTTCGGTCGGCGCGTTCCCCATTGAGACGGTGCGAACGATGGCCGCGATCATCGAGTCGACGGAAGAGAACGGCGGCGAGCGTATCGCCTCGATCCCCGGCTTGTACGCCGACCGCGCGGGCGTTATCTGCGAGGCCGCGGCGCGTATCGCCGAGCACATGGATGCTCGCTACCTGGTGACCTTCAGCCAGTCCGGCACCTCCGCGCGTCTGCTGTCGCGCATGCGCCGCCCGATCCCGATGCTTGCCTTTACGCCGCTCGAGTCCACACGTCGCCGCCTTGCCTTGTCGTGGGGCATCCAGGCCTACCGCGTGCCCGAAGTGCAGCACACGGACGACATGGTGTGGCAGCTCGATCAGGTGGTCCAGTCTGCGCACCTGGCGGACATCGGTGATCAGCTGGTCATCGTTGCTGGTATGCCCCCGGGCATCGCCGGTTCCTCGAACATGCTGCGTATCCATGAGGTCGGAGATGAGGCCGACTACGCGATTGGCGGAACCCGCCACGCGTGAGATGCGTGAGTAGCGGGGGTGCCGGCGGTGAGCCGGCGCCCCCGCTCTTTTTGTGTTTGTTCACGTGGACAAAATTAAATCCGTGGAATAAAGTACTCGGATACACGTTGAGACACGTGGACGCCGCACCAACGACGGCGCGGCAGTGCAGCAGATCGCTGCCCGGCGTGATCAGGAATGCCTGTGCGAACAAAGCACGTTTTCTGGCGCGCCCGAATTGAAGAGGAGAAAGAGAAATGAATACGAAGATCCGGACCGTGTCGGTCCACGACACTCTGTTTGGCCGTGTGGCCAACAACCTGGAGGTCGGCCAGCTGTCACGCGCCGTTGAGCCGTGGTTCGCTGACTTCCATGACTCGAGGGTCAAGCAGGCAATCGCCGACCTTGACGAGCCGGCCCGCCGGGGCGCGGCTGCCGAGTACCTCGGTCTCGAACTGAGCGTCGTGGCCTGAGCCGTGACAAAGGGGCCGACAAGCATTGCTTGTCGGCCCCTTGTTCGTCTGCGATTTTGCTATATCAATTTGTGCTACGCACGTCGCACACGTGCTGAATTGCCGGTACCATTAGGAGCACGTACTCCACTGGCGGTACCCCGAGTGGGATTCGAACCCACAACAAGCCGGGTTTGAGCCGACCGCCTCTGCCAGTTGGGCTATCGGGGCTTCGCGTGTGCGTGTCCCACAATAGAGCAGCTGAGCAAACCGATCAAACTGAGGAATATGACAATGAGTGAAGAGCAGGCTGAACCGCGTCGCGTCCTCGTCGCAGAAGACGAGGGGTTGATTCGTCTCGATATCGTTGAGACGCTCACCCAGGCGGGGTTCGAGGTCGTTGGCGAGGCTGCCGACGGTGAGGAAGCTGTCGAGCTGGCACTCGAGCTCGAACCCGATCTGTGCGTGATGGATGTCAAGATGCCGAAGATGGACGGCATCACCGCTGCGGAGAAGATCCTGCAGGAGCTGTCCTGCGCTGTCGTCATGCTGACGGCTTTCTCGCAGACGGAGCTCGTTGAGCGTGCACGCGACGCCGGCGCGATGGCATACGTCGTGAAGCCCTTTAGCCCCGCTGACCTGATCCCTGCCGTCGAGATCGCTCTGTCGCGTCACGCAGAGATCGAGTCGCTCGAGGACCAGATCGCCGATCTGTCGGATCGCTTCGAGACCCGCAAGCGCGTGGACCGCGCGAAGGGTCTGCTCATGAAGAACATGGGCATGAGCGAGCCCGAGGCATTCCGCTGGATTCAGAAGACGTCGATGGATCGTCGTCTGTCCATGCGTGAGGTTGCCGACGCGGTGATCAACCAGGTCGACGACTGAGTCATAGACGACGAATGGGGAGGGTCAAGTGACCCTCCCCATTGCTGTGCCTTGGCAACTCAGTCGTGGCTCGAACGCACCAGGATGCGGTTGGCCACGCGCGCGATGGAGATCAGTCGATCGGCCTCGTCGCGAATCTCCACGGTGTGGACGGTCGAGCTGCGGCCCAGGTGAACAGCGGTCGCGGTCGCAGTGATAATGCCCTCGCGTCCTGCACTGATATGGGAGGCGTTGAGTTCAGTGCCGACGGCGTAGGCCTGCTTTCCCGGGTTAGCTTCACGCGCATGAATCTGTGCGGCAAACGACGCCGCGGTCTCCGCGAGGGCAGCGGATGCGCCACCGTGGAGGATTCCGGCGCTCTGACGGTTTCCATCGATGGGCATGGAGATCACGGTGCGCGTCGCGCTGTGCTCCAGCACTTCCATGCCGGTCGCTTCCATCAGGGTGCCGGGCCAGTGGGCGCCGACCCAGCCGCCGCGCGCGAGCGGATCGGGTGAGGAAGAATGCGTGTGTTTCGTCTGGTGATCGTGTGTCATGGCATCTAGGGTGGCATGTGTGAGTGACACTGTGCTGATTATTGACGGCCATTCGATGGCGTTTCGTGCTTTTTATGCCCTTCCGCCGGATAACTTCGTGACGGCCACGGGCCAGCACACGAATGCGGTTTATGGCTTCGTTTCAATGCTGACGAGGCTGCTTGAGACCGAACAGCCGACGCATGTCGCTGTCGCTTTCGATGTGTCCAGGCACTCATTCCGCACCGAGGAGTACCCGGAGTACAAGGGGACGCGTGACGCCACGCCGGAGGAGTTCAAGGGCCAGGTGGAGCTGATTCGCGAGGTGCTCGATGCGATGGGGATCGTGTCGCTCTCGCGCGAGGGCTTCGAAGCGGACGACATTCTCGCGACGCTCGCGTACCGCGCCGGTAACGACGGCGCGACGGTCCTTGTCGTATCCGGCGACCGCGACTCCTTCCAGACGGTGACTGACAACGTCACGGTCCTGTACCCGGGCACGGGGCCCGGCGATCTACGCCGCATGACTCCGCAGGCGGTGGAGGACAAGTACGGCGTGCCTCCGCACCGCTATCCCGAGATTGCCGCAATCGTGGGTGAGACCTCGGATAACCTGCCCGGCGTTCCGGGCGTCGGCCCCAAGACCGCCGCCCAGTGGATCAATAAGTACGACGGCCTGGACAACCTGCTGGCGCGGGCCGACGAGATCGGTGGAAAGCGCGGAGCGGCCCTGCGCGAACACATGGATGACGTCGTGCGCAACCGCCGCCTCAATCGCTTGCTGACCGACATGGACCTTGAGGTGTCGCCCAGTGATCTGGCCCGCCGCCCCACGGATGTCGCCGCCATCGATCGTCTCTTTGATTCTCTCGAATTTGGTCGTCTGCGCCAGAAGGTGCGCGAGGTTGCTGGCATCGGCATGGGGGAGGGGCGCGTTGACGAGGCGCCCGAGGCTGTGGCCGACGTGGAGATCTCGGTGTCCTTCGCGGATACTTCCTGCGACATCGCCCAGTGGGCTCACGCCCACTCGACGCTCTCTGTGCTCGTTGAGGGCGACATGCGGCCGACTCGTGGCGACGTTACCCGCCTTGTCCTCGCCTCTGACAACGAGGTGCTCGTGATCGACCCCGTCGAACTGAGCCCCAAGCAGGAGGAAGCACTCGGCGAGGTCCTCGCCACGGCCTCGGCCCTTATCGTGCACGACGCGAAGGGGGCGCGCCATGCGCTTGCGTCGCGCGGCTGGACTCTCGGCGCCGTCGAGTGCGACACGATGCTGGCGGCGTACCTCGCGCATCCCGATCAGCGCTCCCACAAGCTGGAGGATGTGCTCTCGCGTGTGCTTGGCATCGTGATCGAGGAAGAGGAGGGGGATTCTGAGGCTCTCTTCGATCTCGACGACATGGGAGCGGGCCCCAGCGCTGCCCACGTGCGTGCTGGGAAGTTGGCCGCTCACCTGCACCCGCTTGCCTCGACTCTGCGCTCGCGCCTGGAGGAAAGCTCCGAGGCAGCGCTGCTCACCGACATGGAGATGCCGCTGTCGGTCCTGCTCGGTCAGATGGAAGACATCGGCATCGCCGCGGACACGGCCGTGCTGGACGGTCTATCCGACGAGCTCGGCAAGGCCGTCGACGCCGCGCGCGAGGGAGCGTGGGCTGCGGCGGGACGCGAGGTCAACCTCTCCAGCCCCAAGCAGCTCCAGGAGCTCCTCTTCGACCACTTTGGCCTGCCCAAGACGAAGAAGACGAAGACCGGGTACACGACGAACGCCGAGGCCCTGGCGGACCTGCACGCGAAGACCGCAGAAGAGGGGGGAGCGGGGCACGACTTCCTCGGGTTCCTGCTCACCCACCGCGACCGCATCAAGCTCAAGCAGATGGTCGACTCCCTGTCCGCGACCGTCGCCTCCGATGGACGCATCCACACGACCTTCTCCCAGGTTGCTGCGGCCACGGGTCGCCTTGCGTCTTCCGATCCGAATCTGCAGAACATTCCCGCGCGCAGCGCCGATGGTATGCGCATTCGCGGCGCGTTCGTCGCTGGTGAGGGATTCGAGTCGCTCATGAGCGCCGACTACTCGCAGATCGAGATGCGCCTCATGGCGCACCTGTCGGGGGACGAGGCACTCATCGAAGCCTTCAACTCCGGCGAGGACCTGCACCGCACGATGGCCTCCATGGTGTTCGGAACACCGGTCGCCGAGGTGAGCGCCGAGGAACGGTCGCGCATTAAGGCGACCTCCTACGGCCTCGCTTACGGCCTGTCCTCCTACGGCCTTGCCGCCCAGCTCGGCATTCCCGTGCCCGAGGCCGCCGCCCTGCGCGATCGCTACTTCGAACGCTTCGGGAAGGTTCGCGACTACCTCGAGGGGCTTGTCGCTCAGGCGCGCGCCGACGGCTACACCCAGACCATGTTCGGGCGCCGCCGCTACCTGCCCGACCTGCGTTCCTCGAACCGTCAGCGGCGCGAGATGGCCGAGCGCGCCGCTCTCAACGCGCCCATCCAGGGCAGCGCAGCGGACATCGTCAAGATCGCCATGATGAACGTCGTCGACGCCCTGTCCGAGGCCCGCCTGAAGTCGCGCCTCCTCGTGCAGATCCACGACGAACTGCTCCTCGAGGTCGCGCCGGGCGAGGCGGGTGCCGTCGAAGAGATCGTCCGTGACAAGATGGCGACGCCCGTGGAGCTCTCCGTTCCGCTCGATGTCGCTGTCGGCATTGGCGCGTCCTGGCAGCTCGCCGCTCACTAACCGGCGTGACGACGCGACGCACGCCACGGAAAGTGTCGCCAAATTCGTCACATTTGCCCGTTAAAGGCTGCTAAACTGGTTCACGGTGTCTGGGGACGAGTGCATCCGCATTCGTCCCGGGGCGCCGGAACTGTCCATCTACTATCCAGTCCGTTTCGGAGAAACTACTACATGACCACCAACACGCCGCAGGTCGCTATCAACGACATTGGTTCGGAAGCAGACCTGATCGCAGCCATCGACGAGACCATCAAGTACTTCAACGATGGCGACATCGTCGAGGGCACTGTCGTCAAGGTCGACCACGACGAGGTCCTCCTTGACATCGGCTACAAGACCGAGGGTGTCATCCTCTCTCGCGAGCTGTCCATCAAGCACGACGTCAACCCCGACGACGTTGTCGCCGTGGGCGACCAGATCGAGGCGCTCGTCCTCCAGAAGGAAGACAAGGAAGGCCGCCTCCTCCTGTCGAAGAAGCGTGCGCAGTACGAGCGCGCGTGGGGCCAGATCGAGAAGGTCAAGGAAGAGGACGGCGTCGTCACCGGTACCGTCATCGAGGTCGTCAAGGGCGGCCTGATCCTCGACATCGGCCTGCGTGGCTTCCTGCCCGCCTCCCTCGTCGAGATGCGTCGCGTCCGCGACCTCGCCCCCTACATCGGTCGCGAGATCGAAGCGAAGATCATCGAGCTCGACAAGAACCGCAACAACGTGGTCCTGTCCCGCCGCGCATGGCTCGAGCAGACCCAGTCCGAGGTCCGCACGAACTTCCTGCACACCCTGCAGAAGGGCCAGGTGCGCTCCGGCGTCGTTTCCTCCATCGTCAACTTCGGCGCGTTCGTCGATCTCGGTGGTGTCGACGGCCTGGTTCACGTCTCCGAGCTGTCCTGGAAGCACATCGACCACCCGTCCGAGGTCGTCGAGGTTGGCCAGGAAGTCACCGTCGAGGTTCTCGACGTCGACATGGATCGCGAGCGCGTCTCCCTGTCGCTCAAGGCCACCCAGGAAGATCCGTGGCAGGCATTCGCCCGCACCCACGCCATCGGCCAGGTTGTGCCCGGCAAGGTCACCAAGCTGGTCCCCTTCGGCGCGTTCGTCCGCGTCGAGGACGGCATCGAGGGCCTCGTCCACATCTCCGAGCTGGCTCAGCGTCACGTCGAGCTGCCGGACCAGGTCGTCAAGGTTGGTGAAGAGGTCTTCGTCAAGGTCATCGACATCGACCTCGAGCGTCGCCGCATCTCCCTGTCCCTCAAGCAGGCCAACGAGGGCGTGGATCCGACCTCCGAAGAGTTCGATCCTTCGCTCTACGGCATGGCCGCCGAGTACGACGAGAACGGCAACTACAAGTACCCCGAGGGCTTCGATCCGGAGACCCAGGAGTGGATGGAAGGCTTCGACGCTCAGCGCGAGGCTTGGGAAGCCCAGTACGCCGAGGCTCAGGCCCGCTGGGAGGCCCACAAGGCTCAGGTCCGCAAGGCCCTCGAAGAGGACGCCGAAGCGGCTCCCTCCATCGAGGAGCAGGCCTCCTACTCGACCCCGGTCGACAACGAGGGCACCCTTGCTTCCGACGAGGCCCTGGCCGCGCTGCGCGAGAAGCTGACGAACAACTGAATCAGTCGTTCTGACTGAGTTTCAACTCGTCGGTTCACGCACGTGAACGCATGAGTGGTGGTCCCCAGGTTTTCCTGGGGGCCACCACTTTTTTGTCTGGATGCTGCGCCGCCAGATTTCCGGCCGCCGCAAGGCTCTCCCGCTGGGTGTGGGGCTGCTTGTGGCCCCAGGGGTGTTCCGGGCGCCGGAGGCCCCGGCCGCCCGCGAGGCTAGGCGTCCTCACTTCGTTCGGAGCCGCGCCTCGAAGCCCTCCCGTGCCCTCCGGTCCCTCCGGCGCCCTCCACACCTGTGGGGCCAGGCCCCGCCACCGCCCACGGGCACCGCAGCCAGGCCCTGCAGGCCTCGTGGCGGCCTCCAATCGGGTGGCGCTGGGCATGATCCGACCAGGCCCCGCCGCCGCCCTCCACACCTGTGGGGCCAGGCCCCGCCGCCCACGTGCACCGCAGCCAGGCCCTGCAGGCCTCGTGGCGGTCTCCAATCGGGTGGCCTAGTTGCTCAGCAATGTCGCACGTAATTCTCTTGCACGTCTTTCAAACGGTGAAGTCGCATCGTTGGAATTGCAACGTTTTGAGAGGGGCTCGAAAACTGACCCCTGGAAATTATGTGCGACTTTTGTTCTGGCTGACGTCGTGGCCTGGTCGCACAGACAACGAGACCCCGCTCAACAATGATGCTGTGCGGGGTCTGGTGTTGGCGGTGATTAGGCGGCCGAACGCTTCATCACTGCCACGTCCATGCATGCGCCGATCGCCGCCGCGATCACTGTGGGGAGGATCCAACCGAGCTGGTTCGCCTGGAGCGGGCTCCACATGAGCGCAGACTCGATGTGTTCCGTGTAAACGCCAACGTGCGCCAGCGTCGTAGCCGCCGACCACGCCGCCGCCATCCACGTGCCCAAGCGGAACGTCCATAGTGCCGGGGTCGCTAGGCGCAGCGGATGGGTCGCGATCGTGAGGGAAACGATGGTGATCGCAATGGGGTACAGGAACGTGATGATCGGCACCGCGATGGTGAGCACCGAGCTCAGTCCCGCCGAAGCCAGCACGAAGGAGATGATTGTGAAGACAATCATCCACGCGCGGTAGGAGATGGCCGGTAGTAGGCGGTGAAAGAACTCTGAGGTCGCAGCGATCAGACCGACTGCCGTCGTCATGCAGGCCGTGAGCACGATGAGACCGAAGACGATCTGGCCGGGCCATCCCATCGTCATCTGGGCGGCATCCGCCAGCAGGGTCGCACCGTCGCTGTAGCTCTGAGCATTCGGGATCACGTGACCGATGAGGCCCAGTCCCACGTACACGACGGCAAGCAGGAACCCCGCGATGAGGGCAGCCATCGAGGTGCGGCGCACGACCTTCGCCCCGATGCCGCCACCCGTGTGACCGAGCGACGTCACGACGATGATCCCGAACGCCAGAGCGGCGATCGAGTCCATCGTCATGTAGCCCTCGAGGAGGCCGGCGGCCAGGGGAGTGGCCGAGTATTCTCCGGTCGGAGCGTCATGCGAAGCCGGCAGTGAACCCAGGCACAGGAATACGAGCAGGATAAGAAGCCCGAGCAGGATCGGGGTGAGGATCTTGCCGAGGTTGTCGATGATTTTACCGGGATTCCAGCACAGATAGAACGCGATGCCGAAGAAAACAAAGCTGAAGATGATCGACGCGGTCAAGGACTTCGTGCCGATGAGAGGTGCGACGGCAGTCGAGAAAGACACAGCTCCCGTACGCGGGAGGGCGTAGAAGGCGCCGATCGACAGGTAGACCATGACGGAAAAGACGATGCCGAAAGACTTGCCGGCGCGGCTCACGAGGTCGCGCAGGTCGGTGCCCGACAGGGCGATCGTAATGATGGAGATGACGGGCAGTGCCACGCCGCCGATCAGGAAACCGATCATCGCGGGAGCGAAGTTGGTACCCGCGGACGCGCCCATGATCGGTGGGAAAATCAGGTTACCTGCGCCAAAAAACATAGAGAAAAGCGTCAGGGAGGTTGCGATGAGGACGGCGGTGCTGCTCGAGCGTCCAGTGGAATCGTCATTGACTGTCTGCGTCACTGCTACTCACTTGATGGTGTGGGTTCTATAACAGCCCCAATTCTTGCACGACGACCACGTAAGGCAACAATTGGCGGGCTACCCTGTGGGTGTGAACACGACTCTGAGCTGCGGGGCTTGCACGGCCACCCTCATTCGTCCGATTGACGCGCCTCATTCGCAGGGGCCGCGCCGCATCGTTGCGGTCAGCGGAGGTATCGGCTCCGGTAAGTCCTCGGTGACGCGCGTCTTCGCGTCTCTGGGCGCGGTGACGGCGGACGCGGACGCGATTGCGCGGGTGATTCTCGAACCTGGCGAGCCGACGCTGACCGAGGTTGCTCGCGCTTTTGGGGAGGACCTGCTGAGGGAGGACGGGAGCCTGGACCGGGCGCTTCTCGCATCCCGTGTCTTCGGGGGCGATGGAGCCGACGAGCGCGTGGCGCGCCTCAACGCCATCACCCTCCCCGTTATCGAGGCACGCGCGTGGTCGATTCTGCGCGGAGCACCACAGGGGGCTCTCGCGGTTTACGACATTCCGCTCCTGATTGAAGGGGATTACGCGGATCGTTTCGACGCGGTTGTCATCGTGGATGCGCCCGTCGAGGAGCGCGTCAAGCGCCTGGAAGGCAGGGGAGTGGCGCCCGAGGATGCGCGTGCACGAATCCGCGCCCAGGCCTCGTCCGAGGAGCGCCGAGTCATCGCGACGATCTGGATCGACAACGAGGGGAGCGCTGCAGATCTTGAGGAGGTTGCGCGGCTTGTCTATGAGCGTTGGCTGACCCCGGACGTTGCCCTCATCGATTGACGAGGCCGGGGCGCTCCACGCTCGTCGCGAACCCGTGCGCTTTGTGCGCGCAGCACACGTGCCTGGGCGGTAGCGTAGGGCCGTGAGCAATAACGTCGTGATCCGACAGAACAATCCTTTCGAGGTCATCTCCCCGTACACGCCCTCGGGCGACCAGCCAAAGGCCATCAAAGAGCTGGCTGCTCGCATCCGCGACGGCGAACAGGACGTCGTCCTCATGGGTGCGACGGGCACGGGCAAGAGCGCGACCACTGCGTGGCTCATCGAAGAGCTGCAGCGTCCCGCCCTCGTGCTCGAGCCGAACAAGACGCTCGCTGCTCAGCTTGCGGCGGAGTTCCGCGAGCTGCTTCCGAACAACGCGGTTGAATATTTTGTCTCCTACTACGACTACTACCAGCCCGAGGCCTACGTGCCCCAGACGGACACCTTCATCGAGAAGGACTCCTCGATCAACGACGAGGTCGAGCGGCTGCGCCACAGTGCCACGAACTCGCTGCTCACGAGGCGTGACACGGTCGTCGTCTCATCGGTGTCCTGCATCTACGGCCTCGGTACTCCTGAGGAATACGTGGCCCGTATGATCGAGCTCGAACGGGGCATGATGATCGACCGAGATGCGCTGCTACGCCGCTTCGTGGCGATGCAGTACGTCCGCAACGATATGGCCTTTACGCGCGGTACCTTCCGCGTGCGCGGCGACACGATCGAAATTATCCCCGTGTACGAGGAGCTCGCGATCCGCATCGAGATGTTCGGTGACGAGATCGAGTCTCTTGCCGTTCTCCATCCGCTCACCGGCGACGTCATCGACCACGTCGATCACACGTACCTGTTCCCGGCCTCGCACTACGTGGCCGGCGAGGAGCGTATGAAGAAGGCGATTGCCTCCATCGAGGATGAGCTCGATGATCGCCTCGCGTGGTTCCGTGGCCAGAATAAGCTGCTCGAGGAGCAGCGCCTGCGCATGCGCACGACTTTCGACCTCGAAATGCTCAAGGAAATCGGCTCGTGCTCGGGCGTCGAGAACTACTCGCGCCACATCGACGGGCGCGGACCCGGCACGCCTCCGCACACGCTGCTGGACTACTTCCCGGACGACTTCCTGCTCATTATCGACGAGTCTCACGTGACCGTCCCCCAGATCGGTGCGATGTTCGAGGGTGACATGTCGCGAAAGCGCACCCTCGTCGACTACGGCTTCCGCCTGCCCTCCGCGATGGACAACCGCCCCTTGAAGTGGGACGAGTTCACCCAGCGCATCGGCCAGACCGTCTACCTGTCCGCGACCCCCGGCCCCTACGAACTCGAACGCTCCGATGGTGTCGTCGAGCAGATCATTCGCCCGACGGGCCTCGTCGACCCGCTCGTCGTCGTCAAGCCCACCGAGGGCCAGATTGACGACCTGCTGGAACAGGTGCGCGTGCGCGTCGAACGCGACGAGCGCGTCCTGGTCACCACCCTGACGAAGAAGATGGCCGAGGAGCTCACGACCTACCTCGCCGAGCGCGGTGTCAAGGTCGAATACCTGCACTCCGACGTCGACACCCTGCGCCGCGTCGAGCTGTTGCGCGAGCTGCGCCTGGGCACCTTCGACGTGCTCGTCGGCATCAACCTCCTGCGTGAGGGCCTGGACCTGCCCGAGGTCTCCCTCGTGTCGATCCTCGATGCGGACAAGGAAGGCTTCCTGCGCTCGACTCGCTCGCTCATTCAGACGATCGGCCGCGCCGCCCGAAACGTGTCCGGTGAGGTCCACATGTACGCGGACAACATGACGGATTCGATGAACGAGGCCATCTCGGAGACGATGCGTCGTCGCGAGATCCAGATCGCCTACAACAAGGAACACGGCATCGACCCGCAGCCGCTGCGCAAGAAGATCTCCGACGTCACCGACATGCTCGCCCGCGAGCAGGTCGATACGCAGACCCTCCTTGAGGGCGGGTACCGCAAGGAGAAGAGCAAGCGGGAGCGTAGCGACGCGACAGGTGGCGGCCGCGCTGTGACATCGGGTCAGCGCGCCGAGGCCGAGCTCGCCGAACTTATCGAGGAGCTGTCCGCCCAGATGATGGCAGCCGCTCAGCACCTCCAATTCGAGGTCGCGGCTCGCCTGCGTGACGAACTCGAAGACCTGAAGAAGGAACTGCGCGCCATGAAGCGCGCCCACTGACCGTCTAGACCACCCGGCGCGGCCGATCGCGCGCTCGCCGCAACCTCAATCATGGACGTTTGCGCCCGAATCGCGACCGATGCCACGTCGCGGCTTGGGACGCGAAGCAAGCTTCACAGACTAGAATAGACACGTTAGCGGAGGGGAGTACTCCCACCAACAGTGGCGTCGTCATCACGACGGCCCGCCCACGCGGCGCGGCCTCCGGCGTCACCGGCCAGGATTTCTTGGCGGGAGGAGACCTCCGGTACCCGACTCGTACCGGAGGCCCCACGTATGCACGTGCACGCCCTTGCCTGGATCGTCCTGGCTGGCATCATCCTGATCATGATCGTCGTCGACATCGTCGGCCACGTCCGCACACCCCACGAACCCACGCTCAAGGAAGCGACCTGGTGGTCCGTCGCCTACATTGCGATCGCCCTTATTTTCGGCGCCATCGTCTGGGCGGTCTGGGGACCCCAATACGGCCAGGAATACCTCGGCGGTTACATCACTGAAAAAGCGTTGAGTATTGACAACCTGTTCGTGTTCGTCATCATCCTCTCCACCTTCCGCGTGCCCAGGAAAAATCAGCAGGAGGTGCTGCTCGCCGGCATCATCATCGCCCTGGTTCTGCGCCTCATCTTCATTCTGGCTGGCGCCGCGCTCATCGAAAACTTCTCGTGGGTCTTCTATCTGTTCGGCGCGTGGCTGCTGTGGACCGCGATCAGCCAGGTCCGTGAAGGCTCCAGCGATGACGACGACGAGGAGTACCGCCCGCCGTCAATCGTGCGCTGGGTGTCGAAGGTCGTGCCCGTCACCGACGGCTTTATCGGCTCGCGTATGCTCTATCGCCACGGCGGCCGCACCTACATCACGCCGATGCTGCTGTGCGTCATCGCGATCGGCACCGCCGACGTCATGTTTGCCGTTGACTCGATCCCCGCGATCTACTCGCTGACCTCCGAGGCGTACCTGGTGTTCGCTGCCAACGCGTTTTCGCTGCTCGGCCTGCGCCAGCTCTACTTCCTCATCGATGGCTTGCTCGACCGCATCGTGTTCCTCCACTACGGCCTTGCCGCGATCCTGGGCTTCATCGGCTTCAAGCTGATCAACCACGCGCTGCACACCAACGAGCTGCCCTTCATCAATGGCGGCCACGAGGTTGCCGCAATTCCTGAGCCGTCTATCGCGTTCTCGCTCGGCTTCATCGTCGTCACCATCCTGGTCACGGTCGTGGCCTCCCTCGCGGTTTCCAGCAAACGGCGCGCGTGACGCGAGTCGACCGTGGGGCAGCGGTAAAATTTCATGGTCGGATAGTTAAGAGGTACTCATGGTTGTTCACCCGTGGGCGTGGGGCATTCTGGCCCTCGTTGCCATCGGTCTTGTCGCGCTCGATTTCCTCGGGCACGCCCGTAATCCCCATCCGCCGACGGCTGCCGAGGCGGCTCGCTGGACGCTGTTCTACGTGGGGTTGGCGGCCGTGTTCGGCGTCGGAATTTGGCTGACGAACGGGTGGCTGTACGCCCAGGAGTTCTACGCGGGATGGGCGATGGAATGGTCGCTGTCCGTGGACAACCTTTTCGTGTTCATCCTGATCCTGAAAGCGTTCCGGGTGCCGCGAGAGAACCAGCAGAAGGCGCTGCTCTTCGGCATCGTCATCGCACTGCTGCTGCGCCTCGTGTTCATTCTGCTGGGTGCCGCGCTGGTGGCGCGCTTCTCCTGGGTGTTCTTCGTTTTCGGCGTGTGGCTGCTGTGGACTGCTTTCTCGCAGATCAAGGAGACCGCGACCGGTGGCGGCGACGAGGAGGAGTACGAGGAGAACGCCTTCATTCGTGTTGTACGCCGAGTCCTGCCCATCACGGACGGCTTTATCGGCAACCGCATGCTGTACCGTCACGGCGGACGCACGTACCTCACCCCGCTGTTCGTCGTCGTGCTGGCCCTGGGCTCTGCCGACCTCATGTTTGCCTTCGACTCGATTCCCGCGATCTTCGGCATCACCTCGCAGGCATTCCTGGTGTTTGCGTGCAACGTGTTTGCACTCATGGGCTTGCGACAGCTGTTCTTCCTAGTGGACGCGCTCCTCGGCAAACTCGTGTACCTGGGTTACGGCCTCGGCGTCATCCTCAGTTTTATCGGCATTAAGCTGATTCTTGAGGCCCTGCACGCCAACACGCTACCGTTCATCAATGGAGGCCACGGTTTCGAGTGGGCGCCGGAGATTTCGGTGTCCGTGTCGCTGGGAGTCATCGTCGTGACTCTCGTGGTCACCGTGATTGCGTCGCTGGTGCGCAGCGCGATGGACGAGGAGGGTGCCGATGAGCGCTGACAGCCTGACAATCGATGAACACGGCCTGAGCGCCGCCGAGGTCGCCGAGCGCGTCGCCCGCGGCGCGGTCAACCGGGTGAAGGATCGTACGTCCCGCTCGGTGACGTCGATTATTCGAGAAAACGTGCTGACGCTGTTCAACGCGATCATCGTCGCGGCGTCCGTGATCGTCCTGCTGTTCGGCGACCTGCGTGATGGCATTTTCGGCGGCGTGATGATCATCAACGCGGTGATCGGCATCGTTTCTGAGCTGCGTGCCAAGCGAACCCTCGACTCGCTCGCGATCGTCGATGCTCCGCAGGCGACCGTCCTGCGTGACGGCACCCTGTCGGTTGTTCCCGCACGTGACGTCGTGCTCGACGATGTCATCGATCTGACGCTTGGCGATCAGGTGAGCGTGGACGGCACGGTGCTGTCCTCGGCGGGCCTCGAAATCGATGAGTCGCTGCTGACCGGCGAGTCGCGCCCGGTGAAGAAAAAGCAGGGTGATCAGCTGTTGGCTGGCACGAGTGTCGTCGCGGGTGCTGGCCGCATGGTGGCTACGGCTGTCGGTGAGCGCGTCTACGCGCAGGGCCTGTCCGAACAGGCGCGCGCCTTCACGCGTACGGTCTCGGAGATCCAGACGTCGATTAACCGGGTGTTGCAGGTCGTCTCCGTCATGCTGCTTCCGATCGTCGTCCTGACCTTCTACTCGCAGAATCGCATCGCTGGCGGTCACGGGGGAGACTGGCGCGAGGCCCTCGTGCTCTCGGTTGCCTCGGTGATCGGCATGATTCCTCAGGGCCTGGTGCTCCTGACGTCCATGAACTTCGCGATCGGATCGGCAACGCTGGCACGCCGCGGTGTCCTCGTCCAGGAACTTCCCGCCGTTGAGGTCCTCGCCCGCGTGGACTGCCTGTGCCTCGACAAGACGGGCACCCTCACCACCGGTGGCATTCGCGTGCGGGGCGTCGAGGTCGTTTCCGGTGACGAAGTCGTGGTGCTTCGCGCACTGGCGAGCGCAGCGAGCGACCGCACCAACGCGACGGCGGAGGCCATCTGGGAGCACCTGGGCGAATCTGAGCGCTCCGGCGCGTCCGAGCGGATCGAGTGGTCCGTTCCCTTCTCCTCGGCCCGCAAGTGGAGCGCGTGGGGGAGCGGGAGCGACTCATGGATTCTCGGCGCCCCCGAGTTCGTCATCGACGAGGCCTCGGCTGCCAATGCCGATCTCCTTGCGAAGGTGCGGGGCATCGCGCAGGAAGGCTCCCGCGTGGTGGCCCTCGTCCACGCCGATGAGGCTGTGGCGGACGACGAGCTTCCCGTGTGCCGTTCGGTTGCCGCGCTTGTGGTCCTCGAGGAGGACCTGCGCCCCGACGCTGCCGAGACACTCGACTACTTCCGCTCGCAGGACGTGCACGTCCGCGTCATCTCGGGCGACAACCCGACGACGGTGGGTGCGCTGGCCGCGCAGGCAGGCCTGACCGCGCCCGACGGCACGCCCGCGCGCCTCATGGACGCGCGTGATCTGCCCGAAGACCTGACCTCTGAGGCATTCATCGACGCGATCGAGAACCACGACGTCTTCGGGCGCGTGACTCCCGAGCAGAAGCGCGCGATGGTCGGTGCGCTCCAGGCACGCGATCACTGCGTGGCCATGACGGGAGACGGGGTCAACGACGCGCTCGCGCTCAAGGACGCCGACCTGGGTATCGCGATGGGGAACGGCACGCAGGCCACGAAGGCGGTCGCGCAGATCGTTCTCGTGGACTCGAAGTTCTCGGTGTTGCCGGGTGTTCTCTCGGAGGGCCGCCGCATCATCGCCAACATGGAACGCGTGTCCTCGCTGTTCCTGGCGAAGACCACCTACGCTGCCGTCCTCGTCATCGTGACGGCCCTGGTCGGCTGGCGTTATCCGTTCCTGCCCCGCCAGTTCAGCTACATCGACTCGCTGACCATCGGTATCCCCGCGTTCTTCCTGGCCCTGTGGCCGAACCCGCGCCGCTACGTGCCGGGCTTCCTCAAGCGCACGCTCTCGCTCGCGATGCCGACGGGCGTCATTCTGGCGGCAGCCGCACTCACAGCCTTCGGGATCGTCGATGGCCCGCCGCAGGCGCGCGAGTCCACGGCCGCGATTCTCTGCCTCATGCTGGGGGCGATCTGGCTGCTCGTCATTACCTCGCGTCCGCTGTCGACGTGGAAGTGGGTGCTCCTGGCGAGCGTCATTTCCGCGACCGTGGGCGGCGTTCTGCTGCCGCCGGTGCGTCATTTCTTCTCGATGGTCGCGCCGAGTGGATACGAGTGGCTCGTCATCGCGTGCGTCGGTGCCTGTGCTGCCCTCCTCATTGAGGTTGCTCAGCGCATCTTCTACGCGCGCCAGTTCGCCCGCTCACTGGAGGGCTGAGAGCGCTCCATACGAGTCGAGGCCGGAGTCGGGTGAATCACCCGGCCCCGGCCTCGTTCGTTTGCTGCGATCAGAACGCCCGGATGACGGGGTTCCACTCGCGGATCAGGCGCGCCTGGATGACCTCGGCGACGTAGAAGGGGTCCTCGTTGAGGATGCGCTCGACGTCCGCCTGGCTCTCGGCGTTGATGAGGATCAGGGCGCCGGGGATCTCGCCAACGAGGGGACCGGATGCGATGTTGATCCCCTGCTCGAGCAGGCCGGACAGGAACGCGCGGTGCGTCGGGCGAACCTCGTCCATGGTCTCGGTCATCGAGGGGTTGTACACGTATTCAACTGCGTAGAATGCCATAGCCCAACACTAGCCCTGATCCACGCTTTTGCCTAGAGGGCGGCTAGGATCGAGGGGTGCATGACAAGCTAATCATTCAGGGTGCCCGCGAACACAACCTCAAGGACGTGAACCTCGAGCTGCCCCGCGACTCCATGATCGTCTTCACCGGCCTGTCAGGATCCGGTAAGTCGTCCCTCGCCTTCGACACGATTTTTGCCGAGGGACAGCGCCGTTACGTGGAGTCACTGTCCTCCTACGCGCGCCAGTTCCTCGGACAGATGGACAAGCCCGACGTGGACTTCATCGAAGGCCTGTCGCCCGCCGTCTCCATCGACCAGAAGTCGACCTCGCGCAACCCGCGCTCGACCGTCGGCACGATCACGGAGATCCACGACTACCTGCGTCTGCTCTACGCCCGCGCGGGCGTGGCGCACTGCCCCGAGTGTGGCGCCCGCATTCAGGCGCAGACACCCCAGCAGATCGTCGACCGTGTGCGCACGATGGACGAGGGAACTCGCTTCCAGGTGCTCTCCCCGGTCGTGCGCGGCCGTAAGGGTGAGTACCAGGACCTCATCGACGAGCTGCGCTCCGAAGGCTACACGCGCGCGATCATCGATGATGAGTTGGTTCGTCTCGAGAACGCACCCAAGCTCGAGAAGAAGCTCAAGCACACGATCGAGGTCGTCGTCGACCGTCTCGTCGTTCGCGAAGGCATGCGCCAGCGCCTCACCGACTCCGTCGAGACCGCCCTGCGCCTGTCGGATGGCCTCGTCGTCATCGACTGCGTCGACCTGGACGCCGACGATCCTGAGCGTCGCCGCCGCTTCTCCGAGAAGCGTGCGTGCCCCAACGACCACCCGCTGATGCTCGACGAGATCGAGCCGCGCACCTTCTCCTTCAACGCACCCTACGGCGCCTGCCCCGACTGCGCGGGCCTTGGTTTCCGCCTCGAGGTCGACCCGGAGCTGGTCGTGCCCGACGAGGAGCTCTCCCTCGCTGACGGCGCGGTCATCCCGTGGAACTCGAACTTCAAGTACCACAAGAAGCTCCTCGAATCCCTTTCCAAGGAACTGGGCTTCGCGATGGGCACACCCTGGAAGTCTCTGCCCAAGAAGGTTAAGGATGCGGTCCTGTACGGCAAGGACTACGAGGTCACCGTCAAGTTCCGTAACCGCTGGGGTCGCGAGCGCTCCTATACGACGGGCTTCGAGGGCGCCGTCAAGTACATCGAGCGCAAGCGCGAGGAAACCGAGTCCGCTGCCGTCTCGGAGAAGCTCGACTCCTACATGCGCGAGATCCCGTGCCCGACGTGCCACGGTGCGCGCCTGCGCCCGGAGGTGTTGGCCGTGCGCATCGGCGACAAGTCGATCGCGGAGCTGTCCGACATGTCGATCGCGGACGCGCGCGCGTTCCTTGCGGACGTTGAGCTCGAGCAGCGTGCACGCGCGATCGCCGCGCCGATTCTCACCGAGATCGAGGCCCGCCTGGCCTTCCTCGTCGACGTTGGACTTACCTATCTGACGCTGTCGCGTGGTGCCGGCACGCTGTCGGGCGGCGAGGCGCAGCGTATCCGCCTGGCCACGCAGATCGGCTCCGGCCTCGTTGGCGTCCTCTACGTCCTTGACGAACCTTCGATCGGCCTGCACCAGCGCGACAACCGCAAGCTCATCGCCACCCTCGAGCGCCTGCGCGACCTGGGAAACACCCTCATCGTCGTCGAGCACGACGAGGAAACGATGGAGGCCGCCGACTGGATCGTCGACATTGGCCCCGGTGCCGGTGAAACGGGTGGCTGGGTCGTGCACTCGGGCCCGCTCTCGGAGCTGCTCAAGAACCGCAAGTCGCTGACTGGCCAGTACCTGTCGGGCAAGCGCCGCATCGTCCTGCCTCCGACCC
Organism: Xylanimonas cellulosilytica; assembly: GCA_001072465.1. Lineage (GTDB taxonomy): Bacteria > Actinomycetota > Actinomycetes > Actinomycetales > Actinomycetaceae > Pauljensenia. Next base: position 2,355 of record JVKM01000059.1, on the reverse strand, counting down.
GCCGCCCGATCGACAAGAAGCGCGTCGTGACCGTCAAGGGCGCGCGCGAAAACAACCTGAAGAACGTCGACGTGTCCTTCCCGCTCGGCGTGCTCACTGCCGTCACCGGCGTGTCCGGTTCCGGCAAGTCGACGCTCGTCAACGGCATCCTGTATCGCACCCTTGCCTCGCGCCTCAACGGCGCGCGCATGGTGCCCGGCCGTCACCGTACGATCACGGGCATCGAGCAGCTCGACAAGGTCGTGCACGTGGACCAGAGCCCGATTGGCCGCACGCCGCGCTCGAATCCGGCGACGTACACGGGTGTGTGGGATCAGATCCGCAAGCTCTTCGCTGAGACTCAGGAGGCGAAGGTGCGCGGATACGGTCCGGGACGCTTCTCCTTCAACGTCAAGGGTGGGCGCTGCGAGTCCTGCAAGGGCGATGGCACCCTGAAGATCGAGATGAACTTCCTGCCCGACGTGTACGTGCCCTGCGAGGTTTGCCACGGCGCACGTTACAACCGCGAGACCCTCGAGGTCGAATACAAGGGCAAGACCGTCGCCGACGTGCTCGACATGCCGATTGCCGAGGCCGCGCAGTTCTTCGCGCCGATCTCGCGCATTGCCCGTCACCTCAACACGCTCGTCGAGGTGGGCCTGGGCTATGTGCGCCTCGGCCAGAGCGCCACGACCCTGTCGGGTGGCGAGGCACAGCGCGTCAAGCTGGCCTCCGAGCTGCAGCGACGCTCTACCGGCCGCACGGTGTACGTGCTCGACGAGCCCACGACCGGCCTGCACTCCGAAGACATCCGCAAGCTCCTCCTGGTGCTCCAGTCGCTCGCTGACAAGGGCAACACCGTCATCGTCATCGAGCACAACCTGGACGTCATCAAGAGCGCCGACTGGATTATCGACATGGGCCCGGAAGGCGGCGCGGGCGGCGGAACGGTCGTCGCGCAGGGCACACCGGAGGAGGTTGCGAAGGTCGAGGAATCCTTCACCGGCCAGTACCTCGCCGAGGTTCTCGCGAAGGAGACAGCGCGCGACGCAGCTGCCCAGTAGCGTGAACGGTTAGGATAGGCCTTATGCTTCCTGCTTACCGGTATTTCGGCCACATGTACTACTGGCCAGCATGGGTCCACCTGATCGTCATTGCGCTCATGGGCGTCGCAGCCGCGCTCACGATCTCCGCGCTCATGGCACGCGGGGTCGGTCGATCGCGCGTCTTTGGCCTGAGCTGCGGCTTCGTGGCGGGCATCGGAAACCTGAGCTTGTGCGTTCTCGTGCAGGCCGAGGCCCGGCACACGTGGCTGATGGGCATGGTGGGCGCGCTCTATACGGTTGCGTTCGTCTTCTTGCTGATGACGCTCGTGTCTCTGTGGAGCGGTGGATCGAGTGGTTTCCTGTGGTCGAGGGCCTTTCACCTGTTCCTCGTGGTCGCGATGGCGATCGCCGGCATCATGGAGTTTGCCTACCGTCTGGCGTACTGGATTCCGCTGCCCGTCGCGGGCGTCGCTGTCCTCCTCGCTCTCTTCTGTGCATTCGTCGCCGGTCGTAACAGCCGGGATTAGGAGGCACGAACGCACGAAGCGGCCCCGACCTCGTCTTGAACTGCGCCCCGAAACTTGGACGCTTTAAATGGTAGCCGTTATGCGGCTTCCTGTAGGGCCTGATCCCGGTATTCTGCCGGGGTCAGGCCCTTGAGCTTTACTTGGCGTCGTGTTGTGTTCCAGTGCGTGATGTAGGCGTCGAGGTCGGCTTTGAAGCTCTCGAAGGTCTGCCAGTCTTGGCCGCGAAAAAACTCGTCCTTGATGTGACCGAAGACCTGCTCAGTGGCACCGTTGTCGATGCAGTTGCCTTTGCGTGACATGCTCTGGATGAAACCGTTATCGGCAAGCGTGCTGATGTAGCTCTCGTGCTGGTACTGCCATCCCATGTCCGAGTGCAAGATCGGCTCGACCCCTGCTGGTTTGGCGTCCATGAGTATCTGGAGCATCTCTTGTTGCTGGGCGAGGTTGGGGCACATAGAGATGGAGTAGGCGACAATCTCTTTGCTGGCAAAGTCGTAGACCGGAGCGAGGTAGGCCTTACCGAAGGAGAGCTTGAACTCGGTGACATCGGTACCCATTTTCTGCCAGGGGCCGGTCGCCGTAAAGTCGCGACCGATGATGTTGTCGAAGCGTTGCCCCACGTCCCCCTTGTAGGAGTTGTACCTGTGGTAGGCCCTCTCGCGGCGTATGCCGCAGCGCAGCCCCATCTGGCGCATCATCTTCAAGACCGTCTTATCGGCGATGCGCTCCCCTTCCTCAGCACGCAGGCACATGGCTACCTGCCTGTGACCGCACCCGTTGGGGGTTCGTGAAAAGATCTGGGC
>JVKM01000058.1 GCA_001072465.1 Xylanimonas cellulosilytica | reverse complement strand
ATCGAAATTGAAGTCCAGGGAATGGGAGGCTTTTCGTGTCTGTGGATCTGGGGTTGAGGCATGATCGTTTGCTTCGGGAGCAGGCGGTGGAGATGTTTGAGAGGGGGTGTGGCTATGGTTTGACCGCCAGGAGGCTTGGTGTGTCTGCTGAGACTGTGAGAGAGTGGCAGAAGATGTACCGCGTGATCGGGAGGGGCGGGCTTCTTGCCATGGGAGTAAAGCGGGCCAAATACGACTATGAGACCAAGGTCGCCGCGGCGAGGGCCGTGGTTGATGGTGGGATGAGTAAGCCTGAGGCGATGGTGCGTTTTGGTATTGCGAGCGCGACACCGTTGAAGCAGTGGTGCAGGCTGTACCGTGAGGGCGGTGCGCAGGCGCTTAAGCCTAAGCCCAAGGGCAGGCCGAAGGGGTCGGTGCGGGCGGTGCCACCAACGCGTGAGGAGGAACTCGAAGAGCGTGTGCGCAAGCTCGAGGCGCAGGTGGCGTACCTAAAAAAATCGATTGCCCTGAAGGCGCAGAGGCGCTCCCAAACCGGGACAAAGCCCTAGTGGTCGCCGAGCTTTCAGGGCGCGGACACGCGGTGTGTGATCTCCTCGAGGCCGCCGGCCTTGCCAGGTCGAGCTACTACTACGCGCTGGCTCACCCCCAGCAGCCAACCAGGGCGTATCTGCGGCCCAAGGTTGCCCAGATCTTTTCACGAACCCCCAACGGGTGCGGTCACAGGCAGGTAGCCATGTGCCTGCGTGCTGAGGAAGGGGAGCGCATCGCCGATAAGACGGTCTTGAAGATGATGCGCCAGATGGGGCTGCGCTGCGGCATACGCCGCGAGAGGGCCTACCACAGGTACAACTCCTACAAGGGGGACGTGGGGCAACGCTTCGACAACATCATCGGTCGCGACTTTACGGCGACCGGCCCCTGGCAGAAAATGGGTACCGATGTCACCGAGTTCAAGCTCTCCTTCGGTAAGGCCTACCTCGCTCCGGTCTACGACTTTGCCAGCAAAGAGATTGTCGCCTACTCCATCTCTATGTGCCCCAACCTCGCCCAGCAACAAGAGATGCTCCAGATACTCATGGACGCCAAACCAGCAGGGGTCGAGCCGATCTTGCACTCGGACATGGGATGGCAGTACCAGCACGAGAGCTACATCAGCACGCTTGCCGATAACGGTTTCATCCAGAGCATGTCACGCAAAGGCAACTGCATCGACAACGGTGCCACTGAGCAGGTCTTCGGTCACATCAAGGACGAGTTTTTTCGCGGCCAAGACTGGCAGACCTTCGAGAGCTTCAAAGCCGACCTCGACGCCTACATCACGCACTGGAACACAACACGACGCCAAGTAAAGCTCAAGGGCCTGACCCCGGCAGAATACCGGGATCAGGCCCTACAGGAAGCCGCATAACGGCTACCATTTAAAGCGTCCAAGTTTCGGGGCGCAGTTCA
>JVKM01000057.1 GCA_001072465.1 Xylanimonas cellulosilytica | reverse complement strand
CCAAAGTCGCGACGATCATTGTCGCGGCGCTGGAAACCACCACGTTCACCGTCACGGCGATCATCACGACGGAAGCCACTACGCTCGCCGCGGGCGGAACGTTCGCCATCGCGATCGCGCCACTGCGGCTGGCGCTTCTGGTATCCACCACGGCCAAATTCGCCGCGTCCTCGAGTCTCTTCTGCCATGGTGTCTATCCTCTATTCCTGCGCCGATAGGCGCGCTCTTGTTCATGGTGCGCATCATGCGCGTTCAACCACCCAATAGTAGACGACGGGCGGCTTATCAGCGGCATGGGGCCGCAAAAACGAGAGGGACGGCACGCTATCGCGGTCCGTCCCTCTCGATGAAGTGTGTTGTGGCGGTGTCCTACTCTCCCACAACCTGGCGGTTGCAGTACCATTGGCGCTGCCGGGCTTAGCTTCCAGGTTCGGAATGGAGGCTGGGCGTTTCCCCGGTGCTATGACCACCACAAGTTTTGGTGTTCAACACGCTCCCCACGCACCGTTGTTTGTTTTGGTGGGGGTGTGGGTTGATCGTGGTTTGTATAGTGGTTGCGGCACGAAGTCTTTGTTCGTGTTTTTTGTTTACCCGGTTTGTTGGGTTGTTGTTTAGTGTTGGCCCATTAGTACCAGTCGGCTCACGAGCACATTGCTGTGCTTCCACCTCTGGCCTATCAACCCGCTAGTCTGGCGGGGGCCTCTCACCCCACGGGGGGGGCGTGGAAATCTCATCTTGAAGCAGGCTTCCCGCTTAGATGCTTTCAGCGGTTATCCCTTCCGAACGTAGCCAACCAGCCATGCACCTGGCGGTACAACTGGCACACCAGAGGTTCGTCCATCCCGGTCCTCTCGTACTAGGGACGGCCCTTCTCAAATTTCCTGCGCGCACAGAGGATAGGGACCGAACTGTCTCACGACGTTCTGAACCCAGCTCGCGTACCGCTTTAATGGGCGAACAGCCCAACCCTTGGGACCAACTCCAGCCCCAGGATGCGACGAGCCGACATCGAGGTGCCAAACCATGCCGTCGATATGGACTCTTGGGCAAGATCAGCCTGTTATCCCCGGGGTACCTTTTATCCGTTGAGCGACCACGCACCCACGTGCCATGGCCGGATCACTAGTTCCTGCTTTCGCACCTGCTCGACCCGTCGGTCTCACAGTCAAGCTCCCTTGTACACTTGCACTCGCCACCTGATTACCAACCAGGCTGAGGGAACCTTTGAGCGCCTCCGTTACATTTTAGGAGGCAACCGCCCCAGTTAAACTACCCACCAGGCACTGTCCCCAACCCGGATTACGGGCCAAGGTTGAGGTGACCGCTTGAACCAGAATGGTATTTCAACGACGACTCCACCACCGCTGGCGCGGCAGCTTCACAGTCTCCCACCTATCCTACACAAGTCCAAGCGAACACCAATACCAAGCTATAGTAAAGGTCCCGGGGTCTTTCCGTCCTTCTGCGCGAAACGAGCATCTTTACTCGTACTGCAATTTCACCGAGTTCGCGGTTGAGACAGCGGAGAAGTCGTTACGCCATTCGTGCAGGTCGGAACTTACCCGACAAGGAATTTCGCTACCTTAGGATGGTTATAGTTACCACCGCCGTTTACTGGGGCTTAAATTCACCGCTTCACACCCACAAGGAGTGTTGACGGTTCCTCTTAACCTTCCAGCACCGGGCAGGCGTCAGTGCGTATACATCGCCTTACGGCTTCGCACGCACCTGTGTTTTTGATAAACAGTCGCTTCTCCCTATTCTCTGCGACCCCACAACCCCACCCGCACGCAAGGCGCGGGGAAGTGACGGGGTCCTCCTTATCCCGAAGTTACGGAGGAATTTTGCCGAGTTCCTTAACCACGATTCACTCGAACGCCTCGGTATACTCTACCTGACCACCTGAGTCGGTTTAGGGTACGGGCGCGTCATGCCCTCACGTCGAGGCTTTTCTCGGCAGCTTAGGATCACCACAAGTCCACACACGCGTGTGTCCCTCATCAGTTCTCACCCTCGTGTCCTCCGGATTTGCCTGGAAGACGGGCCACAACCTTAAATACGCACAACCATCGGCGCACTGCAGCTACCTGTCTGCGTCACCCCTGTTAACACGCTTGCCTACAATCACCGGGGCCCCAAGACCCACACACACCACGCGACCCGAAGGTCATGCGGTGGCGTGAGCAAATTGGTTAGCACAATGACTTCAGCATGGGCGGTCATAACGCGGTACCAGAATATCAACTGGTTGTCCATCGACTACGCCTGTCGGCCTCGCCTTAGGACCCGACTAACCCAGGGCGGATAAACCTAGCCCTGGAACCCTTAGTCAATCGGCGCTGCGGATTCTCACCGCAGATTCGTTACTCATGCCTGCATTCTCACTCCCACACAATCCACCAGAAGTTCCCTCCAGGCTTCACCTCGTGCAGGACGCTCCCCTACCCAACAACACACCGACATCCAGTTCCTGGCGCCAGCTATGCGTGTTGTTGCCACAGCTTCGGCGGTACGCTTGAGCCCCGCTACATTGTCGGCGCAGAACCACTTGACCAGTGAGCTATTACGCACTCTTTCAAGGATGGCTGCTTCTAAGCCAACCTCCTGGTTGTCACCGCGACTCCACATCCTTTCCCACTTAGCGTACGCTTAGGGGCCTTAGCTGATGATCTGGGCTGTTTCCCTCTCGACTACGAAGCTTATCCCCCGCAGTCTCACTGCCGCGCTACACCTAATGGCATTCGGAGTTTGGCTGACGTCAGTAACCCATAGGGCCCATCGGCCATCCAGTAGCTCTACCTCCACCAGGGACCACGCGACGCTGCACCTAAATGCATTTCGGGGAGAACCAGCTATCACGGAGTTTGATTGGCCTTTCACCCCTACCCACAGTTCATCCCCCAGGTTTTCAACCCTGGTGGGTTCGGTCCTCCACACAGTCTTACCTCTGCTTCAACCTGACCATGGGTAGATCACCCCGCTTCGGGTCTAGAACACGCGACAGGCGCCATATTTCAGACTCGCTTTCGCTACGCATACCCCACACGGGTTAAGCACGCCACGTATCACTAACTCGCAGGCTCATTCTTCAAAAGGCACGCCATCACCCCTCAAGGCTCTGACGGCTTACAGGCACACGGTTTCAGGTACTATTTCACTCCCCTCCCGGGGTACTTTTCACCATTCCCTCACGGTACTATGCACTATCGGTCATCAAGTAGTATTTAGGCTTACCAAGTGGTCTTGGCAGATTCACACGAGATTTCACGAGTCCCGCGCTACTCGGGTACCACACCCACACCACACGCCACCGGTCCGTTTACACGACTATCACGCTCTACGGTCAGACTTCCCAGACTGTTCAACTCCCAACAACAAGTGATGCGATCCCCCGGCAGAAGGATCCAGCATGGCCCCACAACACCAAACACGCAACGGCCGCCGCCTCTCACACGCATCTGGTTTAGCCTCCTCCGCTTTCGCTCGCCACTACTCACGGAATATCTTTTCCTGCGGGTACTGAGATGTTTCACTTCCCCGCGTTCCCCCCACCACCCTATACACGTTCAGATGATGGTAACCCAGCACAACCCAGGTTAGGTTCCCCCATTCGGACACCCTCGGATAATAACGCTCGCTCGCCAGCTCCCCGAGGCATATCGCAGGCCGCAACGTCCTTCATCAGCTCTTGATGCCAAGGCATCCACCGAATGCCCAATAAAACTAAACAAAACACAAAAAACAGTACAGAACAAATATGCTCGCAACCACTATACAAATCACAAACAACCCACCACACACACCCACACCAACAACACAAAGCCGCCAGCTGGCTGCGCAGGCAACCACCACACAACGTGGCGGACGCTCACACGGTGTTGAACGTGAACCCGACAGTGTGCTCGCTCGTATAACTTTTTATGCCCAACCCAAAACACGCACCCACACCCACCACCCACATCAGGTGGCGTACATGCGCAGGCACAAGAAAACAACCAGGCACAACCCAACAGGCCATGCCGAACTGTTCCCCACAAACTGGGCTCCCTAGAAAGGAGGTGATCCAGCCGCACCTTCCGGTACGGCTACCTTGTTACGACTTCGTCCCAATCGCCAATCCCACCTTCGACCACTCCCCCCGCAAAACGGTTAGGCCATGGGCTTCGGGTGTTACCAACTTTCGTGACGTGACGGGCGGTGTGTACAAGGCCCGAGAACGTATTCACCGCAGCGTTGCTGATCTGCGATTACTAGCGACTCCACCTTCATGGGGTCGAGTTGCAGACCCCAATCCGAACTGAGACTGGCTTTAAGGGATTCGCTCCACCTCACAGTATCGCAACCCTCTGTACCAACCATTGTAGCATGCGTGAAGCCCAAGACATAAGGGGCATGATGATTTGACGTCATCCCCACCTTCCTCCGAGTTAACCCCGGCAGTCCCCCACGAGTCCCCACCATCACGTGCTGGCAACATAGGGCAAGGGTTGCGCTCGTTGCGGGACTTAACCCAACATCTCACGACACGAGCTGACGACAACCATGCACCACCTGCACACGACCAACTAAATGCCACCACATCTCTGCAGTGTCGCCGTGCATGTCAAGCCTTGGTAAGGTTCTTCGCGTTGCATCGAATTAATCCGCATGCTCCGCCGCTTGTGCGGGCCCCCGTCAATTCCTTTGAGTTTTAGCCTTGCGGCCGTACTCCCCAGGCGGGGCACTTAAAGCGTTAGCTACGGCGCAGAAACCACGGGTGGCCCCCACACCTAGTGCCCAACGTTTACAGCGTGGACTACCAGGGTATCTAATCCTGTTCGCTCCCCACGCTTTCGCTCCTCAGCGTCAGTAACGGCCCAGAGACCCGCCTTCGCCACCGGTGTTCTTCCTGATATCTGCGCATTCCACCGCTACACCAGGAGTTCCAGTCTCCCCTACCGCACTCAAGTCAGCCCGTACCCACCGCACGCCCCCAGTTAAGCCAGAGGATTTCACGGCAGACGCGACCAACCGCCTACAAGCCCTTTACGCCCAATAATTCCGGACAACGCTCGCGCCCTACGTATTACCGCGGCTGCTGGCACGTAGTTAGCCGGCGCTTCTTTACCCACTACCCTCACCACAACCACTGTTGCGGCTTGACCATGAGCGAAAGAGGTTTACAACCCGAAGGCCGTCATCCCTCACGCGGCGTCGCTGCATCAGGCTTTCGCCCATTGTGCAATATTCCCCACTGCTGCCTCCCGTAGGAGTCTGGGCCGTATCTCAGTCCCAATGTGACCGGTCACCCTCTCAGGCCGGCTACCCGTCAAAGCCTTGGTAGGCCATCACCCCACCAACAAGCTGATAGGCCGCGAGCCCATCCCCCACCAGAAAAAACCTTTCCACCAACCCCCATGCGAAGGCCAGTGAATATCCAGTATTAGCACCCGTTTCCGGGCGTTATCCCAAAGAAGGGGGCAGGTTACTCACGTGTTACTCACCCGTTCGCCACTCATCCACCCAGCAAGCTGGGCTTCAGCGTTCGACTTGCATGTGTTAAGCACGCCGCCAGCGTTCGTCCTGAGCCAGGATCAAACTCTCCGAACAAAAACAAAAACGTTAAAGCCCAGAAAAACCAACCAACCAAACAAGGCCAGCCAGCAATCCCAACCAAAAACACTCAAAAACAAAAAACAGGCATAAAAAACAAACAAACACACTATCGAGTTCACAAACAACACCCACAC
>JVKM01000056.1:159389-209865 GCA_001072465.1 Xylanimonas cellulosilytica | reverse complement strand
CGGGGTCGGCGTCGGGGTAGGCGTCGGCTCAGGCGTGGGCGTCGGGGTAGGCGTCGGCTCAGGCGTGGGCGTCGGCGTCGGGGTGGGCTTAGGCGTAGGGACCAGCTTGTTGTTCAGGTTCAGTGCAAAGAGTTGATCCTCGCTGAGCTTGAAGGTCGCCTCGCGGTTGTTGGCCTTGAGGGTGACGCCCTGCGCGGTATCGAACACGCGGCTCTCGGCCTCGTTCCAGGTGACGCCGTCGGCGGAGGGCAGGTCGCCCTCAGAGACGGTGACCTCGGTGCCCAGGGGAAGTGCGCCCGGGTAGCTGTAGCTCTTACCGGCCTTGACGGTCGCCTGGTAGGTCTTGTTGACCGACGGATCCGCATCGTTCTTCAGCGTGATGTTGAGGGTGTACTCGAGGTCCTTCGCGTTGTCGGGGAGCTCGCCGTCAACCTTCTTCGTCACGGAGAAGGTCTGGTGCGCGAAGGCATCCGCAACGGCGCCAAAACGAACCACCTTCGTGACGGGGGAAACCTTCTTGCCGGGCACGTTGAACTCCACGGTGTTGGAGAACTTACCAACGATGTCAGAGGCACGCTTGGCCCCCTCGACGCGAGTCGGGAACTCGACGATCGCCGACTGGTTCGCGGGGATCTCAGGGAAGGTCACGGTCAGCTTCTGAGGCGTGCACTCGACTGTGGACGCGGCACCGAAGGCACCCTTCGAGGTGTCCTTGCTCTGACGCTTACCCTCGGGCGTGGTCGGATCAACGACGACAAAGGTGTGCTTCTTGACGTAGTCCTTCACCGTGTCGCAGTCGTAGCTCCAGTTTTCACCGGCGGGAACCTCGTCGACGATCGACGCGCCGGTCACGGCCTTATCACCGGCCGGCAGGATCACGCGCCACATGATGGCCTTGTTCTCATCGCCATCCTCGCTGTCGTTCAGGCCAATCCAGCCCTCCTTGACAGTGCGCGCTTCACCGGTGGGACGCACGACCATGTTGACCTTGCGCGAGACCACCTTGTTGCCGACCTTCACCACGAAGTTCTCGTTGGCGGGGCCGGTGTACTGAATCATGGCGCTCGTCGTCACGGAGCCCGCCCACTCGGCGGCCGAGTCAGCGTTCTCGTTGAAGACGACGGTGACGATACCGTCGGTCCCCCAGGTGCCGCAGCCGATGACAACGCCGGTTGCGGAACGAACGTCAAAGGTACGCTCGGCTGTGGGGCGCAGGATCACCTGACCCGTGTTCGCCTCGGCGACGGTCGCGTCGTAGGTGAAGAAGTCGCCGGCCTTGACAGCACCGTTCGTCTTCCACGGCAGCTTCACACCGACGTCCCACAGGTTCGCGATTGTCTTCGCTTCCGCACCCTGGGGATTGACCAGCTGCAGGTTGTCCCAGTCGAGATCAACCTTGTCATTGACGTTCGTCGTGGGGGCAGGACACGCAAGCGCCGTCGCCGACGCCGTGCGGGTCGTCAACAGCTGCAGAGCACCAAAGAAGCTCAATACTAGAGCGAAAGCTACAAGAAGTGCGCTAAGCCGACTACTCTTCAACGCAACCATAAAAAACTCCTGTCGATGGACATGAGACGGGATCGCCTCAAGCACATAATTATAGAGTAACGAAGCAAAAAGAGCACCAATCAGAGAATTAGCAGAAAACTATTCAAATAAAATTTCGTTGTCAAACCACCTTAACCTGCACATATAGAGAGCAAAAAACGACTCTGTAATTAACCCAATTTAATTTCCTGCACAGCAGGTCAAACGCATTTGACCAGCAAAAATGCGGATTTTTCAAAATGATGCGCTTCATCACATTTCTGACCGAGATTATCCATTTGCACCTCACGCGACCATGAGCCACCCGCTTTCATTTCACGCGCGACCCAGCGCTGGGCATCAACACCAAATGGCTCCGACAAGCCAGAATAAGCATCACAAGCAACCGCACACGATGAGCTACGACAACATAGTCCACCACTCCCCCGTGCGGCATTGACAGAAGGATTTTCACCCACTCATCTTTTGACAGGACTTTTGTCCGCACGCCCCCATGCCCCCATCTCACGGGGATAATCCCCTGCGAAGGAAGCATGTACAAAAAGTGGGTGGGATGAGCATTGCTCATCCCACCCACTGTGTACCCTCAGGTACTCATACACCTCAGGGGTTCATCGTCATCAGTGGCTACGACGCTTGGCCGCCACGAGAGACAGGCCCGCGATCGCGACGATTCCGGCCAGGACACCCAGGCCTGCCGCATCGGTACCGGTCTTGGCCAGCTGCGGAGCGGGCGAAGGGGTTGCCGAGGGGGTCGGGGCGGGAGTCGAAGGCGTGGCCGACGGGGTCGGGGTCGGAGCCAGGACATTGGTGAGGGTCAGCGAGTAGACCTGATCATCGCTGAGCGTGAAGGTAGCCTCGCGGTTGTCTGCCGAGAGGGTCACGCCGTCGGCGGCCTCGAAGACGCGGCTCGCGCCGTCGTTCCAGGTAATGCCCACACCGGCGGGCAGGTCACCCTCCGAAACCGTCACCACGGTTCCCAGCGGCAGAGACGTGGGGTACGTGTAGGTCTCGCCAGCCTTAACAGAGGCCTCGAAGGTCTTATTCACCGAGGGATCGGCGTCATTCTTCAGCGTGATCGTCAGCGGGTACTCGAGGTCCTGTGCGGACTCGGGCAGGTCACCCTCGACCTTCTTGGTCACGGAGAAGGTCTGGTGGGCATACGCGTCGGCGGCCGCACCGTAGTGGAGGGTCTTCGTAATGGGCTCAACGACCTTGCCACCAGGAACGTTGAAGTTGACGGTGTTGGAGAAGACACCCACGACGTCACCAGCGCGCTTCGCACCCTCGATGCGGGCGGGAAGCAGGATGATGGCGGACTGGTTCGCAGGAATCTCAGCGAGCGTAACGGTCACCTTGGAGGAGGAGCACTCGACCTGCGCGGCAGCGCCGAAAGCGCCCTTCGACGTGTCGTTGTCCTGACGGAGGCCCTCGGAGGTGGTCGGGTCGGTCACCAGGTAGGTGTGGTTCTTCGTGTATTCATTGACAACGTCGCAGTTAAAGCTCCAGTTGGAGCCCGCAGGGACCTCGTCGACGATCGACGCACCGGTCACAGCCTTGTCGCCGGCGGGGAAGACAACGCGCCACATGATGGCCTTGTTCTCGTCGCCGTCCTTATCCTCGGCGAGGTTCAGCCAGCCGTCCTTCTGGTAGCGAGGCACGCCGGGAGTGCGGCGCAGCATGTCGATCTCGCGCTCGACCTTCTTGCCGAGCTTGACCGTGTACTTCTCACCGCCAGGACCGGTGTAGTGGGTCAGGCCGTTGGTGGACACATGGCCATACCACTGCGCGGCAGACTCAACCTTCTCGTTGAAAACGACGGTCACCATGCCATCAGCACCCCAGGTACCGCAGCCGACGACGACGCCATTGTTGGAGATGACCTCAAACTTACGAGCAACGTTCGGACGAAGGACGCTCTCCCCCGTCGCCGAGTTCACGATCGAGGCGTCGTAGGTGAAGTAGTCGCCGGCCTTCACGCGACCGTCGGTCTTCCACGGCAGCTTGATACCGAGGTCCCACCAGTCGCCCACGGCCTTGGTCTCACGGCCAGCATGGTCGACAAGCTGAGCATTGTCCCAATCCAAGGTGACCTTGTTGCTCACATTCGTAGTCGGCTCGGGGCAGCTCAGGGGAGCCGCGGACGCAGGAGCCTGAGCTCCAACAAACTGTGCCAGGCCAAAGAAACTCATAACCAATGCGAAAGTCGCAAGAAGAACACCGAAGTGACGGCGCTTCAGGGCAGCCATAGAAAACTCCTGTCAACGGGATGTGCGACGGCGTCGCCGCATACCGCACCAGTTTATGCCAATCACCTGCAATTTGGTCAAGAATCAGAGCTATTAGTTCCCCAGGGACAGCAACTAACACGAGCGACAAAAGCAAACGTCGCCAATTTGTAGGACTAATTTATAAACTGACAAAATTTGTTACTCGGGCGTGTCGTCCAGAGATCGAAGAATAGCCACACAGGTCCGACAAACTCACCACTCGTTCAGTAAACGCTCGAGCAGCAGAGGTCTCCCACGCGACGCAGAAGCCCGAGGCTCGCACTGAGAGGCGACCACCCGATAACAGACGGGGTATAGGACAAAACGCATTGGTCGTGGTTTGGCGCCTGACATAGTCGAGAACCGTGTCGTTGGGCTAGCACGCTCGCGCCGCTGCGCCTCAAACAGGAAGCGCCCAGCACGAAGATTCCACCTGATCGGGAGCATTCAACCCGTTAGGGAAGATTCCACCCGATCAGAATGGGTTGAATCTTCCCGATCGGGTGTAACACCTCATCCACCACAAGCCTCGTCGCAGAGCCGGCCGACCATAACGTCCCCCGTCATCGCCAACGACGTATCACCAGCATTAAACTGCGCCTAGCCGGGCAGCACTGCACCAGCGAGGCAGCATGACGCCAGTGAGGGAGCATGACACCAGGGGTAATGGCTGGGGTTTTGCAGCATGAGGACCCGCGCTTCGGCGTATTGCCGCTGAGGCGGTCTGCTTGTTGGGCACAACAGCACCCGGCCTGGCGTGTAGCTCGCACGCGAACCGCTGAATATGCGCGTGAACCCCTTGATACGCACGTAATCCTCTAGATATGCGCGTGGGCGGCGCTGCCCACGCGCATATCATCGGGCCCGCCTGCATGTCATCGGGTTAACGCGCGAGGCATCAGGCCCACGTGCGCATTAGCGGGCCTAGGCTCGCAATAGCGGGCCTAGGCTCGCAATAGCGGGCCCACGTGCGCGGCGAGGAACACAGGCAGCTAGTACGCCTCGGCAAACTGCGCCGCCATACGCCGACTCCAACAGAACGCAAACAGAAAAGCTCCCGCCAACAAACGACGAGAGCTTGATAAACAAAAAAGCCGGATCATCTGATCCGACTTACTGGTGGGCGATACTGGGATCGAACCAGTGACCTCTTCCGTGTGAAGGAAGCGCGCTACCCCTGCGCCAATCGCCCGAGGTGGGTACGGGATTCGAACCCGTGTATACGGCTTTGCAGGCCGCTGCCTCGCCTCTCGGCCAACCCACCACACCCAATGGGATCGAGTGGATTCCCGATTGAGAGCGGATGACGGGACTCGAACCCGCGACCCTCACCTTGGCAAGGTGATGCTCTACCAACTGAGCCACATCCGCGTGAACCGCTTGTGCGGCCGGGCTATAGCCCGCCAATCCTGTTACCAGGATGACCGTGGGCGATACTGGGATCGAACCAGTGACCTCTTCCGTGTCAGGGAAGCGCGCTCCCGCTGCGCCAATCGCCCGAGCGGATGACGGGACTCGAACCCGCGACCCTCACCTTGGCAAGGTGATGCTCTACCAACTGAGCCACATCCGCGTTTCTCAGAACGTCAACCGTTCTTCGCAACGGGTAAAACCTTAACAGAAGATCTGGCCAGAACGCAAAACCAAACCCCCGTTATCCAAGTCACACGCTCATTTTCGGGCGGATTATCGCCCATCAGTCCATATTCGTGCGAGGCTTGTCGGTATGGAAACGCGACCTGGCAAGGCCTACCCCCTGGGTGCCACTTTTGACGGAACCGGAACGAACTTCGCGATCTACTCCTCGGTCGCAACGTCTGTGACGCTGTGCCTCTTGGACGACGACCTCAATGAAATGCGCATCCCCATGACGGAGGTCGATGCCTACGTGTGGCACGTCTACGTTCCACAGGTGCGGGCCGGCCAGCGTTACGGCTACCGCATCGACGGTCCCTGGGATCCTCGGAACGGTTTGCGTTGTGACCCTTCGAAGCTCCTTCTTGACCCCTACGCAAAGGCGATCGAGGGCCAGCTGAAGGATTCTCTCGACCTCCTCTCCTATCAGGCCGACGATCCCCTCACGCTCAAGGGCGGTGACTCCGCCGACGCGACAATGCACTCCGTCGTCGTCAACCCCTTCTTCGACTGGGAGGGGGATCGCAGCCCGGGACACGACTACTCCGAGTCGATCATCTACGAGGCCCACATCAAGGGCATGACGATGCGCCACCCAGAGATCCCGGAGGAGTTGCGCGGCACCTACGCCGGCATGGCGCACCCGGCGATCATCGAGCACCTGACGAAGCTCGGTATCACCACGGTCGAGCTCATGCCGATCCAGCAGTTCACGAACGATACGACGCTCCAGGCCAAGGGATTGTCGAACTACTGGGGCTACAACACGATCGGCTACTTCGCCCCGCACAACGGTTACGCAGCGACGAAGGACCCCGGCGCACAGGTGTCTGAGTTCAAGGCCATGGTGAAGGCCCTGCACGCGGCTAACATCGAGGTCATCCTCGACGTCGTCTACAACCACACGGCAGAGGGCAACCACATGGGCCCGACTCTGTCCTTCCGCGGCATCGACAATCCCTCGTACTACCGCCTCGTCGACGGAGATCGCCAACACTACTTCGACACAACGGGCACGGGCAACTCCCTCCTCATGAGCTCTCCGCAGGTCCTTCAGCTCATCATGGACTCGCTGCGCTACTGGGTGACGGAGATGCACGTGGACGGCTTCCGCTTTGACCTCGCCTCCACCCTGGCTCGCCAGTTCGCCGAGGTCGACCGACTGTCCGCTTTCTTCGATCTCATCCATCAGGACCCCGTGGTCTCGCAGGTCAAGCTCATCGCGGAGCCGTGGGACGTGGGTGCGGACGGCTACCAGGTTGGTGGCTTCCCTCCCCTGTGGTCCGAGTGGAACGGCAGGTATCGTGACACGGTGCGCGATTTCTGGCGCGGCGAGTTCTCCTCGCTCCCCGACTTCGCCTCCCGTCTGGCCGGCTCGTCCGACCTGTACGGAACCACCGGCCGCAAGCCCATGGCCTCCATCAACTTTGTCATCGCCCACGATGGCTTCACGCTGCGCGATCTCGTGTCCTACAACGAGAAGCACAACGAGGCGAACCTCGAGGGTGGGGCGGACGGCGCGAACGACAACCGTTCGTGGAACTGCGGCGTCGAGGGCGACACGGATGACGAGGAAATCATCGAGCTGCGCTACCGTCAGCAGCGCAACTTCCTGACGACCCTCATGTTCTCGCAGGGTGTGCCGATGATCGCTCACGGCGACGAGCTGGGCCGCACCCAGCGGGGCAACAACAACGTGTACTGCCAGGACAACGAGCTCTCGTGGATCAACTGGGATCTAGACGAGCACGACTACAAGCTCCTGCGTTTCACCCGGCATCTCATCCACCTGCGCCGCGATCACCCCGTGATGCGCCGCCGGCGATTCCTAGAAGGGCCCGCGCAGCGCGGCGGTGAGTCCGAGCTCGGCGAGATCGAATGGTTCACCCCGGCGGGCACGCACATGACGGAAGAGGAATGGAACCAGCCGTGGGCGCGCTCGACGATGGTCTTCTACAACGGCGATGCCATCCGTGAGCCCGACGCGAACGGTCGCCGCATCCTCGACGACGATTTCCTACTGCTGCTCAACGCCGCTCCCGAGCCGGTCGACTTCACGCTCCCTGACGCGAAGTATGGGCACATCTGGCACACCGTCGTCGACACGGCTGGTGACGATGATCGCGACGAGTACCACTCGGGCGACATCGTGCACGTCGGGCCGCGCACCTCGTTCATCCTGCGCAATCCCCGCGGCCTGTAATCGCCGGAGCAACATCGACCGTGACGAGCAACGCGTACCCGCTACTTATCGACATGAAGGTTGGCGGCGCGTCTGGACCAAAAGGCGTATGGACACCCGTACGATTTGATTTGTGAATGAAAACGCGGTGCCCGAGGAGTTTATGCGGGCTCTGCTGTCCCTGCGACAGGCGGACCACCTGCCGCACATACTCCTCGAGGAGGTGCCCCCACCTCGTCGTTTGGCCCCCTTTACGGCGGCGCTCGCGATGCGAACCACGGACGAGGACGAGGCCGGACAGCCCCTGTCGACTGGTCGTATGGTCATCCTGCACGACCCCGTGGAGCAGATCGGCTGGAACGGTACGTTCCGAGTCGTATGTCAGCTGCGCGCACAAGTCGATGCCGAGATGATCGGCGATCCGATGCTGTCGGAGGGCGTGTGGGGCTGGATGCTCGACTGCCTGGAGACTGCGGGGGCCGGATTCCATGACATCACGGGCACGGTAACGCGCGAAATGAGCGAGGCCTTCGGTGGTCTTGAACTGCGAGGATCGTCTCTGTTCGTCGATGTGCGCGCCTCGTGGACGCCCAACAGTGAGTATCTTGGTGAACATCTGTCCGGCTGGGCGGATGTCATGCGGCGGACGGCAGGAATCGTGCCTGCCCGTCATCTCGAAGGAGTCTGAGTGCTGGTCAACAATGGCGGCGGTTTGCCGCAGGGCGATACGGATAATCCGGAGCTCATTGCGCAGCCGCGTGGGGGGACCCCCGCCGTCATTGACGCCCAGAAGGATCTTGAGGCCGCAGCTCGTGCACTGAGCACTGGTTCGGCTCCGATCGCCCTGGACGTGGAACGGGCTCAGGGCTTCCGATACGGCTCCGATCCTTACCTCGTGCAGATTCGCCGCGAGGACGTGGGCACGTTCCTCATCGACACGCACGCACTGCCGGACCTGTCAGTGCTGCAGCCGGGCGTGGAGGACGTGTGGTTGCTGCACGATTGCCTCCAGGATCTGCCGAATCTGCGCCAGGTTGGACTGCGTCCCTCCGCCCTGTTCGACACAGAGATCGCGGCGCGCCTCATCGGCCTGGAGCGTTTCGGCCTGGCAGCCGTCGCCGAGCAGGTGCTCGGCCTGGGCCTCGTCAAGGATCACCAGGCCTCGGATTGGTCGGTGCGTCCCCTACCGAAGGAGTGGCTGCGCTACGCCGCCCTCGATGTTGAGCTGCTGACGGAGCTCTACTATCGGCTCTCGAAGCGGCTCGATGAGATGGGCCGTTGGGAGTGGGCGCAGCAGGAGTTCGCCTACGCCCTCTCGGTCACCCCTCCCGGCCCGAAGCCCGATCGCTGGCGTTCTGTGCCCGGCGCGGGCAAGATCCGTTCTCGCCGAGGCCTCGCGGTCTTGAAGGCCCTATGGGAGACGCGCGAATCGATCGCCCAGCGCATCGACCTCAGCCCCGGTCGCCTCGTCCGTAACGCCGCCCTCGTGCGCGCGGCCTCGAATCCTCCGCGCAACAAACGCGCACTCATGAGCATCAGCGAGTTCCGCTCCCCCGTCGCCCGCCAGTATGAGGACGAATGGATGCGAGCCCTCGCCAGTGTGGCCGCCATGACGGAGGACGAGCTGCCTCCCAAGCGCAAGCCCGTTCAGCCGGGATCGATCCCGGAACCGCGCCACTGGAATCGCATTGATGAGGCCTCGGCCGCGCGCCTGGGAACGGTGCGTAACGCGGTCGCTTCAGTCGCGTCGAGTCTCGGTCTGGCACCCGAGGTTGTGCTCGCTCCCCAGGTGCAGCGCTACCTCGCGTGGGCTCCCCTGGATCCGACGCGCCCCTCGGGTGATGAGGTCGAGGAGCGTATGGTCAATCGCGGTGCGCGCGACTGGCAGATCGATCTGACGCTCGACCCGATTTGCGACGCGCTTGGCGTCTGATTCGAATGATCTAGCGCTCGCCGATTCGCTCGACGAGCTCCCGGGCCGCGCGTTCAATACCGTCGGCGTCGAAGCCGAACTGCGCGATCATGGCCGCGCGGTCGCCGTGCTCGGGGAATCCCTGCGGCACGCCCAGGCAGCGCACGGGAACACCCGTCTCCGCGACCGCGTCGCGCAGCGACCAGCCGAAACCGCCCTGGACGATACCGTCCTCGACGCTCACGACGCAGTCGTAGTCCCGGGCCAGCGTCGCCAGATCCGGGCAGATAGGGATCATCCACTCCGGGTCCACGACCGTGACGCTCACTCCATCGCTAGCCAGCCGGCGCGCGGCCTCGATCGCGTCGGGCGCGCAGGCGCCGGTGCCCACGATGAGCACCCGACCGGGTGAATCAGCCACTACCTCGTCGAAGAGGACGTCCACTCCCCCGACGCTGCGCAGCGCCGGCATGGGATCGGGCAGCGACCCCTTGCGGTACCGGATGACAGTGGGAGCGTCATCGACGTCAAGAGCCTCGCGAAGGCGCGCGCGCAGCGTCTGCTCGTCGCGGGGAGCCGCCAGACGCAGGCCCGGGATCATCGAGCACATTGCGATGTCCCAGACGCCGTTATGCGAGGCGCCGTCCGCGCCCGTCACACCCGCGCGGTCCAGTACGAAAGTGACGCCCGCACGGTGGAGGGCGACGTCCATGAGAAGCTGGTCGAAACCGCGGTTCAGGAAGGTCGCGTAGAGCGCCACGACGGGGTGAGCACCCTGGTAGGCCATGCCGGCGGCGGAGGCGACGGCCTCGGCCTCGGCGATGCCGACGTCGATCACGCGACCCGGGTAGGCCTCGTGCATGGGGCCAAGGCCCACGGGACGCATCATCGCGGCCGTAATCCCAACGATGTCGTCGCGCGTGGCGGCCTGAGCGCAGATCTCGTCGGCGAAGACTCCCGTCCACCCGAAGCGCTCGGGGGCGACCGGGAGCCCGGTCTCAGGGTGAATCGGGCCGACCGCGTGGAAGCGGTCAGCGATATCTTCCTCGGCCGGCGTATAGCCGCGGCCCTTTTCAGTGATCATGTGGACGAGGACCGGCTCGTCGAGGGACCGACCGCGGCGCAGAGCGGTCTCGACCGCCGCGATGTCGTGGCCGTTCACAGGGCCGATGTACTTCAGGCCCAGGTCTTCGAACATGACCTGGGGCATCAGCGCGTCCTTGATGCCCGACTTCAGGCCGTGCAGCGCGTCGTAGGCGGCGCGTCCCGGCGTACCGTGGCTCAGCAGGTGCTGTTTGCCCCACGCCAGGGCCTTCTCGTATCTGGCAGAGGTGCGCAGCGCGTCCAGGTGAGCCGCGAGACCGCCGATCGTCGGCGCATAGGAACGACCGTTGTCGTTGACGATAATCATGATGCGGCGGTTTTTCGCCGTCGCGATGTTGTTCAGCGCCTCCCAGGCGAGGCCACCCGTCAGCGCACCATCACCGATGACACCCACGGTCCACGTGCGATCCCCCTGGCGATGCTTCTCGCGCGAGATGCCATCCACCCATGCGATCGACGCCGACGCGTGCGAGGACTCGACAACGTCGTGCTCAGACTCACCGCGCGACGGGTAGCCGGACAGGCCTCCCGGGCAACGCAGCGAGGAGAAGTCCTGACGTCCGGTGAGGAGCTTATGCACGTACGCCTGGTGGCCGGTGTCAAAAATGATCGTGTCCTGCGGGGAGCGGAACACCCGGTGTAGGCCGATTGTCAGCTCGACGACGCCCAGGTTCGGGCCGAGATGCCCGCCCGTTCGCGACACGTTGTCAATCAGGAACGCGCGAATTTCCGCCGCCAATTCGTTCAGCTGCTCGCGTTCCAGGCGACGCAGCTCCCGCGGTGCGCTGCAGCGCGACAGCAGGTCGCGTGACTCTCGTGTTCCAGACATGAGAACCAGTGTAGTTGCCGAAGCGTCTCATCTACAGATCAAAGTGCATGTCAGGTACGTTCGGCCCGCGCAGGCGACAAGCGCGCGCACTAAGATAGGTGGTGTTGGCTCGCCGTACCGCTTAAGGAGGCACTATGTCCGTCACCGTCGCACCCCACGGCCTGTGGAAGTCCCCCATTTCGGGCGATTCTTTCACTGCCCGTTCGGTCACGCTCTCCCAGGTTCGCGTCGACGGACCCGACACCTACTGGGTGGAGGGACATCCGCGCCAGGGCGGACGTGGGACGCTGCTGCGCCGTCGCGGTACGGGAGAAACAGGTGAGGTTCTGCCTCTCATCGACGGTTCCCGCCTGCCCGATGTCGGCACGCGCGTGCACGAGTACGGCGGCAAGGCATACGCCGTTCACCACGGCGTCATCGTGTTCTCCGACCAGACCGACGGCCGCGTCTACGCCTTTGATACGGCCGATCCACGCCGCGTCGTGCGTCCCCTGACGACCCTGTCAAAGGTCCGATACGGCGACTTCTGGATCGCCGACGTGCGCGACCTCGTGTACGCGGTGGCCGAGGACCACTCTGCCCCGGGCGAGCCCGTCAACAAGATTGTCGCTATTCCTCTCGATGGCTCCGCCGCCCGCGACGACAGCGCGATTATCACGGTGTTTGAGGGCACGGACTTCGCTCAGGCGCCGACCGTCTCCCCCGACGGCACGAAGATCGCCTGGATCACCTGGAACCACCCGAACATGCCCTGGACGTACTCGCAGCTGCGCGTCGCATCCCTGACATTCGAGGGCACCATCGATCAGGAGGTCGTCCTGGTGGATCGCCCGGGCGTGTGCGTCTACGAGCCGCGCTGGACGCTCGACGGCGATCTCATCCACGTGGATGACTCCTCTGGCTGGGCAAACCTGTACCGCACTCAGGGCTTCGTGTGGCAGGAGGGCGAGGACACGAACGCCTGGACCTCGCGTCTGCGCACTCGCGCGCTGCACCCGGGCCCTCACGCATTCTCGCACCCGCACTGGCAGCTGGGCCTGCACTCCTACGACAACTACGACAACGACTACCTCGTGTGCTCGTGGGCCGAGGACCAGGTCTGGCACATCGGCACCGTGCGCATCGACAACGGCATGGCCGAGGAGTGGGCGACCGGTTGGTGGCCGATCGGTAACGTCGCCGCTGCGGATGGCCGCGTCGTCTTCCTCGCGGATTCCGCGACGCACACTCCCGCGATCATCGAGGTGTCGCGTGGCAAGACCAAGGTGCTGCGTCCCTCGTCGGAGGCCGAGGTGTCCACCGCCCTCGTCTCCACGGCTGAGATGCTCACCTGGAAAACTTCGGACGGCGAGGAGGCTCACGGCTTCTACTACGCGCCCGTGAACCCCGAGTTCGCCGCCCCCGAGGGCGAGCTGCCCCCGCTCATCGTCAACGTGCACGGCGGACCGACTGACGCAGCGCGCCCGGGCCTGCAGGTCCCCTTCCAGTACTGGACCAGCCGCGGCTTTGCGGTTCTGGACGTGAACTTCCGCGGGTCGACGTCCTTCGGCCGTCCCTACCGTGAGCGCATCAACGGCAACTGGGGCGTCATGGACGTTCAGGACTGCGTCGACGGCGCTCAGTACCTCATCGATCTGGGCCGCGTCGATCCGAAGCGAATCGCGATCCGCGGTCGTTCTTCCGGTGGCTTCACCGTGCTCAACGCGCTTGCATCCTCCGATGTATTCACTGCGGGCGCGTCGTTCTCAGGCATCGCCGACCTGGTGAAGCTGAAGGAAACCAGCCACAAGTTCGAGTCGCACTACGACGGAATTCTGCTCGGCACCGATGACACCTCCGACCCGGTGTGGGCGCAGCGCTCGCCCATCAACCGTGTCGGTGACATTAAGGCGCCGCTCATGCTCCTGCAGGGCACCGACGACCCGGTTGTTCCCGCCTCGCAGGCCCAGGAGATGTACGAGGCGCTGCGCGCCAACGGTAACGCGGTCGCCCTCAAGCTCTACCAGGGAGAGGGACACCTCTTCCGCTCGGCCATCAACATCAAGGATGCGTGGCAGTCGGAGCTGGCCTTCTACAGGACCGTCTGGGGCATCGCCACCGACGCCCCCATTCACGTGGAGATCGCAAACCTGTGATACCTCTTAGTCAGTCCCCGCAGCCAGAGGAACCGGCTGCGGGGACTCGCTTGCGCGTTGGCCATACGGTCGCCGCGCATCGTTCCCTGCTCGGCGTGGCCGCCGCACTCGTTGGCGCGGTCGTCGGCGCGGCAGCCGTCGTCTTTAACCTCGCGATTCGCGCGTGGACGTGGGTGTCCACCGGCTTCAACGAGTACACGACCCACGTCGGCCAGTCGCACGGCGTGTGGGGTTGGGCGCCGTGGCTCTTCCTGCTTCTCTCCCCTGCGATCGCCGGCCTGCTGTACGGGCCGCTCATCCAGCGCTTCGCACCCTCGGCAAAGGGGCATGGCATTCCCGAGGTGATGCTCGCGGTGCGCCGTAAGGGAGGGCGCATCCCGGGGCGCGTCGCCATCGTCAAGATCCTGGCCTCGGCCCTCACCATCGGCTCGGGCGGGTCGGCGGGACGCGAGGGCCCGATCGTGCAGGTGGGCGCGTCGCTGGGATCCACCATCGCGTCGTGGCTGCGCATGCCCGTCTCCCGCGTGGTCCTGTTGGCCTCGTGCGGGTCGGCAGCCGGCATCGCGGCCACGTTCCACGCTCCCCTCGCGGGGGCTGTCTTCGCCCTCGAGGTGATTCTCGTCGAGTTCACTGCTGAGGCCTTCGGCTTTGTCGTCCTCTCAGCCGTTACCTCCTCGGTAGTCGCACGCATCCTCCAGGGCGACGAGATGGTCATACGCGTCGCCGACAACCTGACGTTCGCGTCGATGTCAGACATCTGGTGGGTGGCGCTCCTCGGCCTCGTCGCGGGGCTATGCGGCCTCGGCTTCTCCAAGCTCCTCTACGCCTCGGAGGACGCAATCGACTGGGTGTGGGCACGCACGCACCTGCCCGAGTGGGCGCGTCCGGGTGTGCTCGGCCTCGCCCTCGGCGCGGCTCTCGTTGCGTTCCCGTACATGTACGGTTCGGGGTATCCGCTGGAGGAAGAAGCGATCGCGGGAAACTACTCGATCGCGTTCCTCCTCGCTCTCATGGTGGGACGCGCCGTCTATACGTCGTTCACGATTGGCATGGGCGGCTCGGGTGGCGTCTTCGCCCCAACACTCTTTATTGGTGCCATGGCGGGCGCGGCCTTCGGGAACATCATCTCTCCCCTGTCGAGCTCTCCCATCGGTGTTTTCGCTGTAGTCGGCATGGGCGCCGCCTTCGCGGGTGCCGCACGCGCACCCATGACGGCCGTTCTCATCATCGTGGAGATGACCGGCCAGTTCTCGCTGATCCTGCCGATGATGCTCGCGGTCGTGATCGCGACGGGCGCCTCGCGTTTCCTCACCCGCGCGACGATCTACACGGAGAAGCTGCGCCGGCGCGGCGACGTCCTCGACGACCCGGTCGAGGGCACGCTGCTTGGCACTCGCGCGGCGTCCGAGTGGATGACGGAGGCTCCCGAGACGCTCCCGTGCGAGGCGAGCGCCGCGTCCGCGATTGCAGCACTGCGCCGCACGAAGGAGACGGTGCTGCCCGTCGTGAACGAGGACCGGTGCTTCGTGGGTCTCGTGTCGTCGCTGCGCCTGGCGGAGCTCACGCAGCAGGACGGATCGCTCGACGCGCCCCTGTCGGATCTGCCTCTCATCGACGAGGCCGTGGCCGCCTCCGCTCCCCCGTCCGAGGTTCTCGGGGCGCTGCGGCGCACAGGCCTGCAGTCTCTGCCCGTCGTGGATGAGGATCGACACGTCGTCGGCTGGGTATCCGAGCGCGACCTGGTGGATCGCATGTACCGCGATCAGCGCCGCGCGATCGAGGCCCGCACGCAGACGTCGTGGGGCTCGCGCATGCAGGAGCGCAGGAGGAGCCGCTAGCGGCTCAGGACCGAGACCATCTCCACGTGGTGGGTGTGCGGGAAAAGGTCCCACGCCCGCAGCGATTCGAGCTGGTATCCAGCCTCGGTAAGGGCACGCAGATCACGCGCACCCGCCGCCGGGTCGCAGGACACCAGGACCACACGAGGTGCACCGGTGGCAGTGATCGCCTCGCACACCTCGGCACCCGCACCGGCGCGCGGCGGGTCGGCCACGACGACGTCCGGCACGGCTCCCAGCTGTCCAGATAGATCAACGACACCATCGCGATCCACGTTTCCGGCGAACGCGTCCACCCAGTCGAACGCCGCAAGGTTCTCACCGGCGTCACGCACGGCGCCCTCGTCACCCTCGAGCGTCACGACACGCCCCGACTCTCCGACGGCGCGCGCGAGCGGCACGGAGAACAGGCCAGCGCCCGAGTACAGCTCCATGACCGCGCGACCAGCCACGGCCTCGCCTGCTCCGAACGCAGCAGTCAGCACGGCGTTCGCGAGCACCTCCGCGCCGCGCACGTGCGTCTGCCAGAAACCGGAGGGGCGCACGTAGTACGACTCGACGCCGGAGCCGACGGGCACGTTCCAGCGCAACACGTCGGCGTCGATGCGCACGCCGTCGGCGGCGTACGCATCATCCCCGATCAGGACGACGGGATCGCCACCGGAGGGGGCCACCGCGCGCACGCGGTCACCCGGCTTCCACAGGCGACGCCACGGCGTGTCCTCATCGAAAAGTCCGAGCTCGCGGATCGCGGGCACAGCCAGCGGCATGTCCTCAAGCGCGATCACGCGTCGTCCGCGGAACTCGTGCATGCCGGCGCACCCATCCGCATCGATAACGACGTCAATGCGAGAGCGGCGGCCGGTCAGCGAATCGTTCGCATCCTCATCGCCCGGCGCGGGAGCGACACGCACTCCACCGAGGGCATCCACGGCCTCGGACAAGGCCTCGCCGCCCACGCGGCGCAGCTGACCGGCAATCACGCGGGATTTCCAGTCGCGCTGTGCGGCGGGCGTCAGGTGCGCGAGCTCACCGCCACCAACGCCTCCCGGACCGGCCTGGGGCCAGACGGACTGGACGCGGTCGGCCGAGGCCTCGACGACCTCGATGGCATCCGCCCACGCGAGCTTTTTCTGGACGGCGGTCACCCGCGCACGAACCACCTCGCCGGGCGCCGCGTGGCGCACGAAGACGACACGCCCGCTCTCGTCGCGGGCAACGCACGCACCACCGTGCGCGGGCTCGCCGACGCTCAGCTGGAGGATCTCGCCGATCCCCTCGCGGGGCTGCGCGGATGCGGTGCGACGGCGCGGGGAGGGACGACGACGGGAGGGACGGGGGCTCATGAGTTCTCCTCGGAGGCGCTATCGCTGCGAGTGTCGCCGGGCTGCTCGGTACGCAACTTCGGTTCATCTGAAGGCGGGGCAACGCGCGCAAACGGGTCGTTGACGCGCTGGCGACCCTCCACAACGTCGTCCTCGCCGAGCTGCCAGGGGACGACGGTAATCACCACGCCGGGAACGCCAAGGAGCGCGGCGCGCAGGCGCAGGGCCGACTGGTTGTGCACGAAGTTCTCCCACCAGTGGGTGACGAGGAACTGCGGCATGTAGACCACGAGCATCTCGGTGGGCATCGCACGACGGCGCCCGCGCACGTACTGCAAGATGACCGAGGCGATGTCACGGTAGGGCGCGGACAGGAGCGTCAGCGGCACGGGAACACCGGAGGCCTTCCACTGGCGGAGGATCTTGTTCTCTTCCTCGTCGTCGGCGACGACGGAGACGAGCTCGATCGACGTCGGCGAGGACGCGCGAGCCGCCGCGATCGCTCGCATGGCGGGACGGGACAGGGAGGACACGAGGACGAGGGCACGCACGCGGGTCGGCAGGGCGCGGCGCGCATTCCAGTCGTCCACGCGCAGCTGCGAGCGGATCGTCTCGTAGTGGTGATGGATCGAGATCTGGAGGCCGAAAACGATCGCAATCATCAGCAGGGTGATCCACGCGCCGTGCGTGAACTTCGTGGCCAGGACGATGATGAGCACGAGGCCGGTCATCATGAAGCCGACGATGTTGACAGCGCGCGAGCGCAGGACCGCCATGCGCTCCTGGCCCGACTGGCGCGAGCGCAGCTGCCGGTTCCAGTGCTTGATCATGCCCAGCTGCGAGAGTGTGAAGGAGATGAATACTCCGACGACATAGAGCTGGATGAGGCGCGTCGTCTGGGCCTCGAAGCCGACGATCAGCGCGATCGCGGCGACGGTGAGGACGACGATGCCGTTCGAGTACGACAGTCGGTCGCCGCGGCGCACCATCTGGTGGGGCAGGAAGGAATCGCGCGACAGGACGGATGCCAGCGTCGGGAAGCCGTTGAACGCCGTATTGCCCGCGAGCACCAGGATGAAGCCAGTGACGACGGTGATGAGGATGAAGAGGATCGATCCCTGACCGAACACCGCGGAGGCGATCTGCGAGATCGCCGGATCAATCGGCGTGTTCTCCGGGACGGGCGCGCCCTGGTAGGTCAGCTGGGTGGCGGCGTCGTCGACGATCTTCACGCCGGTCGCGCGCGCCAGAACGAGGATCGAGATCATCATGGAGGCGGCAATCAGACCGAGCATCGCGAGTGTTGTCGCCGCGTTGCGGGACTTGGGGCGGCGGAACATGGGCACGCCGTTGGAGATGGCCTCGACACCGGTGAGTGCGGCGCAGCCCGAGGAGAAGGCGCGCATGAGCAGGAAGGCTCCCGCGAGCCCCGCCAAACCGTCGGCGTTGCCAGGAGCAGCCACGAGGTCGTAGGCAGCCGTGGGCGACTCCCCGAGGTGTCCCGTCGCCATCTTCGCGAAACCAACGACGACCATCAGGCCAATGGCAGCCATGTACAGGTAGGTGGGCACGGCGAACGCGCCACCGGCCTCGCGCGTTCCGCGCAGGTTCAGAGTGGCCAGGATGATGACGAGCGCGACCGCGATCGGCACCTCATAGCCGAGGAGGGCCGGGACGGCCGTCGTGATGTAGTTGGCTCCCGACGAAATCGAGACGGCGACCGTCAGGATGTAGTCGACCAGCAGCGCCGAGGCCACGAGCAGGCCCCAGGAGCGGCCCAGGTTCGTGGTGACGACCTCGTAATCGCCGCCGCCCGACGGGTAGGCGTGTACCGTCTGACGGTACGACGCAACCACGACCGCAAGCACGATCGCGACGACGACGCCCACCCACACGGACTGAAGCGCGGCCATCGAACCGGCGAGCGCAAGGGTGAGGAGGACTTCGTCCGGCGCGTAGGCGACGGACGACAGCGCGTCCGATGCGAAGATCGGCAGGGCGATTCGTTTGGGGAGAAGCTGGTGGCCCATCGCGTCCGATCGCATCGGGCGCCCGATGAGCACGCGCTTTGCGTAGGCCAACAAGTTCGTCACGGATGTTAAGCGTAGTCCACTGAGCCTGACAGTGGCAGCGCCGAAGCGCACGCATGGCTATTACGCGAGGACCGGAGTACTTTGGTAGTCGTGCACTTTGTGATCATGGGTTGCGGGCGCGTCGGCGCTCGCCTGGCATCGACGTTGGACGCAGCGGGTCATTCCGTGGCGATTATTGACCAGGATTCCAAGGCTTTCTCTCGCCTATCTCCGGACTTTTCCGGTCGTCGCGTGACGGGCGTGGGCATGGACCGCGACTGCCTGCGTCAAGCGAACATTAAGGACGCGTACGCATTTGCGGCCGTCTCATCGGGTGATAACTCGAACATTATCGCCGCGCGCGTCGCACGTGAGGTCTTCCACGTCGAGCACGTGGTCGCACGCATCTACGACCCCACGCGCGCCTATCTGTACGAGCGCCTCGGCATTCCGACGGTCGCCTCGGTGCAGCGCACCGCCGAGTCGGTGATGCGCCGCCTGCTCCCTCCGGACGCGTCGCTCATCTGGTCCCACCCGACCGGCGCGGTCGGCCTCGTCAATGCGACGCCCTCCCCCGGCTGGTACGGCCTGAGCTTCCAGGTCGTCGAGGAGCTCACGGGCTGCCGCGTCGTCTTCACGTCGCGCTTGGGATCCATCCGCACCGCGTCGCCGGACCTCGTGGTCCAGGAGCACGATCAGCTGTACTTCGCGATCAACGGGACCGAGACCGCGCAGCTGCGCGACCAGTTGGCTAACCCGCCCAAGACGGAGGTGTGATCATGAAGATTGTGATTGCTGGAGCAGGATCGGTGGGCCGCAGCGTCGCCCTGGAGCTGCTCGCTCACGGCCACGACATCACCCTGATCGACAACATGCCCGAGAAGCTGCGCATCTCGTCCGTGGCCGACGCGGACTGGGTGCTCGCCGACGCATGCTCGCCTGACGCGCTGCGCGACGCGGGCGTGGCCGAGGCCGACGTCATGGTCGCCGCGACCGGCGACGACAAGGCGAACCTGGTGATCTCCCTGCTGGCAAAGACCGAGTTCGCGGTCCCCCGCGTCGTCGCGCGCCTGAACAACCCGAAGAACGAGTGGCTGTTCGATCAGGCGTGGGGCGTGGATGTGTCCGTGTCGACGCCGCGCATCATGACCTCCCTCGTCGAAGAGGCTGTGTCGGTAGGCGTGCCGGTGCGCTTGTTCTCTTTCAACACGGCGGCCGTGTCGATGCACGCGCTCATCCTGCCGGAGGATTCCCCGGTCGTGGGTAAGCGCGTCCACTCCCTGCAGTTGCCGGCGCGCTCGGTCCTCGCCGCGCTCCTGCGCGACGGCCGTCCGATCACGCCGAGCGCCGACGACGTGTTCGAGGCCTCCGATGAGCTCCTGCTTCTCGTGCCCGATGCGGACATCGCCGAGCTGGAGGAGCTGCGTCAGTTGGTCGCGTCCCCTGTCTCGGAGGAGTCCGAGGACGAGGACAACGAGGAGTAATCCTTCAGCTTCCACCAGGTAGCCCAGGCTCCCAGCGCGAAGAGCGGGAGTCCGAGGGCCAGCTTGGCAACGCCGAGAGCCGCGACCTGGCCGGCGAGCCACAAGGGTGCCTGCACGGCAACGCGCAGCGCGAAGATTCCCGCCCACATCCACGTGATTGCGGCGCAGCTGCGGCGCAGGGACGCGTAGGCGGGGTCGGACTGCCAGCCCTTCGCCAGGCCGGTCAACGGACCGTAGAACTGGGCGACAAGGCTTCTCCCGCACAAGACGGACAGAGCGAAAGTAAGCGCCATGGCCACGTTCGTGGCGATACCCCAGACAAAATAGTTTTCTCCCCGCCCGGTCGCCGCCGCGAAGATAACGCCGATGGCGACTCCAAACAGGCCGGAGAGAGCCTGCTGCATCCCCTGGCGTTGGACGAGGCGGATCACGCAGGCGAGCAACGCGACGGCCAAGGCCGCGATGAGCGTCGGCACGAGGGCGCGCGTGGCCACAAAAACGATGACGAAGAGGAGTCCGGGCGCGGTGGCTTCGATGACGCCGCGTGTGCCGCCCAGGGCTCGTGACCAGGAGAATTCCTCAGAGGTAGCCTGATCCATCCAGCGAGGAGTCGGCATCAGCCCTCCCCCGCGATCACGCGGTACAGCGGGTTGATGATGACGAGGCGTTCGCCCACGCGGCCGACGGTGCCTTCGACCTCGAGGCGTTGGCCGACGCTGAGTCCGGGGATGGAGGATCGTCCGGGCCAGCGCAGTTCGAGCGTGTCGGTACCGTCGTAGAGGGTCGCGACGAGGACGCGCTGGGCGCCCTCCTCGGGCGGATACGTCATGCCGAGCAGCGTGCCGAACACGAGTGCGTGAGAGCGGTCGACCACGTCGCGAATCGGCGTGACGCCGCGGGCGGCGCGCGCCGAGTCCTCGTCAAGGGCAGCGTCCAGGGAACGCGTGTCCTTGTCGAGGCCGAGCGCGGCGCCGACCTTAGCGAACCACGAGGCCATGTCAGGATTCCTGAGCACCCGCGGGCAGGTGCACGGGCAGCAGCTCCAGGCGGGTACGCGGGTAGTCGTCACGACGCACGACGATGCGGTCGATGACCTTCTCGATGTCGGCACCTGCTTCCGCGGTGGCAGCGGCCGGGCCGAGGATGTCGATGCGCGCGAACCAGCGGTCGCCTTCACGACCGATGATGCGCATGCGCGAGGTCGCGGAGCGGCCGTCGGGCATCTGCATCGGCATATCGACGAGCAGTTCGTTGCCGTAACGCGTCGGGTAGTCGGCGACCTTGGCACCCTGATCTTCGAAGCCCTTACGGATTTCTTCGCGCAGCTCCTCCCACACGCCGCCGGAGCGGGGTGCGGCTGCGACGCTCATCTGGATGCCGGAGTTTCCGAGCACGACGAGGATCTGCAGGACGGTCGTGCCGTCGTCTGCGACCTGGGTGCGCAGCTGCATGCCCTGAACCGCGGGAAACAGGATGGACCCCATATCGACGTATCCGTCGGTGGTGTCGACCTCCCCGTAGTTACGCGGGCCGGGCTCGCTCCAAATCGCAGCGTCTTCGTCGCTCAGGCGAGGCAGGGCCTCAACCTCTTCGATCTCTTCTTCGACAGTCTTCTTCTTGCGTCCGAACATCGTCCTACCTCACATCGCGCACTCGGTGCACACGGGGGCGCCGTTGGCGTCCACGTGGTCGAGCTGCGACGCGTGGTGCACGAGGAAGCACTGCGAGCAGGTAAATTCGTCTTCCTGGCGGGGAACGACGTGGACCGTCAGTTCCTCCTTTGACAGGTCCGCACCGGGAAGCTCGAAATTCTCAGCCGCTTCGTTTTCGTCTTCTTCGATCTCGGCTGAGCCGGCGTCGTTGCGACGGGACTTCAGCTCCTCGATCGAGTCCTCTGCGACCTCGTCTTCGTTCTTGCGCGGCGCATCGTAATCGGTTGCCATGGTTCTCCCCTTTCGCCTCTCGAGCCGGTTTGCGCGAGTGGTCTATGCGCAGGGAGGATAACACTTGTGAGAGTAATGTGCCATCGTATGTGTGACACGCGCGCAGCTACGCGACATTCTGAGCATTATTTGAGACGATTCGACCTAGACGTTTGAGGAGGAAGTGATGATTGAGCTCGAATTGCTCGGGACCAGCGCCGATGGCGAGTCCCTGGTGCTCACCGATGCCCAGGGTGAACGCTATTCGGTGTTGATTTCCGATGAGCTCCGCGGCGCGACGCGCCGTGATCGTCCGCGAGTGGAGCTGGCGCCCGCTCGTCCGACCCTCGCTCCTCGCGATATTCAGGCTCTCCTGCGCGCCGGCGCGACCCCGGCAGAGATCGCGGAGCAGCACGGCATGGAGGTCACTGCGGTCGAGCGTTTTGAGGCTCCCGTGCAGGCCGAGAAGGATTATGCGCTGACGCGCGCCCGCGCCGTTCGCATTGGCGACGGCGGACCTACGATGGGCGACCTGGTTCTGGATCGGCTGGCGGCGCGCGGCGTCGACCCGTCGTCTCTGGAGTGGACCGCGACGCGCGAGGCCGGGGAGCCCTGGCAGATCATCGTGACCTTCGTGCAGGGTGCGGCCGAGCACGCCGCCCACTGGCACCTGTTGAACTCCGGCTCGCTCGAGGCGATCGATCAGGAGGCTCAGTGGCTGACTGAGCAGGTGTCCGCCTCCCCGACGGCGTCGATCTTCACTCCCCTGCCGCGCAACGCTCCGGCCCCTGTCGTCGACCCCGGCGCTGAGGACCTGCGCAACCGCGAGGCCATCATCGACCAGCTCAATGCCGTGCGTGGTAAGCGCCAGCAGATTGACCTGGACCTGGACGATGAGGTCGACGAGGAGGCCGAGTACCTGGCAGCTATCGCCGGCGAGGAGGAGGCTCCCACGACGGAGCCCGACACGTCGACGGGCCCGATCTCCGCTCGCATCTATTCCCTCGCGTCGGCGCGTACTAAGGCGGAGGCGCCGTCCGAACCCGCCGAAGACACGCTGTTTCCCGCAACCGGTCAGATCCCGTCTGCCCGTCCGACATTGACGGGAGCCATCCCAGTGGCGTCCCACTCCCCCAAGACCGAGGCCCCGGCCTCGTCGGGCGTGCTCCCGTGGCTGTCCGATGCCCCCGCGTCCTCCGGTGAGGACAAGGGCGGCGAGGAGCCAAAGGCCGAGGAGCAGGCGACCCCCGCGATCCCTATGAAGGCCGTGTCGACGCCCGATTCCGCTGACTCCGCTCCTGCCGAGGCCGAGGAGAGCGCGACCGGGTCCGTTCCCGCGCAGGGAGTGACGGGTTCGAGGATGGCGTGCGCTTCCTCGAAGAAGACCCGTCGGTCGGTCCCCAGCTGGGACGAGATTCTCTTCGGCTCGAAGTCGTAATCCGAGCAAACGCCAAGCGGCCGCCCGTTAAGGAGCGGCCGCTTCGCGTATGTCCCGTAGTCGTCTTACGACAGGACGATGACGGGGATGCGCATCTCCGTCGAGGTGAGCGAGCCGTGGACGCCCGGCATCGCGATCGCCGATGCGCTCTGGGTCCGCGAATCCACGATCCCACCGTTTCCGCGGGCGAGAACCAGCAGGTCGCCGATGATCGAGGCACCGTCTCCGGGGCCGATGAGTGCGCCCATCTGGTCTCGTGAGAGGATCCAGGCGTTCTCCCCCAGGACGTCACGCCAGCGCGCCTCCACGTCGGCGGCATGGCCCTCCTGCGCGTGCACGTGCACGGCTCGTGTCTCGCCGGCGACGATGCGCACGCCCTCGCGCAGAGCGGGCGTCGCGGCCACGTCCACGAGGGCGGAGTGCTCCACGTTGATCATGCCATGGTCGGCGGTCATGACGGTGCGCACACCCGCGGGCAGGCCGCGCAGCAGCGCGGAAAGCCCCGCATCGAACTCTTCGAGGCAGCCGATCCACGCATCAGATCCGACGCCGGAGCTGTGGCCGGCGTGGTCGATCTCGGACCAGTAGAGGTAGACGACGGGCGTTCCCGCACGCAGCTCGCGCAGAGCTGCACTCACACGGTCGCTGAGCGACTCTGCGGGCACGTGGCGTGCTCCCCGCAGCGCCGCTCCCGTCAGCCCGGAACCGGCAAAGCGCGCGGGCGAGATGACGGCCGAGGACACGTCCGCTGCAGCGAGGCGCTCGAAGTAGGTGGGCGTGGGCTGCCACTCGGTGGGCGCCGGCCCACCCTCCATGGCCAGCAGGTTCATGACGCCGCCGCCGTAGGCAACGGAGAAGCCCACCATGTTGGTGGCGCCGGGGCGCGCACCCGTGCCGAAAGCCGTGATGGCCGCGGCGGTCGTCGAGGGGACGACCGTGTGGATCGAGCGAATATCGTCTCGCACGCGGCGCAGCGTCGGCGTGTGTCCCAGGTGATCCTGGATCAGCTCGTATCCGAGCCCGTCCACGAGGATGAGAAGCACCTGATCAGCCCCGGCCTCGATCCCGAGGGTGCCGCCCGCCTGTGATGAGGCGCCGGGCAGAGAGGAATCGATCGACGAGAGGGCACCAGCGATGACGTCCGTGATGACCGGATCGCCCGCGCCGGGCAGGTCGGCGCCGGGCAGGTCCAGCGTCAGTGCGCGCTCACTCACTGCGCGTCCCCATCAGAGCTGCGAGGTGATCGACGAAGACCATGGCCTCGTCGAGAGCATCCTGACCGTCGGCGGCCGCGGAGATGCGGAAGGTCATGTCGTCGGGGAAGGACGTGCCCGTCAGGCCGTGGTCGGCCATGCAATTCGGGTCGTCGCAGCGGGCGGGCTCGAGCTCAAGGCGGCGCGCGCCCTTCAGGTCCAGGGCGATCGTCATCTCGGACAGGCCGCTCGCGTTCTCGGGGTCCGTGTAGACCTCCATCGTGGAGTACCCGGCGATGTCGCCCACGCGGTGCACGGCAGTCGCGATCGTCGCCGATCCGCCGTCCATCTCATCGACGTGCAGCTGGACGATGGCGCGGTCCGTCAGCGAGGCGACCGTGAGGTGCCGGAAGACCGATCCGCGGTCGAAACCCGTATCCACCTGGCACAGCGTCGCGAGCGGCTCCGCTGCGCCCAGAGCGCGGCGCAGCGCACGCTGCACGGCCTTGGGGTAGAAGCCCCCACGTTCGATACGGGTCCATGTGTCCATGCCCCAATTGTGCCCCGAAGCGGCGCGCCAGTCGAAATGAGCGCCAAGCCGCGCAATAATTGCGCGTATGGCTAAGAAGGACCAGGTCGTCGACATCCCTGAGAAGGACGAGAACATCACAGAGATCGACGTGTCCGATGAGATGCGTGGGTCCTTCCTCGAGTATGCCGTCTCAGTGATCTACGCTCGCGCGCTCCCCGATGCGCGCGACGGCCTCAAGCCCGTGCAACGCCGCATCCTGTTCCAGATGGATCAGATGGGGCTGCGCCCCGACAAGGGACACGTGAAGTCCCAGCGCGTCGTCGGCGAGGTCATGGGTAAGCTCCACCCGCACGGCGATTCCGCGATTTACGAGGCCTTGGTGCGCCTCGCGCAGCCCTTCAACCTGCGTGTTCCGCTGGTCGATGGGCACGGTAACTTCGGCTCTCTGGACGACGGTCCGGCCGCCGCGCGTTACACCGAGGCGCGCATGGCGCCCGCCGCGCTGGACCTGGTGACGGGCCTGGACGAGGATACGGTCGATTTCGTCCCCAACTACGACAACCAGTTCATGCAGCCGGACGTCCTGCCGGCTGCCTTCCCCCAGCTGCTGGTCAACGGTGCCTCGGGCATCGCCGTGGGCATGGCGACAAACATCGCCCCGCACAACCTGTCGGAGACGATCGCGGGTGCCATCCACCTGCTGGATAACCCGTCTGCATCGGTCGCAGACCTCATGCGCTACATCCCCGGCCCCGACCTGCCCGAGGGCGGCGTCATCGTCGGCCTCGAGGGCATCAAGGAGGCCTACGAGACGGGCCGAGGCGCGTTCAAGACCCGCGCGAAGGTCCAGATCGAGCGCGTGACAGCCCGCAAGATGGGCATTATCGTCACGCAGCTGCCCTACATGGTGGGCCCCGAAAAGGTCATCGAAAAGATCAAGGAAAACGCGAACGCGGGACGCCTCAAGGGCATTTCCTCGGTCCAGAACCTCACCGACCGCATCCACGGCCTGCGCCTGGTCATCGAGGTAAAGAACGGTTTCAACCCCGAGGCCGTGCTCCAGCAGCTCTACCAGCGCACGCCGCTGGAGGATTCCTTCTCGATCAACGCCGTGGCGCTCGTGGGCGGCCAGCCGCGCACCCTGGGCCTCAAGGAGATGCTGCAGGTCTTCCTGGATCACCGCCTGGACGTCACGACGCGCCGCAGCCGCTTCCGCCTGAAGAAGTGCGAGGATCGCCTGCACTTGGTCGAAGGCCTGCTCATCGCGATCCTGGACATCGACGACGTCATCGCCATCATTCGCTCCTCCGACGACGCGGAGATCGCGCGCGAGCGCCTCATGACGGCGTTCGACCTGTCCGAGGCGCAGGCCAACTACATCCTCGAGCTGCGCCTGCGTCGCCTCACAAAGTTCTCGCGCATCGAGCTGGAGACCGAGCGCGATGAGCTGCTGGCGAAGATCGCGTCGCTGCGCGAGATCCTGGAGGATCCGGAGCTGCTGCGCGCGCTTGTGAAGAAGGAGCTGCGCGAGGTCTCGGATCGCCTCGGCACGCCGCGTCGCACGCTGCTGCTGGCCTCGACGGGCACGCCCGTGGGAGCGGCAGCCGCCGACGATGCCGCACTGGCGGCCCTGCCGTCGGTGTCGCGTTCCGGCAAGGGCCTGGACCTGCAGATCCCGGACGACCCGTGCGTCGTGGTCCTGTCCTCCTCGGGTGCTCTCGCCCGCGTCGAGGGCGGGGATCCCCTGGAGCCCGGTCCGCGCGCAGCGTCGGACGGCTGGCGCGTGCAACTGCCGTCGACGGCCCGCTCGCAGGTGGCCGTGGTGACGGAGGACGGCGTCGCCCACCGCATCGACGTCGTGGATCTGCCGGCGCTCCCCCGCTTTGAGACGGGCCTATCCCTTGCCGGGGCGATGCCCACGTCGCTCCTCCTGCACACGGACGTTCCCGCCGTGGGTCTGCTCGATCCCGAGGGCACCGACGTGGTCGCGATGGGCACGGCTCGCGGCACGGTCAAGCGCCTGCGCCCGGACGTGCTGCAGCGTGACGAGTGGGAGGTCATCGCCCTGGAGGACGGCGACCGTCTCGTGGGCTTCGATCGCTGCTCGGACGAGGCGGACCTGGTGTTTATTTCGTCGGACGCGCAGCTGCTGCGTACCCCCGCCGCGAAGGTGCGCCCGCAGGGCCGCACAGCCGGCGGCATGGCCGGCATGAAGCTGAACCCCGGGGCCGAGGCCCTGGGCTTCTGGGTGGTCGAGGCTCCCATCGACGCCGTCGTGGTGACGGTGGCCGCGGCGCTCGGCGCGCTGCCGGGCACGGGCCAGACGACGGTGAAGGTGACGCCTTTCGAGTGCTACCCCACGAAGGGTCGAGGCGGCCAGGGCGTGCGCTGCCAGCGCTTCCTGCGCGGCGAGGATCGCCTGGATATCGCGTGGGTCGGCACGAAGCCGGCACGGGCCGCGTCCGCGGATGGTTCGCCTGTGGAGCTTCCCGCTGAGGATGAGCGCCGCGACGGCTCGGGCGTTCCGATCACCTTCGCGATTGCGACGATCGGCTGACGCGCCCTTCTAGTCATAACGGTGGGGTGGCCGGGATTTCTCCCGGCCACCCCATTGTTTTGCCAGCTGTTCCGTCGCGATTACTTCGCGTGATAGCGGGGACTGGTTCCCAGATGCGTGGGTACCGTGACCAACGGATCGGTGATCAAGGATTCGTCAAAGCCCCGGTAGGCATACGAGTTGTCGTTGACGATCTGGAGGGGGCTGACGACGCCGTCCGCATACTGCTGAACTTCGTCAGGTGTCGGGCTCGATCCATTCCCCTTGTCAGCGAGTGGGTTGACGTCGGGCAGCGTCGTGGGATCTGTATTGAGCATTGCCCCGGGATCGATACCGCCGTATCCGGTGTACTGATTCCAGGTGCGGTCGGGGTTAAGTCCCGTCTTCACGAGGAGCTGGAGCAGCTGGTTGGATGTTGCATTCGGCCACTTCTGGCGGGCGAGCGCGAGGACACCGGCGACGATGGGCGCGGATACCGAGGTACCTGAAACCTGTTTAATCTGCCCTGTATCGTAATCATGGACAGACAGCGGCCCTCCAACTGCTGTTGTCGTCACTCCTTGTCCCCACGACGAATAGTCCTGACGGTTACCGTCAATTCCGATCGCAGTAACACCTACAACGCCAGACCATTGCGACAACGAGGTTGTATTGTCATCCGCGCCACCATTACCTGCAGAAGCAGTGATGATACTTCCTTGCGCGATGGACCGCGCAATTGCCCATTTGAGGGAATCTTCGTGAGAGGTACTCGATGACGAAACATTAATAATTTGCGCACCGTCATTCATGGCTGCGTTAAGCAACCACGCATAACCATATTTCAAATGCTTACCTTCATCCAAGCAATCAGATGATGGCTGGTCACCGTCCTGTTTAGAACCAGTACGATACGTCAAAAGTGTGGCTTCTGGTGCAACACCGTAGCTTCCGGAAACCAAAACTGAGGCCACTGAAGTACCGTGGCTTTTCGATGCAAGCGACGAGTCGATCGTGCAGGTCTCTCGTTCTTCAATTGACGCGCCCGTGAGTTCTGTTGCTGCCGTCTCAACAGGCCCATCAATCATCGCGATTGTTACACCTTTACCCGTGTACCCCTTTGCCCTGGCCTGATCCAGGTGGTAGTACGCGAAGTACGGCTGGTCCGCCGCGGTGATCGTATTGTCTGCCTGGGATGGAGCGGCTGGGAGCGTCGTGACACCAGCGGCGATGACGAGGGCGGCAGTAGAAGCGCCCCATACGCGTCTGCTCTTACGAGGCATTCGTGTCGCCTTCACCATTGACGCGGGTCCCATCCATCATCCTTTCGCGGAGCGGGGCTCAAGTCCTTGTCCGACCCGTAGGTCTGCGACATCGGATTGACGTAGCCCTCGGGCAGTTCATCTCCATCATCGTCAAAGCGGAAGGGCGTGTACTTGCGACGCGCCGACTTCTTCTTATCGTCCTTACCACCAGCGCCACCGGCACCGGCTCCTCCCATGAAGCCACCGGCACCGCGAGCGCTCCCCTGACCAGCACCTCCCGAGGCCGAGACCTTACCGGATCCGGCGGATCCACCGGGGGCGGCGGTCGTGCCACCGGCACCGATCCCTGCACCACCGGCCGCAGGAGCCTTGTACGTTCCATATCCCGGTCCTGAATAGGATCCTGCGCGCAGGGCGGCCGCCCCCGAAAGACCGCCACCAGAGGCACCGGAGGCACCCGCACGCCCCAGCGCACTCATTCCTCCGACGCCAAGCCGCGAGGCGGCACCCATCCCCAGAGCTCCCGCTCCGAGAACGCCGGCACCACCCATGCGGGCGGCAAGCGCTGACTCGCTACCAGGTCCCCCGTTCACATTCCACAGGGGGTGGTAACGGTCGACGGGCGGTGCGGGCGTATATCCCCCCACCGTTCCGTTGGCATGCCGATCACCGTTGACCCGCGTGTGCAGTAGGTCCATACCCATGAGATCCTGCGGGTCGGTGACAGGGTTCAGTCGCGAACCGACTTCCCCCTCAGTGATGTACTCGTTCGGGATACGGGGCGAGGACATGACGCGACCGTTGACGGGTCCACCCTCGTCATAGTCATCTGCGTACAGCCCGGAACCCGTACCACGCAGGTCGGAACGCCCGTAGTCGCTGTCGCGGTCACCTGGGTACACTCCCGGCGCGTGCGGAGAGACGTTCAGGTATCCATTCTCGATGTCGTTACGAATTGAAGGAATTGACGGTCCTTGCCCGTGCCACTGGTGTGCGCCAGGATCATCGAGCTGCTGCGTCTGTGCGGAAATGCCATCGGCCAAGCCTTGCATCGTATTATTTGCTCGCTCGAGGATGTCCGTCGCCGCGACCTCCCGCTGTGCGTTGGCCTGAGCAATAAGCGCCTGGAAGTAGGCGTCGGCCGACACAGCGAGTGTGTTGATCGGTCCACCGAACGGCCCGAGGTACTCCGTCACGGGGACCGCCACGTGCGTCGCGTCGGCAAGCTTCTGCAGGTTGGAGTCGATAAGAGTGGGCGAAAGCTGCTGCGCCTCCTCTCGGATGTGCGTCATGGCGCGCCGCGCCTCGACGTAGTACTCCATCGCGGTGTTGTGGTTTTCTTTGATTCCCTGGACCTGCTTCATCGTCGCGTCGGTCCACGCATCAATCTGATCGCCGGTTTCACCCGTGAACCCCTGGTAGGAGCGCATATGGTGCGTGACGTTATTTGCCTCGTTCAGGCCGCACACGATCGTGTTGTGTTCATTGTCCGAGGCGTCGAGGGCAGAGGCACTCTCAATCGCGGCGACCAGTCGCATGAGTCGGTCGTACATGGGGCTATCAACCATGATGGTTCCTCTCCTTCTCAGAACTCAGACGGCACG
Source organism: Xylanimonas cellulosilytica (assembly GCA_001072465.1). GTDB lineage: Bacteria > Actinomycetota > Actinomycetes > Actinomycetales > Actinomycetaceae > Pauljensenia. Next base: position 179,041 of record JVKM01000056.1, on the reverse strand, counting down.
TTCTGCGTGGGACTCGTACCGGCACCGGAGCCACTGCCACCTGCACCCGTGGTCGTGGCGCTGTTAGCGTTTCCAGACGACGCTGTTCCCCCGCCCGCGATCTGCGAGGGTGCCTGCGTCGCAGGGGATGATGGCGCCCCTGTAGGCTGCGGGTCCATCGACGCAAGGATACGGGCGAGCTCATCGGTATTACCCTGCTCGGCAGCTTCAAAAGCGCTCACAGCGGTATCGACGTCACCATCAAATTTCTCGAAACGAACCATCTGGTTGGAGACGACGTCTTTCTCGGTCCTCAGATATGAGATCAGCGAGCGGCGCATCGCCTGGAAGCCCTCCTCTTCAGACCAATACTCCGCCTTCTGAGCGTCCATCAAGCGACTGATCGCCTGAGTGGAGTCAGTGAGCGATTGCCCACCCTCTCCATATCTCCGCTTGTTTGGGCGTGCTTATCAGAGTCAAAGCCAACGTCAGCCACGCGTCACCTCCACGAATACCAAGGCCGAAAATGACGTGTTCCACGGAACACTATGAGACCTCTGCAAGCATATGACCACCTGTTCACATTGACAAGCGCGTCCCGGAATCGCACAGTGACGACAGACCAGCAGATATGGGTGTGGGCCCAGCCAATCGGCCGGGCCCACACCCATCAGTTGAGGAACGCTCCCCCGTCAGCCTCGCAGCGTCGGGTCGGCGGCCAGAATGCCGGCAACCTCCTCGCGCGTGGGCGAGTACGCGCCCTGGTGCAAGATCGTGATGCCGGACGTGATGATGCCGCGGTGGATGGCAGGCAGGATCTGGTCCCACGAGGCCTCGCGCAGGCGCTGCTTCGCCTCACCGGAACCCAGGAGTCCCGCGTCCACCAGGCCGGAAATGAGGCCGGCCATGAGCGAGTCGCCCGCACCCACAGTGTCCACCAGCTCAACGTCCAGCGGGTCGACGACGAGCATGTCGCGCTCGGCGGCAGCCTTGATGTAGACGCCCCAGGGGCCGCGCGTGCACAGGATCAGCGACGGGCCGGACTGCGACCACTCACGGATGACATCCTCGACGGGGCGGCCCGGGTAGAGCCACTCGAGATCCTCGTCCGACGCCTTGACGACATCCGCGAGGGCCACAATCGCCTCGATGTGGGGGCGGGCCTCGTCGGGCGTACCCAGGAGAGCCGGGCGGATGTTCGGGTCATAGGACACGGTGCCGCGGATGGCCTGGCGCTTGACGGCGGCCAGGACCTTGTCGGCGCCGGGCTCAACGACGACCACGTAGGAGCCGGTGTGGACGTGTCCGACGGTGTCCGGGTCCTCGACGGCGGGAACGTCCCACGAGAGGTCGAACTCGTAGGTGGCGTGCCCCTTCTCGTCGACGGCGGCGTGGGCCACCGTGGTGAATTCGGCACCGTCGCTGCCGGGCGTCAGGGTGACGCCAGCGGCCTCGGCGTGAGCGCGCACCTTGTCGCCGCGAGCGTCACGGGCGAACCACGTCGCCAGCTCGGATTCGTGGCCGAGCCGGGTGAGGCCGGCTGCGACGTTGAGCATCGATCCCCCGACAACCTCGACGGGTTCACTGTTTGGGCGGGTGATCTCGTCGATGAGAGCTTCCCCGATGTTCACGATCCTAGTCATTGGTCAACCCCAGCTTCTCTTCCATTTCTTCGAGCGGAATGCCCTTCGTTTCGGGCATGACCTTCAGCACCCAGAATAGCTGACCAACCATCGCGAGGAAGAAGATTCCAAAAGCGTAGCCACCACCGAGTTTATCGGTGAGCACGGGGAAGGCGTAGGTGGTAATGAAGGCGAACACCCAGTGCGTGAGCGAGCCCAGGGACTGGCCGCGGGCGCGCACGCGGTTGGGGAAAATTTCCGAGATGAACACCCAGATGACGGAACCCTGGCCAAACGCGTGCGAGGCGATGAAGCCGAGCAGGCCGAGGAGGATCAGCCAGACGGGAGCGGCGCTGCCCTCCTCGAAGTAGCCGTTCTCGTAGGCGAACATCATGCCCGCCAGGAAGCCGAGCGAGATCAGGTATCCGATCGAGCCGACGATCATGAGCTGGCGGCGGCCAATACGGTCGATAACAGTCAGTGCGGCCATCGTGGCGATCAGGTTCATGAGACCGACGATGACTGATCCGATGTAGGGGAAGGCGTCGCCCAGGACTGCAGCACCGCCCGCGAGCTTCATGACCTTGGGCGCGTAGTAGAGGATCGCGTTGATGCCCGAGAGCTGGTTGAACATCGCGATGCAGAAGGCCATGAGGATGACCTTGCGGTAGCGGCGCGTGAAGAAGGCGACCTTGCCGCCGGCGGCGTCCTCAGCGATCTGTGCCTTCATTTCGCCGATCTGTTCATCGCATTCGGCCTGAGAGGCAGTCAGGTGTTCAGAAATCTTCACGGCGAGTTCTTCGCGGCCGTGGGCGAGCAGCCAGCGCGGCGTCTCGGGGACGGTGGCCAGGAAGATCAGGAAGAACACGGCGGGCACGGCCATGACGCCGAGCATCCAGCGCCAGGCGGTGTCTTCGTGCGCAATTTCGCGGATGATCGCGTTCGAGGCGTAGGCCAGGAGGATACCGAAGACGATATTGAACTGGACGAGGCCGACCAGGCGTCCTCGGACACGTGCGGGCGCGATCTCAGCGGTGTAAATGGGCGCCACGACGGAGGACAGGCCCACGCCGACGCCGCCGAGGAAGCGGAAGATCATGAAGAAGGTGATCGGGAACGCGGACGAGGCCGACACCGTTCCATCCGCTGCGCTCACCAGCGTGGGCAGCGGGGCCAGGGCGGTAGCGAGCGCTCCGACGCCAAAGAGGATACCGATCCAGAAGAGGACGGGCTTACGGCCGAATCGGTCGGCCAGGTTGCCGGCGATAATTGCGCCGAGAATCGTACCGATCGTCGCGATCGCGACGATCATGCCTTCGCCCGTGGAGGACAGGGCGTAGAGCTCGGTAAGTTTTTCTTCCGCACCAGAGATGACGGCGGTATCAAAGCCGAAGAGCAGGCCGCCCAGAGAGGCGACGATAGCGCTTCGGATGACTAGGGGCGGAATGGATCGAGATGGTGCTGACGACTGAGATGTCATACTGGCTCCGCACTGTGGGGAGGGGACGCGCATGGCGCCGAGGCCGTTCCTGCCTCTGTCGCGAGCCTAAGAATTCAATTGGTCGGACAATTAGGACCTAGGGAGCGGTTAGGTGAAAACTGAAAAGAAAACGGGAGGAAATGATCCCATCAGAGAGAGAAAAAAGTAACGACGGTAACACAAGAGGATGTGCGGAAACATCCACCATGCGAAACGACGATCAAATTTCGATCGCGTAGAGCCTCGTCTGGCCGACCGTACGGAAGCCGAGGTAGTCGTAGATGGCGAGCGCGCCCGTGTGGTTCGCGGACCCCACGCCCGTGCCCGCGCGATCCATGCCGCCGCGCTTCTGTGCCCACATCGACGCCAGGATCAGCGCATCAGCAACGCGGCTCTCGCGCCACTGGGACAGGACACCCAGCTGGTCGATGTACCCCTCGCGCCAGCCCAGAGCCGCCCAATCCTGCTCGTATCGGGATGCCAGGAGGAAGCCCGCGACGCGGGGACGATCGCCCGTGCGATCGACGGCGACGAAAGACCATTCGGGAGCGAAGGCCGTGCGCCCCTGCATCCACTGCTCCTGGGTGAGCGGGGGCCGGCCCCACTCGGACTCGTTGAGGCGGTTCGCCGCGCGCAGGGCGGGTTCCTCCCACTGGGGGCCCCAGGCCTCGACGCTCATGTACGAACCCAGGTCAGGAACCGGCGGAAGACTATCCAGGGAGGCGCGCAGCTCGTAGTAGGTGCGCGTCCAGCGGAAGCCATGCACCTTCAGCTGCGCCTCGAGGTCATCCTGGCCGGTCTCGACGTGACAGGTGATCTGAGCGGGAGTCTCCCCCTCGACCTCGGCCAGCATCTGGCGGGCAGTACCCTCCTGCCAGTCGACGATCGCGTTGCCGAGGCCGATACGCCGAAAGTCGGGGTCCACTCCCCCGACGCACACGCACTCCACACGCCCCGGGAAACGCAGGACCACCTGCGCGAAGGCGACGATGCGACCCGCTGCGATGCCCTTACGAGCAATCCCGACGAGGCCTCGCCACTGCGAGGCACCCGAGAGCATCTCCTCGACCTCGTCCGGGCTGGTGCGATACGGAGGGTTGTCGCGGGCCTCCATGCGGGCGAAAAGAGCGGATAGACCACCGTGGTGGGCAGCCGTCAACGACTCCCATTCGATCCCATGATGTTCGCCCGGGAAGGGGACGAACTCAGGGGCATTTGCTCGCTGCGCGAGAGGAATGCTCATGCGCGCCTCCTTCCGTCTCTACTGGTCGATCGTGTAGTAAACCTCGGCGGCTTCGTCCACGAAGCCCAGGTGTTCGTAAATCTTATGCGCTCCGTCCGGGCTCGACATGTCAACGTCGAGACCAATGCGCGACGCGCCAGACGCGGAGGCTGCAGCGACGGCGTGCCCGACGAGGGCGCTCGCAATGGAGCGTCCGCGGTGCGCCTCCGCGACGCCGAGCAGGTAGATGTAGGCCTCCGGACGGCCCGTAGCCACCCAGCGCTGCGCGGGACGCCCAGTGATCGCGTAGCCAACGACCTCACCCTGAGCATCCACGGCCACGAACGACCAACGCGGGTCGAAGTGGTTCATCGCGTCGTCCCACCACAGCGCGCGCAGCGGCGAACGGAACGACTGCTGGAAGGCCTCCATGTGGATGGCGCGAACCTGGTCCTGCGGAACCTGGTTCCACGGCAGGACGCGATATCCGTGGCGCGCGGGCACGGGCACCTCGCCGCCGGCCAGGTCACGGTACATGACCTGGTACGTGCGCTTCGCGAAGAAGCCGGCCGCAATGTAGAGGCGGCGACGATCGGTCATGTGCGCGTCGACGAGGTTCGAAATCGAGGCAGGAACCTCAGAATCGGCTCCAAATTCCTCGACGAGCATCTGTCGGGCGCGCCCGTCCTGCCAGTAGAGCAGAGCCCGGCCCACGCCTCGGCCGCGCCAGTGCGGGTGAATGAAGGCGCTGACGACGGCGGTAGCGGCCTCGTGAATGCCGCGCAGCACGCGCACGGACGCCACGGCGCAGATGTTTCGCTTCGCGTCCAGGCCGACGATCGTGTCCACCCAGTCGCGCCCGTTCTCGCCTTCCATCATGTCCGCGATGTCGTCGACAGAGGTGCGCCGAATGGCGTTGTCGTCGTCTTCGATCAGGGAGATGAGCGCGTACACGGCGGGCGCATCGCGGCCGATCATGGGCCGCCAGCGCAACCCGAGGTGATTGCCCGGGTACGGGACGGACCCGGGCGGCGTGAGTCGCTGCGCAAGTCCTGTCATGGCAGATATCCTACCGGCTATTCGGGCCTTTAGTCACACTGGCGCTTGACATTTGGTCAACGCGCATGAACGTTTGTGCAGCGCGCGGGGATTTTCGCCCGTGATTACGCGTCGATGCGCGTACGATCGAGCCCCGCGGATTCCTCGACGATGAACTCCTTGCGCGGACCCACGGTCGAGCCCATGAGCAGCTCAAACACGTCCTCCGCCTGGCGCAGGGCTTCCTCGTCCGCCAGCGTGATGCGACGCAGCGAGCGGTGAGCCCGGTCCATCGTGGTCTCCGCGAGCTGGTCGGCGTCCATCTCGCCCAGGCCCTTGTACCGCTGGATGGGTTCCTTCCACGTGCGGCCCGAGCGACGCAGGGCGGCGAGCTTACGATGCAGCTCGTCCTCGGAGTAGGTGTAGATGTACTCGCGCTTCTTGCGTCCCTTGCCCGCGACCTCGATGCGGTGCAGGGGCGGGACGGCGGCGTAGATGCGGCCGGCCTCGACCATGGGGCGCATGTAGCGGAAGAACAGAGTCAGCAGCAGGGTTCGGATGTGCGCGCCGTCGACGTCTGCGTCGGTCATGAGGATGACCTTGCCGTAGCGAGCCTGGGACAGGTCGAAGGTACGGCCCGAGCCCGCGCCGATCACCTGGATGATGTTGGCGCACTCGGCGTTGGCCAGCATGTCCGCAGTCGAGGCCTTCTGCACGTTGAGGATCTTTCCTCGAATCGGGAACAGGGCCTGGTAGTGGGAGTTGCGCGCGGCCTTGGCCGTGCCCAGGGCGGAGTCGCCCTCGACGATGAAGAGCTCGGTCTCCTCGACGTCCTCGAGGCGGCAGTCCGCGAGCTTGGCGGGCAGCGAGGAGGTTTCCAGCGCGTTCTTCTTACGCGAGATCTCCTTGTGCAGGCGCGCGGAGACGCGGGCCTTCATCTCGCCGACGACCTTCTCCATGAGGAGGGAGGTCTGCTGCTTGTCGTCGCGCTTGGACGAGGCGAACTTGGCCTTGAGCCAGTCGGAGACGACGCGGTTCACAACGGTGCGAATCTGGGGGGTGCCCAGCGTTTCCTTGGTCTGTCCCTCGAACTGGGGCTCGGGGAAGCGCACGGTGATGACGGCGGTCATGCCGGCCTGCACGTCGTCCTTTTCGGGGCGCCCGTCCTTCGCGCCGACCTTGAGCTTGCGCGCATTCTTGTCAATCGCGGCGCGCAGGGTCTTGAGGACCGCCTGCTCGAAGCCGGTGACGTGGGTGCCACCCTTGGGGGTGGCGATGATGTTGACGAAAGACTGGACGGTTGTGTCGTAGCCGATGCCCCAGCGCAGCGCGATGTCGACCTCGCAGGTGCGCTCGACCTCGGTGGCGCGCAGGTGCCCGGTCTCGGAGTCCAGGGCCTGGACGGTCTCGTTGTAGGTACCCTCACCCGTGATGTGCCAGGTGTCGGTGACGGGGCCGTCGGAGGCCAACCAGTTCGCGAAGTCGACGACGCCGCCATCGAAGCGGAAGCTCTCGTGAAGTTCCTCTTCGCCGCGCTCGTCGTAGCAGTTGATGGTCAGGCCGGGCACGAGGAACGCGGTCTGGCGGGCACGCGCCAGCAGGTTCTCCCACGAGAAGCCCTCGGTCGACGGGAAGATCTGGAAGTCCGCCCAGAAGCGCACGCGCGTGCCTGTCTGAGATTTCTTCACTTTGCCGACGGTCTTGAGGGTCGAGCCATCCACGAACGGCTTGAAGGGCGAGTTGGGGGTGCGCTGCTTCGAGTCGTCGAATTCGCCGGGCTCGCCGCGGCGGAAACACATCTCGTGGGTCTTGCCACCGCGGTCAACCTGCACATCGAGGCGGGCCGACAGGGCGTTGACGACGGAGGCGCCGACGCCGTGGAGGCCACCCGAGGCCGCGTAAGAGCCGCCGCCGAACTTACCGCCGGCGTGGAGCTTGGTGTAGACAACCTCGACGCCCGTCAGGCCCTGACCGGGCACGATGTCGACGGGGATGCCTCGGCCGTTGTCGGCGACGGAAGCGGAGTGGTCGGGGTGGAGGCGCACGTCGATCGTGTCGCAGTGACCTTCCAGGGCCTCGTCGACCGCGTTGTCGATGATCTCCCAGAGGCAGTGCATGAGGCCCCGGTGGTCGGTGGAGCCGATGTACATGCCGGGGCGCTTGCGCACGGCTTCGAGCCCCTCGAGGACCGAGAGGTGCCGTGCGTTGTAGTCGGATGCGTCGGTAGGAGTCACGATGTGCATCATATGTGGCTGGGTGCTCGTTTGTGGCCAACGGTGCGCGTGGCGCGGGTTCTGGGATGCTTTCCACGATTGACGAGGCCGGGGCCAGATCGCGCTGGTGGGTGGCGTTTCGGGGTCCGTTGGGGCTTATTGAAGGAGGGTTTGCACTCACCGTTTCCTTGTATCGGCGTGCGGGCGGTCAATTGCGCCCCGGGTGAACAGGGGTGCGCGGCGCGGGGTGATGGTGTGTGATGGAAGCATGAACGCACAGACTCTTGAACGCCCCGTACTGGACGAGCCGCAGCTGAATGCGGCGAATCGTTGCGACGCCTGCGGCGCTCGCGCCTGGGTTCGTGCGACGATGCCTTCGGGTGGCCAGCTCTACTTCTGCGGCCACCACGCAAATGAGCACCTGCCCTCGCTGGTGGGCGGCGGCGCACAGATCCTGGACGAGCGTCATTTCATGAACGACTGAGAGCGAGCCTCCCGCAGCGGCGGGACGCACGGCTTGCAGGCGCGGGCGGGGACCAACGGGTCCCCGCCCGCGTTTTTCTTGCGCACATCGCTGTTGCACCCCTCCCTGATGACTACGTCACGAAACCGCTCCTGACCCGGTCTGTCGCGCCTCTCCCCCGCGCGCCTGTCAAAAACCGCGTGGTACAGTTGCGAGCCGCTTTCGGGCACAAAAGGTGGCGAACTGACACACTGTCGCCCGCATTGGAGCAAAGCCATGAAAATAGCGTGGAACGAAATTACATATCAACCAAAGAAGTTCGTTCTCATCGAGTTCCTGATCGCCACGCTCATGTTCATGGTCGTGTTCCTCTCGAGCCTCACCAACGGCCTCGCCGCCTCCGTGTCCGCGCAGATCGCGAACTACGGCCCCCTCACCTACGTCCTGTCGACGGACTCCGATGGCGTCATCCCCTATTCATCGGTGACTTCCGACGACATCGAGGCCCTCGAAGCGGCCGGCATGCGCGACTACGCGAGCCTCGTCATCCAGCGCGCGACCATCACCCAGGGCGACGACTCGAACACCCTGGACATCACGTACTTCGCGACGGATCACAACGACGGTAACGTTCTCCAGCCGACCCTCATCGACTCCGACATGACAATCTCCGATCTGGGAGACAACGAGGTCATCCTCGACAGCGCGTTCGAAAACGAGGGTATTCGCGTCGGGGATCAGGTGATCGACAAGATCTCTGAGCAGGAGCTGACGGTCGTCGCCTTCGCCTCACGAGCCAACTACGGATACAGCGACATCGGGTTCGTCAGCTCGCAGACCTACGCGGGTATGCGCACCAAGACGGATCCGAACTATCGGTGGCAGGCCCAGACGGTCGTGACCTCGGATGAGATCGCGGCCAGCGACCTTCCCAGCCATCTGATGACCGCCAACCGCCAGCAGGTCATCGACAAGATCCCCGGCTACAAGGCCCAGAACCTCACGCTCAAGATGATCACATGGGTGCTCCTCGTGGCCTCGTCCGCGATCCTGGGCGTCTTCTTCTACATCCTCACCCTTCAGAAGCTGCGACAGTTCGGTGTGCTGAAGGCGATTGGCATGCCGATGCGCACTATCACCTACATTCAGATCTCTCAGCTGACGATCATCTCGATCATCGGCGTCGTGATCGGCCTCGGCCTCGCAGCCGCCATGGCGCCGTTCCTGCCGAGCACCGTCCCGTCGATCATGACTCTCGCAGACAGCGTCACCGTCGCGATCAGCTTCGTCGTGACGTCGATCCTGTGCGGCGCGCTGTCGCTGCTGAAGATCAAGAAGGTGGACCCCATCGAAGTCATCGGCGGAAACGGAGAATAAAGTGGCAATCATCGAACTGGATTCGATCGGAAAGTCCTACGCCGACGGCGACCAGACGCACTGCGTGCTCAGCGGCCTGAGCCTGAGCGTCGACGCCGGCGAGTTCGTCGCAATCCTGGGGCCGTCGGGTTCCGGAAAATCGACGCTGCTGTCCATCGCTGGCCTGCTCCTGTCGGCCGACGAAGGGCGCATCTCCATCGCCGGCCAAGACCTCACGCAGCTCAGCCAGAAGCAGTGGACGCGCAAGCGCCTGGAGCTGCTGGGCTTCATCTTCCAGGACCACCAGCTCCTGCCCTATATGCGCATCGGCGATCAGCTCAAACTAGTCGCCAAGCTCAAGGGTGAGAAGGACAAGGCAGCGCGTCAGGCCGAGGTCCGTTCCCTCATGGAAGACCTGGGGATCGAGGCCTCCTACGCCAAGTACCCGCGCCAGATGTCGGGCGGCCAGAAGCAGCGGGCGGCGATCGCTCGCGCCTTCATCGGAAACCCGCAGCTGATCCTGGCGGACGAGCCGACCGCGAGCCTGGACCCGGATCGCGGCCAGGAGATCGCCCAGCTGATCTGCAAGGAAGTGAAGTCGAAGAACAAGAGCGCCATCATGGTGACGCATGATCGCTCGATCCTGCCCTACGTGGACACGATCTACGAGCTCACGCACGGCACGCTAACGAGGGTCGAGGCCTGAGAGCGGCCTGAGCATAAGGTCTAGTCCGCCAAGCGCTGGGAGACCACCGTCGTGACGCCGTCGCGCATCGTGACGCCGTAGAGGGCATCCGCGATCTCCATCGTGCGCTTCTGGTGCGTGATGACAATCAGCTGCGAGGTCTCCTGCAGCTCCTTGAAAATCGCCAGCAGGCGCGTCAGGTTCATGTCGTCCAGGGCGGCCTCGACCTCGTCCATGACGTAGAACGGGGACGGGCGCGCCTTAAAGATCGCGACCAGGAACGCGATCGCGGCCAGGGAACGCTCGCCGCCCGACAGCAGCGACAGGCGCTTCACCTTCTTGCCCGCGGGCCGAGCCTCGATCTCGATGCCAGTCGAGAGCATGTCGTCCGGGTCGGTGAGCACCAGGTCGCCCTGGCCACCCGGGAACAGCACACCGAACACGTGCTCGAACTGCTCGCGCGTCTCGGCGAAGGCTGACGCGAAGGCCTCCTCCACCAGGCGATCCACGTCCTGCACGATGCGCAGCAGATCCGCCTTCGAAGCTTTGAGATCCTGCACCTGGTCCACCAGGAACTTGTGCCGCGAGGCCAGCGCCTCGTGTTCCTCGAGCGCCAGGGGGTTCACGCGCCCCAGCTTCTCCAAGTCCTTCAGCGCCTTGGCGAGCGCGCGCTCCTGCTCGGCGCGCACGTACGCACTCGGCTCAGCGGCCGCAGCCTTCTCGACCTGATCGGGGTCGAGCGGCAGCATCGGTACCAGCGTCTCCGGCCCGAACTCGGCGAGCAGCTGCTCGGGTTCGAGGGACAGCTCCTCCAGGGCGCGCCGCTGCAGGTCCTCGACGCGCAGGCGCGTCTGTTCGGCGGCGATCTGCCCCTGGTGGGCCGAGGCCGTGGCCTCCGACAGCTCCGCGCTCAGCCGGTCCAGGGCGCGGCGTGCGTCCGAAACCTCCTGGGAGACCTGGGAGCGACGCTCACTCAGGCGGTCACGCTCGGCGGCGGCCTGAGACAGGGCGCGCTCGGCTGCCTCGAGGGCCACGCGGGCTGCGGCCTCCACGTCTGAGGCCGTGGCCAGCTCCGTCTTTCGTGCGGCCTCGCGCCGGGCGTAGCGGGCGCGCTCCTCGCGCTCAGCGGCGGCGGCCTGGCGCAGGGAGCGGGCGCGTGAGGCGGCGCGCCGCGATTGTTCTTCGAGGGCACGCAGGCTCAGGCGCGCCTCATTTTCGGCCTCGCGGGCCTCGCGCGCGGCGCGGGATGCGGCGTCCGCGCGGGCCTGGGCGTCTTCGAGGGACTCGGGCGGGCCGACGGTGTCAGCGCCGTCGAGGCGTGCGCGCGCGGCCACGTCCTGCTCGCGGGCCCACGTGACCTGCTCGTCGGCTCGGCGGGCCACGTCGTGGGCGCGCTCGGCCTCGGCTCGGGCTGCCTGAGCGGCCGACTGGGCGCGGGCCAGTTCCTGGGCTTCCTTGGCGCGCTGAGCATCCTCCTCGCGCAGGGCCTTCAGGGCGTCGTTCGCCTCGCGGATGCAGCGGTCCAGGTCGGCGTTTGCCTCGCTGAGCCGCTCGGAGACCTCGGCCATGCGGGCCTGGGCGGCCTCGGCCTGCGCGCACGCCTCCTCGTAGTCTGCGCGCACGGAGAGCACAGAGGAGGCCTGGCGGCCACCCTCCACCGACCACGAGCGCAGCACGTCGCCGCCCGACGTGACGACGGCGCGCACGCCGGGCACATCCAGCACGTCAGCGGCGGCCTCAAGGGAGCACGCGACAACCCCGTCCAGCAGAGAGGCCAGCGGCGCGGCGGCTCCCTCGCAGGCGACGACGTCGGACAGCCATGTCGCGCCCTCGGGCAGATCGGCGCGGACGGCCCCGCTGGTCCCCTCCGCGGGGCCGTCGGGAGGACCGGAAGAATCAGATGCCACGACAAGCCGCAGCGAGCGCCCGGCCGCTCGGGCGGCGTCCAGCTCACCCAGGCCTCGGGCCAGGGAGTCGACGACGGCTGCGTCAGCGAAGGGGGCGAGCGCGGCGGCGACGGCGTCCTCGAAACCGGGGGTGACATGCAGGAGGGGTGCGACCTGGCCGAGCACGCCGGGGCGTCCCAGCAGCTCGGCGGTGCCGTCCTCGGGGGCAAGCAGCTGCTCGAGTGCGTCGCGGCGCGCCTCCCATCGCGCGCGGTCGGCTCGGGCCTCGCGTTCGATGCCGAGCAGCTCGTCCACGCGTGCGCGTGCGGCGTCGCGGCGGGCGGAGGCCTCGGCGTGTGCGCGGGCCGCTCCCCCGCAGGCTTCGTCCTCGGACGAGGAGCCCTCAGCGACAGAAGCATCCCCGGAGCCCACAGACGAAGCGGGCACCGCCTTCTCGGCGGCCTCGGCGCGCTCCTGAGCCGCGCGGTACGCGCCCCAGGCGCGGTCGGCCTCGGCGATCGCGGCCTCCAAGCGAGACGCGGCCGTCGAGGCGTCACCCGTCAGGCGCGCGACCTTCTCACGGTGGTCGGCAATGACGCGGTTAACGCGGGCCAGCTCGCGGGACGCGGAATCGTCGGCGTCCTCGGCGGCCTCGCGCGCGCGAGTCGCGGACGTCAGAGCAGAGCGTGCCTCTTCGACTTGAGCGACCAGCGCAGCATCCTCAGCACCGGCGACGCGGGCGCGCTCGTCGAGAACGTCGGGATCCTCGCCGCCCGGGGGCAGCTCGGGGGTCGCGCGCAGGGAGACCTTCTGGGTCGCGGCCATGAGTGTGCCGCGCAGGCGCTCGGTGATCGTGGTGAGCGACTGCCAGTCGGAAGACGCCTGATCGAGGGCCGGTGAGGATGCCCGTTCGGCCTCCTCCAGCCGTGACAATTCGGCGCGCGCGGCGGCTATCTGCTCCTCGAGCGAGGCACGGCGCTCGGCCGCGGACTCATCCGATGCCTCGAGCACGGACAGCTTCGACAGCGCGGAAGACAGGTCGTCGGCGAGCAGGCGGGCCTTCGCGTCGCGCACGCGCGCCTGAATAAGGGACGCGCGACGAGCAACCCGCGCCTGGCGGGCCAGGGGCCCCAGCTGACGATGAATCTCGTTGGTCACGTCCAGGACGCGCACGAGATTCGCGTCCATATCGGCCAGCTTCTTGAGCGCGCGCTCCTTACGCCGGCGGTGCTTCAGGACTCCCGCGGCCTCTTCGATGAAGCCGCGACGCTCCTCGGGCGTAGAGGACAGGATCGCGTCGAGCTGCCCCTGGCCGACGATGACGTGCATCTGACGGCCCATGCCCGTGTCGGAGAGGAGCTCCTGCACGTCCAGCAGCCTCGCCGGAGTGCCGTTGATGGAATATTCGGAACCGCCCCCGCGGAACAGGGTGCGGCTGATCGTCACCTCGGAATACTCGATGTCGAGCAACCCGTCGGTGTTGTCAATCGTCAGGTCCACCTGGGCGCGCCCCAACGCCGCGCGCCCAGATGTCCCCGCAAAAATCACGTCCGCCATTTGCCCGCCGCGTAGCGCGCGGGCACCCTGCTCGCCCATGACCCAGGCGAGCGCGTCGACGACGTTGGATTTACCCGACCCGTTGGGGCCGACGACGCACGTGATGCCCGGCTGGAGGGCGAGCGTGGTCGCACTGGCGAAGGACTTAAAGCCCCGCAGTGTCAGGTTTTTGAGGTACACCCTTGCAGGTTAGCCGTGTCTCAGTAAATCTCCGGGAACCACAGGGAGATTTCGCGCGTTGCGTTGTCCACAGAGTCCGAGCCGTGGATCAGGTTCTCCATGTGGGGGCTGTTCCACGCGCGACCCAGGTCGCCGCGGATCGTGCCCGCGGGGGCCGTCGTCGGGTCGGTCGAGCCCATGAGGACGCGCATGCCCTCGACGACGCGCTGGCCTTCGACGATGATGGCGACGACCGGGCCGGAGCTCATGAACTCCAGGAGGCCCTCGAAGAAGGGCTTGTCCTTGTGGTCGGCGTAGTGCTCGGCGAGCAGCTCGCGGGAGGCGATCATGAGCTTGAGGCCCTTGATCGTGTAGCCCTTGGCCTCGATGCGGCGCAGGATTTCACCGGTCAGGCCGCGCGCGTAGCCGTCGGGCTTCACGACGATGAGGGTGTGCTCGAGGGTGGGGTCGAGAAGGTGCTGGGGCTCCAGCAGAACACTCTTAGCGCTCACATTGTCTCCTTTGATTATGAGGGTTGCTCAGTTGCGCTTTCCAGCATATCTGTCAGGGCCGCAACCGCCGCTGTGGCGTCTGCCCCATTGGCCTCGATGTGGACGCTCTGACCTTGGGTGATGCCCAGGGCCATGAGCTCTAGGACCGACCCGCCGTCCGCCCCGTTGACGGTGACCTCGGCGTCGAAGGTGCCCGCCAGGCGCACGAAGGCGGCGGCCGGGCGCGCGTGCAGGCCGACGGGGTCTGCAACGACCGCGTCCCCCTGCGCCCACGTCGACGAGGCCGGGGCCCCTCCCCCTGTCCCGCTGAGCTTCGCGGGAGCGGGGCTGGGCGCCTCCTGGGCGGGCACGTCGTCCACGCGGGGGGCCAGGGCGGCTGCGACGTCGGCGACCTGGTCGAGGTCTTCGCCCAGCTGGGCCCGCACGGAGGAGGCGACGGCCCCTTCGACGAGGCAGGTGTCGACGAAACGCACGCGCTCGGGCTCGTCGCTCATGTCGATGACGGATTCGACGGTCATCGTGGCCGAGCCGAGGTCGGTCAGCACAATGACGCCGCTACCCTCACCGTCCACGGCAGCAAGGGCTGCCTCGAGGGCCGTCTCGACGAGGTCGTAGGAGGTGCCGATGCGGCCGTCGTCCGTGCCCCCGGCGGCCTCGAAGTGCACGTCGGGGGCCATCTGGGCGGCCAGCTCGCAGACTCCGTTGGCCAGGGAGGCCGAGTGGGAGACGATGACGAAGGAGACGGACACGCTCATGCTGCGCCGGCCTCGCCCGCTGCGCGCACGGCTGCACGCAGGATGAGGGAGGTGGAAACCGCACCCGGATCGAGGTGACCGATGGAGCGTTCTCCCAGGTAGGAGGCGCGTCCCTTCGTGGCCCGCATGGGTTCCGTCGCGGCGGCTCCGGCCTCTGCGGCGTTGGCGGCGGCCTCAAGGACAGCCACGGGATCACTACCGGCCTCGGCGGCCGCGCGGGCGGCCTCAAGGGCCGGGGTCCACGCGTCCACCATGGTCTTTTCGCCCGTGGTGGCCTTGCCGCGCACCTGGATTCCTTCGAGCGCGCCCGCGATCACCGCAGCGACGCCCGCGCCGTCGAGCTCACCGTCACCGGCGGCCTTCGATGCGCGCAGGAACGCGGTCCCGTACAGG
Organism: Xylanimonas cellulosilytica; assembly: GCA_001072465.1. Classification (GTDB taxonomy): domain Bacteria; phylum Actinomycetota; class Actinomycetes; order Actinomycetales; family Actinomycetaceae; genus Pauljensenia. The sequence goes on along the minus strand of JVKM01000056.1, from coordinate 163,721 downwards.
GGCCCGGCGGCGCCGCCGACCGTGGACATGAGGGTCTTGGCGACCGTCTTGAGGACCTCGGCGACGCTGGCCGGCTGGGCCTGGCCAAGGGCCTCGACGGCGGCCTTGAATCCGCGGTCCATGTTCTCGCCGTGGTCGCCGTCTCCGATGGCTCGGTCCAGGTCCACCAGGTAGTCACGCTGCTCAGCGACGTCCGCCGCTGCCAGCTCGATCCACCGCAGTGCCCACGCTGCATCTAGGCTCATCGTGTTTCTCCTTGTCCTGCCTCGTTGTTTACTTCCAGGCGACCGTGTTCACGGGCGCGTCGAAGAGCTCGAGGAGCTCGTCGTCGGTGCGCATGAGGGTCACGGAGACGCCGGGCATCTCCAGGCTGGTGACGTAGTTGCCGACCATCTGGCGAGCGATCTCGATGCCGTCCTTCTTCAGCAGGGCGGCGAGGGCGCGGAAGCAGATGTAGAGCTCGGAGACGGGGGTTCCTCCCATGCCGTTGACGAGGGCCACGACGCGCTCGCCTTCGGTGAGGCCGAGGTCTTCGCGCACGCGCTCGTAGAGCTCGGCGACGAGGCTGTCCGCGGTCTCCATGGCACCACGGCGGTATCCGGGCTCGCCGTGGATGCCGATGCCCAGCTCGATCTCGTCCTCACCCAGGTCGAAGGAGGGCTTGCCGGCGTGGGGCACGGTGCAGGGGCCCAGGGCCAGGCCCATGGAGCGGGTCTGGTCGTTGACCTTGGTCGCGATGCGGGTGACTTCCTCCAGGGAGTCGCCGCGCTCGGCGGCAGCGCCCGCGATCTTCTCCACGAAGATCGTTCCGGCGACGCCGCGACGCCCCGCCGTGTAGAGGGAATCCTCGACGGCCACGTCATCATTCACGACGACCGACGAGACCTTGATGTCCTCCATGTCGGCCAGCTCGGCGGCGGTCTCAAAGTTGAGGACGTCGCCCGTGTAGTTCTTAACGATGTGCAGGACGCCCGCGCCGTGATCGGCGGCCTTCGTGGCCTCCAGGATCGGGTCGGGGGTGGGCGAGGTGAAGACCGCGCCGGGCACGGCCGCATCCAGCATGCCTTCGCCGACGAAGCCCGCGTGCAGGGGCTCGTGTCCGGATCCACCACCGGAGACGAGGCCAACCTTGCCCTCAGCCTTGGGGACGTGACGGGTCACGAAGTCGGGCGAGTAATGGACATCGACGAGGTCGGGGTGGGCCAGGGCGAAACCTTCGAGGGTTTCGCGGACGACGGCGTGGACGTCATTGACGAGCTTCTTCATGATGCCTCCTTGCACATTGCTCATCTGTACTTGTATACGTGATCAATCGTGCCACCTTTGAGCACGAAATCCCAACCGTGGCGGCCGCCACGATGCGGCCGCCCTGGTCGGGTTCCATCCTAGCGTGGGCTGTGACCAGCGAGGGCCAGCATTTCCCCGGCCAGCATGACCGAGCCAAACACGAGAACTCCGCTGCGATCCGCGGGCTCGGCCCCGGCCTCGGCGATCTCGGCTGCACGATCGACCGCGTCGGCCAGCGACTCGCGCACGTCTACCCGGTCAGGACCGAAGACCTCCTCGGCGATCTCGGCCAGGCGCGAGATGTCAGCCGCACGCTCGCCCGGCATCTGCGTGACGACGAGGTGATCGATGAAGGGTTCGACCTCGGACAGGACGCCCTCGACGTCCTTGTCCCCCATCGCCGCGTACACGCCCGCGATGCGCGCGAACCCAAAGGAGGATTCCACGGCCTCGCGCAGGGTGGCCGCACCCGCAGGGTTGTGCGCGGCGTCCACGATGATCGTGGGCGAATGACGCACGACCTGCATGCGTCCCGGGCTGGAGGCGTTCATGAGGCCCTGCTCGACGATGCGGCCGTCCAGGCCGCGGCCCCCCATGAAGGCCTCGATGGCGACGAGGGCCGCCGCCGCGTTGTGGGCCTGATACTGGCCGAACAGCGGGACGAACACGTCCTCGTACACCGCGGAGGGCGTGCGGATCGTGACCATCTGGCCACCGACCCCCATCTGGCGATCCACGACCTCGAAGTCGCGGCCCTCGACGCGGGCGATCGCGTCGACGGAGCGCGCCTGCTCGAGCAGGATGTCGAGGACTTCCTCCTCCTGAGCCATGATGACGACAACCTGGCCGGGCTTGATGATGCCGGCCTTTTCGCGCGCGATTTCCTCCAGCGTGGAGCCAAGCCACTTCGTGTGGTCCAGGGCGATCGGCGTGATGACGGAGACGCCCGCGTCGATGACGTTCGTGGCGTCCCAGCGCCCGCCCATGCCGACCTCAACGATAGCGGCGTCTACCGGGTAGTCGGCGAAGGCCGCGTACGCCATGATCGTGAACACCTCGAAGAAGGACAGACGGGGGCCGCCCTCCTGCGAGCTGCGCTCGTCCACCATGCCGACGTAGGGCTCAATGTCCTCCCATGCGCGCACGAAGCCCTCGCGCGTGATCGGGTGTCCCTCCAGCGAGATGCGCTCGCGCACGTCGAGCAGGTGCGGGCTCGTGAAGCGGCCCGTCTTCATGCCGAAAGCCGTGAGGAGCGAGTCGATCATGCGCGACGTGGAGGTCTTACCGTTCGTGCCCGTGATGTGGATCGACGGGTAGGAGTTCTGCGGGTCACCCAGGATGTCCAAGGCGAGCTTGACGCGGTCGAGCGTGGGATCGATATCGTGCTCGGGTGCGCGCGCGACGATGGACTGGTAGATCTCCTGCACGCGGGCGTCCAGCGCGACGTCCTGCTCGGCCTTCGCCAGCGCGGCCTCGTGGGAGGCGCGCTCGTCGCGTGCCTCGGCGGCGTCGTCGGCGAAGTCCTCGTCCACCTCGCCCTCGATCTCGGCGAGGACGGAGGGGTCGGGGCCCAGCAGCAGCGAGTTCTCGACGAGGGCGCGCAGCGCGGCCTCACGTTCGCTCTCCTCGGCCTGAGGGTCGGTTCCCTCCCCCGCCTCGGTGTCCTCGACCTCGTCGGCCGCTTCCAGGTACGGGATCAGGTCGGCCGGGATGCCGCCCTGCTGATCCTCGTGGGTGGGGTCTTGCCCGAAGAACGATTCGCCTGCCATGTTTCCTCCGCTGCTCGCAGTGTCTTCGCTATTTTACCGGGCCGGGCGCGGCGGGCGGCTTGTTTCGCCGGTCACGGCGCGTTGTCGCGCACAGTCCGCGCGTCGTCATCGACGAGGCCGGGGCGGGGTTCCCCGAACCCCCACATTCGCCGCGGCGAGCCCGTCGTCACCGCGCCGGCGCAGACAGATAGGATGAAAGCCTTCACGATGATCTATTTCAGGAGGCGACACGTGGGTAAGTGGTTTGGTCAGGCATCCGAAATCGAGGAGCTGCGCACCGAGAACCAGCGACTCAAGGAACAGGTCGCGACCCTCGAGGCGCGACTGCGCAACGCCTACGCGGACGCCGGGGTCACGGCCCTCGCTGGATCATCCTTCCCCGCTCCCGAGGCGGCGGTCCCGCAGGCTTCAGCTCCCACCTTCCCGGCCGGTGCTCCCAGCCCGACCACGGCCTCGTTCCCGGAGCTAAGCGCAGCCGAACTCCAGATGATCGCCGAGGGCAGGGTCCTCAACGCCGTCAAGGCCTACCGGGACCGCACCGGCGTCGACCTGAAGACAGCGAAGGCGGCAATCGACGCCGCCCGCTAATCACGCGGGTATCTTTGATAGGATGCCGCACACAGCGCGGCATCGCGCATCGTGTCAACGCGAAGGAATCGACATGCTACTCGTTGGTCAACACGAGGAAGATGGCTGGATTCGCTCCACCTTTAACCTGACCTACCGCGTCGCGTGGGAGCAACTACTGCTCGCCGTGTACGGGGCTTACCGGTATTTTTCCGATCCCGAAGTGCTGGTGGACGGCGAGCCCGTCGACATCGCCGACCCCACGGATATCCTCTCTATCGCCGAGGACCGCAACATCATGCTGCGGGGCATCTCGACGGTCATCACCGCGCCCCTGATGATCACCTTCTACAACCAGGTGCATTTCGTCAACGTGTCCGTGGGCGCCGTCAACGACGAGTTCCGCGACACCGACTACGAGAAGTACAACAAGTCGATGTGCCAGCTCATGGACTCCATGGAGATCATGATGCACATGCCCGCACCCACCATCGAGGAAAAGTCCTCCGATGAGGACAGCGGCGCCGGCGACGACGAGGAACCCGCCGACGAGGCCCAGCCCAGCGCGGCGGCAGAACCCGCAATCCCCCCGCCGCCCGCCTGATCCTCAGGAGCTCATGCTGTTAATACTCGTCCTGTCGCCGCGCGACAGGACGAGTACTTGTGTCGCCCCGCGACGCGATCGCACCCCTCTACGCAGGCGGGCGGG
>JVKM01000056.1:0-159384 GCA_001072465.1 Xylanimonas cellulosilytica | reverse complement strand
CCCGCCCGCCTCTGTAACAGCACTCAGTGCTTGGCGACGCTCACCGCGAGCTTGTCGCCGGCCTCGACCGTCAGCGACAGAGCGAGGGTCTCGGCGGCGATCATGTCGCGCCAAGTCTCCACGTCGGCCACGTGATCGGCGGGAACCGTCAGCGACAGGTCGATGCGGTCCGCGATGTGCAGGCCGGCGTTCTTACGCTCGTCCTGAACGGCGCGCACGACGTCGCGGGCGTAGCCCTCGGCCTCGAGCTCGGGGGTCAGTTCCGTATCGAGCACGACGAAGGTGCCCGACGCCAGAACGTCCGCGACCTGGCCCTCGGCGGCGTCCACGGAGGTGGACACGGAGAACATGTCGCCCGTGAGCACCAGCGGCGCCCCATCCAGCTCGACGGAGGCGAAACGACACTCGCCGTCCACGACCTCCCACTCGCCGGACTTCTGAGCCTTGAACAGCTGGCTCGTCAGCTTACGGACAGCCGGATCGAAGGCGCGCGGGTTCAGCGCCAGCTCGGTGCGAACGCTCAGGCCCGAATTCTCCGGAGCAGAGAACACCACGGACTTCACGTTCACCTCGGAGGCGATCAGGTCCGCGAAGGGCTCCAGCGCAGCGAAGTTCTCCGACACGACCAGCAGCGAGGCCAGCGGCTGGCGCACGCGCAGCTGATGCGTCTTACGCAGCGCGTGGGCTGCCGACACGATCGAACGAACCTCATCCATCGCGGCGACCAGCTCGGGGGCGTCCACGGCCTCGTCAATGACGGGGAAGTCGACGAGGTGCACGGACTCGCCGCCCGTCAGGCCGCGCCAGATCTCCTCGCTCAGCAGCGGCAGCAGGGGCGCCGCCAGCTCCATGAGCGTCACGAGAGCCGTGTACAGCGTGTCGAACGCAGCGCCGTCCTCGTCCCAGAAGCGCTGACGCTGAGTACGCACGTACCAGTTCGTCAGGACGTCCAGGTAGTCGCGGATCGCCTCGCACGCGCCGGCCACGTCGTAGCCGTCGAGCGCGCCGCGCACGTCCTCGGCGAGGGTGCGGGTGTGAGCCAGCAGGTAGCGATCCATCTGCGCCAGCGCGGCCACGGCCTCGGGCGAAGACAAATCGATACGCTTGGCCTCGTAGCCCTCGCCCTTGTTGCACGCACCCGCGTACAGCGTGAAGAAGTAGTACGTGTTCCAGATGGGCAGCAGCACCTGACGGACGGTGTCGCGGATCGACTCCTCCTTGACGATCAGGTTGCCGCCGCGCACGACCGGGCTCGACATGAGGAACCAACGCATCGCGTCGGAGCCGTACTTGTTGAACACCTCGGCCACGTCCGGGTAGTTGCGCAGCGACTTACTCATCTTCAGGCCGTCGTCACCCAGGACGATGCCGTGGGAGACGCAGGAGCGGAACGCCGGGCGATCGAAGAGCGCGGTCGCCAGGACGTGCAGCGTGTAGAACCAGCCGCGCGTCTGGCCGATGTACTCGACGATGAAGTCGCCCGGGTAGTGGTTCTCGAACCACTCCTGGTTCTCGAAGGGGTAGTGCACCTGCGCGAAGGGCATCGAGCCGGACTCGAACCAGCAGTCGAACACGTCGGAGATGCGACGCATCGTCGACTTGCCCGTCGGGTCGTCCGGGTTCGGGCGCGTCAGGGAGTCGATGAAGGGACGGTGGAAGTCCGTGACCTTCACGCCGAAGTCGGCCTCGAGCTCCGCGATGGAGCCGTAGACGTCGGTGCGCGGGTAGGCCGGATCGTCCGAGACCCACACGGGAATCGGCGCACCCCAGAAGCGGTTACGCGAGATCGACCAGTCGCGGGCGCCCTCCAGCCACTTGCCGAAGATGCCGTCCTTGGTGTGCGCGGGGGTCCAGGTGATCTCCTGGTTGAGCTCCACCATGCGGTCGCGGATCTCGGTGACGCGGACGAACCACGAGGACACGGCCTTGTACATGAGGGGCTTGCGGCAGCGCCAGCAGTGCGGGTAGGAGTGCACGTAGGACTTCTCGCGCACCAGCACGGCGCGGATCTCGGGGGCGCGGCGCGCGATGGGCCCGCCCTGCTCGCGCAGGTCGGCGACCACGTAGCGGTTCGCGTCGAAGATCTGCATGCCCTCGTAGTCGCTCACCTCGGAGGTGAAGACGCCACCCTCGTCGACGGGCAGGACGACGCCGATGCCGTACTCCATGCACGTCCACATGTCGTCCTCACCGAAGGCGGGCGCCTGGTGGACGAGGCCGGTGCCGTCCGTGGTCGTCACGTAGTCGGCGGCGATGATGGACCAGCCGTTGGGGCCGGGGGCGCCACCCTCAGCGCGGCGCTCGGGGGTGTCGAAGTAGTCGTAGATCGGGTGGTAGTGGATGCCCACCAGCTCACGTCCCTTGTAGGTGGCCACGACGGCGGGTTCCTCGCCCAGCTCCTTGGCGTAGGCGCTCACCAGGTCGGTGGCGATGAGGACGCGCTCGCCCGCGAGGACACCCTCGTGGTCGGAAGCGACCTCAACGAGGGAGTATTCGATCTCCGGGCCCACGGCGACGGCCGAGTTCGAGGGCAGGGTCCAGGGCGTCGTCGTCCAGATGAGGGCCAGCTCGGGACGCGCCGAGTCCTCGCGCAGCTTCGTCTCGAGGCGCAGGCCCACCGTCACCGTGTTGTCGGTGCGGTCCTGGTACACGTCGTCGTCCATCTTGAGCTCGTGGTTGCTCAGCGGCGTACGGTCGTTCCAGCAGTAGGGCAGGACGCGGTGCCCCTGGTAGGCCAGGCCCTTGTCGTAGAGCTGCTTGAACGCCCAGATCACGGACTCGGTGTAGGGCATGTCGAGCGTCTTGTAGTCGTTCTCGAAGTCCACCCAGCGAGCCTGACGGGTGACGTACTCTTCCCATTCCTTCGTGTAGCGCAGGACGGAGGAGCGGCAGGCGGCGTTGAACGCCTCGATGCCGATGCCACCCTCGCGGGTGATCTCGGTGACGTCCTCGATGCCGAGCTGGCGCTGGGCCTCGAGCTCGGCGGGCAGGCCGTGCGTGTCCCAGCCGAAGCGGCGCTCGACGCGGTGGCCCTTCATGGTCTGGTAGCGGCCCACCACGTCCTTGACGTAGCCGGTCAGGAGGTGACCGTAGTGGGGCAGGCCGTTGGCGAAAGGCGGACCATCGTAGAACACGAACTCGTTGGAGCCATTCTCGCCGGCGTCGCGCATCTCAATGGACTTGCGGAAGGTGTCGTTGCTGGCCCAGAACGCCAGGGTGCCCTCTTCCATCGTGGGGAAGGAAGGGCTGGGGTCCACCTCTTCTTGCCGGTGGCGGGGGTAGAAGCCGTGCTTCGTCATGAGTGTCCTCGTCTCGCGCCTATACAGGGACGAGGACCGGCGTCGCCGGCACCCGCGGTACCACCCCGCTTGCCGCTCCCTCGCTGGGCGCGGCCGCTTCGTTGGGGCTGTGTCGGGCCCTCCCGTCCGGTTCTACTGGAGGGGACGAGGCCGTGGCCGGCTTTCGCGCTCCTCTTTCTTCCGGATGCTCCCCGGTGATACCCCGCGCGTGCGGGCCGGATCGTAGCGAAAAACCAGTGTAGCGAAGAAACTCGCGAGCGCCCACTGGGCGGAGCGTCTGTCTGCACACAGCGCACCTGTGAGCGCTCGTTGTCGTGTGCGTAGACGACGCCCCGGTGTGCCGTGGTCGGCGAGTGATCGGAGGGGTGTGGGTCTCCTGTCCTAGAGTTGTGGGGTGAGTGTAGTGGAGACGAAACGCCCTGCGCGTCCCTGGGGTGCGCTTATCGGCGCGCTTGTGTTGGTGGCGCTGGTTGCCGTGTGGGCCACGCAGGGAACCCTGGCCGGATCGGGCCTGCCTGTTGGTCGCGCGGCGACGATAGCCGTGGGCATGACCCTGCAGGCGATTCCCTTCCTGCTGTTGGGCGTGTTCGTTGCCGAGCTTATCGAGGCTTTCGTCTCCCCCGCTCTGATCGCGCGTGTGTTTCCGACGAACCCGGTGGCGTCCGTGTTGACGGCGCTCGTCGCTGCTTTCCTTCTTCCGGTGTGTGATTGCTCGGCGGTGCCGATCTTCCGTTCGCTGCTGCGCAAGGGTGTCCCTCTGTCGGCGTCGACCACTCTCATGCTGGCATCGCCCGCGATTAATCCCCTGGTGATTGCGTCGACGTATTACGCGTTTGGCTCGTGGGCGATTGTGGGGGCGCGTATCGGCCTGAGCATCATCGTCGCTGTGTCGGTGGGCCTGTCGATGCTGGCTTACCCTCCGAGCGCCCTGCGCGAGGATGCCCACGTCCATGACGGGGATTCGTGCGGATGCGACGGCGGTTGCGAGATGCCGGATCGCTCTTTCTCTGGCGTGCTCGGCGCGACGGGTCATTCCTTCGGTCGGATCCTGCCCTACTTGCTCGGCGGTGTGGTCGCCTCGACTGCGGCGCAGGTGTTCTGGCCGGTGTCTTCCCTGCTCGCTGGCTTGCCGGCGCCCGGCGCGCTGGCGCTCATGATGGCGGCGGGCTTCGCCCTGTCGCTGTGTTCTTCTTCGGACGCGGTGATCGCGCGCTCGCTGGCCTCCCTCGCACCACAGGGCGCGCTCATGGGCTTCATGGTCTACGGCCCGATGATGGACGTGAAGAACGTGGCCCTGCTGTCCTCGCAGTTCCGCGGCGCGTTCGTGCTTCGCCTGTGTGCAACCGTCACGTGCATCGCCGCTGCCGTCATCGGTGGCGCCTGGTGGATGGGGGTCCTCTCGTGAAGCTCATCGACCGCATCGCCCCCGTCCTCGAGTCACTCTCCCTCGCGTCCCTCGGCGGCGTGCTGCTGTGGCTGGCCATGTCCGGCCGCTACGCGTCCTTCGTGCCACCGTCGGCACGCCCCGGCATCATCGCGTCCAGCATCGGCCTGTTCGCCTGCGCGCTCGCACTCTCCGCGCGCATCGACGCCGGCGAACACAAGAGCACGGACACGGCCACCTCCTACCGGGCCACGACGCGCAGCCTCGTCGCCCTCCTAGCTGCCGCCCTGCTCATCCTCCCCTTCCGCGTCTCCCCCTCCGAGCTGGCTGCGGGCGCGATTGGCGCACGCCCCACCTCTGGCGGATCCACCATCGACGCGGACACCGACGATTCGCCCGAGGACACCCCCGGGGCATCCAACGACGCAGCAAACGGGGGCGCAAACCCCGCCACCGGCAGTGGCAGCCAGAACGGCGGCGCGGGGCAGGCCTCGTCGAGCGGGAAGCTGGAGCTCACGACCGACAACTTCTACTCCCAGGTGGAGGAGATGATCGCCAACGGACGCGCGCACGACGGTCAGCGCGTTGAACTCACTGGCTTCGTCCTCAGTTCCGAGGCCGCGAGCGCTCAGGCGTCGATTCCGCGTGTGACGGATGAGGAGAGCTTTGCGGTGGCGCGTATGGCGATTTGGTGTTGTGCGGCGGATGCGTATCCGGTTGGTTTTGCGGTGCGGTGGGCTGGGCCTGCTCCTGCGGCGGATAGCTGGGTGCATGTGAGCGGTACGTTGCGTGTGCGCGGTGGGAAGGCGCTGGTTATTGAGGCTGATTCGGTGACGCCGGCACAGACGCCGAATCCGGAGTTCGTGGTTCAGACGCGCTAACACGATTGGTGACACGGTGCACTTTTGATCTTTTTGTCCGGTTCAGTGGGCGCAAAACCATGCGCGTACAGTGAAGTGTGAGCGAGCGTACGCTGTTCGTCGCCCGCCACCGGGAGAAGGAGCAACTGATGGCCCATACACCGAGGGACATTCCCGACAACGTGCGCAACGTCCTGGTCATCATGACCGACCAGCACCGCACCGACACGATCGGCTGCCTGGGAAACCCCCACGCCCAAACCCCCGTCATCGACGCGATGGGCGAATCGGGCTTCGCCTTCACACACTGCTTCACCCCCACGGCGATCTGCACACCGGCTCGCGCCTCCCTGCTGACCGGCAAGCGCCCCGGCAAGCACCAGGTGCTGGCCAACCCCGAGTGGAACATCGCCTACCAGGTCTCGATCCCCGAGGGCACGTGGACGTACACGCAGGAACTGCGCGACGCCGGCTACAACGTCGGCATCGTCGGCAAGTACCACTGCGGCTACAACCTGCCCGACAAGTTCGGCGCGGACGACGACACATACTGGGGCGCCGAAAACCCGGTGGCGAACGAGAAGTATGTCGCCTGGCTCGAGGCCAACAACCTCCCGCCGGTGCGCGCCCACGACCTATGGCGCGGCAAGCTGCCCGGCGGACGCGACGGGCATATCATCGCGGCGCGCCTCGACCAACCCGAGGAAGCCACCTTCGAGCGCTTCCTGGCAGACCGCGCGATCGAGAAGCTGCGCGAGTACGCCGCCGACTGGAAGGACTCGAAGCAGCCCTTCTGCCTCGACGTGCATTTCTTCGGGCCTCACCTGCCCTACTTCCTGCCCGACGAGTGGTTCGACCTCATCGATCCAAACGACGTCGAGCTGCCGGAAAACTTCGGTGACTCCCTCATCGGCAAGCCCCCGATCCAGGAGAACTACGCGACCTACTGGTCCACCTCCTCGTTCACGAACGAGCAGTGGAAGAAGCTCATCGCGGTCTACTGGGGCTACACGGCCATGATCGACTTCGAGATCGGGCGCATCATGGACGTGGCGCGCGAGCTGGGCATCCTGGACGACACGGCGGTCTTCTTCTGCGCGGACCACGGTGAGTTCACGGGTTCACACCGCCTCAACGACAAGGGCCCGATGATGTACGACGACATCTACAACGTCCCCTTCATCGCCCACATCCCCGGCGTCTCAACCGTGGGACGCTCCGACGCATTCGTCTCCCTCATCGACCTGCCGGCCACGGTCCTCGACATCGCGGGCCTGGACACCTCGCTCGTGGAGGACGGCCGCTCGATCGTGGACCTGACGCGCGGCGGGCAGGTCGAAGGCTGGCGCGAGGACATCGTGTGCGAGTTCCACGGCCACCACTTCCCCCTCCAGCAGCGCATGCTGCGCACGCGGGACTTCAAGCTCGTCATCAACCCCGAGTCGATCAACGAGCTCTACGACCTGCGTCTGGATCCGGCCGAGATGAACAACGTGTACACCGTGCCCGTCTACGACGAGATCCGCAGGGAGCTGGCAACGAACCTGTACCTGCAGCTGCGTGAGCGCGGGGATCACTCCTTCGCCAAGTGGATGGCGGCGATGACCGACTTCGACATCCCGCTGGTGAACACGGCTCGCTCCGACCTCGACGAGGTCACGAGCGACTAACTCAGCGCCTCGGCGGCGGGAGGACACGTATGGTCCCGCCGCCGAGGCAAACACGCGCCCTGCAGACCCCTCACAGTGACGCGTATCATAGAAACTGTCAACGAGGCCGAAGCGCCCCGAGCGGACACCAACGACGAAGCGCCGGGAAGGAGAGGCATGCACTACCCCACACGCAGACCACTACCCACCCTCGAAGACCGCATCGTCGCCCACCTGGCCAAAGCCCCCGCAACACGCTCCCAGCTGTGCGAGGCCCTCGACACCTCGCGCACGAACCTGGGACGCGCGCTCACCACCCTCCTCGACGAGGGATCGGTGACTCCGGTGCGCACGAACGCCCCCGGACGAGGCCGCCCCACCCAGCTCCTCACCCTCAACTCCTCGGCGGCACACTGCGTCGGCCTGAACGTCACGCGCACGTCGTGCGCGGGCGTCATGCTCTCGCGCGCCGGCACCGTCCTGGCCGCCGTTCATATCGTCTCCCCCGCCTCCCCCTCCCTCCAGCTCTCTCTCGAGCAAACCTGCGAGGCTCTGGCCGCGAGCGCGGCCCGTCAAGGAATCGACACCTCGACGGTGCGCGCGGTGGGCGTGGGGGTTCCCATTCCGATGGGGCGTAACGCCAGGCTCTCCTCGGACGCGTACCCGACTATGGAGGAGCTCAGCGAGCTCACGCGACGCTGGTGGGATCCTCTCCCGATCGTTGACAACACCGTGCGCATGGCGGCGCTCGCGGAGGCCCTGTGGGGCGCGGGCGCGGACATGTCCTCGTTCATCTATCTGCGACTGTCGGGAGGCGTAGGCGGCTGCGTCGTCTCCGATTTCCGCCTCGTTGGCGGGGCGGGCGGACTGGCGGGGGAACTCGGGCACATGACGGTGGGTGCCAATGACTCACCCTGCGCCTGCGGCAAGCACGGTTGCCTGGAGACGCTGGCTTCCGTCCCGGCGCTGTGCGAGCGCGCGGGCGTTGCCGATATTGCTCAGCTGCGAGCCGCTGTCCTCTCGGGCGACACGCGTGCGCGCGAGGCCCTGGAGCGGGCTGCCCAGGCTGTCGGCTATGTCTTGGGTTCGGCCGCGCTCCTCATTAACCCGCGCGCCATCATCGTGGCCGGCGAAATCGTCGACGCATTTCCCTCCCTGCGATCCGACATCGCGGCCGCCATGCATAGGGAGCTCATTCCCGTCATGGAGTGGGACATCGACGTCGTGGGGGCATCACTGGGGCCTTTGGGGGCCGCTCAGGCGAGTGCCTACATTGCTGCCCACCCCTCCGACGAGGACACCGCCTCTGCGCACTGCACTGAAGAAGCCTCACCCGGGGAGGCGCGGCCGGCCTCGTCATTGGAGGCGCGCACCGATCGCGGGGGCAGGCCGTGACGCGCTCAATCCCATTCTCCGTCGTCACTAAACCGACGGGGGCCGCGTGCAACCTGGATTGCCAGTACTGCTTTTTCCTATCCAAGGAACTGCTCTACGACGCGGCGGCGCAGACCATGTCCGAGCAGACCTTGAAACGTTACGTCGAGGCGTTCCTGGAGTCGAGCCCCGACGGCGAGGTCACGATGCTATGGCAGGGCGGGGAGCCGACCCTGCGCGGCCTGCCTTTTTTTGAGCGCCTCATCGAGCTGTGTGAGCGCTACCGCCGGCCCACCCAGCGCGTGCGTCACGCGCTACAGACCAATGGCACGCTGGTGACCGACGAGTGGGCGCGCTTTTTCGCGGACCACGACTTCCTCGTGGGCGTGTCCATCGACGGGCCCGCTCCCCTGCACGACGCCTACCGGCTCAACCGTGGCGGGCGGGGCACACAGGCGATGGTTGTGCGCGGCTGGGAGGCCCTCGCCCGCGCGGGCGTGGAGACGAACATCCTGTGCACGGTCAACGCCGCGAACGAGGACCACGGGGAGCGGGTGTACCGCTACTTCCGCGACGATCTGGGGGCTCGCTACCTGCAGTTCATCCCCATCGTCGAGCGCGTGCGCGCCGCCGACCTGGCCCAGGCTGAGCGCGGCTGGCGTTCCGGGACCTCTGCGCTCCTGTACCGCCAGGACGGGGACTGCGTCACCAGCCGTTCCACGTCCCCCGCTTCCTACGGGCGTTTCCTGTGCGAGGTGTTCGACCAGTGGCTGGCCGCCGACGTGGGCGAGGTCTTCATCCAGGACGTGGATTCGACCCTGTCGGCCATGTTTGGCTCGGCCACAGTGTGCGTGCATGCGCCCCAGTGCGGCGCGAACATGGCGATGGAATTCAACGGCGACGTGTACGCCTGTGATCACTGGGTGGAGCCGGATTGGTTGGTCGGCTCGATCAACTCCTCATCCTTCACGCAGCTGGCGGCCTCGGACAAGATGCGGGACTTCGCACGCCTCAAGCCCGGCCTGGACGACGAGTGCCGCGCGTGCCCGCACCTGCGGCTGTGCTGGGGCGGGTGCCCGAAAGACCGTTTCGTGCGCCGCGGCGAGTCCTCGCATAACTACCTGTGCGAGGGGTACCGGGCGTTTTACGAACACGCCACCCCTGCCCTGCGCGCGATGGGCATGCTGATCGCGGCGGGCAGGCCGGCCTCGGACATTATGGACCCCGCGGTCTCTACCTCCCTTGGACTATCTCTCACCACACCTACTCGGACATGACCAATGATTGTTGAAGCGCTCCTCATCGGCGCATTCGTCGGCATTGTCGTCGGCTCGCTCGGCGCGGGAGGCGGCATCTTGTCGGTGCCGATCCTCGTCTACATTCTTGGGCAGGATCCCCACCAGGCAACGGGCCTGTCTCTCATCATCGTGGGACTGACGGCCACCGTCTCGCTGGCGACGCGCGCTCGCAGCGGGAACGTCGCGTGGCGCGAGGGCGCTCTCTTCGCCCTGGCTGGCCTGGTGGGTACGTGGGCGGGATCGGCGCTCGGCCCACTCGTCCCAGCGCGTACCCTCATGCTCTCCTTCTGCGCTCTCCTGGCAGCGGTCGCGGTCTTCATGGTGCACTCCCAGATGCGCCCATCTGCCTCGTCCTCTTCAGACGAGGCCGGGGGCGCCGCTGACGTTCAGGGATCCTGGACGCTCGCGACCGTGTGCCGGGTCGTCGCTCTGGCGACGCTGACGGGTTTCCTCACCGGATTCTTCGGCGTCGGAGGCGGGTTCGCGATCGTGCCCGCGCTGCACCTGGCGCTGCGATACCCAATGAAGCGGGCCTCTGCGACGTCCCTGCTGGTCATGGTCATCACTGCCGCCTTCGGGCTAGCCTCGCGCACTCTCGCGGGCACGCTGACGATCACCGCCGAGGCCGGGGTCATGGTCGCGCTCTTCACCGCGGCATCGATGGGAGGCGGCATCGTGGGAGCCAAGCTCACCAAGAGAGTCTCGAACCGGGTGCTCGGCCTGGTCTTTGCGGCGCTCCTCGTGTGCGTGGCAGTCTCGACCCTGGCGGCCACACTCTCATAAAAGGCGCGCGAGACGGATGTCGTCTCGCGCGCCCTCATCGCTCAGCTGGCGGTCGTTCCTTCACCCTGGGTGGAGGTGTCCGCACTACCCTGGCTTCCATTCTTGCTGCCGGGGCCTCGGCCTCCCTCCGGGGGAGGTCCCGGGCGGGTGCTGCCCGTATCACCCTGCTCGCCACCCGGACCCTGCTGGCCGCCGGGGCCCTGCTGCTGGCCGTTACCTGGACCTTGCTGGCCGCCAGGGCCCTGCTGCTGGCCGTTACCTGGACCTTGCTGGCCATTGCCGGGGCCGAAATCCTCGTCCTCGTCGCCGTAACCCTGGTCGCTGACACCGTCCTCGTAGCCCTGCTCATAGAAGTCCTGACCATCACCCATGACGGCTGCATGCGTGATGATGCCCGCGCCGAAGCCGACGGACAGCACCGCAGCTGCTGCGCCGGCGATAGCTGCACGTTTACCCCACGAGGTCTTTTTCGATGCAGGCTTGACTGTCGCGGCGCTAGCCGCCACGGCCTCGTCCTGCGAATGCTCGTCGGAAGAAGAGTGCGCGACCGACTCCAGGGGCGTGCCAGCAAACGCATTGTTGGTTTCCTCCTGGGCGACGGGAGGCATCTGCGCCGTTTCCGCCTGCGCCACGTGCGTGGGCAGGACTTCGGTCTGCTCCGCGGCCTGCGCACCCGACTGGGGCAGGATCGAGGTGCGCTCGGTGTCACCTGCTAGGTTCTTGTTGTCGTCCGCCATGGGGACGCTCCTTTCTGCTGATGTGTGCATCATTGCTTCGCAGATTAGGAGCGACACATAAGCGGACGTTATGGCGAAACTGTGAAAACACTATGAAAGAGCAGGTGTCGCACATCACCTTTTGAGGTTTGATTTATTTGTCAGCTCACAACTATCCTGCAACGTTCGACACCCGCCGATCACGCTCAAGAGGTGCCACATGTCCATCAAACCCCTCCCCACGATCCTGTTTGCCACGGCAACCGCAATCGCTCTCAGCGCCTGTGGGTCAGCCTCAACCCCCTCCGTGCCCACCGCGAGCGCCGAGGCCTCGTCCACGGCTGCGGCGGACCCGTCGACCGCGCCCCTGCGAGGGATCGTCATCGCGGCCACGGAATACAATTCCGACGACACGACCGACACGATCACGGCGTACGACCCCGCTACGGGCGAGGTGACGGCGACGCGCACGTTCACCGTCCCGAGCGAGTACACGACGTATACGGGTGGGGCTTGCAAGCGCGAGCACTGCTATTCCCCCGACTTCGAGCGTGTCCTCGCGGTCGACACTTCCGGGGGCAACGAGCGCGTCGCGGTCGCGTCCTCCGACGGCTCCTTCACACTCCTCAACGATCTGATTCCCGTGCCGCAAGGGTCGCGCTCGTACTCCAACGCGTACGCCAAGTTCGGGCCCGACGGTTCCATCTACGTCGCACACGAAGACAAACCCGACGACGGGGACTTCGTCGGGACCCTCTACCGCTTCGCCTCCGAGACTGAGGCACCCGAGGCCGTTCCCACCACCTTCACGGTCTCGAACACGCAGGACTTCCAGATTCTGCCCGATTCCACTCCCATCGCGATCGGCCACTACGCTTGGGCGGCCAACAAAGGTGGCGTCGGATGCTACGGGGCACTCGCCGTCACCCCAGATGGGACGTGCCTGACCGTGGACAAGGACGCCGTGTACTCCAAGAAGGGAAAACCTCTCTCACAGACGACCGAGTCTGACAAGTCCCTGCGCATCGAAGAGTGGACGAAGGTGAGCCTGCCAAACCTCGAGGGTACTCACGACATCGAGGAGACTCTGCAACTGAGCCCGGACGGCACGCGCATGGCGCTCCTGGCCCCCTTCAAGAAGCTGGAGGACGACCTGACCTACCAGCTCTACTCCGCTCCGGTGGGCGGAGGCGAGGCCACACAGCTGACAAAGGCCACGGGCATCGCCGGTGGCAAACACATCATCCTCGCCTGGAGCGAGTGACACAGACCCGAGGCCGGGACCGCGACGCGCACCCCATCGCGCGAGCGGCCCCGGCCTCGTTCCATGTATGCGATCAGCGGCCCTGTTCTACTCCTCAGCCGTATTCCTGGCCACGAGGGTGTTCGTCGCCTGCGCCACCGGGCGCACGATCATCGAGTCGATGTTGACGTGGGAGGGGCGCTCCAGGGTCCACACGATCGCCTCGGCGACGTCTTCGGCGATGAGAGGGGCGGCGACTCCCTCGTAGACGCGGTCGGCGGCCTCCTTCGAGCCGAGGCGGTTAAGCGAAAACTCCTCGGTGCGCACCATGCCGGGCGCGATCTCGATGATCCGCACGGGCTCACCCACCAGCTCCTGGCGCAGCGTGTTCGCGATGATGCGCTCGGCGTGCTTGGCGGCCACGTACCCGCCACCGCCCGGGTAGGTGTCGTGGGCGGCGGTCGAGGTCAGGAAGACGAGGTCTCCCCCGCGCTCGCGCATTCCCGGCAGGAAGGCGCGCGAGCAGTGCAGGGCAGTGAGCACGTTGCGCTCAAACATCGCGCTCCACCTGGCCGGATCTCCCTCCGCGACCCGGTCCACGCCGATGGCTCCACCGGCGTTGTTGACGACCGCATCCACGGGGCCACCCTCCAGGATGTGTGCGGCCATCTCCTCCACCTGCGCCTCATCGGTCAGGTCGGCTGCCCAGTATTCGCAGCCAATCTCGGCGGCGAGGGCCTCCAGGCGCTCGCGGCGCCTGGCCACTGCGATGACCTTCCACCCCCTCTGCGCCAACAGGCGGGCGGTGGCCTGTCCGATTCCGGTGGAGGCTCCAGTGACGACGACGCGGCGGGAAGTACTCATAGGGCAACAGTAATATCCCCGGGTCCGCACCGTCGTGCACACCCGGGGATACTCGCTGGTGTCTCAGCCGTTGGGCAGGCCGTAGGCCTTGTGGATCAGCCAGATCGGATGGACGACGTTCGCGCCCGTGGCCGTGCGCAGCTGCCAGCGGCACGTCTCCGTGTCGCAGGCTGCCAGCTCGGCGTTGACCTGCTTGATGAAGTCGAAGACGGGGGCGCCCACGGCCTGGGCGATCGCGTACTTCTCCTTCTTCATGCCGTACGTGCCCGCGATACCGCAGCAGGGCTGCTCGGAATCCTTGACGGTCACGCCGGGGATCAGGCTCATCAGCTCGATCGCGGGCTTGCCCAGACCCTGGGACTTCACCTGGCAGGGCGCGTGGTACGGGATGGTCACGTCGATGCGCTGGAAGTTCGTGTCCAGTTCGCCCTTGTCGTACAGGTGCAGCAGGAACTCGCTGATGTCCCACGTGCGGCTACCCACGTCGCGCAGCTCCGGGGTGTCCATCTCGAGGATCTCGTGGGCCTCGTGGCGCAGCATACCGCCACACGAGCCCGACGCTGAGATGATCGGGGCGTCACGGTTGACGCTACGCAGGTCGTTGGTCAGCTTCGACACGTACTTGCGCGCGTCGTCGTACAGGCCGTTGGATTGCAGGGCTAGGCCGCAGCAGCCGTGCTTGGGAACCAGGACCTCGTAGCCCAGGTGCTCAAGCACCATGACCGAGTGGATCGAGGTCTCGACCTCGAAGTACTGGCCTGCACATCCGTGGAAGAAGATCACCTGGCCGCGCGTGCCCGAGTTCGGCAGCGGCTTGTGCTTCTTGAACCAGGACTCGAAGGTACGCCCGTAAGCGCGCGGCATGGGGGCCGAGCGGTGCACACCGATGACAGCCTCCATCGCCAGACGAATCGGCTTGACGTCGAGCGCCCAGTTCGCGATCGGGGCGACCGGGGTCATCATGGTGCCGATCAGGGAGGTGCGGCCGATGAGGCGGTCGCGCAGCGGAATGCCGTGCGCTTCCTTCATGGCGGTGCGACGGTGATGGATGATCTCGGTGACCTTCACGCCCTGGGGGCACACGAGCGAGCAGGTGCCGCACGAGGAGCAGTAGTCGATGGACTTGTCCACCATCTGCCCGTCTTTGCGGAAGCGCTCGGCCTGCGGGCCGGAGTACTTGGGGCCGGCGAACAGGTCGGTGACGCGCATGACGGGGCACTGGGTCTCGCAGATCGTGCACTTGACGCAGGAGTCGAGGCTCGCGCGCAGCGCAGCGTCACCGGTGAGGGCGAAGACGTCCTCTTCCTCCACGCCCGGTCCCATCAGCGTTGACATTTCGAGGGTCATTTCAGTTCCTCCACGATCGAGTCGACGGCCGCGAGCGCGCTGGCCAGCGCGATTCCTTCGCCGCTCTTTTCGCGCCAGCGGGTGGCGCCGGCCAGGTTGCCTCCGGCCGCGTACAGGTTCGGGCACACGGGCGCGCCTTCCTCGTTCAGGACGCGCATGTTGTCGTCGACGGCGAGTCCGGCCAGGAAGAGGGGCTGGTCCTCGCCCCAGAAGTCGGCGTGCAGGAGCTGTCCGGAGGCACCCATGACGGGCAGCCCGCAGACGGTCTCTCGCACGGTGCCGTAGGAGTCCATATCGAGGGCGCCGGATTCGAAGCCGCCGGCGGCGAGGATCAGGGATCGGGTTTCCACGATGGTGGAGCGTCCCGCGCTGGCGTACTCGACGGCGCTCACGTGTCCGTCCGCCGTGTGCACGGCCTTGATCGGGGATCCGAGGATGACGCGGCACTTATCGGAGGCGATGCGGGTGAGCAGGGCGTTCAGGCGCATGCCGGGCACCGACGGGGGTTGGATCGGGATCTCGAAGACGGGGTGTCCGAGCTTGTCCGCCAGGTCGCGCCACGCATTCGGGTCGTCGAGGCCGAGGACGGCGGGCAGGCCAACGATCTCGCCCTCTTCGAGGAGGGGGCGGATCTGGTCTGCCAGGCGCGCGCGGTTCTCCTCTCGGTCGAGGCTGCGCGCGTGGTTGGTGCCGGTCGAGTCGACCTCACCCTCGCGCACGACATAGTCGACGGACAGGGCGCGCGCCTTGATCGGGGCGCCGTCAGGGCCGTTCTGGCGCGTCAGGTTCTCGGCGACGAGGCCGGGGTAGAAGTCCTTGAAGCGTTCCAGCCCCACGATGGCGTAGCGGGCGCCCGCCTGGGGGATGCCGGCCTCCATGGAGGGCGGGATCAGGCAGGTGGGGCGCAGCGCGCCAACGCCGGTGGGGATGCGCACGTTGCGGGTCTCATCGCCGACGAGGGCGTCCACGCCGACGAGGTCACGCAACCACGCGACGGATGCGCCGACGAAGTCGGGGGTGACGTGGCTGTAGGGGTGGGTCGGACGGGAGGCCACGTGGCCTACCAGAGCCTCCAGGGGCTTCGCGACCGGCTCAGGGCGGTAGCCGAGGATGTCGACCGTGCCAGTGCCGAGCTGGATGCCACCCACACCCTTCGTGACGAGCGTGACGCTCAGTCCGGCGTCGGCTGCCTTAATTGCTGCGGCCAGGCCTGCCAGGCCAGCGCCGATAACGACGACGTCTCTCATCGAACGACCTCCTCGCTGGGTGCGGGCAGGTGCTCAACGTCGAGCGTGCCCTCGTGAATCCAGGCGTCCAGTGCGGCCTGCCTGGCTTGCTTGCCGAACATGATGGGCCACAGGCCGATCCAGCGGTTCTTCAGGAAGAGACGCAGGAGGGAGTTGGCGCGCATCGAGTCAACGTCACCGCGCTCGTGGGCGATGCCCGCAGCACGCTGGGAGCAGAAGCCGCCCTGGCAGGGGCCCATGCCCAGACGCATCTGGCGACGAACGTCGTCGAGCTGCCCCTTGGGCAGGGTGTCCATGACGTTTTCGAGCATGGCTCGAGTGGCCATCTCGCACTCGCAGATGATCTGCTCGTGGGAGGGAGATTCATTGCGCGATTCGACATTGTCGAGGCGGTGGCCGATCGTGTACAGGCGCTCTTCCTTGGCGGGAGGAACGGCCTCGTCGGCGGTCTTGCAGGCGCGCTGCTCGCCCATCTCCTCACACATGATGTCCACGATGCGCTCGGCCATGAGGCGGTAGGTGGTGAGCTTGCCGCCCGCGATGGTGAGCATGCCGTAGACGCCGTCGCGCGTGTTGTGGTCGATGATGCTCATGCCGCGCGCCATGTGGCGGGTATCGGTCGCGGACACGCGCGAGTCCTTGACGAGGGGGCGCGCGCCGGCCCAGGCATGCACGGCACGGGACTTGCGGAAGCCGGGGATCATGGCCTCTCCCGAGTTGAGCATCTGCTGGACCTGGTCGGCGGGGATGGAGAGGCGATCCGGGTCGTCGGCCTTGAGGTCGGTCGTGCCGATGATGCACACGGTGTGGTCGGGCACGAGGATGTCGCCGTCGGCGGGCCACACGCAGCGGTTGATGACCGATTGGCTCAACCGGTGGTTCATGGCGATCATGATGCCGGCGCCGGGAACGACGTCGACGCCGTGGCAGTCCGCCATGGCGGCGATCTGTCCGGCCCAGGGGCCGCCGCAGTTGAGGACGAACCCGCATTCGATGCGCACGTCCTCGCCACCGCGCTCGTCGTGGACGATGACGGCGCTGATGCGTTCACCCTCGCGTTCAATCGAGGTGACGCGGTGGTAGGTCAGGACCTGCGCCCCGTACGCCTGCGCGGAGCGAATCGCTCCCCAGGTCATCTGCCAGCCATCGACCGTGCCATCCTGAACCTCGAAGGCGCGCTTGATGCGCGGGTCCAGGCGGGGTTCGCGACGCAGCGCCTCGGCGATGGAGATTTCTGCGGCGGGCACCTTTGCAGCCGCTGCGCGGGCCAGGAACTGATCCGCGTATTCCTCATCGTCCTGGGCGGTCACGACGAAGAGGCCTCCGGTGGCCTCGACGGCGTTGGCGTTGATGCGCTTGACGATCTCGTTTTCTTCGGCGCACTCGGTGGCCGACTCAGGATCGGACGCAATGTAGCGGCCGCCCGAGTGGAGCAGACCGTGGAAACGACCGGAGGTTCCCTGAGCGATGTCCGCCCGGTCGACGAGGACGGCTGAGAAGCCGCGCATGGCGACGTCGCGGACGACGCCGGCACCGGTGGATCCGCCACCGATGACGCACACGTCAGTGCGAAGTGTCTTCACCGTTAAAAATCCCTTCACCTCTTGATGAGGAAGTGCCTCATTGCTCTCTCCATCATGCCCCTACACGCCCCTTTTGCACGAATGTACACACCGCTGTGCACATATGTGCACGACGGGGGTGTATGAAACTGACATCCGCACTCCCCCGCACAATTCCGCGAGAAAATGACGAATTACATCCCACGCTCATCACGTAAATACATTCGACGCATCCCTCATGAACACTCATCCCACGCGACCCCCACCTCTCCCCCTAGAGTTAAGGCATGACGAACACACTGCTCGCCCGAGTCCTCGACACCGCGAACATCGATTCGACGGTGCGCCCGCAGGACGATTTCTACCGACACGTCAACGGCACGTGGCTGGCGACCCACACGATCCCCGCGGATCGCCCCATGGACGGGGCGTTCCACACGCTGCGCGACGCATCCGAGAAGTACGCGCGCGCAATCGCCCAGGACGCAGCCGATGGCACGCTGGACGATCCGGATGCACACCGCATCGCCACACTGTGGACTCAATTCCTCGACGAGGACACCATCGAAGAAGCCGGTGCCACTCCCCTGAGCCCCGACCTCGACGCCATCAACGCCTGCACCACCCACGAGGAACTCGCCCACGAGATGGGCCGCCTCATGCGCGAGGGCATCGGAGGCCTCGTCGGCGCATACGTGGGCACCGATCCGCACGATTCTTCGCGCTACATGGTCTCCCTCGTCCAGTCCGGCATCGGCCTGCCCGACGAGGCCTACTACCGCGAGGACGACTACGCACCGATCCGCGAGGCCTACGTCGCCCACACCGCCCGCCTCCTTGGCCTCGCCGGTATGGCAGACCCGGAGGGCGCGGCCGCGCGCATCATGGCGCTGGAAACCGCGATCGCCTCCCACCACCGCGACTCCGTGAGCAACCGCGACCCGCTGCTCTCCGACAACCCGACCCCCTGGGAGGACATTGCCACCCTGGCCCCCGGTTTTGACTGGGACACGTGGGCGGAGGGCGCGCGCATGCCCGTCACCGGCCTCGTCGTGAACGTCGACCAGCCCAACTTCCTGTCGGCTGCCGCCGCCCTGTGGGCCGACACCGATCTGTCCGTGCTCAAGGAATGGCTGAGTGCCTCGGCGATCGACTGCCACGCGTCGCTCCTGTCGAGCGATTTCGTCAACGAGAACTTCGACTTCCACGGCCGCACCCTGTCCGGCACGGAGGAACTGCGTCCGCGCTGGAAGCGCGCACTGGGCCTCATCGAGGCCTACCTGGGCGAGGCCATGGGCCGCGCGTGGGTGGCCCGCCACTTCCCGCCCAACGCCAAGGAAGCAATGGACGCCCTGGTGCGCCGCCTCCTCGACGCCTACGGAGAGTCGATCCGAGGCCTCGACTGGATGAGCGAGGACACCAAGGTCAAGGCGCTCGACAAGCTCGCAACCTTCAATCCCAAGATCGGCTACCCCGTCAAGTGGCGCGACTACTCGACGCTGCACCTGGACCCTGAGGCCACGATCGTCGAGAACGTGCGAGCCGCCAACGCTCACGCCACCGACCGCGAATGGGCCAAGCTCGGCCGCCCGGTGGACCGCGACGAGTGGTACATGACCCCCCAGACCGTCAACGCCTACTACAACCCCACGCAGAACGAGATCGTCTTCCCAGCCGCGATCCTTCAGCCTCCGTTCTTCGACACCGAGGCCGACGACGCGGTGAACTTCGGCGCAATCGGCGCAGTCATCGGCCACGAGATCGGGCACGGCTTCGACGACCAGGGCTCGCGCTACGACGGGCAGGGAAACCTGTCGAACTGGTGGACGGATGAAGACCGCGCCGCCTTCGAAGATCGCACGCACGCCCTCATCGAGCAGTACGACGCACTCACCCCGGCCATCCTCCTCGAGCAGGGCGAAGAGTCAGAGGAAGGCGACGAACGCACGCTCCCCCACGTCAATGGCGCACTCACGATCGGCGAGAACATCGGTGACCTCGGCGGCCTGACCATCGCATGGAAGGCATGGGCGGCCTCACTTGCCGAGCAGGGGCTCACCCCGCAGTCCGCTCCCGTCATCGACGGCATCACCGGACCGCAGCGCTTCTTCTACTCGTGGGCACGCGCCTGGCGCACGGCCACACGCCCCCAGTTCGCGCGCCAGATGCTGGCGATCGACCCCCACTCGCCCGCCGAGTTCCGCTGCAACCAGGTACTGCGCAACCTTGACACTTTCGTCGAGGCTTTCGACGTGACCCCCGGCGACACGATGTGGCTGGAACCCTCCCAGCGCGTCACCATCTGGTAAAAGCGTGTCCCAGCCGACAAAATACGGCGCGCCCCGCGCAATCACACCCAACACATGACAACATAGAAATGTTGAGCGCAACAGCGCTCCCATTCCATCGACGGAAAGGCAACCCATGCCAGGCCTGAACCTGACTCGCGAGGAAGCGACCGAGCGCGCCTCGGTCATTTCCTCTGTGACCCGCTATGAGATCTCCCTGGACCTCACGCGCGGAGACACCGACTTCGGTTCATTCACCCGCATCGAGTTCGACGCGCGCGAAGGCGCCTCCACGTTCGCTGACCTCGTGTCCAACAACGTCCACTCGATTACGCTGAACGGCAATGCCCTGGACCCCTTCTCGGTGCACCAGGACAACCGCATCGCGCTGGAGAACCTTGCCGAGCACAACGTCCTCGAAGTTGAGGCGTCCTGCCAGTACATGCACACCGGCGAGGGCCTGCACCGCTTCGTCGACCCCGCCGACGGCCAGGCCTACACCTACTCCCAGTTCGAGGTCCCGGACGCCCGCCGCGTCTACACGACCTTCGAGCAGCCCGACCTGAAGTCCACCTTCACCCTGACAGTCAAGGCCCCCAAGGGTTGGAAGGTCTTCTCCAACGCGCCGACCCCCACCCCCGAGGAAGAGGGCGAGGCCTGGACGTACCGCTTCGCGACCACCGAGGTCATGTCGACGTACATCACCGCGATCGTCGCCGGCCCCTACGAGGGCACCACGGCCACGCTGACCTCCTCCGACGGCCGCACGATCGACCTGGGCGTCTACGCCCGTGCCTCGATCGTCGAGCACCTGGATGCCGACGAGATCATCGAGATCACGCGACAGGGCTTCGAGTTCTTCGAGGGCGCCTACGGCATCGCCTACCCCTTCACCAAGTACGACCAGATCTTCGTGCCCGAGTACAACGCGGGCGCGATGGAGAACGCCGGCTGCGTGACCTTCCGTGACGCCTACGTTTTCCGCACGCGTCCCACCGAGGCTCAGATGGAGGCTCGCGCCAACACGA
Source organism: Xylanimonas cellulosilytica (assembly GCA_001072465.1). GTDB lineage: Bacteria > Actinomycetota > Actinomycetes > Actinomycetales > Actinomycetaceae > Pauljensenia. The sequence continues at coordinate 138,442 of JVKM01000056.1, read as the reverse complement.
TCCTGCACGAGCTGGCGCACATGTGGTTCGGCGACCTGGTCACCATGAAGTGGTGGAACGACCTGTGGCTCAACGAGTCTTTCGCCGAGTTCATGAGCCACCTGGCGCTGGCCGAGGCCACCAAGTACACCGAAGGCTGGACGGGCTTCATGGTCCGCAAGGACTGGGGCCTCAAGCAGGATCAGCTGCCCACGACCCACCCGATCACTGCCGAGATCCGCGACCTGGCGGACGTCGAGGTCAACTTCGACGGCATCACCTACGCCAAGGGCGCGTCCGTGCTGCGCCAGCTCGTCTCCTACGTGGGTCGCGACGCCTTCTTCGCGGGCCTGCACGAGTACCTGACGAAGCACTCCTACGCCAACGCCACGCTGGACGACCTGCTCTCCGAGCTGGCCGCCGCCTCGGGCCGCGACCTGGCCTCGTGGTCGAAGGTGTGGCTGGAGGAAGCCGGCGTCACCCTCCTGCGTCCGGTCATCACGACCGCCGAGGACGGCACGATCGAGCGCCTCGAGATCACGCAGGAAGCCTTCTCCGATGGCGCCTCCCTGCGCCCGCACCGCATGGGCGTAGCCGGCTACTCGCTGACCGAAGAGGGGACGCTGGCCCAGGTCTTCCGCGAGGAGCTCGACATTGACGGCGCTTCCACGGTCATCGAGGCCGCCGCGGGCATCGCTCGCCCGGACTTCATCCTCGTCAACGACGGAGACCTCGGCTACGCCAAGGTCCGCCTCGACGAGCAGTCCCTGGCCTTCGCGATCACCAACATCACCAAGTTCACGGACTCCCTGACCCGCGGCGTCGTCATGGCCTCCGCGTGGGACATGACCCGCGACGGCGAGATGCCGGCACGCGACTACCTGAACCTGGCCCTGCGCGCCGTTCCCGTCGAGGACAACATGAGCCTCCTGACGCTCACCCTGCGTCACATCGACGAGGCCGTGCGCACCTTCGTGGCACCGAAGTACCGCGCTGAGGCCGCCGAGGACACGGGCCGCCGCCTGCTCCTCCTGGCTCGCACGGCCGCTTCCGGCTCCGACGCGCAGCGTATGCTCGTTGCCGCTGCGGCCCGCAACGCGACCAGCCCCGAGCAGTTCGAGGCCATCCGCGCCCTCTACGACGGCACCCAGACCCTGGACGGCCTGGACCTCGACGTCGACCTCAAGTGGGACCTGCTGATCGCCCTGGTGCGCGGAGGCGCCGCCACCGAGGAGGACATCGCAGCCCTGGAGGCCACCGACGACACGATGACCGGCCACCAGAACGCGGCCGCCGCTCGTGCGGCTCGCGAGGGCGAGTGGATCAAGGCCGACGTGTGGGACAAGGTCCTCACCGACACCTCAATCCCCAACGACACCCGCTGGGCGATGATCTCGGGCTTCTGGGCGCAGGCGCGCACCAACCCGTCGGCATACGCCAGCTACGTGGGCGAGTACTTCGAGGCCCTGGCGGGCATCTGGGAGACCTTCACCTTCCACACCGCCGAGGACCTCACGACGCTGCTCTTCCCGAACGCGCTGGCGGGCTACGCCCCCGAGGTTGACGTGGTCGCCTCCGGCAAGGCCTGGATCGAGGCTCACGCGGACGCATCCGCCGGCACGATCCGCATCATCCGCGAGCTCATCGACGTGTGTGAGCGTCAGATCGCCAACCAGGCGGTGGACGCGGGCTGATCAGCCTTTCAGAGACGCCAGGGGGCGTGGCCATGTAGCCACGCCCCCTTCGTCTGTTTACCCACGTCTACGAGCTACTCCTATTCCAATGAGAGCTCTCATGCGTGACATGAATACAGTGGAGACAACCTCACCCGAAGGTCGCCAGAGTGAACTCACAGGGTCACCAGCCGTATCCGAGCTTGTACGCAATTCCTCCATGCCCCGCACACATACCCCGATAGTCAGACGCCCCCGGAGACGAGAAGCTCTCTGAGCCATCGTGACAAATTGCCTTGTAGCGATTGCCGGTTGCGACATCCGCCGCTCCCGATCCGCTACCTGCCGAGGCAACCGGGTACAGGCCCCACCACACGCCCGAGTCGTAGAACCAGTGGCGCTCGCCGCCGATCCACTGAGTGCCTGTCACCATGACGCCGGACGCGTTCAGGTAGTACCAGGAGCCTCCCTGGCTGAGCCAGCCGGTGACCATCGCGCCGGACTCGTTGAAGTAGTACCAGGAGCCACCGATCGCGTTCCAACCGCTCACCATGGCGCCCGAGCCGTTCAGGTAGAACCAGGTACCGCCCTGGCTGAGCCAGCCGGTCTTCATGGCGCCGGAGGCGTTCAGGTAGTACCAGGAGCCGTCAACCACTGTCCAGCCCGTGCGCATCACTCCGCTCTGCGGATCCAGGACGTACCAGGTTCTCGACTCGTTGAAGTAGTACCAGGAGCCGCCGATCGCATTCCATCCATGCACCATCGCACCCGACTCATTGAAGTAGTACCAGGAGCCGCCCTGGTTCAGCCAGCCGGTCGCCATCGCACCAGAGGAATCCAGGTAGTACCAGGAGCCGTCAACCACGGTCCAACCCGTGCGCATCACTCCGCTCTGGGGGTCCAGGAAGTACCAGGTTCCCGACACGTTGGCCCATCCGCGCACCTGAGCACCAGAGGGCGCGTAATACTCCCACGCTCCCCCACGATCGAACCAACCGGTCACCATGTATCCGCTGCCGTTGAATCGGTATGTTGCCCCATCGATGTCACGCTTTTCATCGCGTGCGTACGACCCATTGTCCAGGTCGTACCACCAGCCCACCGAATCCATCTTCCACGAGGGCTTCGGCGCGGGAGCGGGCTCGGGGGTGGGCACAGGGTCCGGGTTGGGGGCAGGGTCCGAGTTGTGGGCAGGGTCCGGGTTGGGGGCAGGATCCACCGTTGGTTCAGCGGTCGGATCCGCAGTCGGCTCCCCCGCCGGAACCTCAACAGCAACGCCCGCAGGCTCACCGTCTTGGCTCGACACGACTGGGAAAGCGTAGGCGGGAGCCAGCGGGCCAACGACGAGGGCAGCAGCACCCAGGGCCGCCATCACACTCCCGCGCAAACTGATGGGACGCATTTCTTATTCCTCTCTCAACAGAAGACAACGAGCGCGTGAGTCCCTTCGCCGGAACAGTCACACTCAGCCAACAAACCTGCATTAGTTTCGCAGCATTCCTTTACTGACTATACACGCGAAAATATGACGCACCAAATAAGGCCCTGCCCTCATTGACAGCGGCAAGAGACAGCCACCAACAAGTACAAAAGAGCCCCGCCGATGAGGGGAGTCATCGGCGGGGCTTGAGAGTGACGCGTCAGCGCTTGGCTCGACGCGATGCGACAACTGCACCAGCGCCGGCAACCAGAACCGCGACGGCTCCCACGCCCACCCACACGGAGGACGCGCCGGTCGCAGCAAGGGCATCAGCGCGCGCCTGAGTCGGGGTGGAAGCATTCTGGGATGCAGGGGTGGAGGCCTGCGTCGGATCAGCACTCGGGGTGATGTCAACGCGAGCAGTCACCGTTCCCTGATCGTCGGCGGGAGCGTTCGTCTCAGGTGCAGCCGGGGTGGTATCACCGTTCGCGGGGGCTGAAGGCGCGGCAGACGGGTTGCCGCCACCGTTGGCGGGCGCGGAAGGCGTGACAGACGGGTTGCCATCACCGTTGGCGGGAGCGGAGGGGGCGGCAGACGGAACGGAAGGAGCGGGCGTCTGACCGGGCTCCTGGCCCACGGAGGGGTTCTCGTCGCCGTTCGCGAGCGCGGGTGCCTCATCCGACGGGGTCTGCTGATCCGGCGTCGAACCTGCCCCGTCACCCACGGAGGGGTTGTTGCCATCCTGCTCGACAGACAGGGTCGTGCAACGCGTGAGGGCATCGCGATACTCGGTGGCGGTCAAGTAGCGGCCTGCGTTCTCGCCACCCTGCAGCGTGACGCCACCATCCTTTTCGGGGCGCACAGCGGTCTGTGATGCGATGGACTCCGCAACGCGGTCAAGCTCAGCGTCGATATCCGCGAGAGAGGCGGCAGGCTTGCTTTCCTCAGCCGAGGCCAGGTACTCGTCCAGAGCAGCCTGAGCGGCGTTCACGGATGTCTGCGCATCGATCACGGCCTGCTGACGATCAGCGGAGGGTGCGGTGTCGGCGGGTGCGGGAGTCGAGGTCGCAGGAGCAGCAGATCCAGCCTTTGCAGGAAGGCTCGAGACGTCGACGGGGAGGGCGACGCCAGGAAGGGAGCCCACCTTGTTCTGCCAGGAGTTGGCGCGCTGAGCGTCGCCGCCGCCCGCGAGGCCGGAGACGTAGTTGGTGTTGTCAGCGTTGAAAGCGGCACCATCGAAGCCGTACGCGGACGCCGTATCGCCAGTCGTGTGGAAGCGGGACACGTTGGGCGAGCCGCCGGTGACGGCGTAGAACTTCTGCGTGCCGTAGATGCGCGTGAAGTTACCGTGCTTCGCGATGTGCACGCCGACGCCGACGACATTGTTCTGGGCCAGCATGTTCTTGTCGTGGCCAGAGGAGTTCTTCCACTGATCGAAGAGGGCGTCCGCCGCCTGCATCGGATTCTTGGAGGAGCCGTAGGCGCCCCACTTGTCGCCGAAGTTCTCGCGGTGATTGTAGGCGATGTTCTCACCGGCGTAGGTCGTGTCACCGCCGTCGAGCTTGCCTGCGCCGAAGTACTTGTAGTCCGGGTCGTGATTGAAGTCATCGCTGTCCGACATGTGCTTGCTCCACGCGCGAGCGTCGGTGGTCACCGTATCGGAGACAACCAGCTCGGGCAGGCCAGCGTTGGCTCGGTAGGCATTCATCTTCTGAATGATGAGGGCCTCAATGATGCGCGCCTGGGTGGCGTCGTCGACCTGGGACCAGTCAACCCAGTCGAGGCCACGGCTCGCAATATCCGCTGCGGGCGCAGCCTCACCGGCGGACGTGGTGGGCTCAAGGGCGCTCTGCTGCGCAGCCTCGAGTGCGGCCTGCGCATCGGCGAGGGCAGCTCGCAGCTCGGACTCACGGCCGGGGTCCAGGACGGGAGTCGCAGAGTTACCCGCAGCAGCGGCGGCGTAGCTCGCCAGAAGCGGATTGTATTCAGCGGTGATGCGACCTTCCGCTCCCGACAGGGCGTTGCAGAACGCGTCGCTGGTCATCGCGTTTCCCTCAGCGAGGGTGGGGATGACGACGAGGGAAGCCGCGATCGTGGTTGCAGCGAGGACCACGGACGTGTGTGTACGAGTGAGCTGGAACGACATTGACTACCGGCCTAACACGATGGAACAAAAACAGGTAAATCTTTCCACGTGGTACGGTATTTTTCAAGGTTTTTTCAGTAAGTCTTTACAGGTGAATCCACCTATTTTCAATACTTTCTCAGTTTGACAGATTTTGAATATCCCACATGCCGATACCGAAACGTTATATTTCGGATAAAACAACTGACCAAGCTGCAACCGCAAGCACGACCACTGCTCAAGCAATAAAAAAATCGACATCCGAAACCGGATGTCGAAATTATCTGTGGAGCTAGGGGGATTCGAACCCCCGACCTCTTCCATGCCATGGAAGCGCGCTACCAACTGCGCCATAGCCCCGTTATTTAGTTCGTCGCCCTGGCGACCTGATAAATAATAGCGGACCTTTCGAGAATCACGCAAATCCAATCGAGTGCCCCTCGTCACAACGCTCGAATACCTCAAGATTCTGCGGTGACGAGGGGCCCGAGAGCCATCACGCCCCCAAAATGTCCTCACGAGAGCCGATGTTGTGCGACGCCAGGCGCCACCCGCTGATCGCCGCGCTCTTAGAGGTCGACATCCCCACGGGAACGAGCTCCGACCAGTGGCAGTTATCGACGCCGCGCAACCCATTGAAGACCGCCGGATCCAGGCCCAGCAGCGACACGATGCCACGCGCGATCGCGGAGCCATGCGAAACGACGATCAGAGACTGGTCCCCACGGCATGCCCGTGCCGCTTCCAAGACAGCATCGCGAACGCGCTCACCCACGACCTCGGAGCGTTCCACCTCGGCGAGGTCACACTCCCCCTGCGCGCGATACTGCGCGTAGGCCTCGGGCTGCTCGACGGCTATCTCCTCGTAGGTCTTGCCCTCGAAGCTCCCGTAAAAGCGCTCCGTGAGCCGCTCGTCAAGTTCCGGACCCTCGCAGGGATATCCGGCGATGTCAAAGACGCGTGCGATGATCTTCGCGGTATCCACCGCGCGCCCCAGGGGCGAGCTCACGACACGCACTCCCCCGTCGTCGTAGCTGCGCCCATCTTCGGCGGCAATCATGCCAACCTCGGCGCTCGGCTCGCACAGGCGGCTCACCAGCACACCGGCGGCACCCGCCGCCTGGGACCTTCCAGCCTCGTTCAGGGGTTGATCGATGCGCCCCTGAAAGCGCCGTGCAAGGTTGAAATCCGTCTGGCCGTGGCGCAGCAGGACGATCCGCGAGGCGCTCACTGCGCGCTCTCCACGCCGTGCGCGGCAGCACGCTCGGCGGCAGCGGCACGAGCCTCGTCAGTGTCAACGTCGATCGGCACAGCCGGGCAGTCGCCCCACAGGCGCTCGAGAGCGTAGTACTCGCGCTCGTCCTCGGACAGGACGTGGACGAGCAGATCCGAGTAGTCCAGGAGCACCCACGTGCCCTCCGCACGCCCCTCGATGTGGGCGGGGCGGCGCTGATGCTCGGCCCAGATACGATCCATGATGTCCTCGGCGATGGCGCGCACCTGACGGTCCGTCGGCGCCGAAACAACCACGAAGGCATCCGCCAGGGCGAGCTTGCTGGTCACGTCGACAAGCACCGGGTTGATGCCGCCGCGGTCATGCGCGGCGCGAGCAACCAGGCTCGCCAGTTCTGCGGTAGCGTCGGGAAGGCTCACGTTTCTCCTTGGGTTAGGACCGGTACAGGCCGTATTTGTTGATGTATTGGACGACGCCGTCGGGCACCAGGTACCACACCGGCTTACCCTCTTCGACGCGCGTGCGGCAGTCCGTCGACGAGATCGCCATGGCGGGGACCTCCAGCAGCGACACGGACTCGTGCGGCAGGCCGGGATCCGACAGGTTGTGACCGGGGCGCGTCACGCCGATGAAGTGCGCCTGCTCAAAGAGCTTATCGGCGTCCTTCCACTGCGCGATCTGCGCCAGCGCATCGGCACCCGTGATGAAGTAGAAATCCGAATCCGGGTATTCGCGAGACAGGTCCGCCAGCGTATCGATCGTGTAGGTCGTCCCACCGCGGTCAATATCGACGCGCGACACGGCGAAACGAGGATTCGATGCGGTAGCAATAACCGTCATCAGGTAGCGATGCTCGGCCGAGGTCACGCGTCGATCCGCCTTGAATGGCTGCATCGCGGCCGGAACGAAGACGACCTGGTCAAGGCCGAAGACGTCCATGACCTCCGAGGCCGCAACGAGGTGGCCGTGGTGGATCGGATCGAAGGTGCCGCCCATGATGCCGATCGCGCGGCGCCGACGCAGCGCGCGCGGGGGATGCTGGGGCGAGGCCGGGGCTGCGGTCGCCCCCGCCGTAGCCTCGGTGGTCTTCTCGATCGCGGCATCCTCCGAGGACGGCACCGCGTGGTTGTCCTGCGCGCTCACGGGCGGATCGTTCCTTCTCCCTCGTAGATCCACGTGGTCGTCGTGAGCTCCGCGAGGCCCATCGGGCCGCGCGCGTGCAGCTTCTGTGTCGAGATGCCTACCTCGGCGCCCAGGCCCAGCTGACCGCCGTCCGTGAAGCGCGTCGAGGCGTTCACCGCGATAGCCGCAGCATCGATGCCCGATCGGAACGCACGCACGACGGCCACGTCGGATGCCACGATACCCTCCGTATGCCCCGAGGAATAGCGGCGAATGTGCTCAATCGCCTCGTCAACGTCGGCGACGACGCGCACAGCCAGGTCCATCGAGAGGTACTCGGTCTCCCAGTCGGCCTCGGTCGCGTCGACGATCATCTCAGCATCGATCGAGGGCTGGCCATCGACGACAGCCCGTGTGGCCTCGTCCGCGTGGATCGTCACGCCCGCCGTCGTCAGACGAGTGACGGCGGCGACGAGGAAACGCTGCGCGACGTCGGCGTGTACGAGCAGCGTCTCCGCCGCGTTGCACACGCCCACGCGCTGCGTCTTCGCGTTCATAATGATGGCCTCAGCGGCCTCCAGGTCAGCGGAGGCATCCACGTACACGTGGCAGTTACCCGTGCCCGTCTCAATGACCGGAACCCGCGACTCTTCGACGACAGCATTGATCAGCCCCGCTCCCCCTCGCGGAATCAGCGCATCGATCGCGCCACGCGCGCGCATCATCGCTCGGGCACCCGCGCGGCCCCACGGATCCACCGTGGTAATCGCATCGGCGGGCAGGCCGACAGAGGTCAGCGCATCGCGGCACACCTCGATGAGCACGCGATTCGAGGACTGCGCGGCGCTTCCACCGCGCAGTACGACCGCGTTGCCTGCCTTCAGAGCAAGCGAGGCAGCGTCGATCGTCACGTTGGGGCGGGCCTCGTAGATGATGCCGATAACGCCCAGAGGGACGCGCTCCTGCGTCACGCGCAGGCCAATATCGGTGCGCATCCCCCTCACGACCTGACCGATCGGGTCGGGCAGACCCGCGATCTCGCGGACGGCCTCGGCGATTCCCCGAATACGATCGGGCGTCAGCGCGAGGCGATCCAGCAGGCCCTCGCTCATCTGCTCCGCGCGACCGCGGGCGACATCTTCAGCATTAGCGGCCAGGATCTGGTCACTGCGATCAATGAGCGCAGCCGCAATCGCCTCGAGACCGCGGTTCTTCACCTGGGTCGTCGCGTTCGCGAGCACTCGCGCCGCAGCGCGAGCAGCATCCGTCACCTGGGAAATATCTGCAGCAGTATCCACCGGGCCATCATGGCACACGAGAGCCTGTCAAGCCGCGTCAGTCAGCGCTCAGCGCAGAAAATGCGTCGCCCAACACCGCCAAGTCGTCGCGGTGGATGGCCGGCCTGGGGTGCTCATGGCCCGCAGCCTGCAGTTCCGCCGTGCCCGATCCTGCGATCTCGGCCAGGGTGTCGGAGTCGTATCCCGACACGCCGCGGGCGACCAGACCCGTCGGGGAGGCCACATCGACGACGTCACCGGCCTCGAAGTGGCCGAGCACGGAACGCACGCCGGCGACCAGCAGAGACTTCTTGCCGACCGTGATCGCCTGGGCTGCACCCTCATCGACGATGATTTCGCCGCGCGACGGCGCCACGTGGGCGATCCACAGGCGGCGCGAGGCCGGACGCTCCTGGGAAGGCTCGAACCACGTACCAACGTTTTTACCCGCGAGCACCGACTCCAGAGCATCCGCGCAGGCGAGCTGCACGCCGATGCCGCTGGTGGTCGCCAGCATGGCGGCCTGCACCTTCGTCGCCATGCCGCCCGTGCCTACGCGAGAGCCAGCGCCAGTCACGAGCACGCTCATGAGGTCGTCCGCGCTCTCGACGCGCTCGATCAGCTTCGAGCCCGGGTGGTCCGGAGGAGCCGTGTAGAGGCCGTCGACGTCCGTCAGAAGCACGAGGGCGTCGGCCTTGATCATCTGGGCGATGAGCGCGGCGAGGCGATCGTTGTCGCCGAAACGCAGCTCGCGGGTGGTCACCGCGTCGTTTTCGTTGAGAATCGGGACGACGCCGAGGCCGAGGAGACGCGTCAGCGACGCGCGCACGTTCGTGTAGTGGTCGCGGCGCATCACGTCGTCCGTAGTCAGCAGGACCTGGGCGGCATCCAGGTGGTGCGCCTGGAATGCGGCCGTCCACCGCGCCATCAAGAGCCCCTGGCCCATCGCGGCAGCGGCCTGCACGCTCGGCAGATCCTTCGGTTTCGAGGTGAAGCCGAGCGGATCAAGGCCCGCCGCGACCGCGCCCGACGACACGATGACGACCTCGCGGTCCGCCCCGCGCCAGCGCGCCACGAGGCGCGCGACCGAGTCGATACGATTCAGATCCAGGCCGCCATCCTCGCGCGTGAGCGACGACGAGCCGATCTTGACGACGATGCGAGAAGCCGCGGACACTCCGCTCATGACTGATCCGACGCGTCGGTCCAGTGCCCGGCCTGGCGCTCCGTCCACAGCTCGTCACGGGCAGCGGTCTTGGCATCCATGACCTGGTGGTACACCTCGCGGCGCTCCTTACGGCTCGGGCGCGCGTTCTGGTCCAGGCGCAGGTCGGTGCCGCGCGAGCCCAGCAGCTCTGGTCCGGTCGTCAGGGTCGGCTCCCAGTCGAAGACGACGCCTCCGTCCAGATCGCCGATCACAACGGTGTCGCCGGCAACCGCGCCGGCCTTCATCAGTTCGTCCTCAACGCCCGCGGCGTTCAGGCGATCCGCAAGGTAGCCCACGGCCTCGTCGTTAGCAAAGTCGGTCTGACGCACCCAGCGCTCCGGCTTGTCGCCGCGCACCTGGAACACTTCCTCGCCATCCTTACGCGTCTTGCGCACCGTGATCTCCACGCTGCGCCCGACAGCCTTAGGACGGATGACGGGACGAGCAGCCTCGAGGGCGGGACGCTTCGCGCGCTCCGCCTCGACGATGCCGGCCAGAGCAAAGGACAGCTCCTTCAGGCCCTCGTGGGACACGGCAGACACCTCGAGGACGGGCCAGCCGAAAGACTCCAGGTCCGGGCGCGTAATCTCGGCGAGATCGCGGCCGTCCGGAATATCAATCTTGTTAAGGACGATGACACGGGGGCGCTCCATGATCGGCACGTAGCCCTCGACCTGCGTCAAGTCACCCTGGTAAGCCTCCAGCTCTGCCTCGATGATGCGCAGGTCCTCAACCGGCTCGCGATCGGTCTCGAAGGCGGCCGTGTCGAGCACGTGCACGATGACGGCGCAACGCTCGATGTGGCGCAGGAAGTCAAGACCGAGGCCTCGTCCCTGAGAGGCACCGGGGATCAGGCCGGGAACGTCGGCGACCGTGTAGCGCGTGTCGCCGGCCGACACGACACCCAGGTTCGGGACCAGCGTCGTAAAGGGGTAATCGGCGATCTTCGGGCGCGCCGAGCTCAGCGCCGCAATCAGCGAGGACTTACCCGCCGACGGGAAGCCAACGAGAGCCACGTCCGCGACGGACTTCAGCTCAAGGATGACGTCGCGTTCCTCGCCGGGCTCGCCCAGCAGGGCGAAGCCGGGGGCCTTACGAGCCTTCGACGCCAGCGCCGCGTTGCCCAGGCCACCGCGGCCGCCCTCGGCGACCACGTAGCGGGCGCCCGCACCCGTCAGGTCAGCGAGCAGCTCACCCGACATCGACTTGACGACAGTTCCCTCGGGAACCGGCAGGATGATGTCCGCACCGGTCTTACCCTGACGGAAGTCACCCATGCCGGGCGTTCCGTTATCCGCACGACGATGCGGGCTGCGGTGGTAGTTCAGCAGCGTGGTCTCCTGCTCGCTCACCTCCAGGATGACCGAGCCGCCATTGCCGCCGTCTCCGCCGTCAGGGCCGGCCAGCGGCTTGAACTTTTCACGCTTAATCGAGGCAACGCCGTTACCGCCGTTACCACCCATCGCATGCAGAGTCACGCGATCCACGAAGTCTGCCACTGTTGCTCCTGACGACTGAAAATGAATGTTGAAAAGGGCGCCCGGCAACGCCGGACGCCCTTTATGCGCGCGGTCTCAGGCAGAGACCGGCGAAACGCTGACGACCTTGCGATCGCGCTTGCGGCCGAACTCAACCGCACCGGCGCGCAGGGCGAACAGGGTGTCATCCTTGCCACGGCCAACGCCGTCGCCAGGGTGGAAGTGGGTGCCGCGCTGACGAACGAGGATCTCACCAGCGTTGACCAGCTGGCCGCCGTAGCGCTTCACGCCGAGGCGCTGCGCGTTCGAGTCGCGACCGTTACGGGAGGAACCAAGGCCCTTCTTATGTGCCATCAGTTGCTACTTTCTGCTCGTGGGAACGTCGGGTTCAGGCGATCTCGGTGATCTTGACGACCGACATCTTCTGACGGTGTCCCTGGCGCTTGCGGTAGCCCGACTTGTTCTTGTACTTAATGATGGAAATCTTGGGGCCCTTGGCCGAGTCAACAACCTCAGCCTTGACGGAAACCTTGCCCAGCTTGGCTGCGTCAACGGTGATGGCGTCGCCATCCACCAGCATCAGCGGCTGGAGCTCAATGCTCGAACCGATTTCTTCTGCCAGCTTGTCGACGACGACGACGTCACCGACGGACACCTTTTCCTGCCGGCCGCCAGCCTTGACGATCGCGTAGACCACGTTGGAGCTCATCTCTTCTCGTATTCGTAACCGGAATCGCGCCTCGAAACTGCCGAGGACTTGTCTCATTGTCATGATTCCGTTGGCGCTTGTTGCGCCGACGATCAAATTTAGCCGATTCGCACGCCGGATTGCAAGCCGGCACGGTCACGGGCGGGTGTGAAGTGCTGTGCGATTCCACACCCTACGCTCGGGGGAGGGATGATCGCCCCTCCCCCGGCGCCTGGAGCATTAACCAGCGTCAACGATGCCGGTCGATACGGCGCGACGACGGCGCTTGACGCGCGGCTGATCGCTCGCCTCGGGAAGCGCAATGTCATCGGTCGACTTGGTCGGCACCGCCGGGGCGCTCACCTCAGCGCGCGCGGGCAGGTCGATGACGACGGGGGCGGGAGCCGCGTCGGGCTCGACAATGCCGGTCGAGACGGCGGCACGGCGCTTACGAGTCTTGCGCGGCGCGGCGGGCGCCTGGGCGGGAGTCTCCTCCGCGACCGGCGCACTCACCGGCACGGTGGCCGGAGTCTCGTCCGTCTGCACCTCGGGGACAGCCGTCTGCGCGGTGGCGCGGCGACGGGTCTTCTTCGGTGCGGGTGCCTCGGCCGGTTCGTCGGACGAGGCCGTGGCAGCCTTGCGGGATGCGCGGCGGCGGGTGGCCGGAGCCTTCTCGCGATGCTCGGGCAGCTGAATCTCGGAAGCATCCTTGGCGGGGGCCGCAGGCTCGTCCGAGTGATCGACCGGCTCGGGAAGGTCGATGTGCACGGGCAGTTCGGGCAGCGGAGCGGACTCGGCGACGCGGCGGCGACGACGAGGACGCTTGGTCGCGCTTTCCTCGGCCTTCTCGGCGGCGGGCTTAGACGCGGATTCCTCAGCGGGGGCCTCGGGCGCTGCAACCTGCTCGACGGAAGAAGCCTCGGGTTCCTTGGCCTCGGTCGAAGCGGCACGCGTGCGGCGCTTCTTGGTGGGAGCGGCCTCCTCAGCCGCACTCTCCTCTTCCTTACGGGTCGAAGCGGCGGCGATCGCGCTCAGGGCCTCCTTGGCGCGCTCGTGATCGGCGTTGTCCTCGATACGGCGAGGCTCAGCCTTCTTCTGCTGCTTCTTCGAACCCTTCGAGCCCTTCGAAGACTGTTCGGCTCCGGAGGTCTCCACCGGGTGCTGGTGAACGATGAAGCCGCGACCCTCGCAGGCCTCACACGGGGAGGAGAATGCCTCGACGAGACCCTCACCCACGCGCTTGCGGGTCATCTGCACGAGGCCCAGAGACGTAATCTCGGTGACCTGGTGGCGCGTACGGTCGCGTCCCAGGCACTCCACCAGGCGACGCAGCACGAGGTCACGGTTGGATTCGAGGACCATGTCCACGAAGTCGATGATGACGATGCCACCGATGTCGCGCAGGCGCAGCTGGCGCACGATCTCTTCGGCGGCCTCGAGGTTGTTACGGGTCACCGTCTCCTCGAGCGTACCGCCGGCGCCGATGAACTTGCCGGTGTTGACGTCGATGACAGTCATCGCCTCGGTGCGGTCGATGATCAGGGTGCCGCCCGAGGGCAGCCACACCTTGCGGTCCATACCCTTCGCAAGCTGCTCGTCGATGCGGTGCGCGCGGAAGACGTCCTCCGTGCCCACCCACTGCTCGACGCGATCGGAGAGCTCGGGGCTGAGCTCGTCGACGTATTCCTTGACGGTCGCGTAGGTGTCGCGACCCTCGATCACGAGCTTCGAGAAGTCCTCATTGAAGATGTCGCGCACGACGCGCACGGCCAGCTCAGGCTCCCCGCGCAGCAGCGTCGGGGCGCTCTTCGTGTTGGTGCGCTTCTTCTCGATATCCTCCCACTGACGGGTCAGGCGAGCGACGTCGTCGCGGATCTGCTCCTCCGTCGCGCCTTCCGCGGCGGTGCGCACGATGACGCCAGAGCCCGACGGCACGACAGCCTTGAGGATCTTCTTCAGGCGAGCGCGTTCCTTGTCCGGCAGCTTGCGGGAGATGCCCATCATGGATCCGCCGGGGATGAGGACCAGGTAGCGGCCGGCCAGCGTGATCTGAGAGGTCAGACGGGCGCCCTTGTGGCCGATCGGGTCCTTCGTCACCTGAACGAGGACCGGATCGCCAGACTTCAGCGCCGCCTCGATACGACGGGGCTTGCCCTCCATGCCGACGGCGTCCCAATTGACCTCGCCGGCGTACAGGACGGCGTTGCGTCCGCGGCCCACGTCGACGAATGCCGCTTCCATCGAGGGAAGCACGTTCTGGACGCGGCCCAGGTAGATGTTGCCAACCATCGAGGACTGCGTGCGACGCGCGACGTAGTGCTCGACAAGCAGGCCGTCTTCGAGGATCGCAATCTGGTCGAGGCCGTCCTGGTCACGGATGACCATCGTGCGCTCGACGGACTCACGGCGCGCGAGGAACTCGGACTCGGAGATGGAGTGGCGACGGCGGCCTTCGCGGCGGCCTTCGCGGCGGCGCATCTTCTTCGCCTCCAGGCGCGTGGATCCCTTCAGGGCCTGGACCTGGTCCGCGGGATCACCGCCTTCCTCAGAGGAGGCAGAGCTGCGCGCGCGACGGCGACGACGGCGACGACCGGAGGTTTCCTCCTCGTCCGAGGAGTCGGAGTCCTGCGCAGGCGCGTCGGCCTTGTCGGCGTCTTCCTGGGCAGGGGCCGAGGTCTCGTCCGCCTTCTTGGAGCGACGGCGACGGCGGGTCTTCGGTTCGGCGGGTGCCTCCTCAGACTCAGACTCGGAGGCGGGAGCCTCGGGGGCTTCCGCAGTCTCGGCCTCGTCAGCGGCCTTCTTGGAGCGACGGCGACGCTTCGGGGCAGCCTCTTCGCGAGGAGCAGACTCCTCATCGGTGGCAGCGGACTTACGGCGACGCTTAGGCTCGGGTTCCTCGACAATCGCGGGAGGAGCGACCTCGGGGGCAGCCTGGAACACGGGCGCCTGGAACAGCAACGACGCGGCGGGTGCCACGGGCGTGGTGGATTCGGTTGTCACGATTCTCCAATGGCGGGTGCGCGCCCCGTGCCTGGACGCACCCTTTTTCATCGCCCGCATGGGGCGGAAACCTAGTGGAGCGCTGATGCGCAGCGGCCGGCGGCATATGAATACGTCATCGCTCGGCTCTCGTCGCGGGGGCACTCCCGCGACATCCATTCACGTCTATTGTCGCACAACAGGGCCTCGTACCGACGACGGGGTGATCAGGACAACGCAACACGGAGCGATATCTCACGGAAGAACCCGTAAAAATTATTCGGACGCGTATGTCACAAAACGGCCTCTGAACCAGCATTTCAACCAATCCGACCGAGGTTTTTGGGCTACATTAATATCAACCCGTGACATAGGTCCCACGGACTTTGGACACGGGACAATCGACCCCAATCCCAACACGAGAAGGTCCCATCATGACCCTCGCGCAGACAGCGCTTGACGCGGTCACCGTCGGACGATGGCAGTTCGGTGTTACCACCGTCTACCACTTCGTCCTCGTGCCGCTGACGATCGGCCTGTCCCTGCTGGTTGCCATCATGCAGACCGCGTGGCACCGCACCGGCAAGGAATACTGGCTGCAAGCAACTCGCTTCTTTGGCAAACTCCTCCTCATCAACTTCGCGCTCGGTGTCGCCACCGGTATCGTGCAGGAGTTCCAGTTCGGCATGAACTGGTCCGAATACTCCCGCTTCGTCGGCGACATCTTCGGCGCCCCCCTGGCCGTTGAGGCCCTCCTCGCCTTCTTCCTCGAGTCCACCTTCCTGGGCCTGTGGATCTTCGGCTGGGGCCGCCTCTCCAAGGGCATGCACCTGCTGACAATCTGGTGCGTCGCCCTGGGCACCATGTTCTCCGCGGCCTGGATCCTCGCGGCCAACGCATGGATGCAGCACCCCGTGGGCGCCCGCTTCAACCCCGAGACTGGCCGCGCCGAGCTCGACGGCGTGAGCGGCTTCATGGAGCTCATCACCTCCGGCGTGTACCTGAGCGAATACGCACACGTCATCACCTCCGCCTGGCTGGTCGCCGGCTCCTTCGTTGCCGGCATCTCCATCTGGTGGATGGTGCGCACCGCCCGCGAGGGCTCCGAGGAGGCCATGGCTCAGTCGCGTAACGTCTGGCGCCCAATCGCCCGCTTCGGCCTGACCGCCGTCCTCATCGGCGGCCTCGGCACCGCTGCCTCCGGCCACATCCAGGGCCAGGAGATGGTTGAGGTCCAGCCCATGAAGATGGCTGCCGCCGAAGGCATCTGCATGGACACCGACGGCGCGGCATTCACCGTTGCCCAGTTCGGCTCCTGCCCCCTCGGCGATGACGGTGCGCAGCCGACCCAGTTCATCAAGGTCCCCGGCGTCGCGTCCTTCATGTCGCACAACTCCTTCACCGCCACCTCCGAGGGCGTCGCCGACGTCCAGGAGCGCATGGTGGAGCTGCTCAACTCCGATGCGAACTTCACCGCCAAGTACGGTGACGCCTCGCAGTACGACTTCCGTCCTCCGCAGATGGTCGCGTTCTGGTCGTTCCGCTTCATGATCGGCCTGGGCATGCTGGCCTTCCTGCTGGCGGCATGGGGCCTGTGGGCCACCCGCGGCGGTCGTACCTCGTCCAACAAGTGGCTGAGCGTCCTCGCCCTGGTCAACCTCCCCCTGCCGTTCGCAGCCGCTTCCTTCGGCTGGATCTTCACCGAGATGGGTCGTCAGCCGTGGGTTGTCGTCCCGAACCTACAGGCGCTGTCCGCAGGCTCCGACCTGGGCTCCGTCAACATGATGACCGACATGGGTATCTCCCCCAACGTTCCCGCTGGCCAGATGCTCACCTCGCTCATCCTGTTCACCCTGCTGTACGGCGTCCTCGGCGTCATGTGGTACATCCTCATGAAGCGCTACGCCGTCGAGGGCATCCACTCGTCGAAGGCCGACAAGGCTAAGGACGATGCTCCCGCCGACCTGTCCTTCGGATACTGAGAGGAACACCGATCATGACTCTGTCTATCCTGTGGTTCATTCTCATCGCCGTTCTGTGGACGGTCTACCTGATCCTCGAGGGCTTCGACTTCGGCGTCGGCATGCTCCTCCCCTTCGTCGCCAAGGGCGACCGTGAGCGCACCCAGACCGTGCGCACGATCGGCCCCCACTGGGACGGCAACGAGGTGTGGCTGCTCACCGCTGGTGGCGCGACCTTCGCCGCGTTCCCCGAGTGGTACGCGACCATGTTCTCGGGCATGTACCTCGCCCTGTTCCTGATCCTCGTCTGCCTGATCATCCGCGTCATGGCCCTCGAGTGGCGCTCCAAGGTCGCCACCGAGAAGTGGCGTCACGCCTGGGACTGGGCGCACACGATCAGCGCGTGGCTCGTCCCGATCCTGCTCGGCGTCGCTTTCGCGAACTTCGTCCAGGGCATGCGCATTGAGGTTGTTGACGTGGCCACCGGCACCGTCATTGACCCGACGCTGGTCAACCAGTCGCTGGCAACCGCGACGCACCAGCTGACCGGCGGTTTCTTCTCGCTGCTCACGCCCTACACCATCCTGGGTGGTCTGGCCGTTATGGCCGTGTGCCTGGCTCACGGCGCGCAGTTCCTGGCGCTGAAGACGACGGGCGAGGTCCGCGACCGCGCCAACGCGATTGCCGCCCCCGCGACGATCGCCGCGACTGTCCTGGCCGCCGCCTGGCTCGTGTGGGGTCAGTTCGCCTACACGACGAACGTTCTGGCGTGGATCCCGCTCGTGGTTGCTGCGCTCGCCATCATCGTGTCGACGGCTCTGTCGCAGGCGTCGCTGCGTCGTGAGGGCTGGTCCTTCGTCGCTTCCTCCGTCGCGATCGCCGGCGCTGTCGCGTGGGTGTTCGCCTCGATGGCCCCGGCCGTGCAGAAGTCCTCGATCAACCCCGCGTACTCGCTGACGATTGATCAGGCCTCCTCGACCCCGTCGACGCTGACCGTCATGACCATCGTGACTGTCTGCCTGCTGCCGATCGTTCTGGTCTACGTCTTCTGGTCCTACTGGATGTTCCGCGCACGCGTGGGCGCCGAGGACGTCGAGACGCAGACGGGTCTGCTGCTCAAGAAGATCCGCGTGGGCGAAAACTTCTTCGCCAACTGATCCTCGCATCACGACGCGCCCGGTCCCTCATGCAGGGGCCGGGCGCGTTTGTTGTCACGCCACGAGGATGGGGACCTTTGGCCCATGACGAGCCGATTTAAGGCACAATAGATACGTGCGTCCCTTTGATCCTCGCTTGTTGCGTTATGCCCGCTCGGCGCGCGGCCCCATCGCTGTGACGGCCCTTCTGGGGACGTTGACCGCGCTGTTGGTTCTCGCCCAGGCGCTTCTCATTTCCGCAGCCCTCTCCCCCGTCGTCTCGGGCACTGCGTCCCTCACCGACGTCTGGCCCTTCATTGTGGGTATTGCGGCCGTGTTCGCCTGCCGCGCGCTGATCGTCGCCGCCCGTGAGGCGGTGAGCACTCGCGCGGCCGCCGCCGCGGTCAGGGAGCTGCGCGGACGCGTCGTCGATGCAAGCGTCACGCTGGGGCCTCGTTGGAGGGCGACCAAGGGCGCGGAGACGACGACCCTGCTGTCGACCGGGCTCGAGGATCTGCGCCCCTACTTCGTGTCCTTCCTGCCCCAGCTCGTCCTCGTGTGCACGGTGACCCCGGCGGCCCTCGGCGTCATTCTTCTGCTCGACTTCTGGTCCGCGCTCATCGCCCTCATCGTTATCCCTCTGATCCCGATCTTCATGATTCTCATCGGGCGTTTTACGCAGGCGGCCTCGGAGGACAAGCTCGCGTCGATGAAGCGCCTGACCGCCCAGCTCCTCGACCTCATGTCGGGTCTTCCCACGCTCCGCGGTCTCGGACGCGAAAAGGCACCGCGCACACACCTGCACGCTCTGGGTGCCGCGAATACGAAGGCCACGATGGCCACGCTTCGCGTCGCGTTCCTGTCAGGCGGCGTGCTCGAGTTTCTCACGACCCTGTCGGTGGCTCTCGTGGCTGTCGAGGTCGGCATGCGCCTCGTGTTTGGCAACATTTCGCTGTTCCACGGCCTCGCGGTCATCATGCTTGCGCCCGAGGTATTCGAGCCTCTGCGCCAGGTCGGCGCGCAGTTCCACGCGTCAGCGAACGGCGTGACAGCCTCGAAGGCCGCTTTCGACATCATCGAAGAGGCCGAGGCTGTTACCTCCCCGGGAAGCGGCGCGTGCCCCGACATGACACACACCGACATCGTTCTGGACGGCGTCGGCGTGCGTGCTCGTGGCGCATGGGCTCCCGCCCCGACCACGGGCATTATCGCACCGGGCCTCGTGACGGCTCTGTCCGGTCCTTCCGGCGCCGGCAAGTCGACAATCGTGTCGTGCCTGCTGGCCGACATGGCCCCGGATGCGGGCCGGATCGCCCTGCGCCAGTCGGCCTCGGCATCGACCGACGACGAGATCGCCCTGTCGGATATCGATCCTGCCAGCTGGCGTCGCCAGATCTCGTGGGTTCCGCAATCCCCCACGCTGGTTCCCGGTACGATCCTGGACAACATGGGCGATCTGCCCCTCGACGCCCTGACCGCCGCGGCTCAGGCGACCGGCTTCGATACCGTTGTGGCCACCACCCCCGAGGGATGGAACAGTGTCATCGGCTCCGGCGGCGTCGGCCTGTCCGTCGGTCAGCGCCAGCGCCTGGCGCTCACACGCGCGCTCGCCGCCCACTCCCAGATCGTCATCCTCGACGAACCGACCGCCCACTTGGATGCCGTCAGCGAAGAAACCGTCGTGCGCGCCATCAACGCGATGCGGGACGCGGGACGCACCGTCATCGTCATCGCGCACCGCGCAGCCATGATGGAGGCAGCTGATGCTGTCATCGACGTTCGCTCGGCCGCTGACGAGGAGGCACGCGCATGAAGCTCTTTCTCACCCGCTCCGAATCCGCTGCGCTGCGCCGATGCATCTCCATGCTCAAAGTCTCGCGCTCGGGTTTCGCTCTGTCGTTGCTTCTCGGCGTCACCGCCCTCAGCGCTGCAATCGCTCTCGGCGGCACCGCCGCCTGGCTCATCGCACGCGCCTCCCAGCAACCCCCGGTGCTCTACCTGACGGTCGCCGCCACCTCGGTCCGACTGTTCGGCGTCTCGCGCGCCCTCGCTCGCTACCTGTCGCGCCTGGCCTCCCACAAGGTCGCGCTGACGGGCATGGATAGCCTCCGTAACAACCTGTACGACGAGTTGGCCACAGCTCCCGGCACGAAGCTGTCGACGCTGCGACGCGGCGATCTCATGACCCGCGCGGGAGCCGACGTTGATGAGGTCGGCAACGTCGTCGTCAAGACTCTCCTGCCGGCGCTCGTTGCGGCAATCGTCGGGGTTGGCACGGTCGGCGTCATCACGATCATTTCCCCGGCAGCGGGCCTCATCCTGGCGATCAGCCTCGTCGTCTCGGGCGTCATCGCCCCGGCCCTCATCGCCCGCTCGGTGCGCATGGCCGAAAGTCAGGGCGCCGAGGCTCGCACCGATATCGCAGCGACCTCACTCGCGATCCTCGAGGGCGCCACCGAGCTGTCGATGGCGGGCACGCTGGATCGCGCGCGCCGCTCGCTCGGCGATTCCGAGGCTGCCCTGAGCGCCGCTCTGGCCCGCTCGGCGCGCCTGTCCGCCTTCGCGCGAGGCCTTGACGTGTGTGCGATGGGCGTCGCGGTGATCGGCGCCCTCCTGATCGGGATCCCGCAGACGACGTCGGGGGCCCTCGCTCAGGTCCTCCTGGCTGTCATCGTCCTCGTCCCGCTGTCCTCCTTCGAGGGGGTCGCCGAGCTGACGCCCGCTGCCTCCCAGCTTGTGCGCAGCGCCCAGGCCGCGACGCGCATCTGTTCGCTCCTGGACGAGGAGGCACCGGCGCAGCCCCACGACATCCCGGAGGGAGCCACCGTCATCGAGGCACGCGATCTCGCCATTGGGTGGCCGGGAGGCCCGACGCTCGCAACAGGTATCTCGCTCACGTTGCGCCCCGGATCGTCGCTCGCGATTGTCGGCCCTTCGGGCATCGGGAAGACGACGCTGCTGGCGACCCTCACGGGGATCATCCCGCCCAAGTCGGGCAGCGCTCTGATCAACGGCGTTCCCGCGTGGGGAGCTGACCGTGACCAGCTGACCTCGCGCATCACGATGACTGCCGAGGACGCGCACGTCTTCGCCACCACCATCTACGAAAACCTGCGGGTCGCCCGCGCGTCTCTCACCCGGGACGAGGCGTCGGAACTCCTGGCCCAAGCCGGCCTCGCACAGTGGCTCCAGTCCCTGCCCGATGGACTCGACACCGTGATCGGCTCCGGAGGCACGACCGTGTCTGGCGGCGAGCGCCGCCGCCTTCTCATGGCCAGGGCTCTCGCCGCTCCCGCCCCGATCATGGCTCTCGACGAGGCCTCCGAACACCTCGACGCGGCGACGGCCGACCGCCTCATGGAAACGTTGCTGACGCGCTCGCCCGACCGGGCTACCCTGGTGGTCACCCACCGCTTGAGCGCCCTGGACCAGGCCGATCACGTCATTGTCCTGGCCGCGCCCGAGCCCGGCCAGTGCGCGACGATCGCCGCGCGCGGCACACACGACGAGGTCCTGCAGGCCCTGCCCACCTACCGCTGGGCCCTGAACCAGGAGGAACAATGAGCACCGACTCTACAGACTTCACGCTGCTGAAAGCGGCCCTGGACCTCACCAGCTCCCTGGACTTGAAGGCAGGCCTGCAAAACTTCGTGGACCAGGCCTGCGCCCTGACGTCGTCTCCGCACGCCACCCTCTCCGTCCTCGACACGTGGGGGGCCACCACCCTGCAACTCGAGTTCCACGAGGACGGCCCGATCCCCGAGGTGCCCGAGTCTCTCATGACGGCGATTCCCGCGAGCGTGCCTCTCCTCGTCAACTCGCCGTCGGACGCACCCGACCTTGATCTGCCCGCTTCCACTCCCCCGTTCCTGGGCGTCTCGATCCTCGTACACGAGCAGGTCTACGGACGCCTGTACCTGTGTGGGAAGGCGGGCGGGTATTCGTCCGCCGATGCCGCCGTCCTCAGCGCGCTCGCACCCGCCGCTGGCATCGCCGTTGAAAACGCGCACCTGTACGCGGACTCGAAGCGCACCGAGCGGTGGATCAGCGCCTCTCAGTCGCTGACGACCACCATGCTGGAGGGCGCCGATGAGGAGGAGGCGCTCGAGCTCATTGCCAAGACCGTGCGCGAAGTGTCCCACGCGGACACCGCCATCATCGTCCTGCAGTCCGTCGGCGACACGTGGGCTGCCGAAATCGTCGACGGAAAGAACGCATCGAGCCTCCTGGGCATCACGTTCCCTCCGGAGGGACGCGCAATGAGCGTGTTGCACGAAGGTACCGGCATGATTGTGGACTCCATGTCTCGCGCACAGACCATGCGAGTTCCCCAGCTGGCCGCCTTCGGATCGGCCCTGTACGCGCCCCTGCGTTCGCGTGGCGTCTCCTCCGGTGTGCTCATCCTGCTGCGCCAGATTGGCGCCCCCGAGTTCGACAGTTCCGAGCTTTCGCTCGCGGAATCCCTCGCTTCCCAGGCCACGCTCGCCCTCGAGCTCGCGTCGGCTCGCCACGCGCAGGACGTGGCCGCACTGCTAGACGAGCGCGACCGTATCGGGCGCGACCTCCACGACTTTGCCATCCAGCAGCTGTTTGCGACCGGCATGGCCCTGGATGCGGCCAAGCAGAAGGTCGCTGCAGGCCAGACGGACCCGGCTGCCCTCGAGTCCCTCATCGATTCGTCGCTCGCCTCAATCGACGAGGCCGTGCGTCAGATCCGCACGATTGTGCACAACCTACGCGAGCGCGACAAGGCCGTCGGCCTGGTGGAGAGAATCCGCCGCGAATCGTCGCTGACGCGTTCCGCCCTCGGTTTTGCGCCCTCGCTGCTCATCACGCTTGACGGCAGCGCCATCAACTCGGACCTGGATAACGAGCTCATCGTCATCGACGAGTTCGACGGTCGCGTCGACCCGGACCTGTCCGACGATGTCGTTGCGATCGTGCGCGAAGGCCTGTCTAATATCGCCCGCCACGCCCACGCGACCGCAGCGGCCGTGTGCGTCGATGTGTCGGGGCGGGGCAAATCGGGGCGCGTGCGCATCACGATCACCGACGACGGTCGTGGCATCGACCCATCACGTACCCGCAACTCCGGCTTGGCAAACATGGCGGAACGTGCACGACGACACCGCGGCTCGTTCGATGCCGGCAGCGGCGAGGGCGGGGTGGGCACCCAGATCCGGTGGATCGCTCCGCTTGAGGGCTGACCAGACGCACACGCACAACACGACGGTGGGGGTGGACGTTCCGATTGGAACTCCACCCCCACTGCGTGCGGACGGGAGTTGTTATCTCCCGGCTCTCAGCTGAGCATCACCCCAGCCAGCGTCCGTCACTGCCGAAGGTGTACCAGCGCCACCCAATCCAGTGGCCGCCCGTGTACATGTCGCCTCCGGTCCCGAAGTAGTACCAGACGCCGCCGATCTGCTGCCAGCCGGTGGCCATCTGGCCCGAGGCACCGAAGTAGTACCAGGTGCTGCCCAGCGGCTTCCATCCGATCGTCATGGCGCCACTGTCGCTCATCAGGTACCAGTGCGAGCCCAGCTGAAGCCAGCCGGTGTGCATCGCGCCGGACGGATCCAGGTAGTACCACGCGCCGCCCGTGTAGAGCCAGCCGGTCATCATGACACCGTTAGAGGCGAAGAAGAACCACTTGTCTCCCACCATCTGCCAGCCGGTGACCATCGCACCGGTCTCTGGCATCAGGTAGAACCACGAGCCACCCAGGTTGACCCATCCGGTGACCTGCGCTCCTGCGCCATTGTGGTAGCGCCACGCGCCATCCCAGTAGACCCAGCCGGTCAGCATGTAGCCGTTCTGGTCGAAGCGGTACACGTTGCCACCGAGCGTGAGGGTCTCGTTCTTGGCGTAGCCGCCGGCGCTGATCTTCCACCACCAGCCGGCGCCGTCGTTCATCCAGGTGCCCACCGTGTGATCGGGAGCGGGCGCCGGGTCCGGGGTCGGATCCGGCGTGGGTGCGGGGTCCGGGGTCGGATCCGGGCTGGGCTCGGGCTCGGGTGCCGGCTCCTCGGCCAGGGCGAGGGTCACGAGACCCGATTCAGCGAACCCGGCCTCGTTCATGGCCATGACGCGGATGACCGAGCCATTGTTCTCACCGTCGATCGTGAGGGTCAGCTCGGGGCCGTTCTCCTCTTCGATGATCGCCCACGAATCGGAGCCCTCGCGCTTGATCTGCCAGAACAGGGTCGGGGCTGGCTTGCCGCTCGCCTCGGCCTTGATCGTGACCTGCGTGCCTTCCTTCGCTGTCACGGTACGGAAGGCGCCATCGCCCGAGATCTGTGCGTCTTCAGCGGGGCTGGCGGTGACGGTCAGCGGCTTGATGACCGGGGGTTCCTGATCGCCGGGATCCGGGGTGGGGGCAGCAGCCGCGAAGGCCTCGACCTCCGCGAGCGCGAACTCACCGAACTCGGTGGGCTGGATGACGCGGATGAAGCGAGCATCGAAGCCCTCGAAGTCAACTGCGCTCGGGCGGCCGCCGACTCCGTCGACCTTGATCATGTGGACGCCGTCGACTGCGCCAGCCGTGGCGGGATTAAAGGAAGCGTCGAGGCGCGTCTCGGAGGCGACGACCCAGAAGTCGTGCAGACGCTGGTCGCAGGAGATTCCCTGGCAGTTGTCGGAGGAGGAGCGGTTCCAGACGTTGACGACGCCCAGGGGGTGGGTTTCGCCGAGGTCGACCTCCCACCAGGGGTTGGCCTGCTTGCCGGTGTGGGCGACCGAGCCGTTGTCCCACACGCCGTCGGTGTTGCCGTCGACGGCGCGCGAGGCGGTGCCGCCCCAGCCGGTCGAGGACATGGTGGCCGTCTTGTTGAGGGCGAGGTTGTCGCTGCCCTTGGTGACGGTCAGGGTCGCGCGCTGGGAGGTCGTGGAGCCGTTGGCGTTCGTGGCAACGGCGTAGAACTGTGCGCCGTCATCCTCGAGCGTCGTCGTCAGGGTGTACATGGCGTTCGTAGCGTCCGGAATCGCCGTTCCTTCGCTCGCACCCTTGGGGACGCGGTACCACTGAATGGTGGCGGCCGGTCGGCCCGAGGCGACGACGGTGAAGGTGGCGCTCTCCCCCGCCTTGACGGAGACCGAGGAGGGGTCCGTGGCGATGACGGGAGGCTGAGTGGCCGCGTTCTCACCATAGACGTGCAGGGTCGCGCTCACGGAGCGCAGGCCGATCGGGTTGGCGTAGTAGGAGGGGTGTGCCAGTTCGAGGCGCAGGGGCGTGACCTTGCCGGGCTCGAGGCTGAGGCCCTCGCCGACTTCGCCGGCCTCGATCTGCGCGCCGGTCACCTCGATGGAGGTGGTCCCGAGGGTGATCTTGTAGGTCGTGGAGGCGTCGAAGTTGCCCGAGAACTTCAGGGCGAGGTCGGTGATGGCCTTGTCCGTCTTGTTCACCAGGTAGGCGTCGTAGGCCTGCGCGCCGGAGTAGCGCAGTGCGGAGGCTCGTCCAAAGAACTGCTCCGAGGAGATGGTCGCGCCGTCGACGGCGGTGACCGTCTGCGTGGGCACGTAGGTGGGGGCGGCATCGAAGCTGACCTTGACGACGGGGCGCAGGTTCGGCTCCGGGTTCTCACCCGACATGGTCACCGTGAGCGTGGTGCCGTCCTGGGTGAACTCGAGGGAGCGGTCGGTGCCGTCCACGGTGACGGCGGTGACGTGGCCACCGACGCTGGGAAGCGTCAGCGTCTTGCCGGGGCTCCACAGCTCGGGGAAGAAGTACAGGTCGTTGCCCTTGGTCATAACCTTGCCCCAGGCGGGAGCAGGGTACCAGGTCGGGCGAGCTCCCGTAATGGCGTCGGGGTGACGCTGCATCCACTGGCCGACCTCGGTGACGACGCCGGCGTCGAAGGCCTCGATCGTGCCGTCCCCCTTGGGGCCGATGTTGTAGGCGAACTGGCCACCCGAGGCGACCGTGCCGATGAGGTTGTTGACCAGCTCGCGTTCCTTGTAGCTCTTCGCGTTATCGTCGCGGTTCGCCCACGAGCAGTATCCCCAGCAGGCCGGGTAGATCGAGCGAATCGACTCCCAGGGCCCCATGTGGAAGTCCGTGGTCACCGAGTTGTCGCCGCCGACCTCGAAGTCGCCGGCCTTGTTCCACACGCGCGAGTTGACCATCGTCTCGGGCTGGAGCTCGTGGACCCACTGGGCCATGCGCTGGGACTGCTCGGCGGTGGGGCCGCCCATGTCGAACCAGAGCTCGGCGATCGGGCCGTAGTTGGTGAGGAGCTCGGTCAGCTGGGGCTTGATGACGGTCGTCATCAGATCTTCATCGATGGGGTTGACGTTGCCGTAGGGCTCGGGGGTCTGCTTGGTCCAGTCGATGATCGAGAAGTAGAAAGCGAGCTTGACACCGAGCTTGTTGCACTCGGTGGACAGCTCCTTCATCGGGTCCTTGCCATACTTGGACTGTTTGACGATGTTGTAGTCGGTCGTCTTCGTGTCCCACATGGCGAAGCCGTCGTGGTGCTTCGACGTGATCATCAGGTACTTCATACCCGAGTCGTGGACCGTCTTGCAGATGGCGGAGGCATCGAAGTTCGCGGCCAGGTCCTTGGCCTTGAGCAGGTAGTCGTCGGTGGGGATGTTCTCCCAGGCCTTGATCTGCTCGGGGTAGCCCATGCCCTGGCGGTGGCCGTTGTAGTAGCCGCCGTAGACGGAGTAGACGCCAAAGTGCATGAACATGCCGTACTGGAGTTCTTGCCACTTGGCGATCTTGGGGGTGGAGCTCAGTGGTACCGCTGCGGGGACGCCGGTAGGCGCTGGTGCTGCGTCGGCAAAACTGGGGGCGCTCATGGGTGCGAGCACCAGTGCCGTAGCGACCGCACAACCGGCAAGCATTCGCTTGAGGTTCACGGGGTGTCCTTTCAAGGGGTAATGGTGGACGACGGTGTCCGTCCTCTACGGTGAGGATGAGGCGAACGTTACCCCATAGGGCTTTTTCATAAACCAGTTTGATAGTAGCTTTCTCGCAAATCGGGGATTCCCCTGATTAGTAAACAACTTGACTCGTTGGATGATTACGCTGACGCGTGCACATACAAGCCGAGCGGACCGGATAATTCCGACCCGCTCGTGTTCGTCTCGCCCCTTCTGGGACGAGGCAGTGGCTCAGTTACGCCAGGACGCCGCCCTCTGCCCGGCCACCCACGCGGCCACCTGCGTGCGGCGCTGCAGGCCCATCTTCGACAGGAGAGAGGTGATGTGGTTCTTCACGGTCTTTTCCGCGACACCCAGCTTCTCGCCGATCTCGCGGTTCGACAGGCCGTCACCAATCAGGTCCAGGACCTTGCGCTCCGACGGTGTCAGATCGGCGGTCGGATCCTCGTGATCGACGCGGCGACGCGTCAGAGTGCGCTCATCGAGCAGCACGCGACCGTCGGCGACTGCCTTGATCACGTCGGTGATTTCCGCGCCGCGCACGGTCTTGAGGATGTACGCGCGGGCACCCGCTTCGAGGGACTCAGCCAGGGCCTCGTCGTCGTCGAAGGAGGTGAGCACGACGGGGAGGATCTGCGGGTGGGAGGAACGCAGTCGATTCATGATGTCGATACCGGTGCCGTCGGGCAGCTGCAGGTCCACCAGGATCACGTCGGGACGCACCAGGTCAGCGCGACGCACGGCATCAGCAACGGAGCCGGCCTCGGCGACAACCTCGAGGGCGTCGTCGCGGTCGACGATCTCAGCAATGCCACGTCGAACGATCTCGTGGTCGTCAATGATCATGACGCGCGTACGCGCGGACGTATTTTCACTCACGTGTTGATTCTAACCGTCGGGAGGGCAAACGCCCTCGTGTACTTACTACTTCTCGGGAGACAGGCGGCTCATCGCATCCTGCGCGGCCGCGTTCTCCGCGTGCTTCTTCGATGAGGCCTGCCCCGAGCCGATCGGATCGGGGCGCTCGGAGACGAAAGCACGGGCCGTGAACACGCGCTGGTGGTCCGGCCCCTCCCCCTCGACCTCGTAGGAGACCTCGCCCAGGCCCTGCGCCTGCGAGTATTCGATGAGGATCGTCTTCCAGTCCTGGTGCTGGCCGCGCGAGGGGGCGTCCACGAGGAGGAAGCTCAGACGCTCGAGGATGACCCGGCGTGCCTCTTCCAGGCCGCTGGTCAGATAGGTCGCGCCGATGAGAGCCTCGAAGGTGTCGGACAGGATCGAATCCTTGTCGCGTCCGCCGTGCATCGACTCGCCCTTGCCCAGGAAGACGAAGTCACCCAGGCCGATGCGGCGGGCGGCGGCAGCCAGGGGCTGCTGGGAGACGGTCGCGGCACGCATGCGCGACAGGTCCGACTCGGCCACGTCCGGGTACTGCTCGTAGAGCTTCTGCGCGATCACGATCGACAGGACCGAGTCGCCCAGGAATTCGAGGCGCTCGTTATTCGCGATGCCCCCGGCCTCGTTCGCGTAGGAGCGGTGCACGAGCGCCAGCTGCAGGAGCGGGGCGTCGATGCGTGTCCCCCACGCCTCCACCAGCGCCTCCGTGTCGGTACGCGGAGGAACGGGCAGGTGCTTGGAACGACTCATCAGGATCGCCCCGGCTCGGCATCATCACCCAGCAGGGAGGCCAGGGAGGCCAAGCGCGGGTCGACGACAAAGTGCTCGTGGTCGGAAGGCAGATCCGCCCACTTCTCGCCGCACACGTCGCACAGGCCCGCGCAGTCCTCACTGCACAGCGGGCGCGGATCCACGAGGGGAACGATCGCATCGCGCAGCTGCGTCTCGATGTCGACGGTATCGCGCTCGCCGATGACGAACAGGTCATCGACCTCCTCGTCGTCCTCGGAGGGGGTCAGGGCGGGCGCGTCGGCCTCGAAGTAGACCTCCGCACTGGCGACGTCGTGGTGGTCGCGTACCTCGTCAAGGCAGCGCACGCACTCCCCGATGAGATCCACGGAGGTGGCAAGCTGGACGAGCACGCCGTCCTCGACGCTGGTGAAGTCCACCGACACGTCCAGGGGGACGCCGGGAACGGCCGACATGGAGGGGGTGCCCAGGTCGTCGGGGGTCACCCACACGAGGTCCTGGTGCAGCGTCGATCCCAGGGCGCGCGGCAGGCGCGCCAGGGACAGGGTCAGGGAATTGTCACTCATTGGTCAGATCCACATCGGTGACGTCGACACCGCGGCGCTCCGCGATCGTGCGACGTCCAGCGTCGGTGCGACGCGCGAGGTCGGAGATGAGGTGGGCAAGCTCATCCAGCGAGGAGGCCACGTAGTCGTCCGCGCCTTCACGCAGGGAGGCTGCCGAGCGCTTGGCCTCGGAGACGATCTCGCGGGCGCGATCCTCGGCCATGCGCACGATGTTCTCGGTGGAGACGATGCGGGCGGCCTGAGCGTTCGCGTCGGCGATCGTGGCCTCGGCGTCCGAGCGGGCCTGCGAGACGAGCGCGGTGGCCTCGTCGTTTGCGCGCGAGCGGGTGCGCTCGGCTTCTTCCTCTGCGTCGGCGAGGATCTGAGCGGCGCGCTCGTTGGCCTGATCGAGGGTCGAAGAGGCGCGCGAGTTCGCCTCAGCAATGCGGGTCTCGGCGGCGGAATCGGCGCGTCCCAGGACGGCGTCCGCGTCGGCGACGACGGCATCGGCGGCCACGAGGTCCTCCGGCAGAGCCTCGCGGGCCTGGTCGAGCAGGTCGAGGATCTCGGCCTTGTTGACCATGATCGAGGCCGACAGGGGCACCGCACGCGAGGACTCGACGAGGTCCTCAATCTGGTCGAGGGCGGCGATCACGGTGGAGGGACCGTAGACGGTTTCCTCGTTCCACTCGTCCTGAGTCTGGTTGTCGGTCGTGTCAGCCATGGCTGCCTCCTGCGTTCCACCGGGCATTATTCAGCTTCTATTGTCGGTCAAAAATCGCTCAATCGCTGGAGGGACATACCGAGAAATATCCTTTTTCAACCCCACAAGTTCGCGCACGGCGCTCGAGGAGACGTGTGCAAGGGTTGGACGGGTCGGAATCCACCAGGTGTCGATGCCCCCGATCTCACGGTTGAAGACCGCCTGGGGGACCTCATAGTCGACGTCGATCGAGGAGCGCACACCCTTGACGATAAGCGTGGCTCCCAGACGCGAGGCCTCGTCCATGGTCGCGCCCTGCAGCAGGACGACCTCAACGCCGCCGAGGTGGCCGGTGGCCTCACGGATGAGCCTGACGCGCTCTTCGGGGGCGATCAGGCCGCGCTTGGTGGGGTTCGCTCCGACGCCGATGATCAGGCGGTCGGCAATGGCACAGACGCGCTCTGCGACGTCGAGGTGCCCGTTTGTGAAGGGGTCAAAAGAACCGGGGAACAGCGCGATCATCGGTCTTCCTCCTCCGCGGTCGACGAGGCCTGGGCGTCCTCGAGGGGCTGCGGGCCGTCGGCGGATTCGTCCTTGGGCAGGGGCGGACCTGCGAAGTAGGCGACGGTTTCACCCCAGGTGCGCTGGTCCTCGAGGACGAGGAAATCCGGCCACGTGGGAGCGGGCGCACGCGTGGACCGTTCGACGACGACGAGGGCATCGGGGCCGATCCACGGGCCGAGGGAGGCCAGCACCGTCGTCATGTCGTCTTCTGCGATGTCGTAGGGAGGGTCAATGAAGACCAGGTCGATGTCTCCCGCGAGAGCTTCCCCGTTGCGCGCTCCCAGGTAGGTGCGCGCGTCGGCGGTGACAACCCGGGCCGGCAGCCCCGTCGAGCGAACGTTCGCGGAGGCGACGCGGGCGGCGGCCGAAGCCTTTTCGACGAGGGTGGCGTGGGTGCCTCCGCGCGACAGGGCTTCGAGGCCGAGGGCACCCGTTCCGGCGTAGAGGTCGAGGACAGTCGCACCGTCCAGCACGTTCATGTGGTCCAGGCGCGAAAAGAGAGCCTCGCGCACCCGCTCGGAGGTGGGACGGGTGCCGGACTTGGGCACGGCGAGGGTACGCCCCTTGGCGCTGCCTGCGACGATTCTGGTCATACCCCTACCCTACCGGGCGCACCTCAGGAGCGTTGCATCCACTCGATCTGTCCGTCCGATGCGGCGCGCAGCGCCCGGGCGAGGTCCGGGTGGCGCTCCAGCATCGGGTCCTGTTCCAGGAGGGTTTCGGCTTCGCCTTTCGCGCGGCGGATGAGCGCCTCGTCGCGGCGCACCGAGAGGAAGCGCAGGTGGGTGGCTGTACCCGACTGACCGGCTCCAAGGACGTCGCCTTCCTTGCGCAGGCGCAGGTCGGCCTCGGCGAGCTCGAAACCGTCGGTCGTGTCCGCGAAGGCCTGGAGGCGTGCTCTGCCCGAGTCGGTGAGTTCGTGGCGATGCATGGCGATGCACAGCGAGGGCAGGGAGGAGCGTCCGACGCGCCCGCGCAGCTGATGGAGCTGGGCGAGGCCGAATTGTTGGGCGTCGAGGATGACCATGAGGGTCGCCTCCGACACGTCGACGCCGACCTCGATGACGGTTGTGGCGACGAGGAGGGGGGCGCGCCCGGTGGAGAAATCCTCCATGATCTGCGCCTTGACGGGCGAGGGCGTGCGTCCCGTCAGCTCATGGATGGCGATGCCGGACAGGGCCGGGTGGGAGCGCAGGTACGCGGCGACCTCCTCGACGGAGGCGAGGGGGCGTGCGCCCTCCTCCTCGGCGTCGGCGACGTCATCAGAGGCGTCGATGCGCGGGCACACGACGTAGACGCGACGCCCCTGGGCGATCTCCTCCGCGGCCCGCGCCCACGTGCGCTCCACCCACGCGGCGTTGGCACTGTCGGCGAGGTAGGTGGCCACGGGGGTGCGCCCCGAGGGCATCCCGCTCATGCGCGTGTCGTCGAGATCTCCGAAGACCGTCATGGCGATCGTTCGCGGAATCGGAGTCGCGGTCATGACGAGCTCGTGAACCGCGCGCCCGTCCTCACGCGCCCCGCGCAGCGCGGCTCGCTGCTCGACGCCGAAGCGATGCTGCTCGTCGACGACAACGAGAGCCAGGTCCGCGAAACGCACGCTCTCCTGGAAGAGAGCGTGGGTTCCCACGACGATGAGCGGCTCTGCCGCGTTCATCGCGCTTTGAATCTCGCGACGGGCTGCGGGCGTCGTCGAACCCGTCAGCAGGCGAACGTCCGGGGCGTCCATCCCCAGGGGCTCCAGGAGCGCCCGCAGGGAGGCGGCGTGCTGCTCCGCCAAGACCTCGGTCGGCGCGACGAACGCCCCCTGGTGACCGGCAGCAACCACCTGGAGCAGGGAGCTGAGCGCGACGACGGTCTTGCCCGATCCCACGTCTCCTTGCAGGAGCCGCTGCATCGGCACCTCGCCGGCCAGGTCGGCACCAATCTGGGCGACGGCCTCGCGCTGGGAGTCCGTGAGTTCAAAAGGCAACGACGAGCGGAAACGCTCGCACAGCGGCGCGTCGACCGGCGAGGCCAGGGCCGCCACGGCCCGCACGCCCCGGCGCTGCGCGGCCAGCCCCACCTGGAGGACGAAGGCCTCGGCGAAGGCCAGGGCCTTACGCGCCTGCTGGTAATCCTCGTCCGTCTCAGGCTGATGCAGGGCGCGCAGGCACTCAGCGTGGGAGGTGAAGCCAGCGCGCTCGCGGACGTCAGCGGGAACCGGGTCGGGCACGTCGGCATCGTCCAGGTGGTCCAGCACCATGCCAACTGCTCGGGCAATCGCCCACGAGGCCAGCGATCCGGTCGCCGGGTAGATCGGGATGGGGCGCGAGGCGATGCGCTCGATGTCCTCCCCGTCCACGCCCTCAAAGGAGGGATGGGTGAGTTGCAGCTTGCCGCGGTAGGCCCCGACCTTGCCGGCGAAGAGGAAGGACTGCCCCGGCGTCAGCAATCGCTCGATGGGGGCGAGCTTGTACTGGTTCTTCGCGAAGAAGGTCGCCGACAGGAACTGAACGCCGTCGGTGAGGGTGACTTCCAAGCGCACGCCCGAGCCGGATCGGTTGGCAACCAGGTGTGCTCCGGCGACCTCGGCAAGGATCGTCACATCCTCGCCTTCGCGCAGGGAAGACAGCGGCGTGAGGCGACCCCAGTGGTAGTAGCGGCGCGGTGCAACCAGCAGCAGGTCGCCGACCGTTGCCACACCCGCCCCCTCGATGGCCTTCGCCGTCTTTTTCGGCAGGCGCAGGGACAGAGGAACGTCGAGTGCGCTCACGAGGCGCACCCCGCGACCAGGCTCGGCCCGCTCTGCCCGCCGTCCCAGGTCTCCAGGTCGATCGTCGACGACGCGTCGCGCGTGGAGAGCAGCTGGCGAACGGTGGCCACGGTGTAGGGGCCGTCGTCGTCGCGCGAGATGAGGAGGCGCCAAGAATCACCGCCACTGCGTGAGGCTTCGGCCAGAGCCTCAGCGATGCCCTCCGGGTCGCCGCCCGGGGGCAGCGGTGCGCTCGCGCACGAGGCGAGGGCGTCGTGTGCACCGTCGCGCAGCATGCGTGCCAGCGTCGGAGCGGCCTCGACACCGCCGGGCTGGGGCACGAACAGCGGGGCGCAGGCTCGCGCGACGGCGAGGACGTCGAGGTCATCGCGACTACCCGCACGCAAGATCGCTGGGACACCCGGGGCGGGCGAGGGCAGCACCGAGGCCACGGTACCGACCAGGGAGGCGCTGGCCTCGTCGCACGTGGCCACGAGGGTCACGCCCGTGCGCGAGGTCGCCGCCGACACGATGCCCGCAGCGTCCCCAGAGCTCAGGTCCAAGAACACGACCGCTCCTGCGCGCGCAAGGTCTTCTACGAGGCCGGGGGCCCTGGTGCAGGCGATGACGCGGGCACGCTCAACGCGGCGCATCGGGCGGCGCTGCAGCAGGCGCACGCCGCGGTGGCTCAGGCCCTCGTCGGCCAGCTCGTCAATGCCGATCTGCGCGTCTGGGCGGGCGTCGCAGACCTGGAAGCGAATGACCTGTCCCGAAGTGGGGTGCGCGGCCAGCGGCGCGGAGGTGTCGACGTGCAGCCTCCACTCCCCCATGCCAAAGAGATCAACCCGGCCCACGTAGGACAGCCGCGCCCCCAGGCCACCGAGGCGCGCGAGCAGCGCGTCCAGGTCTTCCTGCGTACCCTCCAGGATGATGTCGACCGTGAAGTCGCGGCCGGGCGGTGGGGAGGCGGCCTCGGGCGCACGCGAATGACGCTCCGCAAGGTCAGCCAGCATGGCGGTGAACGACTGAAGGATTCCGGCGTCACCCCGCATCGAAGCGTCGATGCAGGCCAGGACCAGGGCGATGAAGGCGCCACCGGGGTCGATACGCCCCGTCGCCTCGTTCGTCGCCTCAACGAGGCCAATCTGCGCCTGGGAAGAGAAACGAGAGAAAACGTCGTCGACCTCCGGGAGCGTCGCCCCCAGGTCCTCAAGTTCGCGCACCGCGCCGCCGAGCATTTCCACGAGGGCATCGGACCACGCGATGGAGGAGGCCACGGGGCTCAGAGATGCGGCGAGCATGCGACGCAGCACAAGAGGCGTGACATGGTGTTCGTCCCCGAGAGCGCCGGCCCACGCCTCGAAAAGAGCTCCGAGGGCCATGCCGCTGTGTCCGAGGCCGCGGCGGATAATCGTCTCCACAGCCGCTTCAAGCGCGTCGCGCAGGTGAGCTCGCGGGTCCAGGGAGTCCATGGCGGCCTCGAGCGCAGCCATCGTCGCTGCACCATTCGACCCCGTGTCACAGTCCGCCCCATCCCATCCGTCCAGGTCATCGAGGAAGGGCGCGAGCCTGGCAGCCTCCTCAGCCCCGGCACGACACGCCTCGATAATGACAGATGCATTCAGATCCATGGCTCCCCTTTCAGCCCCCTCCCATTGTCCCTGCGCGGCTCGGTGTGTGCGACCTGACACGACCCAGATCGGCTGCGACTTGTTGAAAGCGTGGTTCGTCCGCTATTCTGTCATGGTTGCCTTCGGTTCAAGCACCGAAGGATGCGTTCTCCGCAAGCGCGGAGACAAAGACTGAACTGGAAGACATACCGAGGAGAACATCGTGGCTGCCGTTTGTGACGTGTGCGGTAAGGGACCCGGCTTCGGCAAGAGCGTGTCGCACTCGCACGTTCGCACCAACCGCCGGTGGAATCCGAACATTCAGCGCGTTCGCGCCCTTGTCAATGGGACGCCCAAGCGCCTGAACGTCTGCACCAAGTGCCTGAAGTCCGACAAGGTCGCCCGCGCGATCTGAGTCGACACTGACGTAACGCCGGAGGGGCGAGCCAACAGGCTCGCCCCTCCTGTGTTTATCTCATCTACTCCCCCATTACTTGACCCCGCGCATGTACGGGTCAGCGCCCGCGACGTCTCGTCGCGGGCGCTGACCCATACCTTGTGTGCCTGGATTCCCCGTCCGCTCTCAGGAGCCGAGGCTCAGAGCAGATCCGCAGCCAGGTCGAGCGGGGTTCCAAAACGGTGGTTCGTGATCGAGACTGCCTGCTCGCGCAGGAACGGCAGCAGCTCCGAGTGCGGCCAGGCCGTGACGGCCCCCGTGTACAGGGCGACGTCGGGGCTGCCACCGCTCGCGCGGGTTGCCTCCACCCAGCGCTGCTGCGAGCTTTCATCGCGCGGACCGAGGACACGCACGCGCATGCCCAGGCCACCGGAGTTCGCCACCATCGCCAAGCGAGAATCCCACGAGGGCGCGTCTTCGACCGTCACCTCGATATCCCAGCCCTCCAGCAGCTCCCGGATCGTAGCCGGAAGCTCATCGGCAACGGACAGCCCGATAGGGCCGCCCGCGAGGATGCCCGCTGCCAGCACACGCACGGTGTCGGCGAGGGCAGTCCCACTCCCGGCCCGCACGAGGACGGGCGTGGAACGGTAGCGCAGGACATTGCGCTCGCAGGCCATGCCGGTAACGTCGCGGTTGGCTCCGTAATCGGACGCCCAGGCGGCGCCATCGGCGGCGACGGCACGGCTCAGTTCGGCCGCATCATCCGTGCTCAGGTGAGCACCGGCCGCACGACACAGCGCGAGCACACTCGGATCGAGCGACGCCGTGGGAGCGCTGGACTCCCCCGCCACCGCATCGCGGTCGGGCTCGACCTCGCCCAGACCCAGCAGGTAGGAGGGACCGCCAGCCTTCGTCGTCGACCCGATCGCGGAGCGCTTCCAGCCGCCGAAAGGCTGACGGCGAACGATCGCGCCGGTAATCCCACGGTTGACGTAGAGGTTGCCGGCCTCGATGCCCTCCAGCCAGGTTGCCAGCTCACCCGTGTCGAGAGTATGGAGGCCGGAGGTCAATCCGTAGTCGACCTCGTTGACGGCCTCGATAGCGTCCTCGAGGGTGTCGACGCGCATGACGCCGAGGACGGGCGCGAAGTACTCGGTCAGGTGGAACTCGCTGCCGGGCACCACGCCCGCGCGGATGCCCGGGGTCCACAGCCCATCGCCCAGGTACCGGGGCTTGAGCACCCAGTGCTCGCCCTCTCCCAGGGTGGTCAGGCCTCGTACGGCCTTCTCGTCGTCGGGGACGACAACCGGGCCGACCTGCGAGTCCAGGGATGCCGGCAGACCCACGCGCAGCGAGGCGGCCGCATCCACGAGCTGGCGAGCGATGCGGCTCGAGCGCCCCGCAGATCCGACGAGGATCAGCAGGGAGGACGCCGAGCACTTTTGTCCCGCGTGCGCGAAGGCCGAATGAACGATGTCGCGCACCGCCAGATCGGGGTCAGCGGACGGCGTGACGATGATGGCGTTCTTGCCGCTCGTCTCGCCCAGCAGGTGCATGTCGGGCTTCCACGAACGGAAGAGGCGGGCCGTGTCGTACGAGCCAGTCAGCACAACGCGATCGACACCCTGGTGGGTCACCAGGTAGCGCGACACGTCTCCGTCCTCGAGCGGGGCGAGTGCGACCAGCTCGCGGGGAACCCCGGCCTCGTGGAAAGCGGCGACGAGTTCCGCGGCGCAACGCTTGGCCGGCGGGGCCGGCTTGAGGATCACCGCGCTGCCCGCCGCCAGAGCGGCGGCGACGCCACCCACGGGAATAGCCACGGGGAAGTTCCAGGGCGAGGCAACGACAGTGACGTTCACGGGCACGAATCGCGCGCCCGCCATGTAGGTCTCATCAGAGAGCTGCAACGAGGCCTCCGCGTAGTGATGGCAGAAGTCGATCGCTTCGCTCACCTCGGGATCGGCCTGATCGATGGTCTTGCCGGCCTCAGATCCGGCGACCTCGATGAGCTCGCCCCGGCGCGCGGCGAGAACATCGCCGACGCGATGCAGCGCGGCTGCGCGCTCCTCGGGGGCCAGCGCCTGCCAGGCGTGCGCCGCCTTGGTACTCGCCTCGACGAGAGCGTCGACCGCCTCGTGTGTATCCAGGGCCTGCGCGCCGGCACGCACGGCCTCAACACCCCGCGTCGAGGCGGGGATGGCCGCAGCAATCTCACGGGCCCACTGACGGTTGGCCGCCAGGGCGGGATCTGAATCCGGTTCGGACACAAAGGGACGACGCGCGCGCTCAGCGAGGCTCCCCTGCTCAGCCGGAACCCCGGCCTCGCGCTCGGCCAGTCGATCCTGGACGCGGTTGGGAACCGGCAAGGGGGCGTCCGGATCAACGTCGGAGAGCGCGGCGAGGAAACGGTCGCGTTCCCGGGCGAAGACATCCTCATTCGTGGCGATGTCGAAGACCCCGGACATGAAGTTTTCAGGCGCGGCGTTCTCCTCGAGGCGGCGCACCAGGTAGGAAATCGCGACGTCGAACTCTCGGGGGTTGACGACCGGGACGTACAGGAGCAGGGAGCCGACATCGCGCCGGACGACCTCTTGAATGCCGGTGGCCATGCCGGAGAGCATCTCGAACTCGACGCTGTCCTCGACGCCTCGCACTGCCCGCAGCTCGTAGGCAAAAGCAATATCGAAGACGTTCTGTCCGGCGACGCCCAGGCGAATCGCCCGGGTGCGCTCGGGCGTCATCGCCCAGTTCAGCATGCGCTTGTAGTTGGTGTCGGTGGCCTGCTTGGACGGCCAGGTCGTCAGCTCCCAGCCGTGAATCTCGGCGTCCACCTTCTCCATGGACAGGTTCGCGCCCTTCACGATGCGAACCTTGATGCGCGAGCCTCCCGCGTCCACGCGTGTGCACGCCCACTCCTGGAGACGCTGGAGCGCACCGAGCGAATCGGGCAGGTAAGCCTGGAGGACGATGCCAGCCTCGTAGCCGCGCATATCCGGCTGGTCGAGGATGGCAGTGAACACCGCGATCGTCAGGTCAAGGTCCTTGTAGTCCTCCATGTCGAGGTTGAGGAAGGTCCCGTGATCGCGAGCGAGGCGGTAGAGGGGCAGGAGCGCACTCACGCCGTGGTCGACAACCTCCTCGAAGCCCCACGGGTTGTGGGGGCCTGTCACCGCGGAGACCTTGATGGACACGTAGTCGACATCCTCGCGGGTCACGAGGCGCGAGACCTCGGCCAGGCGATGAGACGCTTCCTTCTCACCGAGGACGGCCTCTCCGAGGAGGTTCACGTTCAGGCGGTGGCCGCCCTGACGCAGGCGGGCGAGCGCGGGCCCCAGGCCCTTGTCGGTCGCATCGACGACGAGGTCACCGACGATCTCGCGGAATACACGTCGGGCCACCGCCGTCACCGTGCGCGGGGCGAGGAGCGATGCGGTCGAGCCGAGGCCCATCGCCGCAGCCAGGGCCGGGGGCAGGAAGTTCTTGCGGCCAGCCGACAGGCGCTTCATAGCTGCGCTGGCCACGTCCAGGTCCGCGGGACGCACGACATCATCGACGAATCGGGTCGTGAAAGTAAGTCCGTCCGGATCGGCGAGGATCCGAGACAGGAGTTTGGCCGACTGGGGCGTAGGCTCATGGGCCGACTCGTCGGCCCAGCGGCGGGCTCGAATGATCGCCCGCTCCCCCAAGGCCCATAGGTCGTCGGGGCAGCGTCGAGCGTTGGCATCGTGGTGGGACGGGGTGGGAACAGCGGCGTTCGCCATGCGTAGACCTCCAGGCGTGGATGAGCGACGGATTCTCAGCCTCGCGCGGAGCGTCAACGCTGGACACGCTCGGCAAAACTCCCGACGTTGTGAAGGATGCTGGTTTGTCCATCGTAACGCGCATAAGGCTCACCTGTGCGGGCATCGCATGACGACGCGACGTTCAAGCAAGGGACCTAAGCCCCAAAACGCAAGAAAAGCCCACAAAGTCAGATATCAAGTGTCGCTTCTCACACGCGAGCCGTGGACCTGCACGGCGACACCCCACCTCACTCGGGGCGAACGAGCCACCGCTCTTTCATGTCAACCGCGACGCCAGCCATGACCTCGTGCATATTGAGCGCACGGCCGCCGTCCGCGCGCGAGCAGAGCCACTGGACCTGGAGCCCATCCGATATCGCAACGAGGCGGCGCGCGATCTGCTCACTCGGAGCCTCCTCACGCACCTCACCCGTGGTCTTGCCATGCTCGAAAGCATCAACGAGGTAGGAAATCGCACCGATCAGGTGCTCGCGGAACCACGGATGCGCCTGGTGCTTCGAATCAATGACGGCAGCCGACATCGCCGTGTAGAGCGCCACTCCGTCGGGATGGCGCTGATTGTGTGCCACCATGTCCACCCAGGCATCCAGCGCGGCCTCGGCCCCCTCCTCGGGGCGCGGGAGTCGGCTGACGATGCGGCGATCACGCTCGTCCAGGACGGCCGCGAGCAGCTGATCCTTCGAGGAGTAGTGATGCAGGAGCCCCGCCTTAGAAATATCGGAGGCACGCGCGATGTCTGCAAGCGAGGTTGCCACGTAGCCCTGCGTCGAGAAAAGGGTCAGTGCCTCCGACAGGATGCGCGCCTTCTTATCCTCGCTACCAGCTTTCGGACGGCCGGGCCGACGGGTGCTCGTTGCCTTAGTAGCATCGTTGCTCATGCGGGCTGCTCCATGTTCGGTGTGACAGAGTTACCAACAACCCATCATAGCGTGCAACCGTTTATGCGCCACCGGGTATGCGAACTTCTTTCGTCGAGTCCGCATACCCGGTGCATCAATAGCGTGATTCGAGGCCTTACGAGGCCTTAGTAGCCGAATCGAACCTCGAACTGGGGCTTGCCCGAAGCGTCCAACTCGAGCTTGCCATCCTTGTCGGTCTTCACGGTCGCGGTCACTCGGGACGTCACGTCACGCTGCTTGTCCCAGCTCTCCATGCCCTGGATCGTGAACGTTGCCTCGCCGGTATAGACACCGCCTTCATCCGTCGTCGCCTTCATGGCCGTGGGCATCGTCTTGACCTGCAGGAGGGCCAGGGTCCGGGACTGAACCGCGCTCGGGCAGGCGGTGTCAATGTTGCCCGGAACGGTCGCGCACGAGTTCGTGAGCGCAGCCGCAGCATCGAGCGCGGCGGCAGCCATCTTGTCGTTGTAGGTGCCCTTCAGCTCGACCGTTCCACCGTAGTAGGAGCTGTCATACCCCGTTGCTGCCTTGACCGAAATGGTCTTGGGCGCAGCATCGATGTACTCGCCCGTCTCCTCCGGGGTGAAGGTGTAGACGCCCGGGTAGAGCACGATGGAGCTACTCGGGGCTTCCTTCAGCGTCGCCACCGACATCTTTTCGCCGCCGATCGAGAAGTGCGTGACGTTGTCTGCCTGCACATCCACGCGAGCGACCATCGCATCCTGGATCTTCCAGTTCTTCAGCAGGCCAAAGGTCTTCTTCGCCTCACTGACGCGGAACGAACGGGTGAAGCGTTCGCCGTCGAGGCGCATCGTCGCCGTCACCACCCGTTCCTTCGAGTGCTCCGCATCGTCCACGGTCACGTCCTCAACCTCAATGCGGGCGCTCGACGAGGCCATGACCTCGTCCGAGAGGAAACCGCGCTGATCGTTGGGCAGGCCCGGATCGACCATCGCCGTCGCTGCGGCGGCCTTGCCGTCCGCGAGAAGATCAAGGTACTGGCGAACCTGCGCCTCGGGCGTACGCGTCCAGTTGGCGATCGCCAAGGCGACGGTTGCAACAACCCCGAGGACAACAAGGGCTACAACGCCCACGACCATGCGCTTGATGCGACGGCGGCTCTTATCCGACATCGGCGTAAAGGTCACGCCCGCCTGCGGGACTGCGACAGCCGGAGCAACCACATTCTGGGGGCTCGGGGCGGGCGGAGGCGTCGGGCTCTGGGAAGGGGCCGGGGGCGGGGGCACCGCACCCTGATTCGCATCGTAGTGCTGCTCAGACATCTCTCAATCCTCACTGTTGTGCGCGCCGATGGGCAGGCGCTGCGGTGCCGCTGACGAGGCTGGCCACACCGAAACCGCTAAATTTTCTCACACGGTATTTTCTTCATCAAATAAACAATTGCGGCCGCCATATGCTGGACGCTCGCGCCGCACACCACATCTACGGTGCGACCGTCGCACACATTCCGACGTGCCACATACTGCTTCCCAGTAAGGCGAGACGCTCATCGACGTCAGGCGTCGACGTCAGTCTCCGCATCGACGACAGGCAGGGCCTTCGTCGGCGGCACACAGGCATCACCCTGCAGCGCGGGCAGGGACAGTCCGGCGGTCGCTGGAATTTCCTCCGACGACTCCGCGAGCTTGCGCGCCACGCGCGACATCGGTCGAGACGAGGCCGGGGTGCCCTCAGTCAACGCGGTCATCCTGATGTACTCCAATCGTTGGTCGTCACGCCGCTTCACTTCCCCGTCTATCAACAAAGACTCCAGCGGCCCACATCACACTAGTCTACGGAATCTGCCGAGAAATGATCCCACGCCCCGCGCAGGACCGCCCCATCCATCATCGCCTGCGCTTCTTCCTCAGCACGGCATGCTCGCACCGCGCCGACAACGCGGAAGCCGTCGGGCAGCTGCGCATCCGGCGGAAAAACGGCGATCATGCCGTGTTCCTCTCCCCCTTGCAAGACCCACCGCACGGGATCGACCGCGCAGACGCGGGCTGCGGGAGCCAGGTGGGATGCCTCCGCCTCGATGGCATCTCGATCGAACTCAATGACGACTCCCGAGGCCTTGGCGATGCGCGCTGCATCCGTCGCTGGCCCGTCCGACAGGTCCATCATGGCGCGAGCGCCCGCAGCCGCAGCGGCCACGCCGGAGCCCAGCGGAGGCCTCGGCGCACGGTACGTCTCAATGAAGGGCGCCAAATCACCCAGCTGCTCAACTCCTCGCGACGAAGGATCGACGTACCCACCTTCCAGGAGATCGAGGCCGGCGTAGGAGTACCCGAGGGTGCCGCTGACCGCCACGACATCTCCGGGGCGCGCGCCGTCACGGCGCACCACCGGGCCCGGGCAATAGCCGAAAGCCGTGATCGAAATGACGAGCTTCTCCCCCGCGCTCAGGTCTCCGCCGACCACACCGGCTCCGACCTCGCGCGCGCGGTCCCCTAGGCCTCGGACAACATCCAGGAAAACGTCCGCGTCCATGTCGCGCGGCGCCACCACCGAGGCAACGAGCGCAGAGGGACGTCCTCCCATCGCATCGATATCCGCAAGGTTTTGAGCGGCAACGCGGGCACCGACCTCGTAACCGGTCGACCACGACAGGTGGAAATGCTGGTCCTCCACCATGACGTCCGTCGTCACGATGAACGATCCTTCGGGAGCCGCAACCTGGGCACAGTCGTCAC
The DNA here is from genome assembly GCA_001072465.1 of Xylanimonas cellulosilytica. Taxonomy (GTDB): domain Bacteria; phylum Actinomycetota; class Actinomycetes; order Actinomycetales; family Actinomycetaceae; genus Pauljensenia. Next base: position 95,676 of record JVKM01000056.1, on the reverse strand, counting down.
CAATGCCGATCATCGTGCGCTCGCCGCGCGGGAAAGACTCGCGGAAATGAGACACCAACTGTGCCTCGGACAGCTCAGCTAACTTCATAGGAACCAGACTAGTCGCGGGCGCGCCCCTGCGCCGCGAAGGCGCCTCAGTTTTCGACGCCTCGCACGGTCTGGGAGGCAAAGAGGCAGGTCGCGGCCGCGCTAGCCACGTTGAGGGATTCCGCGTCCCCCGTCATCGGGATAGACACGAGGGCGTCGCACAGGCGCATCTCGTCGCCCGACAGGCCGCGTGCCTCGTTGCCGAACACCCACGCGTGCGACTGGGACAGGCGCGAGCGGGCCGACACTCCCTGCACGAGGAGGTCGGAGAGGCTGATCGAACCGGCGCCACCGCTGGTGCCCAGCAGGGCCGCACTGCGACCGTGAATGAGAGCACGGGCGTCGGCAAAGGACGGAACCACGCACACGGGAATGTGGAAGACGGAGCCGGCGCTCGAGCGCACGACCTTCGGGCTCGCGGCGTCTACCGTGCCCGCGACGGCCACGACACCGACCGCACCGAATGCGTCGGCCGTGCGAATGATGGTGCCGACGTTGCCGGGGTCGCGCCCCTGAGCAAGCACGACGATCGTCTCGCCAACGCTCGGCTCAGGCAGTTCGCGCGACAGCGCATCCAGAGATGCGACTGCGCAGATGCCCTGCGAGTCCCCCGACAGGGCCGCCGAGACCTCGGCGGTCACCGGGTGCACCCAGCGCGTGGCGCGGCGGGCCACGTCCACGACGTCCGCGTGCGTCTCCCACGCGTCCTCGCGGACGTACACGTCACGCACCGCAAACGGTCGGTGCAGGGCTAGTTCGCGCACGGCCTGAGGCCCCTCAACGAGCATGAGGCCCGAGCGTGAACGCGCCGAGCGCCCAACCAGACCCGACACCCTGCGCACGCGATCGGCGCGGGGATTATCGAGAACGGTCAGGCGCTCGGCGGAAAAGCTCACCTATCAGGCCTTGGGGGCGTTGATGTCGGCGGGCAGCGCGTCCTTGGCGACCTTCACCAGGGCGTTGAACGCGTTGATGTCGTTGACGGCCAGCTCGGCCAGCATGCGACGGTCGACCTCGACGCCGGCCAGGTTCAGGCCCTGGATGAGGCGGTTGTAGGTCAGGCCCTGGGCGCGGGAAGCAGCGTTGATACGCTGGATCCACAGACGACGGAAGTCGCCCTTCTTGGCCTTGCGGTCGCGGTAGGAGTAGACGAAGGAGTGAGTGACCTGCTCCTTGGCCTTGCGGTACATGCGCGAGCGCTGGCCGCGGTAGCCGGAGGCCTGCTCGAGTACGGTACGACGCTTCTTCTTGGCGTTGACAGAACGCTTAACACGTGCCATTTTCTACTGTTCTCCTCTAACTCGAGCTCACTTGCCCAGCAGACGCTTGACGCGCTTGACGTCAGCGGTCTCCAGGACCTGATCGGTCGCCAGACGACGGGTCTTACGGCTGGACTTGTGCTCCAGCAGGTGGCGGGCGCCGGCCTGCTCGCGCATGATCTTGCCCGAGCCGGTCGTGCGGAAGCGCTTCTTAGCACCGGAATGAGTCTTGTTCTTCGGCATTTCTATTCCTTCGTTGTGAGGCGATGGGTATCGCCGTCAGTCCTGTTCGTCAGCCTTGTCGGCTGCCACTCGGGCCTGGTCCTTGCTGGCGCGCTCCGCGCGCTTGCCCCGGCGCTCAGCGCGCTCGGCCTCGCGGCGCTTGCGCTGCTCAGTCAGGGCGTCAGCCTTGCGCTTGGTGGGGGCCAGCACCATCGTCATGTTGCGCCCGTCCTGACGGGGCATCGACTCGACGGTGGCAAGGTCACCAATCTCCTCGGCGAGGCGCTGCAGGAGGCGAACGCCAGCCTCGGGGCGAGACTGCTCTCGACCGCGGAACATGATCATGACCTTGACCTTGTCGCCGGCGGACAGGAAGCGCTCAACGTGGCCCTTCTTGACGCCGAAGTCGTGATCGTCGATCTTCAGTCGGAAGCGGATTTCCTTCAGCTGCGTGTTCGCCTGGTTGCGGCGAGCATCGCGGGCCTTCTGGGCGGCTTCGTACTTGTACTTGCCGTAATCCATGAGCTTTGCGACGGGCGGCTTGGCGTTCGGCGCAACCTCAACCAGGTCGAGCCCGGCCTCTTCGGCCAGACGCAGCGCGTCCTCAACTCGGACGACGCCGACCTGTTCACCTCCGGGTCCCACGAGGCGAACCTCGGGGACTCGAATACGCTCATTGATGCGAGTCTCGCTGATGAGCGGCTCCTTCCACAGAATCCTTATGCGTGTAACGAAAAGCCTCCGTTACGCGACGCGCACGGAGGCTTCCATAGGTCAACACACACGGGTGTTGACCGTCGTACCCGATCCCCTGCGCAACGCCCCTGTGGGCGGCATCCTCTCTGGCGAGAGGCGGGTATCCAGGTGGGATTTCTCCGCTTGCGTTCCGGGCTTTCGCCCAGACGGTCGTATCAACTGTACCAGAAATAATGAGAGATCGCCAGATCGGCAATCATTGCGCGCCTCACGCTTTACTGGGAGCGCTCGATGCCGGTTCAGCGCAGGACGGGCGCGATCTCGACCCGGTCGGCCGCAGCGATAAGGCGGGGGTTGGACCCCAGGGCGTTCAGGGCGGCCGACAGGCTTTCTTTCATTGCCGAGGCATCGACCCCCTGGGCGTAAGACGCGCGGTCCACGGACACGAGCACGCGCGTGAGTCCGTCGCCCGCGTAGGCGATCTCAACATCGACGATGGCCGGGCACGCTGCGGCGGCATCGGCAAGCAGGAGCTCGCGCAGAGCCTCGTCGCGCCAGGCGGGCAGCCACTCATCCCCCTGCGCGAGCGCGGCCACGGCGGGGCGCGGCAGCAGCACCGCGTCGGTGCCCGGGTTGACGACAATGCGCCCGCCGGTCTCGACGAGGGCGGTTAGACCGATCGTGCGGAAGTCCAGCGCCATCGGACGGTCACCGGGGCGGTGTGCGGTCAGCGCCTGCGCCGACGAATAGATGGCGAGCGCCTCTCCTGCGGGGGTCTGCGCGCGCACGAAGTCGATCGGGTTGTGTCCGTTTTCGCCGGCGTGAACGCCCGTCACGCGCGGGTCGGGTTCGACGTCGATGGGAACGATCACGCGTTCAAAGACGAGGGCATCGACGAGCGCCTCAAGCCTGGCCGCCCCCGCATCACTTCCCTGCCCCAGCGCGAGCGCCCGGGCGGTCCGGGGAAGCCCCTGTCCCACGTCTGCGCGGTCGTGGCTCATCATCGACAGGCGCTGCGCCAGTCGGTTCTTCTGTTCCTCGGTAAGAGAAGGAGGCGTGGGAGTCATGAGAGTTCCTCGTATCCGGCAACGTCCAGCGCATCGGCCAGAGTGAATGCACCCTGGTACAGGGCCTTTCCAACGATCGCACCCTCAATGCCGAGGGCGCGCAAGGCTTCGATGTCGGCCAGGGAGTTAACCCCACCCGAGGCGATGATGCATGCGGGAGTCCGGTCCGCGACGCGGGCCAGCAGGTCTCGATTGGAACCATTCATCTGACCGTCACGAGTCACGTCGGTGACAACCAGCCGGGCCACACCCGCCTCATTCAGGACGCGCAGGGCCTCCCACACGTTGCCGCCCTCGCCGCGCCCACCGCGCGCGGCCAACTGATCGCCGCGTACGTCCAGGCACACGGCGACGCGCTCACCAAAAGCGTCGATGGCCTCGCAGACAGCATCGATGTCGTCAAGGGCTTGCGTCGCAATATTGACGCGCTCGGGGCCCATCGCCAGCCCAGCCTCGATGGCCGATCGGCTCGTGATGCCTCCCGACAACTCGACACGCACGGGAACCTCACGGATCACCCGGGCGAGTAGCTCTGAGTTCTCGCCGCGACCAAACGCCAGGTCCAGGTCCACGAGGTGCACCCAGCGGGCCCCGGCCTCGTCAAAGGAACGGGCGACATCGAGGGGGTTCCCCGAGGAGCCCTCGTCGATCGACCCCGAGGACAGACGCACGGCCTGCCCGCCCGTCACGTCGATCGCGGGCAGCAGTTCGAGGATCGTCATGATTGCTTGCGTCGCAGCCAACCGAAGGGGCCGCCGCCCTGGCAGCTGCCGTCAGCAGCCACGGAATCCTTGTAGTCGGCGGGGGTCGTACGACCCAGTAGGAGATCCTCCGTCGCCGCGGGCATTGCACCCAGCAGGAGGCCCGCGGGAATCGTCTCCTCGGGCTCACCGCTCACGTAGCGCTGGGCGGAGATACGGCCCGAGACACCCGGCTCCACGCCGTCCCCCTCGACGAGCCAGCTCATGAGAGCGACCGCCCCGTACTTCGACAGGTTCGAGACGGCCCGGGCGACGCGATCCACCGCGTCGGGCATCGGACGCTGGCCGGTCAGCAGAGCGTCGAGTTCCTCCTCGTCGGTCGGCGTCGTCTCAACGCGCAGCCACACGGCGGTCCACGGCTTGAGACGCACGATCGACTCGCGCACACCCGTCAAAGCGAGCAGCGAGTGCAGCGCCTCCGGGTAGGAAATCGGGGCGAGCACGAGGGCAACCGACAGGCGGCCACCCTCCAGGTGCAGGGACTCGTCAACGGGAGTGTCGTCCGGATCGAGGGACGGCAGAGAATCGCCCGCGGCGGGCGTCGATCCCAGCGATGCAACCAGCGACTGGAACTCCGCGTCGATATCGTCGTTGTGAGCGCTCACCGCTCCTCCTTATACTGTGTGTCTCTACCCAAGGATACTGTCCATCCACGCCCTCGCGCGTGATGCGCTCTCCACCAGCGAAAGGATTCACCATGAGCACACCGACGATCCCCGTGCGCGGGGAGATCAAGCTCGGCCAATTCGTCAAGCTCGCCTCCCTCGCGGAGGACGGCGCACAGGCCCGCGAACTCATCCAGGCCGGCGACGTGACTGTCAACGGCGAGGTGGAGACGCGCCGCGGCCATCACCTGAGTGCCGGCGACCTCGTCGAGGTCGACGCCCCCTGGGGCAGGGCCTCCGCGATCGTCGGATCCGCCTCCTAAGCACGCCCGTCGACGACGCGAGCCGAGTCCCACCGGGGCCCGGCTCGCATCATGTTAGGACGAGGTGACGACACCGCCCGCACCGACGACTGCCTTGATATGACTGAAGAAGGCGCTCGTCTGCTCAACGCGCAGCTTCGGATCCAGCTCGACGACCGTCGTGCGTCCCGGCTCCGTCAGGTGCAGGCGCACCGGGGAGCCGCCGGGATAAGACTCGAGGACGCCGCGTAGGTCGGTGAGCAGCTCGGGCGTGCAACGCGCGGCCGGCAGGCGCAGGTCGAGAGGCAGGTCCGCCCCGCCCGACAGATCCAGGAGGGTCATCGACTGGCCGTAGATGGTCATGCCCTCCTCACGCACGTTCACCTTGCCCTCAATCTGGACGATGATGTCCTGCGCGAGGTAGGTCTGAATTGACTCATAGGAGCGCGGGAAGAAGAGCACATCCACCGAACCCGACAGGTCCTCGATTGTCGCGATCGCCCACGCGTTGCCCTGCTTCGTCACCTTCGTCGTGACGCCCGAAATGAGGCCCGCGATCTTCACGATACGGTCCGCCATCGCCCCGTCCGAGCCGACGACCTGCGCGATCTCGTAGTCCTGGTGGCGAGCCAGCGCCGCCTCCACGCCGCGCAGCGGGTGGTCGGAGACGTAGAGGCCCAGCATCTCACGCTCAGCCGCCAGCTTCGTCTTGCGGTCGAACTCGGGCAGGTCCGGGATGTCGATCGTCAGGCCAGAACCCGTATCCTCGTCCTCCCCCAGAGCGCCGAACAGGTCGAACTGTCCGATCGCCTCGTTGCGCTTGACGTCGATGATCGCGTCCACGGCCTCGTCGCAGCGCGCGAGGAGGGCACGGCGCGTGTGCCCCATCGAGTCGAATGCACCAGCACGGATGAGGGACTGGATCGTGCGCTTGTTGCACACCACCTGAGGCACCTTGTCCAGGAAGTCCTGGAACGAGGCGAAACGCCCCTTCTCGGCGCGGGTTTCCACAATCGCATCGACGACCGGGCCGCCCACGTTCTGGATGGCGTTCAAGCCGAAGCGAATCGCCTCGCCATCAGGCGCAAAGTTACCCATCGACGCATTCACGTCCGGGGGCAGGACCGTGATGTCCATGTGACGGCACTCCGCCAGGTACAGGGCTCGACGATCCTTGTTGTCCTTCGTCGAGGTCAGCAGGGCTGCCATGTACTCCGTCGGGAAGTTCGCCTTGAGGAAGGCCGTCCAGTAGGAGACGAGGCCGTATGCGGCCGAGTGGGCCTTGTTGAAGGCGTAGGCGGAGAAGGGAACGACGACGTCCCACAGGGCCTTGATCGACTCCTCGGAGTAGCCGTTATCGACCATGCCCTGGCGGAAGCCCTTGAACTGCTGGTCCAGGACCTCCTTCTTCTTCTTACCCATGGCTTTACGCAGAATGTCTGCCTGGCCCAGCGAGTAGCCCGCCAGCTTCTGGGCGATCTGCATGACCTGCTCCTGGTACACGATCAGACCGAAGGTGGTTCCCAGGATGTCTTCGAGCGGCTCCGCCAGCTCCGGGTGGATGGGCGTGATCTCCTGACGCCCGTTCTTACGCAGCGCGTAGTTCGTGTGGGAGTTCGCACCCATCGGGCCGGGACGGTACAGGGCGCCGACGGCCGAGATGTCTTCGAAGTTGTCGGGCTTCATGAGCTTGAGGAGGTCGCGCATACCGCCACCATCCAGCTGGAAGACGCCGAGGGTGTCGCCTCGTCCCAGCAGCTCATAGGTCTTCTTGTCGTCGAAGGTCAGGTGGTCGAGGTCCGGGTCCGGCTTGCCGTTGAGCGCAATGTTCTCAAGGGCGTCGGACACGACGGTCAGGTTACGCAAACCCAGGAAGTCCATCTTCAGCAGGCCCAGCGTCTCGCACGTCGGGTAGTCGAACTGCGTGATGATCGCGCCGTCCTGCGGGCGCTTCATGATCGGGATGATGTCGGTGAGCGTATGGGAGCTCATGATGACCGCACACGCATGCACACCCCACTGGCGTGTCAGGCCCTCCAGGCCGAGCGCGTACTGGACGACCTCGTGCGTGTCGGGGTTCTCCTCGTAGAACTTACGGAACTCCGAGGCCTCGGCGTAGCGCTTGTCCTTCTCGTCGAAGATGCCGTGGACCGTGATGTCCTTGCCCATGATCGCCGGGGGCAGCGCCTTGGTGAGCTGCTCACCGACCTTGAAGTCCTTGCCGAGGATGCGCGCGGAGTCCTTCAGGGCCTGCTTGGTCTTAATCGTGCCGTAGGTGACGACCTGGCTGATACGGTCCTCGCCGTACTTGCGCTTGACGTAGGCGATGACCTCGTCGCGCCTGCGTTCGTCGAAGTCGACGTCGAAGTCGGGCATCGAGATTCGCTCGGGGTTGAGGAATCGCTCGAAAATCAGGCCGTGCTCGAGGGGGTTGAGCTCGGTGATCTTCAGGGCGTAGGCCACCATCGAGCCCGCACCCGAGCCACGGCCCGGTCCCACGCGGATACCCTGGGACTTCGCCCAGTTGATGTAGTCGGCGACCGTGAGGAAGTAGCCGGGGAAGCCCATCTTGATGATGACGTCTTCCTCGTACTGGGCCTGCTTGCGCACGTCGTCCGGGATGCCATTCGGGAAGCGATCGCGCAGGCCTCGCTCAACCTCCTTGATGAACCACGAGGTCTTGTCTTCACCCTCGGGCACCGGGAAGTCGGGCATGTAGTTGGCGCCCTCCTTCGTGGTTGTGAAGTGCACGTCGCAGCGCTCGGCGATCTCGAGGGTCGAGTCGCAGGCGCCGGGCAGTTCGCTCCACAGCGCACGCATCTCGTCCGAGGAGCGGATGTAGTAGCCGTCGCCGTCGAACTTGAATCGGTCGGGGTCGTTGATGCGCGAGCCCGAGTTGATGCACAGGAGTGCGTCCTGGATCTTGCGGTCCTCGCGCTTGACGTAGTGAGCGTCGTTGGTCGCCACGAGGGGCGCGTTCATGAGCTTGGCGATCTCGAGGACCTGCTGGTGGGTGCGTCGCTCGATGTCGATGCCGTGGTCCATGACCTCGACGTAGAAGTTCTCCGCCCCGAAAATGTCGCGCAGCTCCGCGGCCTCAGCCACGGCCTCGTCCCACTGTCCCAGGCGCAGACGCGTCTGCACGGCACCCGAGGGGCAGCCCGTGAACACGATGAGGCCCTCGTGGAACTGGCTGAGCAACTCCTTGTCGGCACGCGGCCACTTGCCGAACTGGCCGTCCGTCGAGGCGTAGGACCCCAGGCGGAAGAGGTTGTGCATGCCCGTCGTGTTGTAGGCGACCAGGGTCAGGTGGTTGTAGGAGCCGCCGGCGCTCACATCGTCGGAGCGCTGCCACGGCTCACCCCACAGAACCTTCTGGCGATCGAAGCGCGAGGTCCCCGGCGTCACGTACGCCTCAAGGCCGATGATCGGCTTGACGCCCGCGTTCTTGCAGTTCGTGTAGAAGTCGAAGGCGCCGAAAAGATAACCGTGATCCGTCAGGCCGATCGCGGGCTGCCCGAGACGGGCGGCCTCCTCCGCCATCGCTTTCGTCTTCGCCGCTCCGTCGAGCATCGAATACTCGGAGTGGTTGTGGAGGTGCACGAAGGAATCAGCCATGCGTCGATTCTACTGTCCGAGGCCCGCGCACCCACGGTGAACGCCCCGAGCGGAGCGGTCGTTCATCTCACGGCGTGACGGCCGCGACGAGGCCGGGGCCGGGAAGCGCGGAAACCTCACCAACGGGGGTCAGTTGCGTGGGTGGCGCAGCTCCTCGAGAGCATCGGCGAGATCATCCGGATAGGGACTGGACACGCTCATCGGCATGCCCGTGCGGGGGTGGGCGAATCCGAGTCGGACGGCGTGCAGCCACTGGCGGGTGAGCCCCAGGCGCTCCGCCTGGGTCGGGTCAGCGCCGTAGAACGTGTCGCCCACGCACGGGTGCCCGACGGCGGCCATGTGCACGCGGATCTGGTGGGTGCGTCCCGTCTCCAGGTGCACCTCGGTGAGCTGAGCTCCCGCCATGAGTTCGAGCGTGTCGTAGTGGGTGACGGCGCGCTTGCCACCGTCGATGACGGCCATGCGCCATTCGCGCGAAGGATGACGACCGATCGGAGCGTCGATCGTGCCCGAGGCCGGGTCAAGGTGCCCGGCCACAACGGCGTGGTACACCTTCTCGATCGTGCGTTCTTTGAACGCGCGTTTCATGACGGTGTAGGCGAGCTCGGACTTGGCGACCATCATCGCGCCGGATGTGCCCACGTCGAGGCGGTGCACGATGCCCTGGCGCTCGGGGGGCCCGTAGCTGGTGATGCGGTATCCGGCCGCCTCCAGGTTGCCCAGGACCGTGGGGCCTTCCCAACCGGGGCCGGTGTGTGCGGCGACGCCGACGGGCTTATCGACGACGACGATGTCCTCGTCGTCGTAGAGAATCGCCATGTCGGTGACCGGCGTCGGTTTACTCTCCGGTTCCGGAATCGTGACCTCGATGATGTCCATTGCGCCGAGGCGATCAGACTTCCCCGCGCTCACGCCGTTGATGAGGACGTGCCCCTCCCCCGCCAGCTCCGCGCAGCGCGAGCGCGACAGGCCGAGCATGCGGGCCAGAGCGGCGTCGACCCTCTCCCCCACGAGGGCGTCGGGGACGGGAAGCATACGGGAACTCACTGGGCGTCCTCCTTCGACGGTTCACGGGAGAGCGCGAGGGCCAGCAAAGGCGCCCCGAGGACGATCCAAATGTCTGCAACATTGCCGACGAACCAGTTGCCGTAGGCGATGAAGTCGGTAACATGACCGACGCCGAAGCCGGGTTCGGCGGTCAGTCGGTCGATCAGGTTTCCAACGGCGCCGCCTGCCAGCAGCGCGATCGCCAGCAGGGTCGAGGCGCGGTGGACGCGACGCGCCATCACGACCAGCACGCCGATGATGACGACAGTGAAGATCGTCAGAATCCACGTCTTGCCGGCGGCGAAGGAGAACGCGGCACCCGAATTGTGCACGAGGGACAGCGACAGCCACTGCCCGATGAGCGGGCGCGGCCCCTGGCCGTCGAGGGCGGTCCGCGCCCACATCTTTGACACCTGATCGGTGGCAATAGCGGCAGCGAACACGAGGCCCGCGTACATCCACGTCGCGCGGGTGTGGGTCGGGTGGGAGGAGTCAGCCATGGTTCCCTATCTTAAACGAGCGGCGGCGGCGCACCACGAAGTGCACCGCCGCCGGTCAAAGCGATTGCGATCAGTTCTCGCCGTTGTCGACCTCTTTGAGGAGGGTCTCGAGGTGGTTGCGCAGGTTCGAACGGTACTCGGCCTCGAAGGTACGCAGACCGTTGATCTTGTTCTCGAGCAGCTCGCGCTCCTGGTCGAGCTGGGAGAGCAGCGAGTCCTTCTGCTTCTGGGCGTCGGCGATGATCGCGTCGCGCTCGGCGTTGGCCTCGGCGATGATCTTCGCGGACTGCTCTTCGCCGTCGCGCACGTACTCGTCGTGGACGCGCTGGGCGAGGGCCAGCATGGAGGTGGCGGACTCCGCATCCTGCGGGCCGGTGACGGCCGGGGCGGCGGGGGCCGGGGTCTCGACGACCGGGGCTGCCACGGGGGCGGGGGTCTCGGCCGGCGCGTAGTCGGAGTTGGACAGCTCGGCAATGCGGCGCTCAGCGGCCTCGAGCTTTTCCTTCAGATCCTGGTTCTCCATCTGCAGGGAGTAGATGGTGGAGACAACCTCGTCGAGGAACTCGTCAACCTCGTCCTGGTCGTATCCCTCGCGGAACTTGACGTACTGGAACTTCTTGTTGAGGACATCCTCGGTGGTGAGCAGGGCCATTTCTTCGCCTCTCGGTCGTTTCGATTGGACGTGCGGAAGCCGCACGCCTGGACGACCGGGAAGGCCGCCCGCTATCACGTCACGAAAATAATAACTGAAATTGTCACACTAGCAACATCCATCACGAGGTGAGGGTCGTTTTTGTGGGACCTCTCATCCCCCTTTTTGGGCGCTACAGGCTCAAAAAGTACAGGAAAGTAGCGAAGCGCTGCCCAACGATAAGCACCAGGAATAAGAGCATGAAACCGACATCGATTGCCATGCCTCCACCCAGGCGCAGGGGCGGAACGAAGCGCCCGATCCAACGAATCGGAGGATCAGTCAGCGCGTAGAGAACATTCGCGAGGACCAGCAGAATGCCACTCGGGCGCCATCCGCGCGCGAAAATCGGAACCCAGTCCAGAATGACGCGCGCGAACAGCACCATCATGTAGAGGTTGATGAGAACGCTCAGTCCCCACCCGATCCAGCCAAGAATGGCCACGAGCGACCTCAGCCCTGGTTGTAGAGGGAGCCGCGACGGCCCGAGGTGTTATCGCCCGCAACCTCGACCGTGGCCGGGGACAGGAGGAAGACACGGTTGGTGACACGCTCGATGACGCCATGCAGGCCGAAGGTCAGGCCGGCTGCGAAGTCAACCAGTCGACGCGCCTCTTCCTCACCCATGTCCGTGAGGTTGATGATGACGGGCGTACCATCGCGGAACGCCTCACCGATCGTGACGGCGTCAGAGTAAGCGGTGGGGTGGATCGTGACGATGCGGGTGAGATCCTCGGCCGGCTCGTCACGGCGAATGCTGGTCAGGGTCGGACGGGACACGGGAGTAATGTCGGCCACAGGAGCTACCTCTTCCACCTCGTCGAATTCGTCGAATTCATCGATGGGCTCCTCCGGTGAGTACCAGCCCATAAACTTACGTGCGCGTGCACCGAACGACTCGCTCATTGTTCCTCCTTCAGCCGATGCATAGCCACAAGCTACAGTTACCGAGCGGCATCGCCGAGCAGGGCGCTCGGCGCGTCGCAAGGACCGCGCCGGCGAGCCTCGTCACGGGGCGTTTCCGCGCCGAATCATGGCACAGGTAAGCCGCCGACCCGCGGCCCATTCGGAGGTGTAGGCGCCAGTCAGGCAGGAACGATGATGAGCGCCTGGCGACCGCAGGACGAGTCGGCACGATATGAGAAGAGGTCTGCATCCTCGAGGGTGCAGCGCTCATCGATCGCCACTCTCACGCCCCGGGCTCCCAGGGTCGAGGCTGCAGCGCGGGGAAGGTCGAGTGCAGGGGTGTCCCACGACGTGACAGAACCGATGCCGGGCATGAGTTCTTCGCTCTCATCGACCATGTCGGCGGGCACCTCGTAGCAGCGCCCGCAGATCGCCGGGCCGATCAAGGCGTCGATCGGGCCGCCGTCGAGGCTACGGATACGGTCAACGGTCTTGTCAAGGATCCCGCCGAGAAGGCCGCGACGACCCGCGTGCACGGCTGCGACGATCCGACCGGAGGCGGCGGAGAACACGACGGGCAGGCAATCCGCGGTCTGCACGGCGAGGGCAGGAGCTCCCTGCCAGCCACGGGCATCGACGATGATGCCGTCGGCGTCGACGGGCCCCCACTCCCCCGTCGCAGGCTTACCGAGCGCCTCTCCGGAAGCCGCCAGAGTGGGCGCGCTCTCGCCTCGAACGATGAGTTCCACCCGAGTCGAATGAGTCTGATCCATCCAGACGATATCGCGTCCGAGCATGACCGCCAGGGCACGCCTGCGCTCACGCACGAGCGATTCCTGGTCGCCCACATGGAGGCCAACATTGCCGCATAGCGCACCGGTGCCCGGGTCCACCTCGGTGAGGTGGACCCGGGCACCGGCCCAGAGCTTGTCACTCATCAGCGCAGGAAGGGAGGAATATCCAGCTCTTCCTTCTCGGGCGCCTCGGGGTAGACGCGAGGAACCTCGAAGGAGTGCTCGGACTCGGATTCCTCGTACTCAGCGGCAGCGGGCGTCTCGACGGGGGCCGGAGCGGCCTCACGAACGGGAGCCGCAACATCGGCGCGGTGCTGCGGGCGACGCGTCGACAGCTGAGTGATGCGAGTGGTCTCGGCGGCGGGAGCCTTCGCTTCGGGAGCGGCGGGACGCTGCTGCGCCACCGGAGCGGACACGCGGGCAACGTTCGGGCGCGATAGGGCCGCATCCGCGGCCTCGTCGAAACCGGCGGCGATGACCGTCACGCGGATCTCGTCACCCAGAGCATCGTCGATGACGTTACCGAAGATGATGTTCGCCTCGGGGTGGGCTGCCTCGCGCACGAGCTGCGAGGAGCTGTAGACCTCTTGCAGGCTGAGGTCGGAGCCACCCTGGAAGAACATGAGCACGCCGTGGGCGCCGTCGATCGAGGCTTCCAGCAGCGGGGAGGAGATGGCGCTCTCGACGGCGCGCAGTGCGCGATCCTCACCGGTCGCCGCACCGATACCCATGAGGGCAGAACCGGCGTCCTTCATGACCGACTTGACGTCGTTGAAGTCCACGTTGATAAGGCCGGGGGTGGTGATCAGTTCGGTGATGCCCTGGACACCCGAGAGGAGCACCTGGTCGGCAGCACGGAAGGCGTCGAGCACGGAAATATTCGCGTCGGAGATCTCCAGGAGACGATCGTTCGGAATGACGATCAGGGTGTCGACCTCTTCGCGCAGGGTCGTCACGCCGCCCTCAGCCTGAGCCGCACGACGGTTGCCCTCGAACGAGAAGGGACGGGTCACAACACCGACCGTCAGAGCGCCAGCATCGCGGGCGATCTTGGCGACAACGGGGGCCGCGCCAGTACCGGTGCCACCGCCCTCACCAGCGGTCACGAACACCATGTCCGCACCCTCGAGCGCGGCGGTGATCTCGTCAATGTGATCCTCCGCTGCCTTACGGCCGACGGCCGGATCCGCGCCGGCGCCGAGGCCGTGCGTCAGTTCGCGGCCGATGTCGAGCTTGGTCTCGGCATCGGACATGAGCAGAGCCTGCGCGTCAGTGTTGACGGCAATGAACTCAACGCCCTTGAGGCCGACCTCGATCATTCGGTTCACGGCGTTAACTCCGCCGCCGCCGACGCCGACGACCTTGATCACTGCCAGGTGGTTTTGCGGTGTCGCCATGGATGTCTCCCTTGCATCAGACCCTCAACCTCTAGTTGAAGGTTGATGTTTAACGTGCTTCGTGTCGGAAAGAACCTAGGGGTCCGCGGGCAATCCTTCAAGCCAACACGCGGACAAAAGAAAAGGCTTAACTGGTCACAGGGTGATTCGGCGACGACACGTCGTAGGTGCTCGCCTGAACATTAGCCAGTAGAGTCGCCAACACCCGTGCCTTTTGCGGCGCATCTCCGCGGGTTCCCCACTTGACGGTCTGACCACCGCGCAGCGTGAAGTTCACCTGAGTTCCCGTCGACGTCACGGCCGACACCTGGGCGCGCGTCGCCTCGTCCAGAGCACCCAGCACGGAGGCAATATCTGCCGCGCCAGTCGCCCGGTCCTCCGGGAGTGTCGCGAGCGGGTAATCCCCCGCCGACGGCACCTGTTGGAAGGCGACTCCTTGATCGTCCACCAGCCAGTAGCCACCCGACGCGGCCTCCACAGCCATGCCCGTCCGCATTGTCACCGACACGCGCAGGCTGGTGGGCCATCGACGCGACACGCTCGCCGAGCGCACCGCCACGTTTGACTCCACCGCTCGTGCCACCGCCTGAGTGTTCAGGCGCGTGAGCGGAACCCCCTCGAAGGGGGCGATCGATGAACGCACGGAATCGGCGGTGACGAGCGTGCCGTCCTCGCCGGAAACGACGACCGCAGACGACGAGAACGCGAAAACGGGCGAGAAGAACGCGACCCACACTCCTCCCGCTGCGAGCGCGAGCGTCACAAATGTGAGCGCGATACGACGAGCGAGGAGGATACGACGCGCGCGGGTGCGCTCACGCAGGCGGTCCCCCAGATCCGTCGCTTCCTCGCCGCCCAGCAGGGATGCGGCATCTGCGACGGGCATAGGGCGATCCACGGTCGTACCCGCGCGGCGGCGCTGCGTGAGCGAGGAGGAACGACGCTTCGGCTCCTGCGCGTCCTCATCCGCAGACGGGGACACGATCTCATCAAAAGACGAGGCGGCCTCCTCCACGTGCGACGGCTGCTCCTCGTGAGAGCGAGCAGCTCCCGGGCGCCTCGGCGACGGTGGCCTCATGCCTCCATCCGCTTCCACTCATCGAGCACGTCGGACGCGCAGTGAGTGATCGAACCAGCGCCCATCGTCAAGCACACGCCGCCCTCGGGGGTCAGCGAAGCGGCCAGGCGTGCAGCCTCGTGCATGTCCTCAACGTAGGACGCGCCCTCAATGCGCGACGAGATGAGGGACGAGTCGACTCCCGGCTCGGGATCCTCCCGGGCGCCGTAGATGCCCGCGAGCACGACGTGGTCCGCGCCCGACAGCGCCTGGGCGAAACGCTCCGCGAAGATGCGCGTGCGCGAGTACAGGTGCGGCTGGAATACGACGGTCACATCGCCCTCGCCCGCCACGACATGCGCCTCGCGGATCGCTGCCTCCACCTCCGTCGGGTGGTGGGCGTAGTCATCGAACAGGCGACGCGAACCGACCTGGCCGCGGGCCTCGAATCGGCGTGCCGCGCCGGTAAACTCGCCCAGGCCATCCGCAATCGCCTGAGGCGACAACCCGCATTCGATGCCTGCCACCCACGCGGCAGCCGCATTGAGCACGTTGTGCTCGCCGGGGACGCTCAGCGCCAGCGACGCGCTGAGTTCACCCCACGTCAGCGACGCGCCAGCCCCGTGCGCTTCCACGCGCACGTCAGCGATCACCACGTCGGGGGTGCACAGCGAACGCTCGACGCGACCGTAGGTAACGACTCGCAGCCCTTCGGCGCGCGCCGATTGCGCCAGCCGAACAGCACCCTCGTCCTCGGCACACGTCACCAGCAGGCCCCCGGGGACCATGCGGCGCGCGAACTCGACGAAAATCTCCTCGAACTCCTCGCGGGAGTGGTACCGATCCAGGTGATCGGGCTCGACGTTAGTGACGATCTCGATCGCCGGGGTGTAATTCAGGAACGAGCCGTCCGACTCGTCGGCCTCGGCGACGAACACGTCCCCGCCACCCAGGTGTGCGCCAGTACCCAGCTGGGGCAGCACACCACCCACGGCCACCGACGGGTCCAGCCCGCAGGCCGACAGGCCGATCGCGAGCATGCCCGACGTCGTCGTCTTCCCGTGCGCGCCGGCGACGCCGACGAAACGCATGCCTGAGGCCGCGAGAGCAAGAGCCTGCGAGCGGTGAATGACGCGCTGGCCGCGCTCGCGCGCAATCGCGAGCTCCGGGTTGTCCTCGCGGATCGCCGTCGAGACCACGACCACGGAGTCGGGGTCCACGTGCGAGGCCTCGTGCCCGACGAAAGCACGAACGCCCACCGAGCGCAGGTGCTCGAGAACGGCGGATTCCTCGCGGTCAGAGCCTTCGACCGTGGCACCTCGCGAAGCCAGAAGCTCCGCGACAACGCTCATGCCCGCGCCGCCGATACCAATCAGATGGAAACGATCCTGCAGCGTCGGCTCACTCATGGCCGGCCTCCTTTACCTGCTCAAGAGCCAGATCTGCCAGCGCACGGGCGGCTCCCGCGCGGCCCAGCGACTGGGATGCGGCCGCCATGTCCGCCAGGCGGGTCGAGCCCAGCAGCGGGAAGACGTTACGGCGCACGAAGTCGGCCGTGAAGTCCTTGTCGTCAACGAGCTGGGCACCGCCGGCGGCCACGTGGTCCGCCGCGTTCAGACGCTGCTCGCCGTTGCCGATCGGCAGCGGCACGTAGATACAGGGCAGGCCCAGGGCCTCCATCTCGGCCACGGTTCCCGCGCCCGACCGACACACGACGAGCTCTGCGACGGCCAGCGCGTCCTCCATTGTCGTCAGGTAGTCGATCACGTGCCAGCGGTCCGACAGACCTGCTGCCTCAACAGCAGCGCGGACAGGCTCGTCCTTGCCGCGGCCCGTCAGGTGCACGACCTGGGCACCCTCCGGAAGCGCATCGGCAGCACCGGTCATCGACTCGTTGACATGCAGAGCACCCAGGGAGCCGCCCGTCACCAGCAGCGTCGGCGCATCCGGGTTGACACCGAGGCGCTCGGCTGCCTCGCGGCGCGCCTGGGCAGCGCCCTCAGCGTCTGCGCGGCGGTCCGCAAGCTCAGCGATCGCCGCACGCAGGGGTAGGCCCGTCACGACCGTGCGGCCGTTGCGCGCCTTCAGCGGAGAGGAGGGGAACGTCAGAGCGACAACCTTCGCGTTGCGCGCGCCCACCTTGTTCGCCAGGCCGGGACGCGCGTTCTGCTCGTGAATGACGATCGGCACGCCCACACGCTTCGCCGCAATGTACGCGGGCGTCGACACGTAGCCGCCAAAACCAACGAGGACGTCAGCGCCCTCCAGGGCCTGGGCGCAACGCTTCACGGCGTCCGCAAAACGAGCGGGAAGAGTGAAGAACGCCAGGGAGGGACGCCTCGGCAAAGGAACGCGGGGAATCTCCACAAGCGGGAATCCTGCGGCAGGAACCAGATCCGCCTCCAAACCAGCCTTCGTCCCCAGGACGACAACCTCAGCGCCGCTCTCGCGCAGCTGCGCCGCCGTCGCCAGCAGAGGATTCACGTGACCGGCAGTACCGCCGCCAGCCATCACAACCTTGACCATATGCGTCTCCTTTACGCGTGTGCGTGACACCAGTGTAGCGAGCCGCGCAGGCCACCAGGTGCCGCAGGCGTCTTAGCGCGCCGAGCGACGGCGAGGAGCGAGGCGGGGATCACGCCCAGCCGAGGCCTCGTCGGGGCGGCCGATCATCCAAATACCCGCGCGTGCTCGAGCAAACGAGGCAACGACGGCGATCGCGGTGATCGTAAACAGGAACGACGAACCGCCGTAGGACACGAGCGGCAGAGGCACGCCGATAACCGGTCCCAGCCCCGTCACGGACAGGACGTTGATGACCGTCTGGATGCCAATCCACGAGGCCACGCCCGAGGCCACGATCGTCACAAACAGGTCCGAAGATTCGCGCGCCACGCGGAACATGCCCCAGATCAGCAGGCCCAGGCACAGGAGCACGCCGAGGGCGCCGAGCAGGCCAAATTCCTCACCGACGATCGCAAAAATGAAGTCCGTGTGCGCAGCCTGCAGGTAGTTCCACTTCTCGCGCGAGGCTCCCGGCCCGAGGCCAGTCAGGCCACCCGAGCCCAGCGCCCACAGCGAGTGGTCGATCTGTTCGGGAGCGGACTCATCCGGCCCCTTCGACGTGCCCGGAAGGATCGCCAGAATACGGCGGATACGCGTCGGGTTCGACAACACGAGCAGCACCATCGTCGGGACGGCGAGCACGACGAGGCCACCGAACCAGCGTTTAGGCAGACCGGCCACCCACATCGCTCCCAGCGCACCAACAGCCACGACCATTGCGGTGCCCATGTCTCGGCCCAACATGACCGCGCCAAGCGCCGTCAGGATCGGCAGGCCGACGGCCACACTCATCGCCTTCCAATCACCGCGCTTGGACGCCGACTTCGAGACCATGAAACCCAAGAAGACAATGAGCGCAAGCTTGAGGAACTCTGAGGGCTGGGCCATGATCGGGCCCACCTTCACCCAGTTCGCGTTACCGCCCTCCGAGCGTCCCAGAGGGCTGAGGACCAGGGACTGGAAGCCGAGCGCGCCCACAAACATGACGGGAGCCAGGTTCATGAGCCACCGCTGTGGCACGAGGAGGACAATCGTCGCGATCACGAGCGACACAAGAATGATGATGAGCGGTCGAGCGTACGCCGTGTAGGGGTTCTCCCCCTGCGCGATCGCCGTCACGGTCTGCGCGGAGAAACCCATGATGAGACCGAACACCGACAGCAGCAGGGCCGGCAGAATCACGAGGTAGTACGTCGTCGCCGGGTCATCCTTGCGTTCCTGGCCCGACCCGAAACGGATACGAGGCAGCGTGATCGTCGGGATGTGCCAGCCGCGCTTATTCGTCGCCACCGGCGCTCCCCCACTGGGCCGCGAGGCGCGACACCGCATCGGCGAATGCATCGCCGCGCTGGCCGTAGTTGTCGAACTGATCCCATGACGCACAGGCCGGGGCGAGCACGACGGTGTCGCCCGGCATGGACAATGCCACGGCTTCGTTGACAACCGAGAACATCCAGTCCTCGTGACCGTCGACCTCGACGCGAGGCACGTCCGGCGCACCGGCCTGCAGCGCTTCCACGAGAGGCGCGCGATCCTCGCCGATAACGACGACACCGCGCAGCGTCGGCTCGACCTGACGGATCAGGTCCGTGAAGTCCTGCCCCTTCGCGTCACCACCGACGATCCAGATCGCGCTGCGCGGCGGCAGTCCCGCGAGAGAGGCACGCGCCGCATGCGCATTCGTCGCCTTCGAATCGTCCACCCAGGTCAGGTCCGCAGCGTGGGCGATGATTGCGCGGCGGTGTCCGGCCGGCCGGAACGCGCGCAGACCCGCCTCGACGGCCTCGGGCTCAACACCGTAGGCGCGGGCAAGGGCCGCGGCAGCCAGGGCGTCCGACACGACCGCGGCGGACGGGTGGGGGCCGTACGCCCCCGCCAAGTCAGAAATGTGCGCGAGGGCGGCAGCGTGACGCGCGCGGTCCTCCACGAATGCGCGATCAACCAGGAGGCCCTCGACGATGCCGAACTGAGAGACGCTCGGCGAGCCGAGGGTCAACCCGATCGCGCGAGCCCCCTCCACGACGTCGGCGTTTTCCACCATCTGCTCTACGCGTCGATCGGACGTGGGATAGACGCATGCGCGGATCGTGTTCTCGTAGACGCGCGCCTTATCGGCCGCGTACGCCTCCACGGAGCCATGCCAGTCCAGATGATCGGCATCCACGTTCAGGCAGATCGACGCTAGGGGCGAGACGGTGCTTGCCGTGTGCAGCTGGAAGCTGGACAGCTCCACCGCAAACACCTCGGCGTCGGAGTCAATCGCCCTCGTAATCGGCGTACCGATATTGCCGACCTCCTCGGCCTTGGCACCCGCGCAACGCAGGATCTCACCGAGCATGCCGACCGTCGTCGTCTTACCGTTCGTGCCGGTCACGACCAGCCACGGGCGACCCGCGTGCGGGCCTTCCTCCTGCAGACGCCAAGCGAGTTCAACCTCGCCCCACACCTCGATGCCAGCGGCCTCGCAGGCCGAGAAGACCGGGTGGTGTGCGGGAATGCCAGGAGACACGACGACGAGGTCGGGGCTGGCCTCGACGATCGCTTGTGCAAGGGTCTCAGGGTTATCGTCGACGTGAACATCGACACCGGCGACGTCATCGAAGAACAGGGACTGTCCCCCGCGCGCGTCGAAGGCACGCACCTGCCAGTCGCGCGCGAGCAGCGCGCCAGCAGCGCCCTGCCCGGACTTGCCCCAGCCGACGACAGCAGCGAAACGACTCATCGAAGGGACACCCACTCCGCGTAGAAGATACCCGCGCCGGCCACCGCGATGATCGCGGCGATCAGCCAGAAGCGGATCACGATCGTCACTTCCTTCCACCCGAGCAGCTCGAAGTGGTGGTGCAGCGGCGCCATGCGGAAGACGCGCTTGCCGGTGGCCTTAAAGACGCCGATCTGGATGACGTCGGACAGGACGACGGCGACGAAGAGACCGCCGACGATGATAGCGAGGAGCTGCGTCTGGGTGAGGATCGACAGGCCCGCGACAGCTCCACCGAGAGCGAGGGCACCCGTGTCACCCATGAAGATCTGCGCCGGCGAGGCGTTCCACCACAGGAATCCCGCAAGGGCGCCGATCAGTGCGGCACAGAAGATCGCCAGGTCGAGCGGGTCTCGCGTCGAGTAGCAGTTCGCCTGGTTCGCGCCGAGCTGCGTACACGCCTGGATGCGCTGGAAGTAGGCGATGAACGTGTACGCGCCAAAGACAAAGATCGAGACACCCGCGGCCAGGCCGTCGAGGCCGTCCGTCAGGTTCGTCGCGTTCGACCAGGCCGTCACGATGAGGTTGGTCCAGATGAGGTACAGGACGATGCCCAGACCGAGGCCCGCAAAGCCCAGGGTCAGGGCCGTGGGACGCGCGAAAGAAATCGCGAGGGTGCCCGGGTACTCACCGAACTCGTTGGGCTTGATGAGCGTGCCCAGGGCAAAGAGCGAGGCCACGGCGACCTGTCCGATGATCTTGCCGGAGGGATGCAGGCCGAGAGAACGCTGACGCATGATCTTGATGCCGTCGTCCAGGAGGCCGATGACGCCCAGGCCGACGAACAGGAAGATCAGCAGCAGGCCGGACCACGAGGGGCCCGCGCCCGCGACCATCGAACCGATCAACCACGCGACGACCGTCGCGAGGATGATGACGACGCCGCCCATCGTGGGCGTTCCACGCTTGGTGAGGTGCTGGGTCGGCCCGTCCTGGCGGATGAACTGTCCGTACTGGTGCATGACCAGGAAACGGATGAGGACTGGCGTGCCCGTCACGGACAGGGCCATCGCGATAATAAACGCGGCAATAAGTCCAATCACCGGGTCGTTCCCTTCTCCCGCAGGATGTCAGCCACCTGCCACGATTGCGAACCGAAAGAACCCTTGACGAGGACGACTGCGCCGTCCTCGGCGTGTTCCAGGGCGAGCCGCGCGGCTTCCTGCGGATCCGCGGCAACCTCGCGATTGGGCACCTCGGGGGCTCCCTCTAGATAGTAGTGGGCATCTGTGCCGAGACCAATGAGTGTATCGACTCCCGCATCGGCGATCAACGCGCCTACCTGCTGGTGAAGCGACTGGGAGTCCTCGCCCAGCTCGAGCATCTCACCGAGAACGGCGATGCGCTGACTGTCGCGACCAATCGAAGCGAGGGCAGCGATGCCCGCACGCATCGAATCCAGGTTCGCATTGTATGAGTCATCGATGAGCGTCAGGTCTGTCCCGTCAACGCGCAACTCGTGCACGTCCATGCGGTGCGGGCTCAGCGCACGAGCGCGCGAGAGCACAGTAGCCACGGTCTGCAGGCTCACCCCAAGGGTGAGCGCACCGGCGGCTGCGGCCAACGCGTTCGCAACGTGGTGGCGACCCACGATCTTCAGCTCGACGGGGGCCTCCCCTTCGGGGGTCACCAGCGTGAAGGATGCTCGGTCGGCACGGTCGAGGCGCACGTCGCGCGCAATGACGTCAGCACGCTCGTTGCCCGAGGCCGAGAAGCGGATCACGCGTCCGGTTGCCAACGGTGCCATGGCCTCGACGTTCGGGTCATCCGTGTTGAGGATGACCGGACCGCCCGGACGCGTTCCCTTGATGAGCTCGGCCTTCGCGGCCGCAACACCCTCGAAACCGCCGAAGCCTCCCACGTGGGCGTGGCCCACGCACAGCTCGATGGCCACGTCGGGGGCGACGATGTCCGTCAGGTAGGTGATGTGACCGGGCCCTGAGGCACCCATCTCAAGGACGAGGTGACGCGTCGTCTCGTCGGCCAGCAGCACGGTCAGCGGCAGGCCGACCTCGTTATTGAAGGACAGCTTGGGGGCGACCGTCGGCCCGTCCTCGCTCATGATCTGGAGCAGCAGGTCCTTCGTGGTCGTCTTACCCACGGAGCCGGTCATCGCGATGACATCCAGGTCGCCGCCACTGCGCAGCTTCTCGACGTGTGCGCGGGCCAGCGCCCCCAGTGCCTCGGTCGAATCCTCGACGACGATCTGGGTCACCGCCTCGTCGACCTCGTGCTCGACGATGACGGCGACTGCGCCGCGCGTGGCCGCACCGGACACGAACGCATGACCGTCGGCGCTCTCACCGCGGCGCGCAACGTAGAGCGACCCTGCCTGAGCCTCGCGAGAATCCGTCACCACGGGCCCCGTCACGGGAACATCGTTCCCCACGAGGCGACCCGACACTGCCTCAGCGATCCACTGGGCTGATGCCTGCATGCTTTACTCCTTCAGACTCACGGGGTCGTCGGATACAGGTTAGCTGACCCCGTAGACGCGGGGATACCCAGGTTCGCGACCGCCGTACGCGCAATGTCGCCAAAAAGCGGGGCTGACGAATCAGATGAGACCGACGCCACCTTCGGATTGTAGAGAACCACGGCGATCGCCAGGCGCGGCGCATCCGCGGGGATAATACCCGCGGTGGTCGACACGAGGCCCGCAGCGCCATCGATAACGGTCTCAGCGGTACCCGTCTTCACGCCGACCCGGTAGCCCGGGACCTTCGCGGCGCCAGCGGTACCCAGGTCATCCTCAACGACGGATTCCATCATGGTCAGCAGCTGCGAGGCGGCCTGCGCATCCATGACCTGCACGGGCTGGCTCGTATCGGGAACCTCGACCGTTCCATCCGCGTTCGTCCACGACTTCACGATGTGCGGCGAAATGCGCACTCCCCCGTTCGCGATCGTCGCGATTGCGGACACCTCCTGCATCGCCGTAATCGCATAGGCCTGTCCGAACATCGTCACGTAGCGATCGCGGCCCTGCCACTGGTCGGCACTGCGCAGCAGACCCGCAGATTCGCCGGGCAGCTCGATACCGGTCTCCTGACCAAAGCCGAAGCCGCGCATCATGGAGTAGCGCTGATCATCGCTCATCGTCTGACCGATGAGTACCGTTCCCGTGTTCGAGGACTCCGCCAACACACCCGTCGCCGTCAAGGTCTCACCATCGTGCTCGTGGAAGTCCGTGATCGGGCCACCGGCATCGGGCAGATCCAGCGCGTAGGGAACCTGGAAGACACTCGTCGGGGTGATCGTCCCCTGGTTGAGAGCCGCTCCCACGGTCACGAGCTTGCCCACCGAGCCCGGCTCGAAGGTGTCCTGCACAGCGTGCACCTTCTGAGGCTTGGCGTTGTCGGGTTCCGTTGAGTTCGAATCCGCCATGACAAGGACGTGCCCCGTCGCGACGTCTTCGATGACAACCGCGCCCCAGTCGGCCTGGTGCTTCGCGACGCGCGCGTCCAGAAGATCCTGCACCTGGTGCTGGAGGTCAGCGTGCAGCGTCAGCTCGACGTTGCCACCGTTCTTGGGTTCGACCGTCGTCTTCTTGCCGCCGGGCATGACGGCGCCGTTAGGAGCGATCTCGAAGGCCTGCGCGCCCGGGGTACCCGTCAGAAAGGCATCAAACTGCGCCTCCATGCCCGAGGACCCCTGCCCTTCGGCGTTCACCGTGCCGATGACCGGGGCCGCCACGTTGCCGTTGGGGTATTCGCGTTCGAAGACGGACTCCCACTCGATCCCATAGATGTCGAGCTTACGGATCTCACGGTAGGTCACCGCATCGACGTTTCGCTTGATGTACTCATAGGTCGAGTCGCCCAGCATCATGCCGCCCAGCTCGGCCTCGTTCATGCCGAGGAGCGGGGCGAGCTGACGAGCGGCCTCAGCGGGGCCGCGCCCGACCTCGTTGCCGTCATCGTCGCGGTGCACATAGGCGCGGATATTCACCTGGTTGACGGCGATGTCGTAGGTCTGGATCGAGTTCGCCAGCACCACTCCGGTTGCGTCGGTGATCGTTCCGCGCGCGGCCGCAACTTCCGTCGAGGAGGTGCGCACACGCTGCCCCTGGGCGGCCAGGGATGGGCCTTCAATGATTTGAAGCTGCACGAGCCGCACGGCGCAAATGCTCAGGGCAAAGATGAAGAATCCCAAGACCCAGCGCGAACGCGTGATGACGGTATCCATAGGCACTCGCCTCCGAGTTACTTCGCGGGGGTTCCAGCCTCGACAGTGCCGGTCTCAAGCGTGATGAAACCCGACTTGCCGGCGGGCACCATGCCGTTCGCCTTGGCTGCCTTCTCCAGTTCCGTCGGCGAGGCCTTACGGTCCAGCTCGGCGCGCATGGTCCACGACTGCGCCTCCAGTTCGTTGAGCACGAGCTGCTGCTCGCGGATCTCAAAGGAGGTCTGCGCCATGCGGGTGTTGAGCACCATCGAGGTCACCACAGACGCCAGAGCGACGACGACGAGGAGAGCCACGACAGCCATCAGGGAACGGCGCGGGCGGGTGCCTTGGACGAGACGAAGCTCGTGAACCTCGTCGCGGCGCAGCTCGGGGCGCGCTGCGGGACGTGCCTTCGCGGTTGCTGCACTCATGCGAGGTCCTTCCATTCACGGATGAGCTCCGCGCCGCGCAGTCGCACGGAAGCGGATCGGGGATTGTGGTCTTGTTCGGCCTGGTCGGCCTTGTTTGCGCCCTTCGTCAGCAGGCGCAGGCTGGGAGCCATCTCATCGGGGATGATCGGCAGTCCGGGAGGCGCTGCGGACGTGGAGCCACGGCGCAGCACATCTTTGACTATTCGGTCTTCGAGGCTTTGGTAGGACTCCACGACGAGGCGCCCGCCGACCCTCAGACTTGACAGTGCCCGCGGGAGTGCCCTCTCCAAGATGGTCAGCTCGTCGTTGACCGCGACGCGCAGCGCCTGGAACGTACGTTTCGCCGGGTTGCCGCCCGTGCGCCTCGCAGGTGCCGGGATTGCCTCGCGAATGATGTCCACGAGCTCTCCGGTGCGAGTGATGGGTGCGTCGTCTCGGCGGCGGATGATGAGCCTGGCGATCCGGGGCGCAAACTTCTCTTCGCCGTATGTGCGCAGGATGCGGATCAGTTCGCCCTCTGAGGCGGTGGCCAGCAGGTCCGCCGCGCTCTGCCCGCTCGTTGCGTCCATTCGCATGTCGAGCGGAGCATCCTTCGAGTAGGCGAAGCCGCGGTCGGCCTCGTCGAGCTGGAGGGACGACACTCCCAGGTCCATGAGAACGCCATCCACGCGAGCGCCCGCACCGAGCTGCTCCTCAACGGCCGTATCGATGTTGTCGTAGGTGGTGTGCACCGCGCGGAAACGTGTCCCGAAGCGCTCGAGGCGCGCCGAGGCCAGCTCGATGGCCTGGGGGTCACGGTCAATGCCGATGACGGTGAGCCCCTCGAAACGCTCGAGAGCTCCCTCGGTGTGACCGCCCATGCCCAGGGTTCCATCCACGAGGACGGCACCGGGGCGCTCGATCGCCGGGGCGAGCATGTCGAGGCACTCGCGCAGCAGTACGGGGACGTGACGCTCGCTCGCTGGGCGCGACGAATCGCGCACCGACTCCGATGCATCGCGCATGTCGCGCCTCCTTTACGTTTATCACCTTGATCCGTCCACCCAGGTCCCCCACCGTGCTCCGCCACCGGGGAAGTGATGTCGGAACAGCGGGCGGAGACCTGGATGTACGGGTCAGAACATCCCGGGAATAATCTCTTCTGCTGTATTGGAGAAGACCTCCTCCTGGACCGCGAGGTATTCGCGCCAGGCCGAGGCATCCCAGATTTCAGCTCGCGAGCCCGCGCCAATGACGGCGAGCTCACGACCCAGACCGGCGTATGCACGCAGGTCTGCGGGGACGCTAATGCGCCCCTGCTTGTCCGGGACCTCCTTATAGGCACCCGAGAGCATCACGCGGATCCAGTCACGCGCCTGCTTGGACGACAGGGGCGCGCGGCGCAGTTCCGCGGTCATGTTCTCGAACTCCGACGCAGGGAATGCGTAAATGCAGTGCTCTTGTCCGCGAGTGAGGACGATTCCACCCTCCATGTCCTCGCGAAAGCGCGCGGGCAGGAACATGCGACCCTTGTCGTCGAGCTTGGGCTCGTACGTACCGAGGAACATGTCACCGCCCTCCCCTGTTCGGAACTTTCCCCCACTTTAACCCACCACACCCCATATTTACGCAGGAACTTACGGCGTGGCGCGAGATACATCGAGCAAAAATGGCGGAATTGCAGCGAAAAAATCAGGTGGAGAAAAGTGGGGAAATCTTGCACACACTCGGTGAGTCGCGCCGTCATAGACGACGGCTGTCAGAGGCGATGCCGGGATGCAAAACAGGTGCAATTCGTTGTTATTACAGCATTTTCACGAGGCATGGGAGCGTTGAGAGGGCACCGATGCCACTCTCGGGGAGGACAGTGGGGAGTGAGGTGGGGAATCCCAGGGAGCGCAGTGGGGAGCACAGTGGGGGCCGCAGTGGGGAGCACAGTGGGGGCCGCAGTGGGGAGCACAGTGGGGAGCACAGTGGGGAGCACAGTGGGGAGCACAGTAAAGCGGGGCGAGCCGGCTAAACCGCCTCGCCCCGCTTCATCAGTCGGATGGAACGCCTAGTCGTTGCCTCGACGGTCGTCCCAGCGGCGCTCCTGATCCTGGATGAAGGAACTCCATCCGCTGCTCTTGTCTGCGCCACGCGCGGACGATTCATCGGCCGATTCCGACGACGACGTTCCTGGTCGCGACAGGGCGTAGAGGATACCGGCGACCGTCAGCGCGAAACCGGCGACCCCCAGGAGGATCGAGAGGATCGAGTAGCCCAGGGACACGGCGGCGACCAGGACGACCATGCCCAGGACCGCTCCGGTCAGGCCCAATGCGATGCGACGCGGCGCGCGCGGACCACGAGCCGGCTCGGTTTCCTCCTCGACCGCGGGGGCGGACATCTGGGAGGCCAACGCCGGGTCTTCCTCGCGCAGAGATGCTTCCATCTGCTCGAGGATCTTCTTCTCGTACTCGGTGAGAGCCATTGGGTGCCCCTTTCGGACGGTAGTGTCCTCAGCTTAGCGCGTGTGACATGCCGGAGACTAACTGGCCTTACAGGAGCATTCCCTGCGTGGGCTCTTCATTGCCGGGGTCACTCCCCTGCCCGTGCGCCCGAGCGCTGGAACCGGCGGGAAGAGTCCCGGCCTCGTTGCTATCCCCACCAAAGGAGCGCCTGCCCGGCACCTTCTTACCCAGGAGCGTGGCGGGGGCGAGCGCGCCCGCGCCAAACTTGTCACGGATCTGATCCATCGCGCGCTCGGAGGCGGCGGGCCTCTCATCGCGGTCGAGCGTGACGGCGACGCCGCCCGAGCGCGCCTGCAGCCCCTCCACGCGCACTCCGAAGAGCCGCACTCCCCCGATGGGCATATCCTCGCGGGCAAACAGGCCCTGTGCCGCCTGCGCAATATCGCGCCCCGTGTCGGTGGGGGCCACGAGGCTCACGCTGCGCGTGATCGTATGAAAATCGGTGCCGCGCATCTTGATGCCCACGGTCCACCCCACGACGCCTCCGGCACGCAGCCTGCGGGCGCAGTCGTGCGAGGCCGCCAGGATGAACTCTTCAATCTCGGCCCGCGAGCGCACATCCTCCTCGAAGGTTCGTTCCATGCCGACCGATTTCTCCGCGCGGGTGGGGGCGACGGGACGCGGGTCGATGCCCCACGACAGGTCGTGCAGGTGGTGGGCGGAGGCGACGCCAAGGAGCTTGGTGAGGCGCGTGAGTGGGGTGTTGGCGAGGTCCCCGATCGTGTCGATCCCCTCCCGATCGAGAATCGCCGCGGTCTTTCCCCCGACTCCCCACAGTGCTCCAACGGGCAGTCCGTGGAGGAAGTCGACGGTGGCCGCCTGCGGGATGAGGAGCAGGCCGTCGGGCTTGGCGTGCGAGGAGGCAATCTTGGCGACCGACTTAGTGGCGGCAATTCCGACGGATGCGGGCAGCCCGACGGCTTCACGGATACGCGTGCGGATGAGGCGAGCGATCTGGGTGGGCGATCCCAGCCTGCGGCGCGCCCCGGAGACGTCGAGGAAGGCCTCGTCGATGGAGACCTGCTCGAGGTCGGGGGTGACGGTGGCGAGAATCGCCATCACCTGGCGGGAATAGCGTTGATAGAGGCCGTGGTTGCCGGGGATGAATGCGGCGCTCGGGCAGAGGGCGCGGGCGCGCGAGGTGGGCATGCCGGCGCGCACGCCCAGGGCCCGGGCCTCGTAGGTGGCCGAGGTGACGACTCCCCGCCCGGACGTGCCGCCCACGATGATGGGGCGGCCGATGAGGCTCGGATCCTCGCGCATTTCGACCTGCGCGAAGAAGGAGTCCATGTCGACGTGCAGGATCGGCGTGGCACTATCGTCCGATCCCCAGTCGCGTTTGGCGCGCGCGTCCCTGGGAGCGTTTGACATGTCACCTCCTGTGCCCGTGGGCGTCGTCCATGGTTACAGTGTCCACCATGGCACGCTCATCTTCGTCACGCGACATCTCCTTCGACACGGATTTCGGTCCGGCCCGTATCCGCTGGGACGGTCCGCGCGCGACGCTATTCCTGGGCGACGTCGAATCGTCCGCGGTTGATACGTCGGACCCCACGTACTTGGAGTTCGAGTACATGCAGCATATGGACGCCGTCGTGTCCTCGCTGTGGGGCCACCAGGATCGTTTCCGCGCGCTCCACGTGGGCGGCGCGGCGTGCGCGCTTGCGTGCGCCTGGTCCTCGTCTCGCCCGAATTCGCGCCACGTCGCGGTGGAGGTCGACCGGCTTTTGGCCGAGCAGGTGCGTGAGCATTTCCCCATCCCCAAGGCCCCGCAGGTCAAGATCCGCGTTGGTGACGGGCGCGCGGTCCTCGACGAGGCGCGCGAGGGTTCTTTCGACGTGATCGTGCGCGACGCCTTCGCGTCGGGCGTGACTCCCGATCATCTGCGCACGGTGGAGTGCGCCGACCGGGCACGGCGCGCCCTGGCGGCCTCGGGGGTGTACCTGGTCAATTGCGCGCACGGAGGCCCTGCCAACGCGCGTCAGGACGTGGCCGCCCTGCAGGAGGTGTTCCCCTTCGTGGCCTCCATCCAGGACCCGAAGGTGGGGCGAGGGGGGCGGCGCGGCAACGTCGTCGCCCTCGCGAGTGCGGCCGACGTCGTGGACGTTGATCAGATCGATCGGGCCCTGCGCATGCTCGCTCTCCCGGCTCGTATTACGAGGCCGGCAGACTTGGCGCGCTGGGTGGCGGGCACTCCGGCGCTGACGGACGCGCAGGTGGGATACCCGCAGGCCGACTGACGTTCCAACGCACGGGCGAACCCGGGTGCGTGGATAGAGCTCAGGCGCGGTGACGCGGAGCCGAAGGGCCGGAACCGTGCCCGTTGCGACGCGCCTCGATGCGTGCGAGCACGTCCTCGATCGTGTCGGGCTTGGAAGGTTCCTCGGATTCTTCGATGCGCGGGGCACGCTGAACGGACTCGATCTCCTCGTCCTGGGCGCGCGAGACCTGCGCCAGGTACGCCTCGATGACGTCACCGATATCCTTCGGGGTCTTCTCCTCGCCGCCCGCCGACGGGCGCTGACCGAGTCCGGGCAGCGGGATCGCGCCCTCCCCTCCGGTCCACGCGTCGAAGTGCTCCTCGAGGTTGGAGACCGTGTGCGAGATGTCGGGGTTTCCCTCCACAAGCTTGGCGATGTTCTCCTGGTCCTGCGCGGCCCCCTGCTCGAGGTCACCGACCGGCAGAGACAGGTCAGCGAACTTGGCGAAGGAGGTGAGCAGGGCCGAGGAGGCCGCCGGGTAGCCGGTGTCCGCCATGTAATACGGGACCGCGCCGAGCAGCGCCAGCCCGCCAATGCCTCGTTGCCCCATGCGGATCTGCATGAAGGTGGACAGCGGCGAAGGGAACTGCATGTGGTTCGAGATCGAGCCAGACCCCGGGGGAAGCAGCGACGCGTCGGTGGCCTGCACGTGCACGGGCGTCGGTCGCGTGTGCGGCACGCCCGAGGGCACCCCGTGCAGCGAGAAGGTGATCTCGACGCCGGCGCGCTCACACAGCTCGTTGATCGCGTTCGTGAACGACTCCCAGTGCGCATCCGGCTCCGCGCCGTGCAGGACCAGGATCGGGTTGCCCATATCGTCTTCGACGAGGTCAAGGACGGTCTGAGGCATCACCATGTCCGGGGAGGAGACCCAGTTGTCCACGGTCACGATCGGGCGGTGCGAACGGTAGTCCATGAGCGCGTCCGCATCGAAGGTCGCGACCCTCTCGTTGTGCAGGGAACGCAGGAGCTGGCCAATCGCCATGCGCCCTGCCGCGCCGGCGTCAATCGCCCCATCAAAGTGGATGAGGAGAATCTTCGCCTTCGCACCGGCGGCGGGACCGTCGGCATACAGGTCAGTGGCGTTGATACTCACGTCTCCTCCTCATGCTGATTCTTCTGCCTCGTGTCTAACGTACCCGGCTGGCGCCCACCTCGTCACGCGGGAGATGGTTTTGAGCTTGCGGCGAAGTTCGACCACTCCGCAGACGAAACAGCACGCAGGGCAAAAGTAAGGAACAATGGAAGGCCCATAATCGAGGAGGACCCATGGCCACGAACGAGCACCGCGAGTCGTCGACCGACCTTCCGTTGCCCGAACAGGATTTCGTGGACAGCGCCTACGAACGCCTGGACGCGCTGCGCGCCTCATATCGGCAGCGTCAGGGGCGCGTCCACTCGACCCACGGCGTCGGCAACGCCCAGGGATGGACCGAGCGCGAGGCCCTGTCGGCCCACCTCGGCGAAATGGCCGCGCGCCTCGAAGGCGTCGAGGAACGCCTCGTGTTCGGACGCCTCGACATGGCTGATCGCTCAACCCGCCACGTGGGTCGTCTCTCCCTGTCCCACGAGGACGGCACTCCCCTGCTCGTTGACTGGCGCGCACCCGCCGCACGCCCCTTCTACCAGGCCACCTCCGCCGAGCCTGACGGCGTCGTGCGTCGCCGCCACATCTCCACCCGTGACCGACGCGTCACTGGCCTCGAAGACGAGCTGCTGGACGCCTCCCGCGCGTCCGGACTGGAACTCCAGGGCGAGGGAGCCCTCATGCATGCCCTCAGCGAGGCCCGCGACGGTCGCATGGGCGACATTGTTGCCACCATCCAGTCCGAGCAGGACCGCATCATTCGCGCGTCCGACAAGGGCCTCCTGGTCGTCCAGGGCGGCCCCGGCACCGGCAAGACGGCCGTCGCCCTCCACCGCATCGCGTACCTGCTCTACGCCCACCGCGAGCGCCTCGAACGCTCGGGTGTTCTCCTCGTCGGCCCCTCGCGCCTGTTCCTGCGCTACATCGAGCAGGTCCTACCGTCGCTCGGCGAGACGGGTGTCGTCTCGGTGACGCTGGGCGACCTGGTGCCCGGAGTGAACGCTCGAGTGAGCGAGGACGAGGCCGTGGCGCGGATCAAGGGCCTGCCCGCGTGGGCGAAGATCGTCAAGGAAGCCGTGCGGGCGCTGGCCAAGCTCCCCAACGGCGACCAGGTGCTGCGCGTGTGGAACCGCGAGGTGACGCTCACCCGCGCCGACGTGGAGAGCGCGAGGCGCCGGGCGAAGCGCTCGGGCCGCGCGCACAACGTGGCGCGAGAGTCCTTCGCGCGCGAACTCATGGACGTTTTGGCCCTGCGCTTGGCGCGCGAGGCTGGGGACGCGGACTCCGAGGGCGGCGTCGATCCCGAGGTCAAGCGCTCCTGGCTCATCGAAATCCGCGATTCTGTGGACTGCCGACGTGCGATCAACACGGCGTGGATGCCGACGAGCGCACAGACGCTGCTGCGCCGCCTCTACGCTCGTCCCGAGGTGTTGGCGGCGGCAAACCGCAAGGCCGGCTCCCCCCTGCGTCCCGACGAGCTCGCTGCCCTCGTGCGCCCCCGCTCGGCGCCGTGGACGGTCTCGGACGTGCCGATCCTGGACGAGTGCGAGGAGCTGCTCGGCCCCATGCCGTCGTCTTCCTCCTCGTCGCGCGAGGCCGACGAGGGAGCGATCGAGCGCGCTCGCGAGGCGATCGAGGCCCAGAACCTGGGCGGCGGCATCGTGACCGCCCAGATGCTCGCCGAGCAGGTGGCCGGGCAGGACACCTGGACGCCACTGTCCGAGCGCGCCGCCAAGGACCGCACGTGGGCGTACGGCCACATCGTGGTCGACGAGGCGCAGGAGCTCTCCCCCATGGCGTGGCGCGCCCTGCTGCGCCGCTGCCCCTCCCGTTCGTTCACGGTCGTGGGTGACCTCGACCAGCGTCGCGGCTCCAAGCGCCCGCCCACGTGGGAAAAAGCTCTCGGTCCTGCGGCCCGCGCCTTGGCAGCCGAGTACGCACTGACGGTCTCGTACCGCACGCCCGCGACCCTCACGACCCTCGCCGAAGGCGTCGTCGCGCGCGCCGGCGTCCCCGTCCTCTACCCGATGACTGCCGTGCGCGACGTCGAGGATTGCTACCGCGTCACCCACGTGGACGCGCCCGAGGACACCCCGGCCTCGTCGAAGGACAACAGCCCCCTGTGGCGCGCCGTCACCCAGGCCCAGCGCGAGGCCGAGGAACGCCTCGATCGCGAGGCGGGGACCTCCCGCGGCCGCATCGCCCTCATTGTCGGCAACGAACGCGCCCGCGCGTGGGGAGCCGACGTGGACGGCGAGACGGCCCTCTCCGAGCGCGTCAGCCTCCTGTCGGCCGTGGCCTCCAAGGGCCTCGAGTTCGACTCGGTCATCCTCGTCGAACCCGCGGAAATCCTCGGTGATGGCATCGGCGACCTTTTCGTCGCCCTCACCCGCGCCACCCACGACGTGCACGTCGTCCACTGCGGTCCCCTGCCCGCCGGCATGGAAGAGTGGTAGGAGCAACCACACCCTGACACCGCGTGTCCCTTTCGGCTCCCGTCTGCCATGATGGGGGCATGACACGCGCACTGCTCCTGGAAAACCCGCACGACGTCGCCGACGATATTTTCGCCAAGTTCGGCATCGAGGTCACCCGCGTGACGGGCGCCCTGTCCGAGGACGACCTCATCGACGCGCTCGAAGGCGTGGACTACCTGGGCCTGCGGTCCAAGACCGAGGTCACCGAGCGAGTGCTGCGCGCGCGCCCCGAACTCAAGGCCATCGGAGCCTTCTGCATCGGCACAAACCAGATCGACCTGGCCACCGCCACCGAGATGGGCGTCGCCGTGTTCAACGCCCCCTACTCCAACACGCGCTCCGTCGTCGAGCTCGCAATCGGCGAGATCATCGACCTCTCGCGCCGCGTCACCGTCAAAAACTCGCGTCTGCACCGCGGCGTGTGGGACAAGAGCGCGGACGGCGCCCACGAGGTGCGCGGGCACACCCTGGGCATCATCGGCTACGGCAACATCGGCACCCAGCTCTCCGTCCTCGCCGAGGCCATGGGCCTCAACGTCATCTTCTACGACGCCGCCGAGCGCCTCGCCCTGGGCAACGCCACACAGATGCCGACCATGGAGGCCGTCCTGCGCGAAGCCGACATCATCTCCGTGCACGTGGACGGCCAGGAATCCAACACGAACCTCATCGGTCGCGTCGAGTTCGAGCTCATGAAGCCCGGCGCCCTGTTCATCAACCTGTCGCGCGGGCACGTCGTCGACGTCGACGCGCTGCACGCGGCGCTCGTCTCGGGCCACCTGGGCGGAGCGGCCATCGACGTGTTCCCGGAGGAACCGCGCGCCAACGGCGACCCCTTCGACTCGCCCCTGGCGACCCTCGACAACGTCATCCTCACACCCCACATCGGCGGCTCGACGGAGGAAGCACAGTACGACATCGGTCGCTTCGTGGCCGCCAAGATTGGCGAATACCAGGCCAGCGGCTCGACCGACATGAGCGTGAACCTGCCGAACCTGACGATGAACATCGGCAAACGCTCGCGCTACCGCGTGCGCCTCATCCACCGCAACGTGCCCGGCGTCATGGCGCGCGTCAACCAGATCTTCGCCTCCTCCGAGGCAAACGTCGACGCCCAGATCCTGGCCACCGTCGACGAGGTCGGCTACGTACTGACCGACATTTCGGCGGGCCTGGGACGCGAGGCGCTCGAGGAACTGAGCCACCTGCCCGAAACTGTCCGACTGATCGCCACGCCTCTGTAAAACTGTCGCATTCATCGCGTTCCCAGCTGGTCAAACGAGGCGTAACTTACGGTATCGTAGGGGCATCGTTCCCAAAGGAGGACAGATGGATCTCACGACGAAGCTGCGCGAGCTGTACGCACCGGGAGTCGCCTACAACATCGCGATTCCCGACCGTCCGATCCCGGACATGGTCCTGGAAGTCGCCTCCCGCTACCCAAAGCGCGCAGCGATCGACTTTTTCGCGCGCCAGCTTACATACGCGGAACTTGCTCAGGAGATGCGTCAGGCCGCGGGGGCCCTCCACCAGGCGGGCGTGCGCCCCGGAGACCGCGTCGCCCTCGTCATGCCGAACTGCCCACAGCACGCCGTCGCCGTCCTGGGCACGATGCTCCTCGGCGCCGTCGTCGTCGAACACAACCCGCTTGCCCCCGCGGGCGAGCTGGAAGGCGAGTACGAGCGCCACGGTGCTCGCGTCACCATCGCCTGGTCGAAGTCCCTGGAGAAACTCACCTTCCTCGGGCGCGGCCACACCACCTTCTGCATGGACCTGACGACCGCCCTGCCCGCCGCCTCGCGCATGGCGCTCAAGCTTCCCGTCAAGGCGGCCCGCGAGAAGCGCGAACAGCTCTCCAGCCCGCGCCCGAGCTGGGCTCGCTCCTGGACGCGCGCCCTGCGCACCGCGACCCCGTGGCGCGGCGACTGCCCGTCAGCAATGGAGGACGTCGCTCTCCTCATTCACACGGGCGGCACGACCGGCGTGCCGAAGGCCGCCGCTCTCACGCACGCCAACCTCATGGCGAACGTCGAGGAATCGATCGCGTGGGTCCCCGTCCTCCACGAGGGCGCGGAGGTCTTCTACTGCATCCTGCCCCTCTTCCACGCCTTCGGGTTCACGATTGGCTTCCTGGCGGGCCTGCGCCTGGGGGCGACGATCGCCATGTTCCCCAAATTCGACACCGCGCTGGTGCTGGCCGCTCAGCGCCGACTGCCGTGCACGTTCTTCCTGGGCGTTCCGCCCATGTACGAGCGCCTGCTCGCGGCGGCGGAGGGCACGAACGCGGACCTGTCCTCGATCCACTTCTCGCTCTCGGGCGCAATGCCTCTCTCGGCGCCGCTGGCCGACCAGTGGGAGCAGGCCACCGGCGGCCTCATGATCGAAGGCTACGGCATGACGGAGGCCTCCCCGATCATCTTGGGATCACCCCTCGCCTCCTCGCGAGCACGCGGGGCGCTCGGCATCCCCTTCCCCTCCACCCAGGTGCGCATCGTCGATCCGGAAAACCCCTCCCGCGAGGTTGCCAATGGAGAGGTCGGCGAGCTCATTGCCCGCGGACCGCAGGTGTTCTCCGGCTATTGGAACCAGGACGACGAGACCGCCGAAGTGTTCACCGAGGATGGATGGCTGCGCACGGGCGACCTCGTTCAGGTGCGCGACGGCTTCATCTACATGGCGGATCGACGTAAGGAGATGATCAATTCCTCCGGCTTCAACGTCTACCCCACGCAGGTCGAGAACGCCGTACGTTCGATGCCGGGAGTTCTCGACGTCGCGGCGGTCGGCGTGCCGGCTGGCGAGTCCGGCGAGGACGTCGTCGCCGCCGTCGTCCTTGAGGCCGGCGCCTCCGTCACACTCGCAGACCTGCGCAAGTGGGCGGAAAAGTCCCTGGCCCACTACGCGCTCCCCCGGCAGATCGTCGTCATGACGGAGCTGCCTCGCTCTCAGCTGGGCAAGGTCATGCGCAAGAAGGTCCGCGAGCAGATCATGGGTGCCCAGGCTGCCGCAACCGACGCGGTTGCCGGTGCGCGCGAGGCTGTCGCGGGTGCGCGCGGCGCCGTCTCCGAGGCCGTCGCCGAAGCACGCGAGTCCATGTCGGAGAGGGTGGCAGGCGCCCGAGAAAGCGCCTCCGAGGCAATGGCAGGAGCACGCGATTCTGTCGCCGAGGTGATGGCTGGCGCACGTGAGACGGTCGCCGAGGCCGTCGCCGGGGTTCGCGCATCCTCCTCCGAGCAGCCTTCCGCGCCCACCGATGCATCTGATGCACCGGCACAGCGCCTCGGGGAGACGGACGAAGAGTAGTCACCCCACCACCGTCACAACGATGATGCCCGGCCCCTTCGCGGGACCGGGCATCATTCGCACACGTTGATTAGTTGTCTCCCAGCAGCGTCGGGGCGTTAGAGACGGAGCGCTTGCGCGCAGCACGCGCCTTGCGAGGCTTCTTCGCGGGCGCGGGCGCCGCGGGTTCGACGTCCGCTTGGGCACCGGCCTCGGACACCGTGTCACTGCCCTGCGCACGCTCACGCAGCGCCTGAATGGCCTGCTCGAAATCATCGAGGGTGTCGAACTGACGATAGACGGAGGCGAAGCGCAGGTAGGCGATCACGTCGAGGTCGCGCAGGAACGGGAGGATGGCTTTGCCAACTTCGTTCGTCGACACGTTGGAGACGCCGGTTGAGCGCAACTGCTCCTCGACCTGCTGAGCGAGAATCGCGAGCTGATCATCCGAGACCGGCCGCCCCTGACAGGCCTTCTTGACACCCGACACAACCTTGTTACGGGAGAAAGACTCGACGACGCCGGAGCGCTTGACGACCTGGAACGAGGACGTTTCAAGGGTCGTAAAACGCTTCTTGCAGTGCGTGCACTCACGCCGACGCCGGATCGAGGCGCCGTCGTCCGCGATGCGCGTATCAACGACGCGCGAATCCGGGTTATGACAGAAAGGGCAGTGCACCCCTCAACGGTACACGCTCAGACCCCCATCTGTCACAGGAGTCCCACGCGTCACCGTTAGCGGACGGGCACGAGGATCCGCTGCCCGGGCTGCAGGGCCCCCTGAACGTCGTTCATGCGCTCAATATCAGCGACGACCTGCTCGAGCGGACGATCCGTCTTGACATTCTGAGCCAGCGACCACACGGAGTCACCACTCACAACCGCCTTCGTCACCGTCGGGCCATCGTAGGCTGCGGGCTGGATGGCGAGACCGAGGGCGCCGGCCCCCACGGAGAGCACGAGCGTCGCAAGCGCGCCCGCAACAAGACCGCGGCGAGAGGAGCGGGTGCGACGACGCGGAGCTGCAGGAGCCCGCAGGTACGAGGGGTCATCAACGCGCTGCGCCTCGACGCGACGACGCGCGGACGGAGCGGTGGAGATGTCACGAACGGTCGCCAGCGGCGCATCCTCCACGGCGCGAAGCGGGTGGCGGTGCGCGGGGAACGAGACGGCAGTCTTCGTCGCGAAGGGGACACTCATGAGAACCTCCAGAACACTTTCATCGAACATCTGTTCGTCGAACACTTGTACGATAGCACGCTCCGTGACCAATGTCGAGACCCACTCGAACATATGTTTCATTTTGCGCGAAATCGGCTTATCCTTGACGTATCTAGTGGACGTCCACCCATGCACATTTGCGTCCACCCCGATGCGAAGGAGAGGCCATGACCGAGCGTTCGATCAGCGATCGACACCGCGCGATCTTGCGAGTTATCAACGAAAAGCTGGCATCCAGCGGCTTCCCTCCATCTGTGCGCGAGATCGCATCTGCAGTCGGTTTGGCGTCACCCTCGACGGTGAAGCATCACCTTGACGCACTTGAGGCTGACGGCTACCTGGTGCGCGAGCCCGGCCTCCCTCGCGCCCTCGACCTCACCGATCGGGCGCGCGCCGAGCTCGGCATGACTCCCTCAGCGCAACCGTCCGAGAAGGTTGTTCGTATCGAGGTCCCCGTCTCCCACGTGGAAGAGGAAGGCACGGCGATTCCGCTCGTTGGCCGCATCGCTGCGGGTGCCCCCATCACGGCTGAGCAGCACGTGGAGGACGTTTTCCGTCTTCCCAAGTCCATGACCGGACACGGCGATCTGTTCATGCTCGAGGTGAGCGGCGAGTCGATGGTCGATGCGGGCATCTTCGACGGGGACTACGTTGTCATCCGCTCGCAGAACGAGGCCCGCAACGGCGAGTTCGTCGCCGCCATGATCGACGGCGAGTCGACGGTGAAGGAACTGTCCGTCACGGGTGGTCACGTCTGGCTCCTGCCCCACAACGCGGACTACTCCCCCATCCCGGGCGACGACGCCACCATCCTCGGCAAGGTCGTCACAGTCATTCGTTCGCTCTGACGCATCACATAAGCGAGTGGCGCCACCCCGAGGGGGGTGGCGCCACTCGCTTATGTGAAGGAGACTCAGAAGCCCAGGTCGCGGGCAACCTGACGCAGACGCTGTGCCGATGCGGTCAGGCCGTCGCGCTCGTTGAGCGTGAGCGGCGGGTTGAGGACGCGCCCGGCACCGTCGCGGCCCACGATCGTCGGGGCAGCCATGACGACATCCGAGATGCCCTCCCAATCCTCGAGCAGGGTCGAGATGGTGAGGACTCGCTGCTCGTCACGCAGGACAGCGCCCGCGATGTTCGCGGCAGACAGGCCGATCGCGTAGTTCGTCGCGCCCTTACCCTCGATGATCTTGTAGGCGCTCTGGACGACCTCCTGCGCGATGGAGTTGCGCAGAGCCGAGTCGAAGACGCCACCGGACAGGGTCGGGCCCCACTGCGACAGCGGGACGTTGCCGATCTCGGCGCTAGACCACAGGGCGACCTCGGAATCGCCATGCTCGCCCGCCACGTAGGCATGGATGTTCTGGGTGGCCACGCCGGTCTCGCGCGAGACCAGGTAGCGCAGACGCGAGGTGTCGAGCACAGTGCCCGAACCGAAGACCTGGTTGCGGGGCAGGCCCGTGAGCTTCAGCGCCACGTAGGTGACGACGTCGACGGGGTTCGTGACGAACATGAAGCGGGCATCCGGAGCCACATTCTGCAGGTTCGGGACGATCTTCTTCATGAGGTTGACGGTCGAGCCAGCCAGCTCCAGGCGGGACTGCCCGGGCTGCTGCTTCGCGCCAGCCGTCACGATGATCAGGTCGGCACCACGAACGATCTCAACGTCGTCCGAGCCTTCGATCGAGCCGGCGGGCGTGAACTGGATGCCGTGGGCCATGTCGAGGGCTTCGGCCTCCACCTTTGCCTTATTGATGTCCTGAAGGACGATCGAACGGGCGTCGCCGCGCATCGCGCAGGCGTACGCAACGGCCGTACCGACGGCACCGGCACCGATGATGGCGATCTTGGAGGGACGTCCGGAGGACTTTGACGGGTACAGGGTCTGGGCTTTATTTTCCACGAGTGTCTCCTACGGTCTGCGGGCACCCCCATTGTCTCAGATAGAGACCTGTCCGCGCCCGTTATCTGCACGACGTTTTACATGCCCGCGGGGCACTCGTCCCTACTGGTCAGAACCCTTCGCGAGGCGTCGCAGGGCACCTCGAACAACCTCCGGATCCGTCGTCGGCCACATGGCGGGCAGGGAACGCATGATGAAGCCGCCGTAGCGCTTGGTCACCACACGCGGATCGAGGATCGCAACGACTCCCCGGTCGTCGGTCGAGCGCAGGAGGCGCCCCACGCCCTGGGCCATCATGAGCGCCGCGTGTGTGAGGGAGACCGACACGAAGCCGTTCCCTCCCCTGCGCTCGACGTCCATCGAGCGGGCGCGCGAGACGGGATCATCCGGGCGCGGGAACGGGATTTTGTCGATGACGACGAGGCGGCAGGCATCCCCCGCGACGTCGACGCCCTGCCACAGGGACATCGTGCCCACCAGGCACGAGTCGCGCTCCTCCCGGAACCGCTGGATCAGCTGCGCCAGGGTTTCTTCGCCCTGCAGGTAGACGGTCAGGTCCGTGCGCTCGCGTAGGGCCTGCGCTCCCGCCATCGCCCCGCGCCGCGACGCAAACAGGGCGAGCATCCCGCCGCCCGAGGCCTGCGCCAGCTCCACGAGCTCGTCCAGCAGCTCCTCGGAGGGGCCGTCTCGGCCCGGCAGGGGCAGGTGGGTCGCCACGTAGCGGATGCCCTGGCGCCCGTGGTCAAAGGGAGATCCGACGTCGATGCCGTGCCACGGCACCCCGGAGACGGCCATGCCGGTCTGGGCGGCCATGAAGTCGAAGTTCCCGCCGAGCGCGAGGGTCGCCGAGGTGAGGATCGCGGGTCGTTCGCCGATGCCGGTCCCACCGATTGCAGCCGACACGTCAAGAGGCCCGACGGTCAAGCGCGCGTTGTCCGATTCGTCCTTCGTGATGTAGGCAATCGACTGGTCGGGATCACGCCCCCACGCGTCGAGAGCGCCGATCAGCTCGTCGATAGCCGCGCGGGCAAGGAGCTTGGCGGCGGGTTCTCCCTGCGCCTCGGACACCTCGTGGCTAGCGCGACGGGCAGCGCCGTCCAGCACGATCATCGCGTCGACGAGGGCGCTCGGACGATACTCGAGGAGCCCCGCCTCCAGGGGAGCCATGGCCGCACCCAACCCGGCCCCAGCCTCGTCCAGGTCGGTGGAATCGATCGAGAGATTCGAGCGCAGGGAGCGGGCCACACGGCTCACGCGGGCGACCGTCAGGTCGGCCGCAGCCTGGGAGCGCACGCGGTCAGCCAGCTCGTGGGCCTCGTCGATGACGACGGCGTCGTACTCGCCGAAGAGTTCACCCTCGCCACACGCGTTGATACCAAACAACGAATGGTTCGTGACGACGACGTCCGCGTCCGCGGCCTCCAGGCGAGCAGCCTGCGCGAAGCACTCGTCGATGAGCGGGCAGTGCTTGCCCAGGCACTCGGGTTTGGCGACCGATGCGTGGTGCCAGGCTCGATCCGAGACACCCGGAACCAGGTCGTCGCGGTCCCCCGTCGTGGTCTCGCTAATCCACTCGCGGATGCGCAGGATCTCCTTGCCAAGCTCGCCCGTCGGGCCGACGCTCACGTCCTGATCCTCAAACAGGGTGCCCTCGGTGGGGTACCCGCCGTCCAGCTTGTGCAGGCACGCGTAGTTCGACCAGCCTTTGAGCACCGCAACCTTCAGGCGCGCACCCGTCGCCGAAGCAACCGCGTCGACGACCACCGGCGCGTCCTTGACGAGGATCTGGCGCTGCAGCGCAAGCGTCGCGGTGGAGACAACCCCGCGTACTCCATTCGTCGCGCAGTGCGTCAGCAGCGGCACGAGGTAGCCCACGGACTTGCCCGTGCCCGTGCCCGCCTGCACGAGAAGATGCTGGCGGTCCTCCAGGGCAGCAGCACCTTCGGCGACCATCGACGCCTGTCCCTCGCGCGGGGACCCGCCCATCTGGGCGACGACCGCGTCGAGGACGCGACCCGAGGCCTCGACCAGGTCCGCGCTCACTCCCCGCTCACCGCCGCGTCACCCACGGTGCCGCCCACCGCCACGCGGGCGATGACGGCGGCCAGGGCCTCGTCGACGCGCGCGACGATACGCGTGCCCGTCTCGACGTACTCCTCGCGCTCGACGTCGCCCTCCTCGTGGATGCGGTGCACGAGGGAGCCGGCCGAGTACGGCAGGATCGCATCGACGGCCACGCGAGGCCGGGGCAGCATGTCTTCGAGGGCAGCGCGCAGCGCATCCACGCCCCAGCCCGTGTGGGCGCTCAGCGGCACAGCGTTCGGGAAGACCGTGCGCAGCAGGGCGATCTGCTCCGGCGAGGCCAGGTCGGCCTTGTTCAGCGCGATCAGCTCCGGAATGTCCGCGGCTCCCTCGATCGTGTCGATGACCGAGCGCACGGCCTGCACCTGGGAGACCGGATCGGGGTGGGCGGCATCCACGACGTGCAAGATGATGTCGGCCTGGCCAACCTCCTCCAGGGTCGAGCGGAAGGCCTCGACCAGCTGGGTGGGCAGGTTGCGCACGAAGCCGACCGTGTCGGTGAGGGTGTACTCGCGACCGTCCGCGGCGCGCGCACGGCGCACCGTCGGGTCCAGCGTCGCAAACAGCGCGTCCTGGACTAGGACGCCCGCGTCCGTGAGCCGGTTGAGCAGCGTCGACTTGCCCGCGTTCGTGTACCCGGCGATGGCCACCGACGGCACTGCCCCACGGCGGCGCGAATTGCGCTGGGTGCGACGGGCGGGTTCCATGCGCGCGATGTCCGCGCGCAGCTTCGCCATGCGCGTGCGGATGCGGCGACGATCCAGCTCGATTTTGGTCTCACCGGGGCCCCTCGAGCCAATACCCGCGCCGCCCGCGACGCGGCCGCCGGCCTGACGGGACATCGACTCGCCCCAGCCGCGCAGACGCGG
The DNA here is from genome assembly GCA_001072465.1 of Xylanimonas cellulosilytica. Taxonomy (GTDB): domain Bacteria; phylum Actinomycetota; class Actinomycetes; order Actinomycetales; family Actinomycetaceae; genus Pauljensenia. The sequence continues at coordinate 53,069 of JVKM01000056.1, read as the reverse complement.
CAGCAGGTACTCGAGCTGCGCGAGCTCCACCTGCGCCTTGCCCTCACGGGACTTGGCATGCTGGGCGAAAATGTCGAGAATGAGGGCCGTGCGGTCGACGACCTTCGCGTCCACGACGTCCTCCAGCCCACGACGCTGGGAGGGGGCCAGCTCCTCGTCAACGATGACGGTGTCGGCCTCGACGCTGCGCACGATATCGGCCAGTTCGCGGGCCTTGCCCGACCCAAGGTAGGTCGCCGGATCGGGCTTCATGCGGCGTTGGATGATGCCGTCGAGCACGCGCGAACCGGCGGTCTCCGCGAGCGCGGCGAGCTCGCGCAGCGAGTTCTCGGCTTCTTCTTCACTCTGCGTGGTGCGCAGGCCCACGAGCACGACCTTTTCGAGTCGCACCTGGCGGTATTCGACTTCCGAGATGTCCTCACGGTCGGAGGCGCCCGTGTCGACGCGGCGCGTGCCCGCGCGGGCCTCGCGCTCGAGGGCACCGGCGTCCTGGGAGGTGTCCTGACCCGTCGTCGATGCGAGCGCTGTTCCCGAGCGCGCGAGGATGCGCGCGACAACGTCGTTGACGCGCTGGTCGCGCTCTTCTTTCGAAGAGTCCGCACCTGTGTGGGTCGTGTCCATAACCGTCCTTTTCGTGGGGGCTTCTAGTGTCGCACGCGCCGCCCCCATCTGCGCCTGCGCGCGCGGGCGCGATAGGCTTTCTTCCGTGGACGAACAGTATTTCACCGACTCTTCCCCTGCGAGCGCGGAGGAGATCCGCACGATCGAGGTGAGCGCGCGCGGCTTCGACCTGTCGATGCGCGTGTCGTCACGCGTGTTTTCGGGTTCTAAGCTCGATCTTGGCACGCGCCAGCTCCTGGAGATCGCCCCGGACCTGCCCGAGGACGGGACTTTCCTGGATCTGGGCTGCGGGTGGGGTCCGATCGCGACGATCATGTCGTTGGAGTCCCCGAATGCCGACGTGTGGGCGGTGGACGTGAACTCTCGCGCGGTGGATCTGACGCAGCGCAACGCCCAGTCCAACGGGGCGAAGGGCGTGCGCACACTCAAGGCGGAGGAGGCGTTGGCCGCCTCGCAGGAGTCGGATACCCGATTCGACGTCATCTGGTCGAACCCGCCCGTGCGCATCGGCAAGGACGCGATGCACGAGATGCTCCTGGCATGGCTTGGACGTCTCGCCCCCACCGGCGTCGCCTACCTCGTCGTCCAGCGCAACCTGGGCGCGGATTCGCTCATCACGTGGCTGAACGGCCAGGGCTTCCAGGCCTCGAAGTACGCGTCCAAGAAGGGCTTCCGCATCATCGAGGTCCGCCCCGCCTGACGCCCTCCTCTTCCTCGACGAGGCCGGGGCCTCGTCGCGCTCTCCGGCCCCGTTGTCTGGGGCCGGGCTCAGGGCAGGCGGATTTCGGCGACTCGGGTCGCGGGGCCGGTGAGGAACACCGACGCGTCCGTGATGTGGGGGCTCTCCCCCGACCAATCGATGACGCCGTCGAGGCCGACGATGACCGTTCCGCCCGGAATGTCGACGACCCACTGGGTGGGCGCACCCGGCCCGCGACGCAGTGCCGTGGCGAGGGCCGCCGCGCAGCACCCGGTTCCGCACGCCTGGGTCTCCCCCACGCCTCGTTCCAGCACGCGCATCACGATGTGGCCGCGCTCCCCGCCCGGCTCGGTCAGGTCGACGACCAGCTCGAGGTTCGTCCCCGCCTGGGGCGCCGGATCGTAAGAGGGACGCTGGGCCTGCGGGATCTGGGAGACGTCAACGGTGGGCAGGAAAACCTCGCGCAGGGTCTCCTCGTCGGCAAGCTCGACGACCGTGTGCGGGTTGGGCATGTCCACCCAGATACCACCCAGCACGCCGTCGATGCCCGGGACTCGCACGTCGATCGTCTCGCGCGCCGGAGAGGCCGCCGGACCCATGTCGACACGGTAGCTCGCCCCCTGCCCCTCGTCCTCGGATTCGGGGGTCACGCGCTTGATGCCGCCGCGCGTGGCCACGTCCAGCGTCCGCCCAACCGGCAGATCCACGAGGCCCTCGCGGCGCAGGTGATCGACGAAGACGCGCACGCCGTTGCCGCACATCTCCGCCTTCGAGCCGTCCGCGTTGCGGTAGTCCATGAACCACAGGCCGTCGCGTTCGACGGCCCGGATGAAGCCATCCGCGCCGATCCCGAAGGCAGGCGAGCACAGCGTCGCGACCTCAGCCTCGCTGGGGTCGTAGTCGTCGTATTGGTCCGTGGCGACGACGAAGGAATTACCGGCACCGTGGGCCTTGACGACGCGGGCGTGGGCGGGCAGCTGCGTGTTCATCATGGCTCCACCGTAGCCCCCGTCTCCCGGGCGTGCAGCCGCCGATCGTGTTACGAGCGTCCCAGGGCGGCCTCGGCCTCGCGCTGCGTCAGCTCCACGACGTGGCGCACCACGGCCTCGTTCGAGTCAAAATTCTCCACGTCCAGCCAGTGCACGCGCGGGTCCGGCCGCAGCCACTTGACCTGGCGGCGCGCCAGCTGACGCGTGGCCAGCGCAATGGATTCCACGGCCTCGTCCTCACTCATCTGTCCGTCGATGACCGCGAGCGCCTGGGCGTATCCCGTGGCACGGGACGCGGTCTTCGCCTCACGCAGGCCCACATCGATGAGGGCGCGCACTTCCTCGATGAGTCCGCCGTCCATCATGGCGCGCGTGCGCACCGCGATGCGCTCGTCGAGTTCCTCCATCGGGCGGCGCAGCGCCACCATGAGCGAGGGCGCCACGAACTCGTGGCGGGGCATGGACGCCGAATAGGGGCGCCCGGTCAGCTCGATGACTTCGAGGGCGCGGATGATCCGGCGGGCGTTGTGCGGGTCGATGCGCTCGGCCGAGACCGGGTCAAGCTGGGTGAGGCGATCGTGCAGGCCGCGCGAGCCCATCGGCCCCTCGGCTTCTTCTTCGAGGCGGGCGCGCACGGCCGGGTCCGTACCCGGGAACTCGATGACGTCCAGGAGGGCACGCTGATAGAGGCCGGAGCCTCCCGCGACCACCGCGACGCCCCCGCGCTCGTGAATGCCCGCCACGTCGGCTCGCGCGTGCTTCTGGTAGGCGGCCACCGAGGCCTCGTCGCGAACCTCGAGCACATCGATCTGGTGATGGGCGATCCCTCGGCGCTCCGCCACCGGGGTCTTGGCCGTCCCCACGTCCATGCCTCGGTAGAGCTGCAGGGCGTCCGCGGAGACGATCTCGCTCGCGCTGCTCGCACCCAGCGCACCCGGAAGCACGCAGGCCAGTTCCAGGGCCAGATCCGACTTGCCCGAGGCCGTGGGCCCCACAACCGCGCACACGACGTCCGACGCGCGCCTCACCGATGTCTCCATGGCCACCAGTGTACGGGTGCCTCCCGCAGATACCACCCAACAACGGCTAGGCTTAAGACCATGAGCACAACTGACACTCTCCCGGTCACCCTCGACCGGATCACCCAAGCGGTCGAGGCCGTGGGGCTTATCCCCTTCGTGTCCAACACCGGCCAGGTCGCGGCCATCCTGCCGAACCGCACCGTCCGCATCGCCGTCCCCGAGGGCCACCCCGCCCAGGGCGTCGCCGACTACCCGCGTTTCTTCGATCCCTCGCACGCCGATCAGATCGCCTCCGCGGTGCGTCGCCTCAACGCCTCCACCTACCTGCCGAAGGTCACCTCCGGCACGACCGAAACCGGCGCGATCGCCCTGCACCTGCAGCACACCTTCAACTGGGTCGTGGGTGCGACGGACGACCAGGTCGCCGCCGAGGTCTCCCAGTTCATCATGGCCGCCGTCGCCATGATGAACCAGCTTGACATCATGTTCCCCGACCAGTGGACCAAGGAGGGCACCAATGCCTGAGTGGAAGAGCTTTACCTTCGGGGAGGGCGGCGAGGCCGTTCCCGAGGCCACGCCCGCACCCTCCCCCGCGATGGAGGCCGACGAATACGCCGCCAAGTGGGGCACCGAGGTCGCCGAGGTGAGCATCGCGCGCATCGAGAACGTCCTCGAAGGTGACGGACTGCCGCACGGGTCGAGCGAGTTCATCGCCGTCACCCAGCTGGAGGACGTGCGTTTCCAGATTCACCGCGAGCCGGTCGACGCCCCCTGGCTGCAGATCGAAACCCGCATCGAGCCCGAGGGCGAGGGCCACACCGAGCTGTCGCTCCAGGCTGTCGCCAACCGCTGGAACACCGAACACCTCCAGCCCACCGTCATCCCGATCGAAGACGGCGATCAGTGGATCCTCGTGGCCGCCTCGCGTTTCTTCGTGGGCGAGGGGCTCTCGGACCGCCAGATTCACGCGATGCTGCGCCGCGGCCTCATCATCGGCCTGTCCGCGGCTCAGGAGCTGCCCGACCTGCTGGCAGAGTCTGCCAAGTAACGCCAGCCGCGCATCCAACGAATAGTGCCCCGTTCCTCCGTCAGGGAGGAGCGGGGCACTCTCGGTGGAGTGTGCGCCGACTACATGCGAAGGCGCGGCGCGTACCGCGTACGCGGGGAGGCCACGGGTCGCATAGGGGGGCTCGAATCGACCCGCACTACCGAGAGTGCTCCCGCATGTCGATCGCCTCGTCATCGTGACGATCGCCACGACACAAAAGTAACGCAGGAGTCGTGGGTCACATGCGTATTTCAGTGAGACATTTTCTCGTTTGTCACTGAAACAAACGATCAAACGTGCAGCGCCCGTCGCGCGCGACACTTCGACATATGTGAGCCTCCCCGGGCGCGTCGCCCGGGGAGGCTCACATCAGTGCAGATCAGGGTCAGCTCGGGGCACCCACGCGCAGCGTGGGAATACCCAGCGACACCGTGGTGTCAGGTTCGTCCGAGGCCTGGCGTGCCTCCCACGCGTCACCGGCGCGCGTGCGGCGGACCTCGAACAGGCCGCCCTGCGCGCCCGAGTCGGCGATGAGGTGGTGCGGTGCACCATAGGTGACGGTCGCTCGGATCATGTCGCCGGGGCGCGGACGATCGGCCTCGGCCATCCCCTCGGGGAGGGCGACATGCACGAGACGGTTGTCGCGGGCGCGTCCCGAAATACGGTGTGTGGCGCCATCCTTACGGCCATCCCCCTCGGAGACGAGGACCTCGACCTCGGACCCCGCCAGCGCGGCGTTATCCTCAGCGCAGATGCGCTCCTGAAGCTTGATGAGGCGCTGGTAGCGTTCGAGCGCCACATCGTCGGGCACCTGGTCCTCGCGGTCCGCGGCGGGCGTACCCGGGCGCGGCGAGTACAGGAACGTGAAGGCAGAGGAGAAACGAGCCTGCTCGACCACATCGAGGGTCGCCTGGAAGTCTTCCTCGGTCTCTCCCGGGAAGCCAACGATGATGTCGGTAGTAATCGCAGCCTCCGGGATAGCGGCGCGCACGCGCTCCAGGATGCCCATGAAACGCTCACGACGGTAAGAGCGGCGCATCTGACGCAGGATCGCGTCCGACCCGGACTGCAGGGGCATGTGCAGGCTCGGCATGACCGTGGGGGTCTCTGCCATCGCGGCAATCACGTCGTCCGTGAAGGCTGCGGGGTGAGGCGAGGTGAAGCGCACGCGCTCGATACCCTCGACGCGCCCGACGGCACGCAACAGGTCGGCGAACGCACCGCGCTCACCGAATCCGACACCGTAGGAGTTGACGTTCTGACCCAGTAGGGTCACTTCGATAGCGCCCTGCGAGGCGACGGCCTCGACCTCGGCGAGAATGTCGCCGGGGCGACGGTCACGTTCCTTGCCACGCAGGTGCGGAACGATGCAGAACGTGCACGTGTTGTTACAACCCACGGAGATGGACACCCATGCGGCGTACGCGCTCTCGCGGTGTGTGGGCAGGGTCGACGGGAAGACCTTGAGGGATTCCTCAATCTCGACGGCGGCCGCGCGGTTATGCTCGGCGCGGCGCAGGAGCGCCGGAAGCACGTCGATGTTGTGCGTGCCAAAGACAGCATCCACCCACGGGGCCTTCTCGACGATGCCGTCACGCATCTGCTGGGCGAGGCAGCCACCGACCGCGATCTGCATGCCGGGGCGCGCACGCTTGACGGAAGCGAGCTGGCCGAGGTTACCGAAGAGGCGGGTCGCTGCGTTCTCACGGACGGAGCAGGTGTTGATGACGATGACGTCGGCGCCCATGTCGCCGGCGTCGGTCGCGCGGGCGGCAGCCTCAGGGACCTGTTCAACGGGGACGAGGCCGGCCTGCTCCAGCAGACCCGCCATTCGTTCGGAGTCGTGTTCATTCATCTGGCAGCCGAGCGTGCGCACCGCGTAGGTGCGGGGCAGCACGGTGCCGTCCTGCGTCATCGTATTCATCGCAGTGAAGTCTAGTCGCCCGCCTGCGCACCGGCGAAGTCGAGCACATCACGCACTAGGGCGATCGCAGCGTCGATCGCGCCCGCACGCACAGCCGCGCGATCACCGTCGAGATGCAGGAGGCGGTGCTCCTCCCCCGCCGGATGAGCGCAAGCGATGTGAACAGTACCAGCGGGGAAACCGTCAGCGGGGCCCGGGCCAGCGACGCCGGTCGTCGATACGCCGATGTCTGCGCGGAACAGCTCACGCGTCCCTCGGGCCATCTGACGAGCAACCTGCTCATCTACCGGCCCCGTCGACGCCAGCTGTCTCTCCGAGACGCCCAGCACCGAGGCCTTGGTATCGACAGCGTAGGTGCAGGCACCCCCGCGCACGACGTGAGAGGCGCCGGGTACGTCCACGAGGCGCGCGACGAGGCCGCCTCCAGTCAGCGATTCCGCCGTCGCGATCGTCAAGCCGCGCTCGGTCAGATCCGCTATCAGGTCGGCAAGCGCCTCATCGCTTACTGCGGTCACAGTCCCCACTGCCAGGCCTCCTCAGCGCCCCGATCCTCATCGCCCCACGTGTCGAGGGCGTCGCGCACGGCGGCAGAGGCGACAGACGGCGAATACCCCTTGCGTGCGAGCATGGAACTCAGTCTACGGTAGGCGGTCTCGCGCGGGACGCCCGCAAGGGAGCGACGTTTGCGAGCCACCAGCTGTGCCGCGCGCTCCGCCTCGTCGTCCCGATCGATCTGAGACAGGGCACGCTCGATCGTCGACGAGTCCAGCCCCTTGCGCACGAGGACCTCGCGCAGTGCACGACCGGAGGCTCCGGTCCCCGAAAAACGCGAGCGGACGAGCGCGTCCGCATACGCCTGATCATCGACGAGACCAACGGCCTCAAGACGGTCGACGACCTCGACGGCGATCTCGGAGCTAAAGCCTCGCCCTTCGATCGCGCTGGTCAACTCCGAGCGGGAACATGCGCGTGCGTCTAGCTTGCGCAGGGCGACCTCGCGCGCGGCCTCGATCGCCGCCGTGCCCGTCAGGGCCGCATTGCGTTCGCGGGCGCGCGCGAGCCTCTCGCCCGGGGAGGAACGCCGGCGACGCTCCTCCCCCAGCTCGGGATGATCTTCAGGATCCAGGTAGCGGACCACGACTCAGAAGCCCGCGTCCTCATCAGGATCGATGTCGGGCACGTCCTGGGACGCCTGGTCCGGATCCGGGGCCTCGCCGATACCCAGTGAGACGAGGATCTTTTGTTCGATCTCGTTGGCCAGCTCGGGGTTGTCCACGAGGAACTGACGCACGTTCTCCTTGCCCTGGCCTAGCTGGTCATCCCCGTAGGTGAACCAGGAGCCGGACTTGCGCACGATACCGGCCTCAACGCCCATGTCGATGATCGAGCCCTCGCGCGAAATGCCCTTGCCGTAGACGATGTCGAACTCGGCCTGCTTGAAGGGCGGGGCCATCTTGTTCTTGACGACCTTGGCGCGCGTGCGGTTACCGACGGGGGCACCGGCCTCCTTGAGGGTTTCGATACGGCGCACGTCGATGCGCACGGATGCGTAGAACTTCAGGGCCTTACCGCCCGTCGTGGTCTCCGGGGAGCCGAAGAAGACGCCGATCTTTTCGCGCAGCTGGTTGATGAAGATCGCTGTGGTGCCGGTCGCGGACAGGGCGCCCGTGATCTTACGCAGGGCCTGGCTCATGAGGCGGGCCTGCAGGCCGACGTGAGAGTCACCCATCTCGCCTTCGATTTCGGCCTTAGGCACGAGCGCCGCGACAGAGTCGATGACGATAATGTCGATGCCGCCAGAGCGGATCAGCATGTCGGCAATCTCGAGGGCCTGCTCGCCCGTGTCGGGCTGGGAGACCAGGAGGGAGTCCGTGTCGACGCCCAGGGCGCGCGCATAGACGGGGTCGAGAGCGTGCTCAGCGTCGATGAAGGCCGCGTTGCCGCCGGCCTTCTGGGCGTTGGCGACGGCATGCAGGGCGACCGTGGTCTTACCGGAGGACTCGGGGCCGTAGACCTCGATGACTCGTCCGCGCGGGAGGCCACCGATGCCGAGGGCGACGTCGAGAGCGAGGGAACCCGTGGGGATCACCTGAACGGGCGGGCGGTTGTCATCGCCCAGGCGCATGACGGAGCCCTTGCCGAACTGCTTATCAATCTGCGACAGGGCGACTTCGAGAGCCTTATTGCGATCGTTGGTCGCGGGCTTTGCGGCGGGTGCTTTACGGGCTGCCATGGTGATCCTTTCGTCTGCGGCCTCTCCGGCCTGCGGGTGTCCTGGCCTGGAATGCCACCCCTCTCCGAGGCGACATGACGAGTATGCGACCGGCCATCGTCATCTGCGTCCCGCGCGCGTCACCCCTGTGGATGACACGCGTCGGAGCGTCGTCGCCCACAAGCTTAAATGGAACACATGTTCGACCGCCGATCGACACGCCGCCCACCGATCAGACGGATATCGATCACATCGACAAGCCGGGTCGGTCAGCGCCCCCGCTCACGCGGATCCACGCGATGAATCCAGCGCGCATCCTCGCGCCCGGTTTCCTCACACAGGGTCGCCCAGACCTCATCCGGATTCACGCCGGCGGACAGCGCATCGCGCGCGGTCGCCCCCAGCGAGGCGAGATAGAGGTCAGAGACATACGAGCGGCCGAGGGCCGACCCGAAGGTCGCCTCGACCGCCTCGTAAAACTCAGAGTGCTTCACGCGTCAGGAAATCAGCGTGACGGGCACAATATCGTCGGGCACCGCGTCGGGAATGACCGCACCATCGATGATCGCCATGCGCTCGGAAACCTCGCGCAGCACGAACCACAGCGGCACGCGCAGGGCCGAGGTGATCGCCTCGAGCAGCTCCGACGAGGCCTCCTTCTGGCCGCGCTCAACCTCGGACAGGTAGCCGAGGGAAACCTGGGCCTCCGAAGAGACTTCGCGCAGGGTTCGACCCTGGCGCTGGCGGATGCCACGCAGGACATCGCCCAGTTCGCTGCGCAGCAGCGGGGTTTCGCTCAGTGTCTTTTCCATACTGTTACTGTAGCCGTTCTGTTTCGAGGGACGCATTGTTAGTTCGCGCATCGAAACGCTGTGACGTTCCGCTTTCATTCCTCGCGTTGCATTCATACCCGTACAACGCGGGCACTTTCAGGCTTATTCCACCGACGAGTCGATTACTCTATGGGTTGCGTCACCCGCACTCAACTCTGGACATGCTGGCCCGCAGTGCCCCGGCGTGACGGCGCAGGCTCCTCCGGAGCATCGTTGTCGCGCGAGTCCGCCACGGCCTCGCCGACTACGGCTTCGCCAGCGCTCGCTTCCCGCATGAGGCGCACGCCATCGATGACGTACATGAAGCCCGAGTAGAGCGTCAGCGCGAGCGCAACGCCCGCGAAAATCTGCCCGAGGCGAATAAGAAGAACCACCCATCCCTCGTTGGCCTCGTTCATCGCCGTGAAGTGCGCCCACGGGATCAGCAGGGTCCCCAGGGCCACCATCTGCATGAAGGTCTTGAGCTTGCCCGCCTGGTTGGCAGACACGACGACGCCGCGGCGCAGGAAGAAGGCGCGCATCGCGGTGATGCCCAGCTCGCGCACCGCGATAAGGATCGTCAACCACCAGGGCAGATACCCCTGGTAGGACAGCAGGCCGAAGCCGCACAGGGTCAGGGCCTTGTCGGCGATGGGGTCGGCGACGCGGCCGAAGTCGGTGATCTGCCCCCACGAGCGCGCGAGTTCCCCGTCAAAGCGGTCCGTGATCGCGGCGACGGCGAAGACGACGAATGCCGCCCACAGCGCGCTCCACGACTGCTGAAGGCCAAGGACAATGAATATCGGAACGAGGACCAGGCGCAAAACGGTCAGCGCGTTGGGCAGGTTCACCAGGGGAACCTTGCTGTCTCGCTGCACGCGCGACACGTTCTCGCTCATGACCGTTTCCTTTCCGCTCAGCGGCCCGTGAGCTGCCAAGCGTCCTCGTTGTCCTCAGGCTCCTCGTCGACCCAGTCGGGCGAGGACCCACCAAAGTTATGACCAGAGTACGGGTCTACCCCACTGCCGCGCGAATCGCCGGCGGATGCCGTGCCCATTTCGTAACCGGAAGCGGGAGCTGCATCGGCCGCGGACGAGGCCGGGGCCCCCTCCGTGACCCCCGCCGCAGCGCCGATGGCCGGGCTGGGTGCCGCCTCGGGAGCGGCCGGAGCGGGCGCGGGGGCGGGCTCAGGCTCGGGCTCGGCGATGCCGGCTGACTCCCCGCGCAGCATGGCGAGGACCTCGGGCAGCTGTTCGGGGGTGACGAGCACCTGGCGTGCCTTGGATCCTTCGGAGGGGCCGACGATTTCGCGCGACTCGAGCAGGTCCATGAGGCGACCGGCGCGGGCGAAGCCGACGCGCAGCTTGCGCTGGAGCATCGAGGTGGAGCCGAGCTGGGTGGAGACGACGAGCTCGGCGGCCTGCAGCAGGTCTTCGAGATCGTCTCCGATGTCTTCGGCGACCTTGGCTTCCTTCTTTTCGGGCACGACGTCGTCGCGGTAGTGCGTCTCCATCTGGCTCTTGACGTGGGAGACGATCTGGTGGATCTCGGATTCGGAGACCCAGGCGCCCTGGACGCGCATGGGCTTGGAGGCACCCGCGGGCAAATAGAGCGCATCGCCCTGGCCGATGAGCTTTTCGGCGCCGGGCTGGTCGAGGATCGTGCGCGAGTCAGTCAGCGAGGAGGTCGCGAACGCGAGGCGCGAGGGGATGTTGGCCTTGATGAGGCCGGTGACGACGTCGACGGAGGGGCGCTGCGTGGCCAGGACCAGGTGGATGCCGGCGGCGCGCGCCAGCTGCGTGATGCGCTGAATCGACGCCTCGACGTCGCGCGGGGCGACCATCATGAGGTCGGCGAGCTCGTCGACGACCACGAGCAGGTACGGGTAGGGGTGCAGCGTGCGCTCTAACCCGGGCTTGGCCTGGACCTGTCCGGCCGCCACAGCCTTGTTGAAGTCGTCGATGTGCTTGAAGCCGTAGTCCGACAGATCGTCGTAGCGCGCGTCCATCTCCTTGACGACCCATTCGAGGGCCTCGGCGGCCTTCTTGGCGTCGGTGATGATGGGCGAGATGAGGTGCGGAATGCCCTCGTAGATCGTGAGTTCCACGCGCTTGGGGTCGACGAGGATCATGCGCACCTGCTGGGGCGTCGCACGCATCATGATCGACGTGATCATGGAGTTGACGAAGGAGGACTTACCGGAACCGGTCTGGCCGGCCACCAGCATGTGCGGTGTCTTCGCCAGGTTGGTGACGACGTAGCCGCCTTCGACGTCCTTGCCGACGCCGACGACGAGCGGGTGCTGGTTGCGGCGGGCAGCCGCGGAGCGCAGGACGTCGCCGAGGGCCACGTTTTCACGGTCGGCGTTGGGGATCTCGATGCCAATGGCGCTCTTGCCGGGGATCGGCGCCAGGATACGCACGTCGGCGGAGGCGACCGCGTAGGCGATGTTCTTCGACAGGTTGGTGAGCTTGTCGACCTTCACGCCCGCGCCGAGGACGACCTCGTAGCGGGTGACTGTCGGGCCTCGGGAGAATCCGGTGACGCGCGCGTCGACGTTGAAGTCCGCGAAGACCTGCCCCAGGGCCGCGACGACCTGGTCGTTGACGGCGGATCGGGTCATGTGGGGCGGGCCGGAGACCAGGAGGTCCTCCGACGGCAGCGTGTAGCTGATCGAGTCGTCGAGGTTGGGCTGGAAGGCCCCCTCGGGCTCGTCGGTGATCGGCGGGGGCGCCGGCTCGTCCTCGGGCTCCGGTTCGGGCTCGGGCACGTGCGCGGGCACCTGGACGGGCGCGGGGGCCACGGCCGGACGCATCTGCGTGAGCATCTCGGTGGGGGCGTCGGGCGTCGTGGCACGAGGCCGGGGCGCGGGAGTCGGGGCGGGCGCGGGGGCCGCGATGGCACCGGATTCCAGGAGGCGGGTCTCCCCCACGGATTCCGTGTCGGTCGCCTTGCGGAAGGACTCGTCGCCGTCGTATTCGTCGAGGAACGCGTCGTCTCCCGCTGCGAGGTCTTTGCGCGCCTTGCGGCGGGCTTCCTTGGCGGGATCGCCGCCGGCCTGATCGGCGGCCTCGGTGTCGCCCGCGGGGCGCTCACCGCTGAGGTGGGCGGCGAGGTCGCGCAGGCGCGCGGGGACATCGGCGACGGCCGTACGCGTGGCGAGCAGGATCGAGTAAGCCAGGAGCAGGATCATAAGGGCACCCGCACCCCAGCCGGAGAGCAGGAGGGCGAGGGGGCGTGCGACGAACCAGCCGAGCAGGCCACCGGCCGCCTCGATGCCGGGTTCGGTACCCATCGCGGGGTTTCCACGCGAGATGTGGACCAGGCCGGTGAGCGCTGCGGTGATACCGATGCCGCCTGCCACGTGGTGGGGCAGCGCGGATCGCCCGGATCGCGCGGAGACGAGCTCGATGGCCAGGGCGATCAGGACGAGGGGCAGGACGACCGAGAAGATGCCGAACAGGCCGGCGGAGGCATGGTGGATCGCATCGCCGGCCTCGCCGGAAATCTGGAACCACTCGCGCAGCGCTATAACGATGGCCGCGGCGACAGCGACGAAGGCCGCAGCGTCACGCTTGACCTGCGAATCGGTTGCCTTCCATGCGCGCACGGCACCGACACCGGCGCGGCCGAGCGCAGAAAAGAAGCGTGCCAGGAAGCCTGGCTGCGTTGCTTCGGGCTGGGGCGCTTGGGCGGACTTGTTCGAGCCTCCCTTGGCGCGCGGGCGCGCGGGAGCCTTACCGGACGACGAGCGTGGAGACGATTGTGCCATGATCCTTCCACCATATCGCCCGCCGCGGCCCCACTCAGCCAGGCGCGCCGCACGAGATCAGCGCAGGATGTTGGTAACAACCCCGGTTTCGAGCACGTTTTCAACCTGCTCGCGCGTGGGAACGGGCAGGGCCGACTCGTGGGAGATGGCCAGCGCGGCACCTGCGTTCGCCATGAGGCACGCGGTCTCGAGGTCGTAGCCCATGGCCAGGCCCGCACACATCTCTCCGATGTGGGTATCGCCCACACCTGCGGTGTCCGCAATACGCGACTGGAACGCGGGAATCGAGATGACGGGAGCATCCGCAACCTTCTGCAGCTCGCAGCCCCGCTCCCCCACGCGGCGAACCGTGGCCGCGTCCGGGCGCATGTAGGTGCGGATCGTGGATCCGTGACGGTTGGCGTCGAGAATACCGGCGAGCGTGGAGGCCTCCCAGCTGTTCATTGTCACGACGTCGGCACGGGGGAAGATCACCTCCCACGCTTCAACGGGAACCTGCGTGACTGCGGGAGACACCGAGACGACGAGAGTTACGAAGGGAGGCAGGGACGCGGCCCACTCGCTCAGCTCGGAAGCCGCATGCGCGCTCGTCATGTCGGAGGCGGCCACGTGGACCACATCCCCCTCGCGCAGCTCGATGCTCGCAAGGGCACCGCGCGACGGTTCCGATTCGACGCCGGCCGTCACGACCGAACGCATCGACCCGTCTTCGACGATGAGCTGAATGACGACACCGATGTCACCCACCAGTTCGGGGGTCAGGACCTCGACGCCGGCCTCGACCAGCTGCTGACGAACGGCGAAAGAGTTCGGACCCGTGCCAAGCGGCGACGCGGCTGCAGTCGGCACGCCCATGGCCGCAGCGGCGCACAGGGTCGTGAAGCCGCCGCCCGGGCGCGAGCTGGCGGCATCCGCATGAACGGATCCGCCGCGCTCCGGCATGTACGCGATGTGCATCGGCAACACGAGCGCAACAGAGTGCGTCGAAATAAAACGACCCGACACGTAGATTCCTTCCTTCAAGCGCACGCTACCGCCCAGCGCGCCAGGGCCTCGTCAATGAAGACAGCCAGACTACTGCTCGGTAACGACCGGAACGATCATAGGACGACGACGCAAGCGTCGCGCAACCCAGCGTCCGATCACGCGGCGCATCGCCTGCTGCAGGACGTAGGGGTCCTGCCCGCCGGGAGCAGCCGCATCCTTGAGCGCCTGCGTGACGTCGGGGAGGATCTCCTCGAACACCGAGTCGTCCTCGGCCATGCCGATCGCGCGAATCTCCGGGCCGGCCAGGACCATGCCCGAATCGTGCTCGACGACCGCGAAGATCGAGATGAAGCCCTCCGACCCCAGGGTGCGGCGTGTCTCCAGCTCATCCTCGGAGATCTCTCCGATCGAGCGGCCGTCCACGTACACGTACTCGCAGGGCACGATACCCGACACGCGCGCGACGCCGTCCTTGAGGTCGACCGTCACGCCGTCCTCGGCCAGGACCACGTTCTGCGGGTCCATGCCCGTCTTGACGGCCAGCTGACCGTTGCCCACCAGGTGACGGACCTCGCCGTGGATGGGCATGACGTTCTTGGGCTGAACGATGTTGTAGCAGTAGATGAGCTCGCCGGCGCTCGCGTGACCGGACACATGCACCTTCGCGTTCTCCTTCGACACGACGCGCGCACCCAGGCGGGTCAGGTCGTTGATGACGCGGTACACGGAGTTCTCGTTGCCGGGAATCAGCGAGGAGGCCAGCACGACCATGTCGCCCGGCTCGATCGTCACGGTGCGATGCGATCCCACCGACATGCGCGACAGCGCGGCCATCGGCTCGCCCTGCGAACCGGTCGCCATGTAGACGCGCTCGGAAGGCGGCAGCTCGCCGATGCCCTTGAGGTCCACGATAATGCCCTCGGGGATCGACAGGTAGCCCTTTTCTTCCGCGATGCGCATGTTGCGTTCCATCGAGCGGCCCACGAAGGCCACGCGACGCCCGTGATGGGCGGCCGCGTTGATGACCTGCTGGACGCGGTGCACGTGCGAGGCGAAGGAGGCGACGACAATCTGGCCCGTGGCCTCGCCGAACACCTGGTCGAGGACCGGGCCGATCTCGCGCTCGGGCGTGATGAATCCGGGCACCAGCGCGTTCGTGGAGTCCACCATGAACAGGTCGACGCCCTCCTCGCCCATGCGGGCGAAGGCGCGCAGGTCGGTGAGGCGACGGTCCAGCGGCAGCTGATCCATCTTGAAGTCACCCGTGATGAGGACGTTGCCTGCATCGGTGCGCACGAAGACCGCAAGCGCGTCGGGGATCGAGTGGGTGACGGAGACGAACTCGAGGTCGAAGGGACCGACGGTGAGACGATCGCCTTCGGCGACGACGTTGAGGCCCGGGTCGGGCAGGCGGTGTTCGCGCAGCTTGGGTGCGACGAAGGCCAGGGTCAGGTCGGATCCGTAGATCGGAATGTCTCCTCGCAGCTTGAGGAGGTAGGGCACGGCGCCGATGTGGTCCTCGTGGCCGTGGGTGAGGACGAGGCCGACGACGTCGTCCATGCGTTCTTCGATCCAGGAGAAATCCGGCAGGATCAGGTCAACGCCGGGCTGGGTCTCCTCGGGGAAGAGGACGCCACAGTCCACGACCAGGAGCTTGCCCCGGTATTCGAGGACGTTCATGTTGCGGCCGACCTCGCCGAGACCTCCCAGCGGGATCACTCGCAGTGCGCCATCTTCCAGGGGCGCGGGTTCGCTGAGGTTCTCGTACAAAGACTTCATGGTGCCAGTCTGCCACGTTGGCACCGCTTTGCCCGCATCGGGAGACATGTTGGGCAGGTCGGTCCCCTCACATTTGACGCGTTCGGAGGGCGCTGAGCTACTCGCTCTCGCACAGATGGCCGTCCTCCATGACGTAGCTGCGGTCCGCGAAGCGCTGCGCCTCGGCCTCGTGGGAGACGACGAGGACGGCTGCTCCCCGGTCGGCGGCATCGCGCAGGAGGGTGAGGGCGGCGGTTGCGTTCGCGCTATCGAGGCCGGCGGTTGGCTCGTCTGCGACGACGATGGCGGGTTCCATGAGGAGGGCGCGCGCGATCGCCATGCGCCGCAGCTCACCGCCCGATAGCTCGGTGGGCGCAGCGTCGGCGAGGTCGCCCAAGCCAACGGCGGCCAGCAGCTCGCGGGCACGATCCACGGGCGCCTCGTCCTTGGTGTAGAGGATCGAGGGAAGCAAGACGTTGTCGAGGACTGTCAGGGCTCGCAGGGCCGTGTGCCCCTGGGGGACGAGGCCGATGCGCTCATTGCGCAGGCGCGAGAGCTCCTCGTCGCGCAGCGAGTACAGGTCCGTGCCGTCCAGTCGTACGTGTCCTGCGGTCGGCGTGAGGATGCCGGCGAGCATGTTCGCCAGGGTACTCTTGCCGCTTCCGGAGTGCCCGGAGACGACGGTCAGTTGGCGTTCCTCCAGGCCGATATCCAGCGGGTGGACAGCCGTGAAGAGGCGCTTTCCCCCGCGGGCTCGGGCGAATTGTTTCGTGAGTCCCGTTGCCTCGATGATCATGTCATTCCCCTTCCTTAAGGGCCAGGCTGGCGTCCATTGTCGTCACGTACCGTAGCGCTATCCATGAGGAGACGAGGGCGACGAGGCCCACCGACGCGAGCGCTCCCAGCGCGAGCAGCGCCAGCGTGGGCAGCGACGGGACGAGGAATCCCCCTCCCAGGCTTTGGCGTACGAGGCCGGAGAAGGACACGAGGAGGACACCGGAGACGACGATGCCGCCGACGCCGCCGAGCGCGTTGACTGCAAGCGCCTCGCGGATGATGATGCGCGAGATCAGCCGACGGTGCGCTCCGGCGGCGATGAGGGTGGCGAATTCTCTCCTGCGCTCGACGATCATCAGGACGAACATGAGGGTGATCATGAGCAGGCCGACTCCCCACGCGACGGCGATGAGGGTGGTGACCGTGCGCGACGTCGTTTCCAGGGACTGGGCGATACCGCTGACGAGCTTCGTCGAGGTGGCGACCGAGACGCCGGGGACCTGCTCGCGGATCTGCGCAGCCACGGCCTCGGCGTCGTATCCGGGTGCCACCTTGACCATGACCGAGGAGATGATGCGGTCGGTTTCGAGCGTCGAGTACTTGTTGAGTCCCTTGCGCAGCGAGGAGTCGATGACCTTCTTCGCGGTCTCGAAGTTCATGTAGACCGCGTTGTCGAGGGTTGATCCGGTCGGGTCGAATTGGCCGACGACCCGCAGGGTGTTGTCGAAGAGCTGGAAGTTCTCCGGGTCGTTGGCGAGCACGTTGGCGCCGACGATCACCTCATTCTCCCCGAGCTGCGTCTGCCCGACGGCGTCGTTCATCCACGGCTGGATCGTGAAGTCGGTGGCCGGGTCGTAGGCGATCACCTGGTAGCGGCCCGAGCAGCAGCTCGCCCTCGCCGAGGCGAGGAAGAGCTGGGAGGAGGCGGCCTCGACGCCGTCGACGGCTGCAACTGCCTCGCGCGTGGATGCATCCATGTAGAAGTACGACGGTTCGGCGTTGACGAGGAATGTCTGCGCGTCGAAGTCGGTGTCTGCCTCGTCGGGCGTCACCATGATGTCGGCTCCGAGGCGCGACTGGGTCGTGCGCAGGCCGTGTTCGATGCCTTGGACGACCAGCGTTCCACCGAAGATCGTCATCGTCATGAGCATGGAGAAGAAGACCAGGGTCCCCGTCCGCACGGGGTAGCCGCGCAGGTTCATCCACGGTAGTCGCGACAGCGACAGCATTGCGTCATTCCTCCTTGACCGTTGTCCCTACACCAGGACAGATTTATTCCCCGTAGCCGCACGGCTGACCCGAGCGAGCGCGAGACGCGTTCCGGCGACGCCGACGCAGGTGACGGCGACTAGTGACAGGCCCGCGAGGGGCAGCGACGTCGCGGGGGCGGCCAGGGCCTGGACGAGGCTCCCGTCCCCCACGAATGGCATGGTGAGGGCCGCGAGGCAGACTCCCACGAGCGCTCCGGCCGCGTGAAGCAGCGCTGATTCGCTCAGCATGACACGGCTCATGATGGAGCGCGATGCCCCGATCGAGCGCCACACGGCCAGTTCCTGCATCCGTTCGTTCATGAGGCTCACCTGCACGATGATGAGGGCACCCAGGAGAACGAGCCAGGTCGCTCCCAGGACCCCGATTGCGACCCCGCGGTGCGCGCGGATGCCCGATGCGGCGCCGACGAGCGCCTCGGAGCTGCGCACCGCGCTGACCTTGCGCACGTAGAGGTTGATCCAGTTGGTCACGCTCTCGATGGCGTCGCTGTCCGAGGCGCGCACGAGCGCCGCAGAGTAGTCGGTACTCGGGTCGAGGGAAGCGTCGATGTCCTCCCCCGCCGCGCGCGCGTCCGCCATCATGTCCGTCAGGGTGTCCATGGAAACGAAGACGGCATCATCGAGCTCCGAGCCGGTGGCGAGCAGGTGAGCTCCGATCGGGCGTTCTCGCCCAAAGACGGAGAGGCTCTGTCCGTCCGCGCCGGGCACGGCACTACCGACGAGGACCGAGCCTCGCGGCAGCGACGTCCCTTCCCCCTCAGCGATCCAAGGCGAGAGCGCGAAATCCGTCTCGGGTTCGAAACCGACGATCCACCGCGTGGTGCCATCCGCCAACGTTTCCGAGACATAGAGCTGATAGGACACAGCGGCAATGTCCTCGTTGGACGACATGCGCGCCAGAGCCGAGCGCCGCTGGTGACAGCCCACGGGGGTCCCGAGCATGAGGAGGCGCTTCTTCTCCACCTGGTTCAGGCAGGTCGTCGGGTACACGACGAGGTCGGCGCCGAGCCTGCGCTCAGCGAGGGTGAGCTCCGCCCGCATCGCGCCCACGAGGATGAACCCGCCGAACACGCAGGCCGCCTGCGCGAGCGCAAGCACGGCGATGATGATGGAACGGACGGGATGCGCGCGGATGGTCATGAGGGGAACGCGGCGCAGGGACAGCGCGTTGCTCATCGGCTCCCCTCACCTGCCCCTTCGACGTTGATCCACAGCGCGGGTCGTACCCCGTACTGCAGGTCGACGTTCGCTCCGCTCAGCGAGGGCACCCCCGTCGCGTCGACGAATTGCGTCGCGAAACCGTATGTTCCGGGAGAGCGCAGCCACCAGTCTGCCGTACCGTCCTCGGAGACGCTCAGGGGTCCGGCGGCCGCGTGAACGCTGGCGGGCGCCGCTCCGATGTCACTGCGCGCGGCGGGCGTGTTCAGGTAGATGACGCTCTCGGTCTCACTGAGCGCAAAAACCCGGTCGTCGGTCGCGGCTCCGCCGCTCGCGCCGGTGATCGACTGATCCGCGTTCTCGTTGTGCACCGTCTCGATGAGCCCTCGCTGAACGGGGGTGAACGCGCCCTCGTAGAAGTCGCCGTTCATCCACGCGCGCAGGTCGGAATTCTCCCACGTGACCTCCTCGAAGGGCACGTGGTGGTACTGGCGAGCCTCGAGAACGTCTGCGCTCAGGAGCAGGAGTTGGCCGTCGATCTTATCGAGGACAATCCACGTGATCGGCTCGGGTCCATTCTGGGCGTTTCCGTCCTGCTCGTAGGAGCCGAAGGACACGGTGTCGCCCTTGGATACCGAGCGGTACGGCAGCGCGGGATCGGCTTCGACGAGGGCCTGCGCGCGCTGCGCCGCGTCACTGTACCCGCCGAGCGCATGGAAGAGCTCGTACGCCCCC
This sequence comes from Xylanimonas cellulosilytica, assembly GCA_001072465.1. Taxonomy (GTDB): domain Bacteria; phylum Actinomycetota; class Actinomycetes; order Actinomycetales; family Actinomycetaceae; genus Pauljensenia. The sequence goes on along the minus strand of JVKM01000056.1, from coordinate 33,283 downwards.
TGGGCGTCCCCGGCCTCGTCCAGGGCGACGGCCTCGCGATAGCGCACCGCGTTGCGCACGACGATCGCGAGAACGGCGACGAGGGATAGCACGAGGAGAACCGCGCCGATGCGCACGGTTGTCGAACGTCCTAGGGCCCTCACGCCGCCATTGTCTCCCATCCGGGCCGATACGTCAGGCGGAGGGCTTCGAATCCTTCTTCCAGGACGCCACCAGCGCCCCGATACCGCTGCCAGCGACCACGACGCTCATGATGCGCACGAAGGGCTGGAAAACGGTGTGGCAGCGCATCGTCTTCATCGCGCACAGCGGGCAGATCCCGCCGGGAATGAAGAACACAACGACGCTGGCGATGACCGCGAGCGCGAGCAGCACCAGGCGCGCAGGCTTGTTCTTGACGAGGGAGGAGGCGCCGTACAGTGCGATGAGGCCGACGGCGCTGCCGGCCACCATGTTCTGGCACTGGTGGCAGTGCATCCACGAGCCGTCGGCCCGTTGCTCGCACGCCGAAAAGACGGTCACACCTCCGGCGAGCAGCAGGGCGCTGAGAGCGGCGGGGACCAGGGGAATGATGACGTCCTTCTTTGCCACGGTATCCATTCCTTGAAGACAACAATCAGTATTGATGAGCTTTACCTAAGTATATTAAGCATAACTTTCGACGCTCGTCAACGAGCATTGAAGCCACAGCAGCTCCCCCGCCACCTGCAACAGACACGTCACCCCCGCCGGTTATCGACGGGGGCGAGATGTGTCAGAGCAGACCAGCGGCGCACAGGGCCCGACGCAGGGCCGACACCTCATCGTCACTAATGCCCACCATCGGCAGGCGCACGGCCGGGCTGTCGATGACACCCTGGAGCCACAGGGCGTACTTCGCCATGACCGCTCCCTGTCCGCCGCCCATGATGGCGTGTACAAGGGGACGCAGCGAATACGACAGCTCGCGTGCCTCCCACACCTGATCGGAGTCGAGCAGCTCGATCATGCGGCGGTAGTGGGCCGAGGCCACGTGCGTCACCACCGAGATGAAGCCCGAGGCGCCACCCGTCATCCACGCGAAGTTCAGGCCGTCATCACCCGAGTAGTACTCCAGGCCCGTGCGGTGCATGCGCTCCACACCGGTCTCCACGTCACCCGTGGCATCCTTGACGCCCAGGATGCGCGGATGCTGGGCGAGGATGTCCAATGTCGAATCAGAAAACGCGATGCCCGTGCGCCCCGGAATGTCATAGAGCATGACGGGCAGGTCGGTCGCATCCGTCACGGCGCGCACGTGCGCACGCAGGCCCTCCTGGGAAGGACGATTGTAGTACGGGGACACGATCAGCAGACCGTCCGCTCCGTGCTCCTGAGCGCCCTCGCCGATGCGCACCGCGTGGGCGGTGTCGTTCGAACACGCGCCGCACAGGATGAATGCTCGATCCCCCACGGCCTCACGGACGGCGTCCGTCAAGTCATTCTTCTCCGGCTGGTGAGTCGTCGGCGACTCACCCGTCGTGCCGGACAGCAGGATCGTGTCGCACCCTTCGTCGACCAGCTTGATCGCCAGGCGCTGCGCGGACGGCAAATCAATCTCACCGGTGGCGGTCATCGGCGTGACCATGGCGGCTGCGAGGGAACCGAAGCGGCGGGGAGGAATGTTACTCATGCGTTCCATGATACGCACGGCCCCTCGCATTGGGCGCACTGCGTCCCCGACGTGGACGGAGCGCCGCGCACGCACCCGCCTGGCGTCGCTCGCGCCGTGGGCCCTTAGTCGCGCTCGGCCCACCACATGTGCTGCGTGGGGCCATCGCCCAGCACTCGCACCGCGCCCGAGGGCGCAAAACCCGCCGACGTGAAAAAGCGCTGGCGCTCCTCATCATCCACGCCGACCCACACGCGCAGCTGGCCACTCGTCAGGTCCGCGACCGCCGACAGCAGGCGCGACGCATGCCCCGAGCGGCGGAAGTTCTTATCCACCGTCAGCTCATACACCTGCGTCGCGGCCACCGCCGCCTCACCCGGTGAAGCGTCGGGAGCCGAGGGTGCCCCGGCCTCGTCGGGACCGGCGAGCGCGAAGCCGACGATCGTGTTGCCGTGGAGGGCGACGAGGAGGGCGGTGCCGCCCGGCCGCGGAGAAGCCAGCGTCGCCTCCCACTGGGCGGCGAGCGCCCCCTCGGTAATGCCCTGGGCATCGAGGGCATCCTGCCCCATGAGGGAGCACCAGGCCTCGCACTGCAGGCGAGCGATCGCGCGCGCGTCGCCGCTCTGAGCGGGGCGCACGGAGCGGTCCGGACCCGCGGCCGAGCTCACAGGCCCATCACCTGGTCGAGGCCGATCGTCAGGCCCGTACGGCCGATCACACGACGCACGCCCAGCAGGACGCCAGGCATGAAGGACACGCGGTCGAAGGAATCGGTGCGGATGACCAGCTGCTCGCCCGCGTTGCCCAGGAGGATCTCCTCCGAGGCGGTCAGGCCGCGCAGGCGCACGGCGTGGACGGGGACACCATCCACGCGGCCACCACGACTGCCGAGCTCGTCCGTTTCGGTCGCGTCGGGCATCTCGCCCAGGCCGGCCTCGACGCGCGCCTTCGCGATGCCGCGCGCGGTTGCCACGGCGGTGCCCGAAGGGGCATCCACCTTGGCGGGGTGATGCATCTCGATGACCTCAGCGGACTCGAAGTAGGGGGCGGCCATGGCGGCGAACTTCATAGCCAGCACCGCGCCCATCGCGAAGTTCGGGGCGATCAGGACAGCGCGCCCAGCGGCCTCAGCATGCTCGCGCACGCGCGCGTAGGACTCTTCCGTCCAGCCGGTCGTGCCCACGACGACATCCACGCCCGCGTCGAGGAGCGCGTGCACGTTATGCTCGGTGACGCTGGGGATCGAGAAGTCTACGGCGACCTGCGCGCCATTCACGCTCTGCGGCGTGATCTCGTCGCCCGCATCGAAGAGGGCAACGACCTCCATGTCCGGGGCGTCCGTGACCGCCTGAACGACGGTTGAGCCCATGCGGCCCTTGGCTCCTGTCACTGCAACGCGAATCATTGCACTCTCCTTCTTACGGTAATGTCGCTGTCTTCAGGGTATTCCCACGTTCGGCGCGACGAGCGCGGATGGACAGGGGGTATCTCACTCCCCCGTTTCTTACTGCGCAGGCAGGACGAGGGCGCGGCAATCCAGCTTGGTGATGAGGGAGGCGGCCAGGGCGCGCACGTCAGTCGCTTCCACCGCGTCGAACTCAGCGAGGGACTCGTCGATGGGCCGGTAGCGACCGATGATCTCCGAGCGGCCCAGTCGCATCATGCGCGACCAGTTGTCTTCGAGGCCCAGGACGACGCCTCCGCGCACCTGTCCGCGCACGCGCGTCATCTCTTCCTCGGTCGGGCCGTCAGAGGCGAGGTCTTCCAGCTGAGCGCGCATGATGGCCTCGACCTCACCGACCTTGTCGGGGCTGCAGCCCGCGTACATGCCGAAGGTTCCGGTGTCGGAGTAGGCGACGTCGAAGGCGTAGGTCGTGTAGGCCAGTCCGCGCTTTTCACGCACCTCCTGGAAGAGGCGCGACGACATGGAGCCGCCCAGCACCGACAGCAGGACGCTCATGGTCGGACCCGCCGGGTCCGTTGCCGGAAGGCCCTCACAGCCGATGATGACGTGCGCCTGGGTCACGTCTCGCCTGCGCGTGATGTCCTTGTCGTGGTCGGCAATCGGTGTCACGGTCGTGGATCGACGAGGCCGGGGCGAGGCAACGCTGCCCGCGTCCCAGGGCGATCCCTCCAGGGCGGCCTGCACGCGCTCGCACACTGAATCGTGGTCAACGTTGCCGGCGGCTGCAACGATGAGGGACGAGGGGCCGTAGTGGGCCTGGTAGTGCTCCCACACGTCCGCGCGCTCGACCTCGCGGATGGCCTGGGCGGTGCCGCCAACGGGGCGTCCGATCGGGCGGTCGCCGTGGACGGCCAGCTGGAAGGTGTCGTGGACCGTGTCCGTGGGAGAGTCCTCCCCCATCGCCAGCTCGTCGAGGATGACGCCGCGCTCCATCGAAAAATCTTCCTCGTCGAGGCGCGAGTCGGTGACCATATCGGTCAGCGTCTCGATCGCCATGTCGAGGTCCGCGTCGCGCACGCGCGCCCAGTAGGCGGTGTGCTCACGAGCGGTCTCCGCGTTCGACTCGCCGCCCACGCTGTCGAAGGCAACGGCGATGTCGAGGGCGGAACGCTTGTTCGTGCCCTTGAACAGAAGGTGCTCGAGGAAATGGGTCGACCCAGCCGTACGCGGTCCCTCGTCGCGCGACCCCACGGGCACCCACAGGGACACGCCCGCGCTCTTCGTCGCGGGAATCTCCTGGGTCAGGACACGCGTCCCGGCTCCCAGGATCGTGCGATCAATGCGGGTGTCGCCATCCTCGATGGATAGGCGGGCCTCGTCGAGCGGCAGTGGCTTGGGCGTCATACTTCTCCTCTTGCGTCCCCCATGATCCGGGGGTTGGCACGAAACGTTCACAGTGTAGCCGTAAAAAGGCCGGTGGCCGGGCGGAGCACACGCTCCATCCCGGCCACCGGTCCGATTCAGCTAGCGGGAGCTACTCACTCCTCGGAAGCGCCATCCTCGCGCTCGTCGTCACGACGACGACGGGTGCGGGTACGGGGGCGGCGCTCGCGACGCTCGGAGCGGTCGCGGCGCTCGCGACGCTGCTCGGTCTGCTCGCCCTCGGCGGCCTCGAGCTCGCCGGCCTCGCCGTCGATGACGGCGTGCAGGCTCAGCTTGCCGCGGTCGCCGATCTCAGCGATCTCGACCTCGACCTGCTGGCCGACCTGCAGGACATCGTCCACGGAGTCGATGCGCTTGCCACCCACGAGGCGACGGACCTGCGAGATGTGCAGGAGGCCGTCCTTGCCGGGGGTCAGCGACACGAACGCGCCGAACGAGGTGGTCTTGACGACCGTGCCGACGAAGCGCTCGCCGACCTCGGGCATCTGCGGGTTCGCGATCTGGTTGACCATCGTGCGGGCGGCCTCGGCGGAGGCGCCGTCGGAGGAGGCGATGTAGACGGTGCCGTCGTCCTCGATGGTGACGTCAGCGCCGGTCTCGTCCTGGATCTGGTTGATCATCTTGCCCTTGGGGCCGATGACCTCGCCGATCTTGTCGACGGGAACCTTGACGGTGATGATGCGAGGAGCGTTGGGGCTCATCTCATCCGGGCCGTCGATCGCCTGGTTGATCAGGTCGAGGATCGCCAGTCGGGCGTCGCGGGCCTGGGCCAGCGCGGCGCGCAGCACCTGGGAGTCGATGCCGTCGAGCTTGGTGTCCAGCTGCAGAGCCGTGATGAAGTCACGGGTACCGGCAACCTTGAAGTCCATGTCGCCGAAGCCGTCCTCGGCGCCCAGGATGTCGGTCAGGGTGACGGCCTTGAACTGGCCATCGACCTCGCCGGTCATGAGGCCCATCGCGATGCCCGCGACGGGGGCGCGCAGCGGCACGCCGGCCTGGAGGAGGGACAGGGTCGAGGCGCAGACGGAGCCCATCGACGAGGAGCCGTTGGAGCCCATGGTCTCGGAGACCTGACGGATCGCGTAGGGGAAGTCCTCGCGCGAGGGCAGAACGGGGACCAGGGCGCGCTCGGCCAGGTCGCCGTGGCCGATCTCGCGGCGCTTCGGGGAGCCGACGCGGCCGACCTCGCCCGTGGAGAACGGAGCGAAGTTGTACTGGTGCATGTAACGCTTGGCGTTGACGGGCGACAGGTTGTCGATCTGCTGCTCCATGCGCAGCATGGCCAGAGTGGTGATGCCCAGGATCTGGGTCTCGCCACGCTGGAACAGGGCGGAACCGTGCACGCGGGGCAGGACCTCGACCTCGGCGGAGAGGGAACGGATCTGGCGCGGGGTACGGCCGTCCATGCGGATCTCTTCGCGCAGGGTGCGGTTACGGATCGTGGCCTTCTCGAGCGAGCGGAAGGCAGCCTTGAGGGCCTTCTCCGACTCGGGGAAGCGCTCGGCCAGGGCCTCAAGCATCTCTTCCTTGACGGCGTCAACGGCCTCGTCGCGGGCGAGCTTGCCCTCGGTCAGCAGGGCCTGGGCGACCTTCTCGGCCGCGTATTCCTCGACCGCCGCGTACTCTTCGTCGGTGTAGTCCAGGAACAGCGGGAACTCAACGGTCTCCTTGGAGGCCTTCTCGGCCACCTTGAGCTGGGCCTCGCACAGGACCTTGATGAAGGGCTTGGCGGCCTCAAGGCCGTCGGCCACGACGTCTTCGGTGGGGGCAGTGGCGCCAGCCTGAATGAGCTCCCACTGGTTCTTGCCGCCGCCGGCCTCGACCATCATGATCGCGACGTCTTCGGAGCCGTCTTCCTTGGTGACGATGCGGCCCGCGACAACGATGTTGAACACGGAACGCTCGAGCTCGCTCCAGCGCGGGAACGCGACCCACTGGTCGTCGATGAGGGCCAGGCGGGTGCCGCCGATCGGGCCGGTGAAGGGCAGGCCGGCGATCTGGGTGGACATGGACGCGGCGTTGATCGCCAGAACGTCGTAGGCGTCGTCCGGATCGATCGTCAGGACGGTCTCGACGACCTGGACCTCGTTGCGCAGGCCCTTGACGAAGCCGGGGCGCAGCGGGCGGTCGATGAGGCGGGCGGCCAGGATGGCCTCGGTGCCCGCGCGGCCTTCGCGGCGGAAGAAGGAACCGGGGATGCGACCCGCGGCGTACTGACGCTCTTCAACGTCGACGGTCAGCGGGAAGAAGTCGAACTGGTCCTTGGGGGTCTTGCCCACCGTGGTGGCGGACAGAACGGTGGTGGAATCGTCCAGGTAGGCCAGGGCGGAGCCGGCGGCCTGCTTGGCGAGACGGCCGGTTTCGAAGCGCACGGTGCGCTTGCCGAAACGGCCGTTATCGATAATCGCCTCTGCGGCGATGATGTCGGAGCCTTCCATCATGGGGCGTTTCTCCTTGGTTTGTTGGTGTCGCGCTCCACTTCGGCCTTCGATCGAAGCCCACGGATAAACGCTCCGTAGGCCACTGTCGAAAACCGGCGGCTTTCGCGCGAAAATAACGGTTTGCCCGAGGTGGGCGTGTGAAAACCGGCCCGTCTCCGCTACGGGAGGCGGGCCGGCCCAAAATCAGCGGCGCAGGCCGAGACGCTCGATGAGCGAGCGGTAACGCTCGATGTCGATGTCAGCCAGGTAACCCAGCAGGCGGCGACGACGGCCGACCAGCAGCAGCAGGCCACGACGGGAGTGGTGGTCGTGCGTGTGGGTCTTGAAGTGCTCGGTCAGATCCTTGATGCGGCGGGTCAGCAGCGCGATCTGCACCTCGGGGGAACCGGTGTCGCCCTCGTGGGTCGCGTACTCGGCGATGATCTGGTCCTTGACGTCCTTGCTCAGCGGCACAGGCTTCTCCTTTGTGTTCGTTGCGCGGGGCATCCGGGCTTTTCCCGGGTGCTGACAGTCCGCGGCCGGTGTACGGCCTTTCTACAGTAGCACGCCACCGGCATTATCCCCACAATGAGCGACCAAGCTAACGATTCTACCTTCTCACGAGGACTTTCCCCGCCCCCGCTCTGCGCTCCCCGGCCTCGGGCTGGGTGGGCACCTCCGCTAGCGCGGGCCGGGTGAGGAGGAAGGCGCCCTATCGGGCGGTGACGGAGTCCGGGTCGACGCGCCCGGCAACGCCGATGCCGAGGACAGAGGCCGTCTGACGCAGGTCATCGTCCATCTGGGTAAGCAGTTCGTCGAGCGAGTCGAAGGAGAGCATCGAGCGGATGCGCGACACGAAGGTCACCGCGATACGTTCGCCGTACAAGTTGAGGTCCGAGCGGCCCAGGACGTGCGCTTCGACGGTGCGTTCGACGCCGTTGAACTGGGGGTTGGTACCCACGGAGATGGCGGCGGGGAGGAACTCGGCGGACTGGGTGCCGGGCACGGCGCGCACGACCCAGCCGGCGTAGACGCCGTCGGCGGGGATGACGCCTTCGACGTCCTCGGACAGGTTTGCAGTCGGGAAGCCGAGGGTGCGGCCGCGCTTGAAGCCGTGGCATACGGTGCCGCGGATGCGGTGGAGGTGGCCGAGGACGCGGGCGGCGCCGGACACGTCACCGGCGGCGAGGAGCTCGCGCACCCAGGACGAGGACCAGCGGCGCCCCTCGGGTGCCTCGATGTCGGTGACCGTGATGACGTTAAACCCGTAGCGGCGCCCGAGCTCGCGCAGCGTGTCGATGGTCCCCGCGTTGCCGCGTCCGAAACGGAAGTCTTCGCCGACGACGACTTCGCGCGCACCGCAGCGCTCCACCAGGTATTCGTAGACGAACTCTTCGGCTTCGAGGCTGTAGACGCTCGCGTCGTAGTGGGCGACGAGCGTGGCGTCCAGTCCTGCGGCGGCCATCGCGTCGAGTCGGTCGCGCAGAGGGGAGATCAGCTGGAGACCCACCTCCGGCTTGTGAACCTGGATGGGGTGCGGGTCGAACGTGATGGCCACGGCGTCAACGCCGAGCTTGTGGGCGCGCTCGATGCACGTGGAGATGACCTTCTTGTGTCCGTTGTGCATGCCATCGAAGTTGCCGATGGTGACGACACTGGCCTCGTTGCCGGGAATGTCAGAGAGTGAATACCAAACGTTCATGAGTCTCTTTCTAGAAAACCAGGACGGTGCGCAGGCGAGCCGCGTCGATGCAAAGCAGGCCCAGGACAGTGCCGTCGGGCGCAACGGCGGCGATCGGCGCGGGCTCCTCCTCGGGGGCGCTCTGCGGGCAGTAGCCAGCCTCGACCGCCCACTGCGCCAACTCACTGCGAGAACGCCTCGGGGCCTGGCCGTGCACGAATGCCCCGGCCTCAGCCTCGGTCATGAGCAGGGAGGGGAACATAGTGCGCGCAGCATCCCCAAGTGGGACGAGGGGCAGGACCGGCTCCACGTCCGACTCCCCTTCCAGGCTGGCTGCCTCGACGGCGGCACTCAGTTCCTCGAGCGTCATCGCCGTCTCCAGGGGAACGTCGCCCACGCGCGTGCGGCGCAGCGCGGTCAGGTGGGCACCCACGCCGAGCGCCTCACCGGCGTCGCGCGCGAGGGCGCGCACATAGGTGCCCGAGGAGCACTCGACGACGACGTCAACATCGACCACGCACACGGTGCCTGCGGGAACCGCGCCATCGGGGGCGGTGTCGGGGTCGGGTTCGTCGAGGATGCACTCGGCGGGGCGCGGGGGCGAAAGGACCTCAAGGCGCGAAATGCGCACCGGACGCGCCGCTAGTTCAACGTCCTCGCCCGCGCGAGCGAGGGCGTAGGCGCGCTTGCCGTTCACCTTGATCGCCGAGACAGTCGAGGGCACCTGCATGATGTCCCCGCGCAGCGGCGCAAGCGCAGCCTCAAGCTGCTCCTCGCTCAACGAGGCGCAGCCAACGGCCGCGGTCGCGACGCCCTCGGCGTCGTCCGTGTTGGTGGCGACGCCGAAGCGGATCGTCGCCCGATATTCCTTCGAATGACCGCTCACCCAGGTGAGCAGCTTCGTCGCCTTGCCGATGCCGATCACGAGGACTCCCGTGGCCATCGGGTCCAGGGTGCCGCCGTGCCCCACCTTGCGGGTGTGGGCCAGGCGTCGCACGCGCGAGACCACGTCGTGGCTGGTGAGCCCCTGTGGCTTGTCGATGACAAGCAGGCCGGGACGCGGATTATCGGGTCGACGAGCCATGAGGGTCAGGCCCAATCCTTCGCGTCGGCCTCGTCCTCTTCGTCATCGTGACGGTATGGGTCGGCGTCACCGGCGTAGGTGGCACCGGCAGACGCAGCGGCGATGGCCTCGTCCTTGGCCTTCGCCTTGGCCAAAGCGTCCTCGAGCGCGGCGGCGCTCTCGGGCAGCGCGTCGAGGATGAACTCCAGGGTCGGGGTCAGGCGCAGGCCCAGGGCCTTACCCACGCGGGAGCGGAAAAGACCCTGCGCGGACGCGAACGCGCGCGCGGCCTTCTCACGCTGCTCGTCGTCGCCGAGCACCGTGTAGAAGATGGATGCGTGCTGCAGGTCGCCCGTCACGCGCACGTCCGTGATGGTGACGAGCTCCAGGCGGGGATCCTTCACCTGGCGTCCAATCATCGACGCGACGGTCTGCAGGATTCGCTCCTGCACCTTTCGAACGCGAGCTTCGTCAGCCATCGCGCCCTCCTTTCGGGCGGTGTCGCCCTCTTAGAAACACTGGTGAGAGAAGATCGGGGTCCGAGCGTGCCCGGACCCCGATACTTCAAGCCATGCGATCAGTCACGAGCCTTCTCGCGCATATCCCAGGTCTCAATGATGTCGCCTTCGGCGATGTCCTTGTGACCCAGCGTGATACCGCACTCGTAGCCCTCGCGGACCTCGGTGACGTCGTCCTTCTCGCGACGCAGGGACGCGATCTCGAGGTTCTCGGCGACAACCACACCATCGCGCACCAGGCGAGCCTTGGTGCCACGCTTGATCGTGCCGGAGCGGACGATCGAACCGGCGATGTTGCCGAACTTGCCGGAGCGGAAGACCTGACGGATCTCCGCGGTACCCAGCTGGACCTCCTCGTAGATCGGCTTGAGCATGCCCTTAAGGGCAGCCTCAATGTCGTCGATCGCAGAGTAGATGACGTTGTAGTACTTGATCTCGACGCCCTCGGCATCCGCCATCTCGGCCACGCGCTCGGCGGGGCGGACGTTGAAGCCGATGATGACCGCGTTGTCGACGGTCGCCAGGTTGACGTCGTTCTGCGTGATCGCACCGACGCCGCGGTGGATGATACGCAGCGCGACCTCGTCGCCCACGTCGATGCGCAGCAGCGAGTCTTCCAGGGCCTCGACGGCACCGGACACGTCGCCCTTGATGACCAGGTTGAGGGTGTCGACCTCGCCCTCGGCCAGGACCTTGTCGAAGTCCTCCAGGGAGACGCGCTTGCGGCGCTTAGCCAGCAGGGCCTGACGCTCGGCGGCCTCACGCTTATCGGCGATCTGGCGGGCCGTGCGGTCATCCGGCGCGACCAGGAAGGAGTCGCCGGCACGCGGGACGGACGTGAGGCCGAGGACCGCGACGGGCATCGACGGGCCGGCCTCGGAGACGTCGTTACCGGCGTCGTCGAACATGGCGCGCACGCGGCCGTAGGACGAGCCGACCACGAGGGAGTCGCCCACGTGAAGCGTGCCTCGCTGGACCAGCATGGTCGCGACGGCGCCGCGGCCCTTGTCCAGGTTCGCTTCGATGGCGACGCCGCGCGCGTCGGTGTTCGGGTTGGCCTCAAGGGTCAGCGCCGCGTCGGCGGTCAGCAGGACGGCCTCGAGCAGCTCGTGGATGCCCTTGCGCTGCTTGGCGGAGATGTTCACGAACATGACGTCGCCGCCGTACTCTTCCGCGACGAGGCCGTACTCGGTGAGCTGGGAGCGGATCTTCTCCGGGTTCGCCGTGTCCTTATCGACCTTGTTCACCGCGACGACGATCGGAACGCCGGCGGCCTGCGCGTGGTTGATGGCCTCAACGGTCTGGGGCATGACACCGTCATCGGCTGCGACCACGAGGATCGCGATGTCGGTGACCTGGGCGCCACGAGCACGCATGGCCGTGAAGGCCTCGTGACCGGGGGTATCGATGAAGGTGATCGGGCGGGCGGTGCCGTCCTCAGCCTTGACCGTGACCTGGTAGGCGCCGATGTGCTGGGTGATGCCGCCGTGCTCGGTGTCGACGACGTCGGTGTGACGGATCGCGTCGAGCAGCTTGGTCTTACCGTGGTCGACGTGACCCATGACGGTGACGACCGGCGGACGGGGCACCATGTTCTCGGCGTCGTCGAGTTCTTCGGCCTCGAGGTCGATGTCGAAGGACTCGAGCAGCTCGCGGTCCTCGTCCTCGGGGGAGACGACCTTGACGTCGTAGCCGAGCTCCGCGCCCAGGGCCTCGAAGGTGTCCTGGTCGAGGGACTGCGTGGCGGTCGCCATCTCGCCCAGGGCGAAGAGGACCGTCACGAGTGCTGCGGGATTGACGTCGATCTTCTCGGCGAGGTCAGCAAGGGATGCGCCCTGGCGGATGCGGATCTGCGCGCCGTTACCGCGCGGGATCGACACGCCGCCGATGACGGGCGCATTCTGCTGCTCGTACTCTTGACGCTTCGCGCGCTTCGACTTGCGTCCGCGCTGCGAGCGGCCGCCTCCGCGACCGAATGCGCCCGGCGTGGAGCCGCGACCGCCGCGGCCACCGCCGCGGGGACCGCCGAAGCCGCCGCCGTTGTTCTGGGGGGCGCCGCCGCCGGCACCTGCACCTGCACCGCCGGGACGTGCGCCGCCACGACCGCGTCCACCGCGGCCGGTACGCTCACCGCCGCCGTTACCGGAGGCAGCGTTACGTGCGAAGTTCGCCTGGCCGGGCATCATGCCCGGGTTCGGACGGTTGCCGCCGGGGCGCGGGGCGCCGGGACGGGGACCACCGTTGCCGGAGGCACCCTGACGCGCGGCGCCGGGACGCGGGCCACCGTTGCCGGAGCCGCCGGGACGCGGGGCGCCGGGACGAGGGCCGCCGGAGCCGCCGGGGCGAGGCATGCCCTGCGAGGAGGCGTAGGGGTTGTTACCCGGACGCGGGCCACCGGGGCGCGGGCCGCCGGGGCGAGCCGGGCGCGGGGCGTCAGCGCGACGAGGCGCGGGCTTGGGGGCGCCGCCTTCCGCACTCTTGCGGGTGGCGGTCTTGGGGGCGGCGTCGGCCTTCTTCGTACGAGGCTTGGGCGCGCCGGGCTTGGGCGCGTCGCCCTTGGGGGCAGCGGCCTTGGGGGCAGCGTCGGCAGCCTGCGCGGCGGGAGCCTCCGCCTTGGGGGCGGCGGGCTTCTTCGCAGCGGGCTTGGCCGCGCTGGGCTTGGGGGCCTTGGCGGCGGGCTTTGCGTCCGCCTTCTTGGTCTTGGGGGCCGTCGCGAACTTCTCGCGCATCTGCCGCACGACGGGCGGTTCGAGCGAGGACGACGACGACTTGACGAATTCACCTGCTTCCTTCAGGTGACCCATCAGTTCTTTGCTGGTGATTCCGAGCTCTTTGGCGAGCTCGTGGACACGCAACTTTGCCACATTTCTCCATTCCGGAAGCGTCTCCGGTCCGGAGACGCCTTACTGATATTGCTGGCAGCTCATCGCTGGGTACTCATCGGGTGCCCATCAGCTTCCAACCCGCTTCCATTTTCTCGGCGTTGATGGCGCGTGGCCATCACTGGTGGTTGATCAACTCCTCCACGTCGTCCCACACGCCGTCCGTCACGTTTCCCGTTCGGAACGAGCGCGCAAGGCCGCGCCTGGCTCGGGCTTTCTGGACGCACCCCGCATCGGGGTGAATCCAGGCCCCTCGGCCCGGAAGAGTGGCCGTTCGGTCGAGGCGAATCGAACCGTCCGGCGAGCGAACAATCCGCACGAGAGCGGATCGTTGCGCGTGTGCGCCGCATCCAATGCAGGTGCGCTGGGGCCCAGAGGTGGGCACTGGCGGCACAGAATACGACACAATCCCCTAGCTTAGTCCAGCTAAGGGATTGCTCGTCTCAGATTCTATGAGCGACTTGTCACGTCGTCGGGGGTCGAGACGCGCGAGGCGATCGCGTCGTCGCCGGTTTCCGTGTCGGCGTGGATGTCGATGTGGTAGTTCGTCAGGCGCGCCGCGAGGCGAGCATTCTGGCCTTCCTTGCCGATGGCGAGGGAGAGCTGGAAGTCGGGGACGATGGCCGTCGCCGTGCGGTTGTCCACGGAGTGGACGACGACGCGGGTGACGCGCGCGGGCGACAGCGAGTTGGCGACGAAGCGCGCCGGATCGTCGGAGTAGTCGACGATGTCGATCTTCTCCCCGCCCAGCTCGGCCATGACGGAGCGCACGCGCGCGCCCATCGGGCCAATGCAAGCACCCTTGGCGTTGATGCCTTCGCGGGTGGCGGCCACGGCGATCTTCGTGCGGTGGCCGGCCTCGCGGGCGATGGCCTTGATCTTGACGAGGCCCTGCTGAATTTCGGGAACCTCACGCTGGAAGAGGCCGGCGACGAGGTTGGGGTGCGTGCGCGACAGGGTGATGCGCGGGCCGCGCTCGGTGCGCTCGACGCCCACGACATAGGCGCGGATGCGGTCGCCGTGGCGGTAGGACTCGCCGGGGACCTTTTCGCCGTCGGGCAGGACGGCCTCGAAGTCGTCGGAGACCTGGACCATCGTGGGGCGGCCGGGGCGCGGGGCCTGGACGGTGCCCGTGATGATCTGGCCTTCACGACCGGCGAAGTCACCGAAGACACGCTGGTCGTCGGCGTCGCGCAGGCGCTGCATGATGACGGAGCGCGCGGTCGACTGAGCGATGCGACCGAAGTTCTTCGGGGTGTCGTCGAACTCGCCGATCGGGTTGCCGTCCTCGTCCTCGTCCATGGCCATGACGGTGACGCGTCCGGTCTTCTTGTCGATTTCGATGCGGGCCTGGGAGATGGCGCCGGGCAGGTTGTGGTACGCCTTGAGCAGCGCCTCTTCGATGGCGTCGACGAGGGTTTCGAGGCTGACGCCCTTCTCGTTTTCCACCATCCGCAGAGCGGTCATATCGATTTCCATGGTCTCCTACTTCCCCGTTCCGAAGTCGACGCGGGAACGCGCCTTCCTCATGTCCTGATAGTCAATGGTAGTCGTTTCGCCGTCAACATCGATCGTTGCGCTGGTCTCGTTCGCGGCAACGACGCGTCCGGAGACGTAGCCGCCGGCTCGCAGCTTGATGCGCACGAGACGTCCGATTTGTCGCATCCAGTGCCCGACCTTCGTGAGCTCGCGTTCGGCTCCCGGCGTGGAGACTTCGAGCAGGTATTCGCCGTCGATCGGGTCAGCGACATCCAAGGCTTTCGACACGGCGCGGGACACCTCGGCGAGGGTGTCCGAGTCAATTCCGTCGGCGCCAATCGGCGCTTCGACGATGACCCGCAGGAGGGGCATCGCGTCGGAGCGTGAGCGGGTCACCGAGTCCAGTTCCAGTCCCGACTGTGCGACCACGGGAGCCAGCAGCTCCTCGAGCGGTCCCTCTGACGTGGACGATGCCATATGCGCCTATCTTTCTCTCGCGTACGCGGGTCAGTTCCCTATCCTACCCGGGGGTGTGGGATGATGCGGGTGTGCGTTTCGCAAAACTGACTTTGACCACACACCGCATCCCCGGCCTCGTCGTGACGTCGGCTGCGGTTTTCGCGCTGTCTGCGTGCGGTGCGTCGTCGCTGCCCACTCTGTCTGGCTTCGCAGCGGTTCGAGACCAGGCCGCGCGCACGGAAGCTGCCGCTGCGGCTCGCGCGACCCAGCTGGCAGATATCGCGACGGATTGCGCGTCCTGTTCGTCCGCTCTACGCGACGCAGCTTCATCGTCGCAGGCGCGACTCGAGGCGCTCGGCGGACTGTGGGATCCGTGGGGCGGCGCGACGCCCGAGGGCGAGTCCGCTCCGGCAGCCGTATCTGAGGCGCCTACCGACGTCTCGGCGTACGTGTCGTGGCTGGCGCGCACGGCCACGCGCGACCTTGAGATCGCCGCCAACCCGGACAAGACCTCGACCGAAGAGGCACGCACGCTCGGCGCCTCCGCGCTCGGGCGCTACGCAAGCGCGGCGCGCCTCGCCCACGTCTACGGTATCGATCTCGAGGCCGGTGATGATGCGGCGCTGCTCATCAACGACCGCGTGAACACGGCGTCGCGTCAGGGCGTTCAGACCTGGGCGATTGACCTGTTCAATGAGTCGTCCATCTCCCCCACGTTCGCCCCTTCCGGCAAGGATCTCGCTTCTTCGGCGGAGCTCTCGCAGGCTGTCGCCACGTGGGATTGCACCGCCTCATCCCTGCCGAAGGCGCAGGTGAGCGAGGGGACGCTGAGCGACGCGTACAACGTATCCGGCGAGCTGCTCGTCCGCGTCGATACTGCTTTGCGTGCTGGCGCTGCGGACACCCGCACATCACGCTGTACCCTCGACGCCCTCGACGGCACATCTCTGGCTTCAAACCTGCTGGCGGCTGACGCCGCGATGCTCGCGAGCGACTCCGCAGACGTACGCGCGGCGGGTGCCAGCGCCGCCCTCATCGACGTCGCGCAGTGGGCTTCCCGCACTCCCCTGCCCGCTCTCATCGGCACGCGCTAACACGCGGTGCGAGGCCACCACTCCGACGGATAGAACAACAGGGCCGCTCCCCGTCCGGGGAGCGGCCCTCGTCGTATCACTGCTTCAGACCCTGGCGGCGATGTCATCACCGATCTGGGAGGTGGAGCGCACGAGCGGCGTTCCGGCCGCCGCGGCCTCGGCGCGCGCCGCCATGTCGGCGTCGATCGCCGCGCGCACACGCTCTGCTTCCTCGGCGAATCCCATGAAGTCGAGCATGAGCGCGACCGAGGAAATGGTCGCGGTCGGATCTGCCTTACCCTGCCCAGCGATGTCGGGGGCGGAGCCGTGCACGGGCTCGAACATGGAGGGGTACTCGCGCGAGGGATTCAGGTTGCCCGACGCGCTCAGGCCGATGCCGCCGGTAACGGCCCCGGCCTCGTCGGTGAGGATGTCTCCGAACAGGTTGTCGGTGACGATGACGTCGAAGCGGCCCGGGTCGGTGACCATGTAGATGGTGGCGGCGTCGATGTGGCAGTAGTCGACGCTCACATCGGGGTATTCCTCCCCCACCTCGTCGACGATGCGGCGCCACATGTGTCCGGCGTTGACCAGGACGTTGTGCTTGTGGACGAGGGTGAGGTGCTTCTTGCGTGAGGCGGCCGCCTCGAAGGCGTAGCGCACGACGCGCTCGACGCCGTAGGCGGTGTTGACGCTGACCTCGGTCGCGATCTCGTGCGGGGTGCCCACGCGCACGGCGCCACCGTTGCCGCAGTAGAGGCCCTCGGTGCCTTCACGAACGACGACGAAGTCGATGTCGCCGGGGTTGGCCAGGGGGCTGGGCACGCCCTCGTAGTACTTGGAGGGGCGCAGGTTCACGTAGTGGTCGAGGGCGAAGCGCAGCTTGAGGAGCAGACCGCGCTCGAGGACGCCGGAGGGCACGGAGGGATCGCCGACCGCGCCAAGCAGAATGACGTCGTGGCGCTTGATCGCCTCGAGGTCCTCGTCGGTCAGGGTGTCGCCGGTGGCGTGCCAGCGCTCGGCACCCAGGTTGAAGTGGGTGGTGGAGTAGTCGATGCCCTTGTCCGCGAGGACGCGGTCCAGGACCTTCAGGCCTTCGGGGACGATTTCCTTGCCGATGCCGTCGCCGGGGATTACTGCGATGTTCAGTGTCATGACTCCATCTTCCCCCGCGTCTGCGCCGCGCGTCCGAATGGGTCCAACCCGTGGTCTCTTTGGGCCGTGACGTCCCCCATAGACGAGGCCGGGGCCGGGAGGGCACTCACGCTCCCCCGGCCCCGGCCGCGATAGATGTGGATCAGATCCACGCACCCGAAGATGCGAAGTAGTACCAGCGGCCGTCGATCATCTGCCAGCCGGTGACCATGTGGCCATCACCCGCGAAGTAGTACCAGGTGACGCCGACGTGCTGCCAGCCGGTGAGCATGGCACCCGAGGGAGCCAGGTAGTACCAGCTGCCGGCGTACTGCCAGCCGGTGAGCATCGCTCCGGAGGCGGAGAAGATGTACCAGGTGCCGTCGACCTGCACCCAGCCGGTCGCCATGACGCCGGTCGCGGGATCCAGGTAGTACCAGGAACCGTCCTTGACCCAGCCGCTCACACGAGCGCCGTAGGCGTTGTAGTAGCTCCACTTGCCGTCCTGGAGGTCCCAGCCGGTGACCATCATGCCCGCCGAGTTGAAGCGGTAGGTGGCGTCACCGATCGTGATGGTCTGGTTGGTCGCGTAGCTGGAGTCCTCCAGCTGCCACTTCCAGCCCGAGCCGGTGTTCACCCAGTGCGCCGGGGTGACCGCGGGAGCGGGTTCAGGGGCGGGCTGCGGTTCCGGGGTCGGGTCCGGGGTGGGCTGCGGTTCCGGGGTCGGGTCCGGGGTGGGCTGCGGCTGGGGAGCGGGCTCCTCGCCGGGGTCGGTCAGGCCGAGGTAGGCGGCGTCCAGGCGCATGAACTCGATATTCTTGTAGCCGCCTGACTCGTACAGGAGGCCCCAGGTACCATCACCGAGGGGGTGCAGCGTCGAGTAGGCCATCTCGCCGCTCTCGAAGACCTTGCCGTCGTTCCAGGTGAAGCCGTCGTCGTAGGAGACACGGATGGTGCCGTTGGCGCGGGCGCTGGAGGAGTCGGCGTTCGAGAAGAGCAGGACGCGAGCACGGGCGGAGCCCTCGGGGGCATCCGGGTAGGCGCGAACGATCGAGGCGTTGTTACGCGGGTCCGTCAGGTCCCAGTTGTGTCGGAAGGGACCCCAGGTCTGTCCACCGTCGTAGGAGATGGCTTCGAGACGCTGGCCTGCGGTACCCTGCGTGCGCGAGTTGAGGAGCAGGCGACCGTCGGAGAGCTCGACGACCTTGTTCTCGTCGGCGCTGCCCTCGGTGGGCGCGCCGGGCTTCCAGGTCGCGCCGTGGTCGTCGGAGTAGACGGAGACGGCCATGAGCGAGGTGGTGCCGGAGTTGGCGACGGCGTACTGCTGGATGAGGCGGCCGGCGTGGGCGCCGTAGCGCAGCTGGATGCCTTCACCGGAGGAGGCGAAGCGGGTAAACCACTGGTCGGTGTGGCCTGCAGTCACCTGGTCGGTAATGGTGCGCGGGTTCACCCAGGTCTCGCCGTTGTCATGGGACTCGACGACGTGGGCGTGCAGGATGTTACGCGCCGCAGGATCGGTGCCCAGCTGGGACTGGAAGAGGCCGGCGTCGTATGACTTGACCGAGAACAGGAAGATCGTTCCGGTGGTGCGGTCCACGACGAAAGAGGGGTCGGAGTAGCCGATCTTCTGGGCGCCGGGGGTGCCGGCGAGGGCGGTCTTGATCGGGGTCCAGGACTTACCGCCGTCCTTGGAGATGCGGTAGACGATGGAGTTGGCCTGAGGCGCGTCCTGGCAGGTGTTGGGGCGACCGTCCCACGAGGCGATGATCCAGCCGTTGTTGGCGGTGGTCAGAGCCGGGATGCGGTGGCAGCTGAAGCCGGCGAGGCCGGGGGACGCGAGGCGAACCTTGTCACCAATCGCGTAGTCCTGCGGGGTCTCCAGCGGATCCGGGGCCGGGGGACGATCGCCCTGGGCGACGGTCACCGGGTCGGCGTTGGCGGTGATGCCACCGGCGATGACGTCGGTACCGTTGCGGTCACGGGTGGCCGCCCACGTGGTCATCGGGGTGAAAGTGCCGGCCGCTACGTCGTCAGCGGTCACGGTGTGCGTGGCGGTCGTGCACTGCTTGGTGGTGTGCGCGGCAAGGTTGTGCCAGCGGCAGTTCGGAGCGCCGGTGGTGAGGACGCCGGACAGGTTCGAGTCCACCGGGAAGACGGTGAGCGCGCTGTCGGTGTTGTTGGTGTAGGTGACGGTGACGGTGATCAGGTCACCTTCGTACACTTTGTCTCCGTGGGAGTCGGTGCGCGTGACGGTGACGGTGATGGGGGCCGAACCTTCGTCGGTTGCCGAGGCCGCCACCGGAGCAGCTGCACCGGTGTCACTGGTCGGGGTCGCGAGCGCGGGAACCGAGAGAGTCGCGCAGAGCAGCACGGCTCCCGAGGCAGCCGCGAGGGCGCGCCCGTAGTGGCGGAGGGTCATCATTGGTCCTTCCGATATGGGTTGTCAATCAGCGGTCAGTGAGTCATGACTCACTATCCACGAGATTCATCATACAAATTTAGATGCTCGCTAACCAGTTATAGGACAGACAACTTTTATCACCGTCTAGGACAATTACCGCAGAACTACGGAAATCGGCGCACACCTGCCAGACCTTCACCGCCGAAGTGGGCGACACATACAGAACCCCCACGCCCACACCGCCCAACAGCAACGCCCCCTCCCCCGTCAAACAATCCAGCCCACCAAGCAATGCGGCTCACCAGGACATACTGGCCAACATTGAACAGTGGAACAGATCATTGCTAGTTGCTCAGCAAGCACCTACCTGTAAACTAGTCCTGTCAATCAGTCTTTCACAGCAAGGAATGAGCGTGCGCCCCTCCCGTCGAACTCTGACGCGCGTCGCGTCGGCAGCCGTCGCTTCCCTCGTGATCGTTGCGCCGATCTCGACCGTTTCCAATGCAGACGCCCTCTCAAACAACTCAACAGCCTGCTCCCGAAGCAAACGATCATGCCTCAACCGCAGATCCACAGACACGAAAAGCCTCCCATTCCCTGGACTTCAATTTCGATGTCCAAGAAACGGGAGGCAGTTCATGTAGGAACGAGGCCGGGGCGTGAAGCTATCCGAAACGGACCGCGAGATCAGCGCGCGGCGCTACCCTCGGTGTAGTCCTCGTCGGAGTCGGTCCAGCCGAAGGCCTTGCGCAGCTTCTGGCCGGTCTTCTCGATCGGGTGGGCCTCTTCCTCGGCGCGCAGCGCCTTGAACTCGAGGGCGCCGTTATCCTGATCGGCGATGAACTTGCGGGCGAAGGTGCCGTCCTGAATGTCGGCCAGGACAGCCTTCATGGCCTCCTTGGAGGACTCGTTGATGACGCGCGGGCCGGAGACGTAGTCGCCGTACTCAGCGGTGTCAGAGCAGGACCAACGCTGCTTGGTGATGCCGCCCTCGTTGATGAGGTCGACGATCAGCTTCATCTCGTGGCAGACCTCGAAGTAGGCGATCTCGGGCTGGTAGCCAGCCTCGACCAGGGTCTCGAAGCCGGCCTGGATCAGGTGGGAGACGCCGCCACACAGGACAGCCTGCTCGCCGAACAGGTCGGTCTCGGTCTCTTCGGTGAAGGTCGTCTTGATGACGCCGGCGCGGGTGCCGCCGATGGCCTTCGCGTAGGACAGGACGAGGTCCCAAGCCTGGCCGGAGGCGTCCACCTCAACGGCGACGACGTCCGGGGTGCCCTTGCCCTGGGTGTAGGTCTCGCGGACCTTGTGGCCGGGACCCTTGGGGGCGACCATGACGACGTCGTGGCCCTCGGGGACCTCGATGTAGCCGTAGCGGATGTTGAAGCCGTGCGCGAAGAGAAGGGCGGCGCCTTCCTTCAGGTTGGGGGCAACCTGCTCGGCATACACGTAGCGCTGGACCTGGTCGGGCAGCAGCAGCGAGACGACGTCACCCTCGGCGACGGCCTCGGCCACGTCCTTGACCTCGAGGCCGGCGGCCTCAGCCTTGGCCCAGGAGGAGGAACCGGGGCGCAGGCCGACGACCACGTCAACTCCGGAATCCTTCAGGTTCAGCGCGTGCGCGTGACCCTGCGAACCGTAACCAATGATGGCAACCTTCTTGGACTGGATCAGCGACAGGTCTGCGCCGTCGTCGTAGATGATTTCTGCCATTTTCATTTCTCCTTCAGTTGATCCGTGATCGAGCGCGACCCGCGGCCGATAGCCACGGCGCCCGACTGGACGAGTTCGGTGACGCCGTAGGGCTCCAGGGCCCGCAGCAGCGCCTCCAGTTTGGATAGGGAGCCGATCGATTCGATGACGACCGACTCGGGTTGCACGTCGACGACGTGTGCGCGGAACAGGTCCACGATCTGCAGGACCGAGGTGCGACGGGTCTCGTCAGCCTGGACCTTCATCATGAGCAGACGCCGTTCGACGGAGTCTTCGGGTTCAAGCTCAACGACCTTGAGGACGTTGATGAGCTTGTTGAGCTGCTTGACCACCTGCTCGATGGGCGCGGAGTCTGCGTCCACGATGATGGTCATGCGGGAGATCTCCGGGTGTTCGGTTTCTCCCACGGTCAGCGACTTGATATTAAAGGCACGGCGGGCGAAAAGCGCGGCGACGCGAGTGAGCACGCCAGGCTTGTTTTCGACCAACACGGCCAGAGTGTGACGATTCGTCATCAGTCTTCCACCTCCCAGTCGGGCGCCATGCCCTTGGCGTAACGAATCTCATCGTTGGACACGCCCGCGGCGACCATCGGCCAGACCATCGAATCCTTGGAGACGCGGAAGTCAATGAGAACGGGGCGATCGTTGATCGACATGGCCCATTCGATGGCCTCGTCGACCTCGTCGATGGAGCGAACGGTGCGCGCGGCCATGCCGTAGGCCTGCGCGAGCATCTCGAAGTTGGGGATCTGCTCGCCCTCGACGGGGTTGAGCGTCGTGTTCGAGTAGCGCTTGCCGAAGAACAGGGACTGCCACTGGCGGACCATGCCCAGCACCGAGTTGTTGATGAGGGCGACCTTAATCGGGATGTTGTTGATCGTGCAGGTGGCCAGTTCCTGGTTGGTCATCTGGAAGGAGCCGTCGCCGTCGATCGCCCACACGACCTTGTCGGGGGCAGCGACCTGGGCACCCATGGCTGCGGGGATGCAGTAGCCCATGGTGCCGGAGCCGGACGAGGAGATGAAGCTGCGCGTGTTATCCAGCGTGATGAACTGGGCGGCCCACATCTGGTGCTGCCCCACGCCCGTCACGTAGATCGCCTCGGGACCGACCTTGTCGGAGAGCTTCTTGATGACTTCCTGGGGCGCCATCATGCCGTCTTCGGGCTCGGCCCATCCGATCGGGTACTTGGTACGCAGGCGGTCGAGGTAGCGCCACCATCCGGAGATGTCCGCCTTGTTTTCCGACGAGGCCTGGGCGATTTCCTCGGTGAGGATCGGCAGGGCGGTCGCCAGGTCGGCGACGATCGGGATGTCGGCGTGGCGGTTCTTCGAGATCTCCGCGGCGTCGATGTCGATGTGCACGACGGTGGCGCGGGGTGCGAAGGAGTCGAGGCGGCCCGTCACGCGGTCATCGAAGCGGGCGCCGAGGGCCACGATCAGGTCGGCGCGCTGGAGGGCGCCGACAGCCGCCACGGTGCCGTGCATGCCGGGCATGCCGAGGTTGTGGCGATCAGAGTCGGGGAACGCTCCGCGGGCGGTCAGCGTGGTGACGACGGGGGCGTTCGTGACCTCGACGAGGTCGGCGAGGGCGTCGGTGGAACCGGAGCGGACGATGCCGCCACCCACGTAGAGCACGGGGGCCTGGGCATCGGCGATCGCGCGGGCAGCCGCACGCACCTGCTTCATGTTCGGCTTGTCCGCGACGCGGTAGCCGGGCAGGTCGATGGCGGGAGGCCAGGAGAAGTCCATCTCAGCGACCTGAGCGGACTTGGTGATGTCCACGAGGACCGGGCCGGGGCGGCCGGTGCCCGCGAGGTGGAAGGCCTCGGCCAGGCGCGCGGGGATCTCCGCGGGATCCGTGACGAGGAAGGAATGCTTGGTGATGGGCATCGACGCGCCCACGATGTCGGCTTCCTGGAAGGCGTCGCTTCCGATCAGGGATGCGCCGACCTGGCCCGAGATCACGACGATCGGAACCGAGTCCATGCAGGCGTCGCCCAGGGCCGTCAGCACATTGGTGGCTCCGGGGCCGGACGTCACGATCGCGCAGCCGACCTTACCGGTGGCCAGGGCGTAGCCTTCAGCGGCATGGCCCGCGCCCTGCTCGTGACGGACAAGAATGTGGCGGATGGACGTCGACGCCAGCAGCGGGTCGTAGGTCGGGAGAATTGCGCCGCCGGGCATACCGAACACGTCGGTGACGCCCAGGGCCTCGAGGCTGGCCACGATAGCCTCGGCTCCGGTCATGCGGGTGGTGTTGGCGGTGTCGCTCACCATTCGTCCTCTCAATCGTTGGGACCGTCTCAAAGAAAAAACCCCGTCAGATCCGGCAGAAGCACGGATGCGGGGAATTCGGCGTGCGATCCATCCTCACGTTACACGGCAGGCATCGCACGCCCGGGTACGATGACCAGGGCGAGGACTCCAATTCCGCGAACGTCGAGCATGCCTTTACCGTATCGCTCCCACGCTCTCCGCTCCTTACCCATCTCATTGTGCGGACCTTTGGACTCTGATCGCCATCTAGGACGATGGACTGAGATACACAGCACGTATTGCTGCTTTAATTGATACATACCTCATATCACAATCCACAACACGGAGATTTCATCGTGCATCAGGTCTTCGAGATCCTGAGTGAACAGCCAGTTCTGTTCCTCTTCCTTCTCATCGGTATAGGCATGGCGTTCGGCCATGTGAAAATCAGGGGAATTAGCCTCGGCGCCGCCGCCGTTCTGTTCTTTGCCATCGCGTTGGCTGCGTGGGCACAGTCCTACGACATCGAACTGCGAGTCACCCCCCAGCTGGGCACCCTTGGCCTGACTCTCTTCACGTTCGCGATCGGCATCAACTCGGGTGCGTCGTTCTTCCACAACCTGAAGACGGCAGTCGGACCGATCCTGACGATGGTTGCCCTCTACGGCATCACCGCCACCGTCGGCCTCTACCTCGGTAAGGCCATGGGTATGGACGTTCCGCTCATCGCCGGTACCTTCGCGGGTTCGGTGACGAACACGCCCGCTCTGGCCGCTGCCGGCGAGGCCTCCGGCGATCCAGCACGTGCGACGGTCGGCTACTCGATCGCCTACCTCTTCGGCGTCATCGGCATGCTGGCAGCTTCGATGGCTGCACTGCACTACGGCCGCAACGATAAGGATGCCCCCTCTCCCCTGTCGAACCGCACGATCCGCGTCGAGCGCGACGACCACCCCTTCGTTGGCGACATCTACGAGAAGCTCGGTGAGAAGGTCTCCTTCTCCCGTCTGCGCCGCGGCGAGACCGGCCCGATCACCCGTCCCCAGATGTCCGACACCCTGGATCCTGGTGACCTCGTGACGGTCGTCGGCCCCCGCGAGCTCGTCGCTCGCGCCGCCACCGAGCTGGGCCATGCGTCCTCGCACTCCCTCATGCAGGACCGCTCCTACCTGGACTTCCGCCGCATGACGATCTCCAACCCGAAGGTCGCCGGACGCACGGTTGCCTCGCTCGGCCTCGCCAAGGAATTCTCGGCGACGATCTCGCGCGTGCGCCGCGGCGACGTCGACATGGTTGCCGAGCCGGGCCTCGTCCTCCAGGAAGGTGACCGCGTGCGCGTCGTCGCCCCCACGTCCAAGATGGCTGAGATCACCAAGTTCTTCGGCGACTCGTCCCGAGGCCTCACGGACCTCAACCCGATCGCCCTGGGTATCGGCATGGCGCTGGGTATCGCGATCGGTGAGCTGCCGATCCTGACCCCCTCCGGCGAGTACTTCTCGATCGGCTCCGCCGCAGGCACGCTCATCGTGGGCCTTATCTTCGGCCGCGTAGGCCGCATCGGCCCCATCGCGACGGCACTGCCCTTCACGACCTGCCAGGTGATGGCAGAGCTCGGCCTGCTCATCTTCCTCGCGCAGGCGGGCGCCAAGGCCGGCGGTCAGATCCTCGAGGCCTTCGCATCGGGCGCCTGGATCCGCATCTTCGCCCTGGGCGTCGTCATGACGTCGATTATGGCCATCGGCCTGTACTGCACGATGCGCTGGGTCTTCAAGATGGGCGGTACGAAGCTCGCCGGCCTGCTCGGCGGCGCGCAGACGCAGCCTGCCGTCCTCGCATTCGCGAACGGCCGCACCAACGCCGATCCGCGTGTCTCCCTCGGTTACGCGCTGGTCTACCCGGTCGCCATGGTCGGCAAGATCATCGTCGCCACGATCCTGGGTGGCATGTAGCGGCTATCTCTGCGGGTGATCCCGCGCTGTGGGGCCGGCCCTTTCGGGCCGGCCCCACTCGTATGCCTTCTCGCCCTCTCCTGAGCGTGTCACAAGCCCGTCAGCGCCGTCCCTACCAGAGGCACTGTGAGGCTTGCAGACCCCGCCTGCGGTGCCCTTAGCCCCTGAAAGAACCTACTCTCCCAAAGTCGCACGTAATTCGATTGCATGAACTTTCAACAATGCTCAAAAACGTTGCAATTTCAATGCCTTGAGTTCATATCTTGAAACAGTCGCAGGGGAATTACGTGCGAAATTGCTGAGAAGCATGAAAGCCACCAATACGATCACATGAAAGCATGCGCATGGCCGCCAAGGCCTGGCTGCGGTGCCCGTGGGCGGTGGCGGGGCCTGGTAGCCAGGATGCAGAGCCTGATCCGACGCACTCACCTGATCATCCCTCGCGGCGTGCCTTTGTTCCGGGCACCGCATGGCCTGCCCGCCCGCTCGTCGCCCGCGCCACGAGCTGCGCTCGGCGCGTCGCCTCGAAGCCCGGCCAGGCCCCGCAGGCCCTGCGGCGCCCTCCACAAGGGCGACGCTTGCTCAGTACGTTGTCGTGGCCCTGTATACCTGCCAACTCGGCCTACGCACAAACGAAGCCGCGACCGGTTTCCCGGCCACGGCCTCGTCAATGAATGCGCGTCAGCGCTGAATCAGTGCGACGAGCACACGAGCGGTCACTGCCGCCACGCACACGATCGCGATGTTGCGTCCGACGGCGCGAATCTCGTCGCGGTCGATCTCGTACTCGACCTCGAACGACGGCGGCTTCAGGCCCGCTTCGATCTCGAATTTCATGCGTGCTACTCCTCGTATTCCCACAGGTTCGGGACTCGTTCTTGCTTCTCGACGAGCCAGTTCTTATCCGTCAGCATACGGGAGAGCGCGAGGCCCATGCCGATCGCAACGATCGTGAACATGACCGTGAAGAGCGCGGCGAGCGCATCGTCGATCTGCTGGTTGTTCAGGTAGGTAAGTGCGCGGTATAGAGGCACTCCGGGGATCATGATGACGACAGCGGGCACGGACAGGGTCACGCGTGAGAAGCGCGTCCTGCGGGCCACGAAAACGGCAAGAAGGCCGGCGGCGAGAGCGGCAAGGCCGACAGCAGCCGGGGCAGGAACGCCGAGTTGCAGGTGGAGGGCGATACGAGCGGTGTTGATAACCGCACCGATAAGAGCGGCCGTCGCGCACACGCGTTGCGGCGAATTGAAGAGCATCGCAAACCCGTAAGCGGCAACGAAGCTCGCGAGGAAGCGCAGAAGGTAGTGCAGCCAGGGAACGAGCGATACGCCGTACTCGGGCGTCACAGACCAGCCGAAGACCGCCGAGATCGCCCACACGGCCACACCGGCAGACATGACGAGCATCGTCACATACACGAGGCGACCGACGCCGCCTTGGAAGTCTTGGCGCACCAAATCGATCAGGCCCGTCACGAGCGGGAACCCGGGCACCAGGAAAAGCAGCGCGGAAATGAAGCCAGCCTGATGCGTCGACTCGATGCCCAGGAAATGCTGTGCGGGAGCAACGAGAAGGATGTAGATCATTGCTGCGAGAGCGCCACAGGCCATCCACACGCCGAAGTGGTTCATGTGGCGGATCAGCATCTGGCGACGCAGCGCTTGTCCAAAGAACGAGGCGACGGCGACGGCAGAGCACTCAACCCATCCCCCACCGTTGAGGAATGCGAACGCCGCACAGGCGAGGCCTGAGGCAAGTGCGTTCGAGAACCAGTCGTAGAGGCCGGGAACCTTCGCGATCTTGTCGAGCTCATCGGACACGTCCTCGACTCGCACGGACTTGCCATGCAAAGAGGCCACGTAGTTATTGATCCGGTCGATCTTGTCTGCGTTGACGCCCATCAGGCGCTGCTCGGCAAGCTCCGTGCGGAATGTGCCGTTCGCGTACGCAGTCGCGATGATCTCCGTGTACGTGACCTGTGCTCGGTGCTCAGAAATACCGACAGCGCGCGCGAGGTCAGCCATCGACTTTTTGACGCGGTAGGCGCTGGCGCCAAACGACAGGAGCATTTGGCCGAGTCGGAGAACTACCTGGGACTGATGGGCGAGGCGATCGTGCGCCGCCATGCGTTGAGCGAGGACCTCGTCTTTACCACCGTGGTGGTGAGGCCCGTGCGGGTGTGCAGAAGTGACCATGGGTATAGCATCGCACGCGATACAGCGATATGCGGGCGACGTTAGTCCGTCACGTGCGATTTTTCATTTGCTGGACACACGACACGGTATGGACCGCCAGGCCCGGGCGCACAGAAAGCGGAACAAACGAAGGGTGAATCGAAACTCGAACAACGAAGAAGCGGCCGGAGACTTGAGGTCTCCGGCCGCTTCCGTAGGTGTGTTGTGGCGGTGTCCTACTCTCCCACAACCTGGCGGTTGCAGTACCATTGGCGCTGCCGGGCTTAGCTTCCAGGTTCGGAATGGAGGCTGGGCGTTTCCCCGGTGCTATGACCACCACAAGTTTTGGTGTTCAACACGCTCCCCACGCACCGTTGTTTGTTTTGGTGGGGGTGTGGGTTGATCGTGGTTTGTATAGTGGTTGCGGCACGAAGTCTTTGTTCGTGTTTTTTGTTTACCCGGTTTGTTGGGTTGTTGTTTAGTGTTGGCCCATTAGTACCAGTCGGCTCACGAGCACATTGCTGTGCTTCCACCTCTGGCCTATCAACCCGCTAGTCTGGCGGGGGCCTCTCACCCCACGGGGGGGGCGTGGAAATCTCATCTTGAAGCAGGCTTCCCGCTTAGATGCTTTCAGCGGTTATCCCTTCCGAACGTAGCCAACCAGCCATGCACCTGGCGGTACAACTGGCACACCAGAGGTTCGTCCATCCCGGTCCTCTCGTACTAGGGACGGCCCTTCTCAAATTTCCTGCGCGCACAGAGGATAGGGACCGAACTGTCTCACGACGTTCTGAACCCAGCTCGCGTACCGCTTTAATGGGCGAACAGCCCAACCCTTGGGACCAACTCCAGCCCCAGGATGCGACGAGCCGACATCGAGGTGCCAAACCATGCCGTCGATATGGACTCTTGGGCAAGATCAGCCTGTTATCCCCGGGGTACCTTTTATCCGTTGAGCGACCACGCACCCACGTGCCATGGCCGGATCACTAGTTCCTGCTTTCGCACCTGCTCGACCCGTCGGTCTCACAGTCAAGCTCCCTTGTACACTTGCACTCGCCACCTGATTACCAACCAGGCTGAGGGAACCTTTGAGCGCCTCCGTTACATTTTAGGAGGCAACCGCCCCAGTTAAACTACCCACCAGGCACTGTCCCCAACCCGGATTACGGGCCAAGGTTGAGGTGACCGCTTGAACCAGAATGGTATTTCAACGACGACTCCACCACCGCTGGCGCGGCAGCTTCACAGTCTCCCACCTATCCTACACAAGTCCAAGCGAACACCAATACCAAGCTATAGTAAAGGTCCCGGGGTCTTTCCGTCCTTCTGCGCGAAACGAGCATCTTTACTCGTACTGCAATTTCACCGAGTTCGCGGTTGAGACAGCGGAGAAGTCGTTACGCCATTCGTGCAGGTCGGAACTTACCCGACAAGGAATTTCGCTACCTTAGGATGGTTATAGTTACCACCGCCGTTTACTGGGGCTTAAATTCACCGCTTCACACCCACAAGGAGTGTTGACGGTTCCTCTTAACCTTCCAGCACCGGGCAGGCGTCAGTGCGTATACATCGCCTTACGGCTTCGCACGCACCTGTGTTTTTGATAAACAGTCGCTTCTCCCTATTCTCTGCGACCCCACAACCCCACCCGCACGCAAGGCGCGGGGAAGTGACGGGGTCCTCCTTATCCCGAAGTTACGGAGGAATTTTGCCGAGTTCCTTAACCACGATTCACTCGAACGCCTCGGTATACTCTACCTGACCACCTGAGTCGGTTTAGGGTACGGGCGCGTCATGCCCTCACGTCGAGGCTTTTCTCGGCAGCTTAGGATCACCACAAGTCCACACACGCGTGTGTCCCTCATCAGTTCTCACCCTCGTGTCCTCCGGATTTGCCTGGAAGACGGGCCACAACCTTAAATACGCACAACCATCGGCGCACTGCAGCTACCTGTCTGCGTCACCCCTGTTAACACGCTTGCCTACAATCACCGGG
Organism: Xylanimonas cellulosilytica; assembly: GCA_001072465.1. Lineage (GTDB taxonomy): Bacteria > Actinomycetota > Actinomycetes > Actinomycetales > Actinomycetaceae > Pauljensenia. The sequence continues at coordinate 3,597 of JVKM01000056.1, read as the reverse complement.
GCCCCAAGACCCACACACACCACGCGACCCGAAGGTCATGCGGTGGCGTGAGCAAATTGGTTAGCACAATGACTTCAGCATGGGCGGTCATAACGCGGTACCAGAATATCAACTGGTTGTCCATCGACTACGCCTGTCGGCCTCGCCTTAGGACCCGACTAACCCAGGGCGGATAAACCTAGCCCTGGAACCCTTAGTCAATCGGCGCTGCGGATTCTCACCGCAGATTCGTTACTCATGCCTGCATTCTCACTCCCACACAATCCACCAGAAGTTCCCTCCAGGCTTCACCTCGTGCAGGACGCTCCCCTACCCAACAACACACCGACATCCAGTTCCTGGCGCCAGCTATGCGTGTTGTTGCCACAGCTTCGGCGGTACGCTTGAGCCCCGCTACATTGTCGGCGCAGAACCACTTGACCAGTGAGCTATTACGCACTCTTTCAAGGATGGCTGCTTCTAAGCCAACCTCCTGGTTGTCACCGCGACTCCACATCCTTTCCCACTTAGCGTACGCTTAGGGGCCTTAGCTGATGATCTGGGCTGTTTCCCTCTCGACTACGAAGCTTATCCCCCGCAGTCTCACTGCCGCGCTACACCTAATGGCATTCGGAGTTTGGCTGACGTCAGTAACCCATAGGGCCCATCGGCCATCCAGTAGCTCTACCTCCACCAGGGACCACGCGACGCTGCACCTAAATGCATTTCGGGGAGAACCAGCTATCACGGAGTTTGATTGGCCTTTCACCCCTACCCACAGTTCATCCCCCAGGTTTTCAACCCTGGTGGGTTCGGTCCTCCACACAGTCTTACCTCTGCTTCAACCTGACCATGGGTAGATCACCCCGCTTCGGGTCTAGAACACGCGACAGGCGCCATATTTCAGACTCGCTTTCGCTACGCATACCCCACACGGGTTAAGCACGCCACGTATCACTAACTCGCAGGCTCATTCTTCAAAAGGCACGCCATCACCCCTCAAGGCTCTGACGGCTTACAGGCACACGGTTTCAGGTACTATTTCACTCCCCTCCCGGGGTACTTTTCACCATTCCCTCACGGTACTATGCACTATCGGTCATCAAGTAGTATTTAGGCTTACCAAGTGGTCTTGGCAGATTCACACGAGATTTCACGAGTCCCGCGCTACTCGGGTACCACACCCACACCACACGCCACCGGTCCGTTTACACGACTATCACGCTCTACGGTCAGACTTCCCAGACTGTTCAACTCCCAACAACAAGTGATGCGATCCCCCGGCAGAAGGATCCAGCATGGCCCCACAACACCAAACACGCAACGGCCGCCGCCTCTCACACGCATCTGGTTTAGCCTCCTCCGCTTTCGCTCGCCACTACTCACGGAATATCTTTTCCTGCGGGTACTGAGATGTTTCACTTCCCCGCGTTCCCCCCACCACCCTATACACGTTCAGATGATGGTAACCCAGCACAACCCAGGTTAGGTTCCCCCATTCGGACACCCTCGGATAATAACGCTCGCTCGCCAGCTCCCCGAGGCATATCGCAGGCCGCAACGTCCTTCATCAGCTCTTGATGCCAAGGCATCCACCGAATGCCCAATAAAACTAAACAAAACACAAAAAACAGTACAGAACAAATATGCTCGCAACCACTATACAAATCACAAACAACCCACCACACACACCCACACCAACAACACAAAGCCGCCAGCTGGCTGCGCAGGCAACCACCACACAACGTGGCGGACGCTCACACGGTGTTGAACGTGAACCCGACAGTGTGCTCGCTCGTATAACTTTTTATGCCCAACCCAAAACACGCACCCACACCCACCACCCACATCAGGTGGCGTACATGCGCAGGCACAAGAAAACAACCAGGCACAACCCAACAGGCCATGCCGAACTGTTCCCCACAAACTGGGCTCCCTAGAAAGGAGGTGATCCAGCCGCACCTTCCGGTACGGCTACCTTGTTACGACTTCGTCCCAATCGCCAATCCCACCTTCGACCACTCCCCCCGCAAAACGGTTAGGCCATGGGCTTCGGGTGTTACCAACTTTCGTGACGTGACGGGCGGTGTGTACAAGGCCCGAGAACGTATTCACCGCAGCGTTGCTGATCTGCGATTACTAGCGACTCCACCTTCATGGGGTCGAGTTGCAGACCCCAATCCGAACTGAGACTGGCTTTAAGGGATTCGCTCCACCTCACAGTATCGCAACCCTCTGTACCAACCATTGTAGCATGCGTGAAGCCCAAGACATAAGGGGCATGATGATTTGACGTCATCCCCACCTTCCTCCGAGTTAACCCCGGCAGTCCCCCACGAGTCCCCACCATCACGTGCTGGCAACATAGGGCAAGGGTTGCGCTCGTTGCGGGACTTAACCCAACATCTCACGACACGAGCTGACGACAACCATGCACCACCTGCACACGACCAACTAAATGCCACCACATCTCTGCAGTGTCGCCGTGCATGTCAAGCCTTGGTAAGGTTCTTCGCGTTGCATCGAATTAATCCGCATGCTCCGCCGCTTGTGCGGGCCCCCGTCAATTCCTTTGAGTTTTAGCCTTGCGGCCGTACTCCCCAGGCGGGGCACTTAAAGCGTTAGCTACGGCGCAGAAACCACGGGTGGCCCCCACACCTAGTGCCCAACGTTTACAGCGTGGACTACCAGGGTATCTAATCCTGTTCGCTCCCCACGCTTTCGCTCCTCAGCGTCAGTAACGGCCCAGAGACCCGCCTTCGCCACCGGTGTTCTTCCTGATATCTGCGCATTCCACCGCTACACCAGGAGTTCCAGTCTCCCCTACCGCACTCAAGTCAGCCCGTACCCACCGCACGCCCCCAGTTAAGCCAGAGGATTTCACGGCAGACGCGACCAACCGCCTACAAGCCCTTTACGCCCAATAATTCCGGACAACGCTCGCGCCCTACGTATTACCGCGGCTGCTGGCACGTAGTTAGCCGGCGCTTCTTTACCCACTACCCTCACCACAACCACTGTTGCGGCTTGACCATGAGCGAAAGAGGTTTACAACCCGAAGGCCGTCATCCCTCACGCGGCGTCGCTGCATCAGGCTTTCGCCCATTGTGCAATATTCCCCACTGCTGCCTCCCGTAGGAGTCTGGGCCGTATCTCAGTCCCAATGTGACCGGTCACCCTCTCAGGCCGGCTACCCGTCAAAGCCTTGGTAGGCCATCACCCCACCAACAAGCTGATAGGCCGCGAGCCCATCCCCCACCAGAAAAAACCTTTCCACCAACCCCCATGCGAAGGCCAGTGAATATCCAGTATTAGCACCCGTTTCCGGGCGTTATCCCAAAGAAGGGGGCAGGTTACTCACGTGTTACTCACCCGTTCGCCACTCATCCACCCAGCAAGCTGGGCTTCAGCGTTCGACTTGCATGTGTTAAGCACGCCGCCAGCGTTCGTCCTGAGCCAGGATCAAACTCTCCGAACAAAAACAAAAACGTTAAAGCCCAGAAAAACCAACCAACCAAACAAGGCCAGCCAGCAATCCCAACCAAAAACACTCAAAAACAAAAAACAGGCATAAAAAACAAACAAACACACTATCGAGTTCACAAACAACACCCACAC